>JAGBHE010000058.1 GCA_017935675.1 Clostridia bacterium | reverse complement strand
TGGGACGAGGCGACGCAGACGGCAACTGTAAAAAAGCAGGATGATATAATTTCCTTTTCAATAGACAATGCGTCAGCCGAGGTAAATAACGAGCTGAAGACAATGGAGGTCCCGGCAAGGCTGATAGACGGAAAAACCATGATACCAATGAGGTTTTTGTCCGAGGCACTTGGGTACACGGTAGAATGGGATGAGGCAACAAGAACAGCTTCTGTAATTGAAAAATAAGTGTGATATGAGTTTCGGAACACAGGGGGACGGTTCTCTTGTGCAAAATCAGAACACAAGAGAACCGTCCCCTTGTGTTCTGAACTGTTATATGTTGTACAAATGATAATATATGCCGTGCTTTTCTATGAGGTCATTATGAGTTCCTTTTTCTTGTATACCGTTTTCCGTGAGGACAAGTATTACATCTGCATTTTTTATTGTTGTCAGCCTATGGGCGATAGTCAGAACCGTTCTGCCTTTTGCAAGGCGTTCGAGAGAAGCCTGAACGATTCTTTCGCTTTCATTATCAAGAGCGGAGGTGGCTTCATCAAGTATAAGAATAGGCGGGTCCTTTAAAAATACGCGTGCAATGCTTATCCGCTGTTTCTGACCTCCGGACAGCTTAACACCGCGTTCGCCGACGTATGTATCATATCCGTCAGGAAGCTTAAGAATAAATTCCTCAGCTCCGGCATCACGTGCTGCACGGCGTATTTCATCATCCGTTGCTCCGATTCTGCCATATGCAATATTTTCTCTGATTGTACCGGAGAAAAGGTAAACATCCTGCTGAACGATACCGATCTGAGAGCGAAGAGACTTAAGCGTAACGCTTCTTATATCATTGCCGTCAATCAGAATTCGGCCGGAGGTTACATCGTAAAACCGCGGGAGAAGATTGCAGAGAGTGGTTTTTCCCCCGCCGGAGGGGCCGACAAGGGCAATGCTCTGACCTGCCGATATACTGAGGTCAATGTTTTCAAGAACCTCCTTATCACCGTCCGAATAAATAAAGCTTACGTTTTCAAAAACAATGTCGCCCCTGACTGCGGGAAGCACTTCTGCGCCCGGTGCGTCCGTTATTTCCGGCTGTACGTCCATTATTTCAATAAAACGTTCAATTCCTGTTATACCCCTCTGGAACTGCTCTGTAAAATCAAGTATTGTTTTAATGGACGCTAAAAGAGTAGAAACATAAAGCAAATATGCCATAAGGTCTGCGGGAGATATTTTACGGTTTATCATGAATAAGGAGCCGGCAAAAACGACTGTTATGTACATTACTCCGTTAAAGAATCTGTTGGTTGACTGAAATCCCGCCATGCATTTATATGCTATTTTTTTGATGGCAAGGAATTTTTCATTGCCCTTTCTGAATTTTTCCGTTTCCGATTTTTCTCCGGTAAAGGATTTTACAACGCGGATCCCGAGAAGACTGTCCTCCACCTGGGCGTTAAGCTCACCTACCTGTACGCGTGATTGCTTGAAGGCTGTGCGCATTTGCAGACGGTAGCGCAGGGCAAAGAATATCATAATCGGTATGACCGCAAATACTATAAGAGTGAGCGGTATATTAACCGTCAGAAGAATGCAGAAGGAAACGGCTATTTTAAGAAACGTAATAAAAAACTCCTCAGGACAATGGTGGGCAAATTCGGTTATGTCAAACAAGTCGCTTGTTATTCTTGACATTATCTGACCAACCTTTGTATTTGAGTAATATGAATATGAAAGCGTCTGCAAATGCTCAAACAGGTCTGCTCTCATATCTGTTTCCATTTTTGTTCCCATTATATGACCTGTGCCTGCCATATAATAGTTTGCCGCCGTGTCGATAATTCGGAGCACAACATAAAGAGCCGTAAGCTTCAGAATAATTCCAACGGTAAGCCCCTCTAAATTATTCATTCCCATGTCAGTAATGTAGCGCACGATAAGAGGGAAAACTATTTCACAGACAGTTGTCAGACTGGCGCATAAAAGATCGAATACAAGTATACTGCGGTATTTTTTGAAATACGGCAAAAAACGTTTAATCATATAGGTGGTTTTCATTTGTTTTCATTCCTCCCGAATTCGTATTTTCTGAAAATGGTATAAAAAATTCCAAGCACTGATGTACTTGGAATATGCGTGGCTGCGGAATCAGGATTCGAACCCGAACAGAGTGAGTCAGAGTCACTAGTGCTACCCTTACACTATTCCGCAATACTTGTTTTGCAACGAAAATAATTATACCACTTTTTAAGCAGTTCGTCAAGACTTTTTTTGAGATTTTATTATTTGCCGAAAATATTGCTGTTTAATTTTGGTGTTTTATAAAAAATAAACAACAGAACAAAGCCGGATAACAGTATTATGTGTATATTTCCGTGAAAAATACGGCTACAAAAATTTTTTCAGCAGGTCATAGCCGAAGCCTACGTGTTCAGCCATGTGTGCGTCCGAGCCGTATATATAATTTATTTTGTAGTCCTTTGCCATTTCAAGAATCTTGTATTCGGGATATGGACCGAGGCTGTCAAAGCGCTTATACAGCGGCGCCGCATTTATTTCAAGCTGTACCCCTGTTCGTTCAAGAACGCTGAAAAGTCTTTCAAGCTCATTGCGTATCCTTTCAAAGGTGAAGCCGTCCTCTGAAAGAGGGTATGCGGAGAAAACCCATCTGTATACATCAATGTGGGTTATTGTATCAAACAATCCGCTTTCGGCTGCTTTTATATAATTTTCAATAACCATTGCCGCATAGCTGCTTTTTGAGGTGTGCTCCATGTCAATGCCGTAGCCCGCTATATTCAGATGGCTTGAGCCGAGAACATAATCAAAGCTGCCGTCTGCCAGAACGGATTTTACCTCCTCGGTATAATCCGGGTGAAAGTCAATTTCTATTCCCGTTTTTATGGTTATAATGTTCTTAAAGCTTTGCGCCGTTTCTCTGACCTTTTCGCAGTATTGCGAAACCATTCCGGGTTCTATTCTGTCGGATTCGTCCGGTGTCAGCGAAAAAGGCATATGATCGGTAAAGCATATTTCCTCAAATCCCAGGTCAGCGGCGCGTTTTGCAAATTTTTCCGCCTGACCGGGTACTTTAAGAATATTCGGATGCATATGATAATCTCTTTTCATGGCTGTGTACTTCCGTTTGCTTTTTTCATATAAGTCCGTAATGTTCGCATATGGCATGGTATATGCCATCCTCTCTTACGCTTTTTGTGTAAAATTCCGCTTCTCCGTCAAGAAGCTTTGAATGATTTGCCATAGCTATTCCGTGTCCTGCGGCGCGGAGCATGGTAACATCATTGCTGCCGTCACCGATGGCATAGATATTTTCCTTTGGAATCCCAAGGTGCTTTGAAACCGCTTCGATACCTGTTGCCTTTGTTATCCCTGCTGCGTCAAGGTCGGCTGACAGGCAGAAGCGGTGCGGCTTTATTGTAAGGCGTCCCTCAAAGATTCGTGACATACGGACAGCTTTTTCCTCGTCCTCATATGTTATTATCATTTTATTGGCGGATAAATCCGGCGCCTGTGATATTGGGTGGTAAAGGCTTCGTGCCAGCTTGAAATGGTTCAGGATATCAAGAAAATGCTTGTTGTCAAGCCCGTTTGTATATGCTCCCGTCTGAGTTTCAAGGGCGTAAAATATGTTTTCGGACTCCATATATGAGATTGCTTCTTTTTGAAGCTCCCGGTCCAGATAAATATTGTTTATACATTTTCCTTCAATCTCGGTATATGCACCGTTGCTTGTAACAAGACCGGTAAATTTCCCTGACACAAGTGTTGTCAGGGGCTTCATTCTGCCCGTTGCAAGAAAGGTTGCATAGCCGTTTGCCCGCAGGTGCTCAAAGGTGTAAAGAGTGCGCTCGGTAGGTGAATATATTCCGTCGTTTTCATCGGTTATAGTACCGTCATAGTCAAAAAATACTGCGCCTTTATACATTTCTTGTATCCTCCCATCCGAGGTATACCGCCTCAACCCTGTAAATAGGCATTCCCGCCTCGGAAAATCTTTTTTCGTATTCTGTCATTATATTACCTTCAAATCCGCTGTTATGAAGGTCAAAGGTTATATTCTCCAGCTTATAATTTTCGGCAGCCATGGAGTTCAGGGAAAACTCGAAAAGCTGTTTATTGTCCGTCTTGAACCAGATATAGTCGCCGGGAAACATCACGGATTTGTACCGGTCAAGAAAATTTTTGTGTGTAAGACGGCGCTTTGCCTGCTTGTTTTTTTTCCACGGGTCGGAAAAATTCAGGTAAATACGGCGTATTTCCCCTTTTTCAAAAATATTTTCTATTCTTTCGGCATCGGCGTCCGTGAAGTAAACATTTTTAAGCCCTGCCGCGGCGGCTTTTTCCATTGCCATTACAAGCACGTCCTGAACCTTTTCAACAGCAATAAAGTTAATATCAGGGTGTGCGGCTGCCATGCCTGTGATAAAATCACCCTTGCCGCAGCCGATTTCAAGGTGTATGGGGAATGTGTTTCCGAAAAGCTTGTCCCAGCTGCCGCGAAGCTGCTCCGGCTCCCGAATCCACAGCTTGCCGCATCGCTCCATTCTTGCTCCGCAGTTCTTCTTTTTTCTCATCCTCATAGCAAAAACCCTTCCGTAATTAATATTACATAAATTATATAATATTATCCGCCGGAAGTCAATGCTTATGAAAAAACAGAAAGCAGCTTTTTTGTATCTTGTTTAACTTTTACATAAAACAGCCTGTTTTTATTGCCCGTAAAAGTGATTTTGGCTTAAGTATATATTCTAAACATATTGACAAAATAAATAAAATAAAGTATAATGAAAATATACTTTTCCGTTATGGAGGCATGCATTAATATTTAAAAAGGGTGAGATAAATGAAAATATTATCAATCGGAAACAGTTTCTCACAGGACGCAACGCATTATCTGCACAGGGCCGCACGGTCTGCGGGAGTGGATATTAAGACGGTTAATCTTTATATCGGCGGCTGTTCTCTTTATACTCATTATATAAACATGCTTGAGGATAAAAAGGCATATGCCATGGAGTTTAACGGCGAGGGAACGGGGTTCTTTGTTTCTGTCAGGGAAGCGCTTGTTTCTGATTGCTGGGATATAGTTACCATGCAGCAGGTAAGCTCTGAAAGCAACAGCTTTGAAACATATGAGCCGTATTTATCGGAGCTTTCGGCGTATGTAAGAAAATATTGTCCCAAGGCAAAGCAGTTTATGCACCAGACATGGGCGTATGAAGCCGGAAGCGAGAGACTGAAAGAGGTTATGGGCTATGATACACCGGAGCTGATGTTTAATGATGTTAAGGCGGCATATGACCAGGCGGCAAAGCGCATTGGGGCTGACGGAATAATACCCTCAGGTCAGGCTATGCTGAAGCTTTATGAATACGGCGGCGGAAACATTCACAGGGACCCGATTCACGCAAGTCTCGGTCTCGGCAGGTTTGCCCTTGCCCTCACATGGTTTGAGTATCTTACGGGGAAAAACTGCGGAGATGTTGTATTTGATGATTTTGACGAGGATATTCCAGAAGAAAAAATTGCGCTTGCAATGCGGGCGGCACACGAGGCGGCGGAAGCCGGGAGGTGTTGATTTAAATGTGCAGACTTCCGAAGGAATTTTATATGTCTTCAGCTGTTGAGCTTGCGCCGAAGCTTTTGGGCAAGCTGCTGTGCACGGAGATTGACGGCGTCATGCGCAGGGGAAGAATTACGGAAACGGAAGCGTATTTCGGCGAAGCGGATACCGCATGTCACGCTCATAAGGGACTTACGGAAAGAACAAAAATACTTTATGAGCAGGGTGGGGTATCATATGTTTATCTCTGCTATGGAATTCATAATCTTTTTAATGTTGTAACCGGGGAGAAGGGCTTTCCTCAGGCTGTGCTTGTGCGCGGCATTGAGGGACACTACGGTCCCGGAAGAACAACGGTGTTTTTGGGGATAGACAGAACCTTTAACGGTGAAAGCCTTATCTGCGGCAGCAGAATATGGATTGAGGATGACGGCTTTCGGCCGGAATATGACACCGGAAAAAGAATAGGAATAGACTATGCCACTCAGGAATACAGAGATATTCTGTGGAGATTTACTGTGAAAGGTAAAAAGTGAAAAACAAGAAGCGCTTTTTAAATATTAAAGCTTTGCTTTCTTTTTCGCATAAAATTTGTGCCGCAGTGCGGCGGATTGGTGATTAAATTGAAGAAAAAAATTTTGGCAGTGTCTGCCGCGCTGCTTGTGCTTTGCACAGCGGCGGCAGGCGAGGATTATAAGACACAATACCCATGGGCTGCGGAAGCGGTTTCATACTGCATAAGAAATGATATACTCCGCGGAGACGCTGACGGGAATCTAATGCTCGGAGACAGCCTGACCCAGGCTCAGGCTGCATCTTTACTTGTTCGTACCTTTGATTTTGAGCCTCTTGAAGCATACGGGAGAAAAAAGCTCATAGAGGACAGTCACTGGGCGGCAGCGGAGGTTGCGGATATAGGAGGATATATAGTGCTTCCCGGCGAATTCGAGGCGGATGAAGATGCCAGCAGAGAGATGTTTGTATCAACTCTTGTTTCCGTGCTCGGACTTGAGACAAGATATGACGCTTCTGTGCTTAAGGAAAATTTCAGGGATTGTTCAAAGGTGCGTCTTGAATACATACCGTTTCTTGCCTCAGCCTATAAAAATAATCTTATGAAGGGCAGCGGCGGACGCATTAATCCGAAAGATTCACTTACAAGGGCTGAAGCCGTAACCTTGATTTACAGGGCATTGAACGGTGCTGATGCGACAGATGAGGATATTCCGGCGAAGGAGACGCCGGCACCCGTACCTCCTGATGAAACTCCTGCTCCTGAGCCGGCGGAGGAAGCAGTTATTACAACACACACACCGTTAATCGGAGCGGCACAGGTTACGGCGGAGCAGGCGAAGGCATGGGCGAGAGCAAAGGGCGCTCATCAGCGGTATATTGACATTGCGGATACATACTGGAAATACGGTGAGCTGACGGGTATTAGGGCAGATATTCTCTATGCGCAGGCAGGAAAGGAAACAGGATACGGAAATTATACCGGCAGGGTATTGCCGGAGATGAATAACTGGGCAGGAATAAAAAAGTACGGCGCTGTCGGAGACGAAACTGAAGACCATGAAACCTTTGAAACGCCGGATGACGGAGTCCGCGGCCATTTTAATCATATATGCGCTTATGTGGGGCTTGAGCCTATCGGAACTCCCCACGGAAGATATAATTCCGTAAAATCTCTTGCATGGGCAGGTACGATTACGGAGGCGGAACAGCTTGGCGGGAAATGGTGCCCCGACCCCATGTACGGAGCTGATATTGTTAAAATGGCAGAAGACATGACAATATATTAAGGAGCTTCTCTATGAATATAATAACCTCGGCTGCAAATCCCAAATTTAAATATTTTAAAGGTTTATCTGCCAAAAAAGGGCGTGTTCTCGGAGGAGAATATATTGTTGAGGGGTCAAAATGCGTATCTGACGCGCTGAACTCCGACAGGACTGTCACCGCTGTTATAATATGTGAGGAGCTTGCAGGAAAGCTGTCTTTGAAAAACGGCATTCCTCTGTATATAATGCCGCGGCATTTGACGGACAGGCTTTCGGATACGAAATCGCCGCAGGGTGTATTTGCCGTTATTAAGTCGGAAAGCAGCAGAGAGTTTGTACCTGAAAAGGGCGGCGCATACGTTTACTGTGATGGAATTTCCGATCCGGGAAACCTCGGAACAATAATAAGAACTGCGGACAGTGCGGGATTTGACGGGGTACTTCTTTCCCCGGGCTGCACCGATCCGCACAGCCCTAAGACTGTACGCTCATGTATGGGTTCGTTTTTTCACATGGACGTTTTTGAGAATATCTCCGTTTCCGATCTTGAAGCTTTTAAAAAAAGGGGCGGCAGGATTTTTGCGGGGCTTCTTAGTGATGAAACTGTGGATTACAGGTCACCGGATTATGGCGGAAGCATTATTATTGCTGTGGGAAACGAAGCAAATGGGATAAGCGACAGCCTGAAAAAAATATGCACACCTATAAAAATTCCGATATACGGACGCGCCGAATCACTGAACGCTGCCGTTGCGGCGTCATTAATGATTTATGAGGCTGCTAACAAAAGAAGACCTGATTTTACTGATTTTCTGTAATTTTTATGAAAAATAACAACAAATGTTCATGAATTATTAATAATATTCGTAAAAATGTTAAAAACTCAAAAAAAGTTATTGACAATGTATTTATTTTGAGCTATAATGCTAAACATAGAAAGCTTTCACACACAAAGGCGTGTCGGTTGAGAAATAATCTCGATTGATGCGTTTTTTATTTTTCCGGGAAATAAAATAACGATTGATTTACAATCGGCTTTGCACCCGGTCTGATAACTGTTTATATTTTCAGGTACCGAAAAAGCATGACCATGCTATGAGCTGTGACACTCTCTGTCAAATCTGGGTTTGACAAATCTAAAAAGGGATGTCATTTGACCGCAGAGGCGGGGAAGTTTTGAAAGGGGATTTAATTATGCCAGAAATGACAAAAATCGAAATTGTAACAAGGCAGAGTAAGCTTGAAAGTCTGAAGAATGCCCTGAACGAAATTGGCATAACCGGTATGACTGTGTACAATGTTCTTGGTTACGGTGTTCAAAAGGGTCAGAAGCAGACTTACAGAGGTGTTTCCTACAGTGTTGACCTTCTGCCGAAAATAAAGCTTGAAATAGTAGTATGCACAGTTCCTGTACAGGAAGTTGTGGACACGGCGCTTAAGGTATTGCGCACCGGTGAAATCGGTGACGGTAAAATTTTTATTTCTCCTGTATCAAGGGTTATAAAGGTTCGTACCGGAGAAGAAGATAAGAGCGCACTTCTTTAAAAAAGAAATTTAGCTTCGGTTTTTTGAAAATATATATCTCAGTTAAGAAAGAAGGAAAACATTATGGATATCAAGGAAATGGTAGGTGCGGTTGACGCGTTATGGCTGTTCCTCGGAGGAACGCTGGTATTCTTTATGCAGGCAGGCTTTGCAATGGTTGAAACGGGATTTACAAGAGCAAAGAATGCCGGAAACATTACAATGAAAAACTTTGTGGATTTTATGCTCGGTTCAATTGTTTACTGGCTCATTGGCTACGGTCTTATGTGGGGCGATTCCATAGGCGGATTTATAGGCAAGCCCGCTTTGTTTATGAACGGTCTTTCGGCAGATTGTGATTATACCTCGCTGTTCTTCCAGACAGTGTTCTGTGCAACGGCTGCAACAATCGTATCCGGCGCTATGGCAGAGCGTACAAAGTTTAAGGCTTACGTTCTGTACTCATTCCTTATTTCGCTTTTCATATATCCGGTTGCCGGACACTGGGTATGGGGCGGCGGCTTCCTCGGAAACCTCGGCTTCCATGATTTTGCAGGCTCAGCTATCGTACATATGCTCGGCGGAACAATTGCCTTTGTAGGCGCGGCGGTTCTCGGCCCCAGAATCGGCAAGTACGGAAAGAACGGAAAGGTTAATGCTATTCCCGGTCACAACATTGTAATCGGTGCACTCGGTGTTCTTATTCTTTGGTTTGGCTGGTTCGGATTTAACCCGGCTTCAACGGGAGGTCTTTCGGACGGCAGATATCTAACAGCTGCAAAGGTATTTATAACAACAAATCTGGCTGCCTGTGTAGCTGCTGCAACGGCTATGTTCTTCACATGGGCTAAGTACGGCAAGCCTGATGTATCTCTTACATTAAACGGTGTTCTTGCAGGTCTTGTTGCGATAACGGCTCCCTGTGACGCCGTAACGCCGGTAGGCGCTATTATCATCGGTATTGTAGCAGGCTTCCTCATGGTATTTGTTGTAGAATTTCTTGATAAGAAGCTTAAGGTTGACGACCCTGTCGGTGCAGTTGCTGTTCACGGTTCATGCGGTCTCTGGGGAACAATTTCAGTCGGGTTGTTTGCTGCTGAAAACACGGAATCACTCGGTCTTTTCTACGGCGGCGGCGTTCATCAGCTTCTTGTTCAGCTTCTCGGCGCAGTTTGTCTGATAGCATGGGCTGCAATACTTGCTTTCATCATGTTTAAGGTAATCAAGGCAACAATCGGTCTTCGTGCATCAAGAGAAGAAGAAGTTACCGGCTTAGACCTTACAGAGCATGGACTTGCAAGCGCATATGCCGGATTTACAACCTCATTGACATCGGAGGAATAAATTATTAAATTTATGGAGCAGTTTCTGAAATCAAGGAACTGCTCCATTTTACCGTCTCCTTGTGTTCTGCTTGCTTTATGACTGTAAAAAGAACTTATTTTTTTCTGCTTTTATTATACCCTCTTTTTTCATTTTGCTTATTTCATTTGAAAGAGCGCTGCGGTCTACGCACAGATAGTCGGCAAGCTGCTGTCTGTTAAAGGGTATGGTAACGCTGCGGCTGCCTTGCTGTGCCGAAAGGGTGGACAGATATGCAAGCAGTCTTTCCCGTATTGATTTCGGAGAGATGTGAAGAATTTTTTGTGAAAGAGAGATGTTTTTTCTTGCCGACACGGTAAGAAGATTTTTTATCATGGCAGTATGGCAGGTGCAGGCTTCGGGACACGTTGTTAAAAGCTGTTCAATACTGAGAAACAGAACCTTTGATTGTTCGGCGGCGGCAACACTGACCATAAGCGGCTCATCACCGAGAAAGGCATATGTTTCCGCAAAAAGCTGACCGGGACCTGCATGACTTAAAATGCTCTTGTTCCCGAGGAAATCCACGCTTTCAATATTTACGCTTCCGGAAAGGACAAGCCCAATGCGCTTTACAGTATCTCCGGCATGATATATTATACAATCCTTGTCAAAGCTTTTTTTCTCTGCACCGAGGCAGTGAAGAAGCTTTTTGGCGTCTTCGGCAGAAAGACCGTGAAAAAGCGGCGTTTGCAGTAAAAATAAATCATTCATGCTGTATATCTCCGTTTTTATGTTTTTTTCTTATTATACAACATACGAATAAAAAAAGTCAAACTTTTTTTTAAAAATGTTGTTATTACAACATACAATTTAAAAATATTGTATTAAAATGATACCTGTAAAAAACAAAACGGAGGTAATTGTTATGATTCGTAAAATTATAAGCATAGATGAGGAAAAGTGCAACGGCTGCGGCTTGTGTGCGGCAGCTTGCCATGAGGGTGCGATTGAAATGATTGACGGAAAAGCTAAGCTTACCCGTGATGATTATTGTGACGGACTGGGTGACTGTCTTCCGGCGTGCCCCGTAAACGCCATAACCTTTGTTGAGAGGGAGGCGGCGGAGTATAATGAGGCTGCCGTGCTTGAAAATAAAAAGAAAAAGGCTCAGGAGGATAAGCTTCCCTGCGGCTGTCCCGGCAGCCGGTCCCAGAAGCTGCAGCCAAAATCAGAGCCGGCGGGAGGCGCCGGGAGGGCGGCGTCGGAATCCATGCTCGGTCAATGGCCGGTTCAAATCAAGCTTGTGCCTGTCGGAGCGCCGTATTTTGAAGGGGCGGATATTCTTATAGCTGCTGATTGCACTGCTTATGCATACGGAAGCTTTCACAGCGACTTTATGCGCGGTAAAATAACGCTTATCGGCTGTCCGAAGCTTGACGAGGGTGATTATACCGAAAAGCTTACGGAAATATTCACTCAAAACAATATTAAAAGCCTTACCGTGGTAAGGATGGAGGTGCCGTGCTGCGGAGGCATTGAACGCGCCGCGGTAACTGCTCTTAAAAACAGCGGACGTTTTATACCGTGGCAGGTTGTAACGATTTCAACAGACGGACACATTTTAAATTAAAAACAATCGTACGGAGGCCCTGTTCGGCTTCCGTACGATTGTTTTTTACTTTGTCAGACCGCTATACCAGTCATTGTATGCCTCAGGCGATGTGAAGTAATTAGCATGAAGCTCGCCGCCGCCTATATAATCATACAGAGTTATATCGTCATTAATTCCTATCATTGCAACTCCGGTCTGCGAAACACTGTGACACACATATGTGCGGATATTTGTATCAAGTGCCGTGCCTATGATAATTGCCATATCACCCCGGGTTACGGGATCGGCTGTCAGAAAAGCGCCGATGTTTTTTGTAAGTCCTGCGCTCATTGCAGCCTCAACGGCGGAATGCGGATAATTGCGCGATTCATAGTCTCCGTAACGTCCGAGTATAGACAGCGTTATTTTGAAAAGCTGCTCATAGGTTATATTGCTGTCCGGCATAAATAAATTGTTGCTGCCGTTAATAATACCTTTGCTGCTTAGCGCTCCGATATAATCCTTTGCCCAGTGGTTTGCCGTATCATCAAACTGCGGCTGCTCCGGTTCATAGCGGCAGAGACGGGAAAGCATAGCAGCTGCCTCAGCGCGTGTTACGGCGTTTTCGGCACGGAAGGTTCCGTCCTCGTAGCCGGTTACTGCACCTAAATCTGTAAGCATATTTACCGAGGCGCACAGCAGCGTTCCGTTTTCTATATCCTTATATCCGGAGGGGGTATCCTTGAACCGGCTGATGTTGTCGCCGGGCTCGAAGCCGGTGGCTGAAGCGTTTTCACCATCCGGCACGGTATTTTTCTGATTCAGGCTTTCAAGATATCTTGTAACGCGGAAATCCCAGTTTTCCTTTGCAGGAACGGGTACATCGGCTTTGAAAACAAGTGTTTTTTCGTCAAAGGTGTATTCGTCCTCAACGTTTATTATATACTGCCCGTCTGCTGTATCAACCAGCACCTGTCCGCTGTGCAGGGCACGAATGCGCGTCGGTGACGTCAGACCGCCGCCGTTTATCGCCTTGGCTATCCGCTCCGGGTCAAGGGTAAGCTTCGAATCTGTCATTCCCTTGTATCTGTGTGCGCTGAGGCTTCCGTCGAATATGTCTATACTGTAGCTGTATTCCTTATCGTTCGGATCGGGAGCAATGTAGCTTTCGCTGTCCTCCGGATAAAGAGATTTTACTTTTTCGATTGCATCGTCATAGCCTGTAATCAGATTTAAATCAGGGTATTTTATGTACAGATCATCTATGTCGCAGTTATAAACACGGACTGAATCGGCAGGATTTATAATACTGCCCAGCTTCCCTTTGACCGTAACGTTAAGCGGGTCTGTAAAGGTGTGGTTTTTTACATCCTCAAGATGCTTGCTTGACAAAAGATTTCCGTCTGTTATAAGAGCTTGTACCTGCTTCGCCGTAACAGCGTCCTCGGCATATGACGGACACTGCAGTGAAAGCATCAATGCAGCCGCAGCAGCGGCGGAGATTATTTTTTTCATATTGAATTTCCCTTTCTGTTTTTCGCGCCGATATAAATATTTTCTTCGGCGGGAGTGCTTGATTTTACTGTCAGATAAATTTTCTTTCCCTTTTCCAATGGGAACTGGAAGTGTTTTAATATTTCGGATTTGTCCTTTTCCTCATAAAGAGGTTCTCCCGTATCCGCATCATATATGCAGATGAGGGCTGTGCTTTGAGCGTTTGAGCGCGAAACATACACAGATGATGTCTCAGACACGGTTATTATATCGCTTTTCACGATATCCGATTTATTTTCGGAAACCGTGAAAAGAACGCAGGAGTTTTCACACAAGTCGATTGCTTCATGCAAAGCCGGCTGCTCTGATGGCGTAGGTACGGGATTTTCCGTCTCCTCAGGCAGGGGTGCCCCGGTTGTTTTCGGCTCCGGAGTATCTGATGATTCTGCGGCCGCTGAAGGCTCGGGGGTTATCGTAGGCGTCTCTGTCGCCGCCGGCTCTTCGGCGGCTTCCGGAACTGTTGTCGGCGCCGGCGTCGGAGGCTGCAATGACGTTGCAGCCGTTGCCTGCGGTGCAAGCTCCTGTTTTATGCTTTCCGGAAGAGCCTCCTTAACCGCTTCAAAGCCGAAGGCTGTAAGTGAGCAGACGGTCATCATAAACGCAAGAACCGCTCCGGCAGCCTTTACCGCTTTCGGAGTTTTCCTGAAGGACACTATCTTGACAAGCCTCTGCTGCAGGCTTTCATTAGATGACGCCATTGAGGTGGAGAACTTTGTTCCGGGGCATGAGGAGTATTCTATAACGGAGAGTATAAGTCTTCCGTAATCCTTTTGATCTGAGAGACAAAGCTTCGAGAGCACGGATTCATCACAGAAAAGCTCACAGCTTTTGTTCAGGGTTTTTCTTAAAAAATATACTGCCGGATTAAACCAGTGTACACATGCTGCCGCCGAGCAAAGCAGCTTCATAAGTATATCCTTGTGCTTATAATGTGTAAGCTCATGCATCAGAACCATTTTAAGCTCAGCTTCCGAAAATTCCTGCGCCGGCAGTATTATCGCCGGGGAGAAAATACCGAACAGCAGCGGTGACTGCAGCGCAGGGCTTTTTCTGATTTTAATGTTTTTACTTATTTTAAGTGTCTGCATGACTTCCGACAGAACAACAGTAACCCTCTCATCATAAAAGGGACTGCTTGCTTTAAGCAGAAGCTTCTTTGCATTTATGTACTGAACAGCAAGCCGCAGAGCAAAAATTATTGCTGCCGCCGCCCATGCGGCAAATATAACCGTATCAGCTGTTAACGGCGCGGACTGCGGTTCTGCTGCTGACAGATTCGGGGCGGAATATATCACCGGCGCATTGGTTGCTACGGGGATTGTAACCATTGCGGGCAGTATTTTTATATTTCTTATCGGCACCAGAAAAAGCAGAATTGCCGAGGTCAGCATCAGATAAAATAACCCCGAGAATTTTCTTCCCGTCCGCACATGAAACAGCTGAGCGAGAAAGTACATAATGCTGCCCGATATACTCATAAAAATTAAACTGCATAAAAAATTAATCATAGGCTTTCAAACCACTCCTTTATTTTATTCAGCTCCTGCTTGTCGGGTTTGCCGTCTGCATAAAGAGCCGCCAGAAAATTTTTAACCGAGCCGTTATGAATTTCATTTACAAATTCTTCGGTTTGCTCGTGAAGATACTCATCTTTGCTTATGCGCGCGCTGTAGTAATTTATTTTCCCTTCACGGCGTATGGAAGCCGCGCCTTTGTCCTCCAGTCTTTTAAGAAATGTGAGAATAGTAGTGGGCTTGCGGCTGTCATTAAGTCTTGCAGCAATTTCCGGACTTGTTATTTCCCCGCCGCAGCTCCAGAGTATTTTCATAATTTCCATCTCAGAATCAGATATTTTCATAGCTTTTTTCCTTTCTTTGTTTTGCAAAACATCTTCTACATTTAGTAGAATAATTATATTCTACACCATGTAGAATCATTTGTCAAGTGTTTTTTTTGAAAAAAATAAAAAATTTTTTATTACACCAAATGCAATAAATTTAAAATAAATTACGTAAAATGTATTGACAGATTTATATTTATGTGATAAAATTACTTAAAACGTAATAAATATTACTTAAAATGCAATAAAAGAGGTGCAAACATGATATATGCAAATGACAGCAGCTCCGCTTTGGCGGCGTGTGAAAACGAAAGAACGGGAAATTTCGGAAGAGAGGAGGAGGTTGACTGTGACGGACAAGAATTCGGATATATTCTCAAACGGTCAGCTGCATTGCAGAATAATTAAGGATATTACGCCGGAGAGAAAATTCAGGGATAAGATTTTTCTTTGTGAGTGCGCCCGCTGCGGAAAAATCTTTATCAGAAGCAGAAAGGGACTGCAAAGCGGATATTCGGACTGCGGCTGTATCAGAAAAATCCGAGGCAAGGAATCGAGGACAAATGATTATTTTCTGAGAAATCTGGACAAGCTTTCAAAAAGTGTTCTGAAGGCAAAGGTTGACGCTCTCGGAAAGGAAAGGCTTTCTCTTGTTTTTGACCTGCTTTATATAAAGAACAAGACGGCTAATGAGTATACTGCAATGGAGGCTTATATGAGCTATTCAACGCTTCTGCGCGAGAGGCGGACCATTCACAATCTGTGGAAGCTTCTGAAAAACGACATTATGGAAAAACATATGAACGAACAGAAATAAAAGTGTTGCGCATGACGGTATTTTTCATATTATAAACTGAGCGGAATAGAATAGTAGAAAGTTTGAAAAAAGATAAGTGGCGCATCTCACCGTCATCAGCGACTTGAAGTATAAACATACGTCGGCGTCGCTTACGGCGGCAATCTGCTTGCTTCTCTTTTTCCAAACGGCATTGGGCAAAGAAGTTCGGAATATAAGAATGATAAGGACAGGAGGTAGGAGCATGCTGCGCTCTTGTGATTTAAGGCAGAAGGAGGTCATCAATATCAGAACCGCCGAGAGAATAGGCTACATAGAGGATGTGGATATTGATTTTGAAACCGGCCGTATTTTAAGCGTTATAATACCGAAGCACAGAATATTTTTTCTTAAAAGAGATGATTTTGTTATTCCGTGGGAAAGTATAGTTCATGTGGGACGTGAACTTATACTGGTTGATTACTGCGAGCTTATTGAGGATTAGGGAACCGCCGATTCCCGAAGAATGTTTCAAATTGTGCATTTTGCGCTTTAAACGTAAATAAAATGTCAAAATTTATTACAAAATTTGAATTGACATTGAAGCCCGTAAGTGATATGATATTATAGTATAAACAAAAGTGACTATGCGCCGTGTCCGGCGCGGGTTTGAAAGGATTGGATATTTTATGAAACAAGAGTACAAGGTTGGCATAATAGGCGCCACGGGCATGGTGGGACAGCGTTTTATAACGCTTTTATACAATCATCCCTGGTATAAAATAACCGCTCTTGCAGCATCTCCGAGAAGCGCCGGAAAAACGTATGCCGATGCGGTCGGTGCAAAATGGGCGATGGATGAGGATATACCTGAATGTGTAAGAGATATGATCGTTATGGACGCATCAGGTGATATTGAGAAAATTGCAGCTGCCGTTGATTTTGTTTTCTGCGCGGTTGATATGAAAAAAGATGAGATAAAAGCCCTTGAGGAGGCATATGCAAAGGCTGAATGTCCTGTGATTTCAAATAACTCCGCACATCGCCATACGCCGGATGTTCCAATGATTATTCCGGAGATAAACGATGCGCATGCGGATATTATTCCCGCTCAGAGAAAACGTCTCGGCACGAAGCGCGGATTTATAGCAGTAAAATCAAACTGCTCTCTTCAAAGCTATGTGCCGGCACTTCACCCGCTGATGAAATATGGTGTAACTAAAGTGCTTGCCACAACGTATCAGGCAATTTCAGGCGCGGGAAAAACCTTTGAGACATGGCCTGAAATGGTTGATAATATTATTCCGTTCATAGGCGGCGAGGAGGAAAAGAGCGAGATCGAGCCGCTTAAAATCTGGGGTCATATTGATGGCGGCCGCATTGTTGAGGCAACCGAACCGTCAATCACAACCCAGTGCATACGCGTACCGGTATCAAACGGTCATACTGCCGCTGTATTTGTAAGCTTTGAAAAAAAGCCGTCAGTTGATGACATAAAAAAAGCATGGGCAGAATTTGCCGGAGAGCCGCAGAGACTTGAGCTTCCTCATGCTCCGAAGCAGTTTATTCATTACTTTGAAGATGATAACAGACCTCAGGCGAAGCTTGACAGAATGCTTGAGGGCGGAATGGCTGTGTCGGTCGGAAGACTTCGTCCGGATACACAGTATGATTATAAATTTGTATGTCTTTCACACAATACCTTAAGAGGAGCTGCCGGCGGTGCCGTTTTGATGGCGGAGCTGCTGACGGCAAAGGGATATCTTGATTAGGAAAGGATTGATTAGAATGAAAACCGCACCTTTTACAGGGTCCGGAGTCGCAATCATAACTCCCTTTAACGGGAATAAGACGGATTATGACTCACTTGGTGAAATAATTGAAGCGCAGATAAGCGGAGGCACCGACGCGATTATAATCTGCGGAACAACCGGAGAAGCTTCGACAATGCCCGATGAAGAGCATCTTGAAGCAATAAGATATACTGTGGAAAAAGTTGCAGGGCGCATACCGGTTATTGCCGGAACAGGCAGCAATGATACGGGGCATGCCATAAAGCTTTCGCAAAAAGCGGAGGAATACGGCGCGGACGGACTGCTTACCGTAACGCCTTACTATAACAAAACAACCCAGGCAGGGCTTGTAAAGCATTTTACGGAAATTGCAAACTCTGTTAAGATCCCGGTTATACTCTATAACGTTCCTTCAAGAACGGGCATGGCAATAAGCATTGACACACTCCGGGAGCTTGCGAAGGTTCCGAACATAGTCGGAATAAAGGAGGCAAGCGGGGATATTTCATATACCGCAAAGATTGCAGCCCTTATTCCGGAATTAAATATATATTCAGGCAATGATGATATGATTGTTCCCATGCTCAGCCTTGGAGCAAAGGGAGTAATTTCGGTTCTTGCAAATGTTATGCCCCGTGAGGCTCATGACATATGCAGATATTATTTTGAAGGTAATACAGAAGAGTCAAGAAAGCTTCAGCTTAAGCTTCTCGGACTTATCAACGCGCTGTTTATCGAGGTTAATCCCGTTCCCGCAAAAACGGCAATGGGTTTGCTCGGATACAGAGTGGGAAATCTCCGTGCGCCTCTTTATGAGATGTCGGGAGCTAATCTTGAAAAGCTTAAGAGTGAAATGGTTAAAGCAGGACTTGAAATTAAGTGACATATGGGGATGCTGTGTAAGGCAGCATCCTTTTTGCAGCTGTGACTATATAGGATCGGAGGTTTATATGAAAATCGGCAGCGTGACTGTCGGAGGAAGAGTTTTTCTTGCGCCGATGGCAGGTGTTACCGACTATGCTTACAGGCTTATATGCGAGAAGTATGGAGCCGACATGGTGTATTCGGAAATGGTAAGCGCGAAAGGGCTTTATTACAATGATAAAAAGACGGAGGAGCTTTTAAAAGGCGGACACGGGGCTGTTTATGCCGTTCAGATTTTCGGAAGCGAGCCGGATATAATAGAAGAGGTGGCTCCGCGGGCAGCATCGTACGGTGATATTCTTGATATAAATATGGGATGTCCCACGCCGAAGATTGTGAATAACGGAGACGGGAGCGCGCTTCTTAAAAATCCGCGTCTTGCAGGTGAAATCGTAAAAAGGGCAGTTAAGACTGCCGGAAAACCCGTAACCGTCAAAATGCGTATCGGTTGGGACAAGCCGGGTGAGGGAGCTGAGTTCGCAAAGGTTCTTGAAGCCGCCGGAGCCTCGGCGATAGCCGTTCACGGACGGACAAGGGCTCAGTTTTATTCCGGCAGCGCCGATTGGAAGGAAATCGCAGGAATTGTTTCGGCGGTAAATATCCCCGTTATCGGAAACGGAGATGTTTTCTCCCCTGAGGATGCAGAGCGGATGCTGAATGAAACCGGCTGTGAGGCAGTTATGATCGGCCGCGGAGCAGAAGGGAATCCTTTTATATTCAGACAGATCCGGCAGAAGCTTGAAGAAAAAGAGGTTTCATATTTTCCGGAGCCTCGTGAAAGAATTATGCAGGCTCTTGAGCATGTGAAGCTTATTGTCAGGTTTAAGGGTGAGGAGAGAGGAATAAAAGAAGCACGAAAGCACCTTGCCTGGTATATTAAGGGCATGAAAAACAATTCCGGTCTGAAGCTTCAGATTTTTAAAGCAACAAAATATTACGAAATAGAGGATTTATTATCCGGATTTTGCAACAGTCTGTCTAAATAATTCCGACTTTTGAAAAAACACTTGAAATTCGGTGAAATTTCTGATAAAATATATCAAATATATAGTTTAATATGGAAAGGATGAGGTTATTGTGCAGGATAAATTTGCAAAGGAAGGTCTGACCTTTGATGACGTGCTTCTTGTACCGCAGAAATCGGATGTGACGCCGAACGAGATTGAGCTCGCCACCAGACTTACAAGGACCATTCAGCTTAATGTCCCCCTTATGAGTGCCGCTATGGATACGGTAACGGAGTCAGCTATGGCGATTGCAATGGCTCGTGAAGGCGGAATAGGCATTATACACAAGAATATGACAATACAGGAACAGGCAGCAGAGGTTGATAAGGTTAAGCGCTCTGAAAACGGTGTAATAACAAATCCATTCTTTTTATCTCCGGAGCATACTCTGTCAGACGCAGAGAAGCTTATGTCAAGATTTAAAATTTCCGGCGTTCCGATATGCAATGAAAGCGGAGTTCTCGTAGGAATACTTACAAACCGTGATTTGAAATTCGAACATGATTTTACGCGTAAAATCGCTGATGCGATGACAAGCGAAAATCTTGTTACCGCACCTGTCGGAACAACTCTTAAGGACGCTGAAGATATTCTGAGACGTCATAAGATTGAAAAGCTCCCGATTGTAGATGAAAATATGCATCTGCGCGGACTTATAACCACAAAGGATATTGAGAAGGCTGTAATTTATCCGAATACTGCAAGGGACAAGTATGACAGGCTTCTTGCAGGAGCTGCAATTGGTGTAACGGATGATTGCCTTGAAAGAACGGCCGCTCTTGTAAATGCAGGTGTTGACGTTGTTGTTCTTGATTCGGCACACGGTCATTCACAAAATATTTTAAATAAGGTTAAAGAGGTTAAGGCCGCTTTCCCGGCACTGCCTGTTATAGCCGGAAATATTGCGACAGGCGCGGCCGCAAAGGATCTTATCGAGGCAGGCGCTGACGCTGTTAAGGTCGGAATCGGCCCCGGCTCAATATGTACAACACGTGTGGTTGCAGGTATAGGTGTTCCTCAGATTACGGCGATAAACGACGTATATGAGGTGGCTAAGAAATATGATATTCCCGTTATCGGAGACGGCGGAATCAAGTATTCCGGCGATATTGTTAAGGCTATTGCCGCCGGTGCTGACGTTATAATGCTGGGAAGCCTGCTTGCCGGCTGTGATGAAAGCCCCGGAGAGTTTGAAATATATCAGGGCAGACGCTTCAAGACCTACAGAGGTATGGGCTCACTTGCAGCTATGGAAAAGGGAAGCAAGGACAGATACTTCCAGACAGGCTCCAAGAAGCTTGTTCCCGAGGGTGTAGAGGGACGTGTACCCTACAAGGGGCCAACCTCGGATACGATTTTCCAGCTTCTCGGCGGTCTTAAGTCAGGAATGGGCTACTGTGGTTCAAAAACAATAACAAAGCTTAAGGAAACAAGTCAGTTTGTCAAAATAACAGGTGCAGGACTTAAAGAAAGTCATCCTCATGATATATATATTACAAAGGAAGCACCGAATTACAGCTACAATAATTGATTTAACATTTCAATAACAGCTTTTTTACACAAGATATTGTGTCGTATTAAAATATATATTACTGTATTTTGTTGCTAAGGGCACTTTTTGAACATATATAGGGTTTAAGTTGTTACATTTTTAATAATTTTGTAACAACTTAAACCCATTTTAATTTTTGTAAAAAGCTTATATAAAATTATAATATAAAACGCATAAATATATATAAAATCAACAGGAAACCATATAAAAATATTAAAAAAATATTAAGCGAATGTTGAATTTCAGATACTTTTGTGACAAGAATTTAAAATTAGCTTAATATTTTTTTCGTAAAACCCTTGACAATATAAAAAAAAAGTGTTACAATGTTTTTATCGGTTTACATAATCGAATTTAACGTGTGAGATCAAAAAGCTTACAGAAAGGTGCGAATTTTTTTGAATAGGTTAAGGACGATAATCGCTGTCGGAGCAATGCTGCTTTCCATTCATATGACAGCGGGCGCTGCCGACCTCAGTGACTGGGCGATTAACGAGTATATAGAGTCCAATTCAACGGGTCTGCTTTCATACCGCATAGCGTCAAGCGATTTAAGATCGAATATCACGAGAGAAGAATTTTGTGAATTGGCAATTAATTTGTATGAGAAATTAACGAATGAAAATTTAAGGGTACCTGACAGCTCTCCGTTTGCCGATTGCAGCAATGTAGCTGTCAGCCAGGCATATTACAACGGCATTGTAAAGGGTGTGACGGAGGATATTTTTGAACCCTACAGACCTGTTACAAGACAGGAAATGGCACAAATGCTTGTAAATACTCTCAATGCGGGAGAGGTAAGCGTTGCGCTTAATACCGGGGGAGGACTGGAATACATAAAGGATTTCAGTGACGCGGAGAAGGTCAGCCCGTGGGCGCAGTCTGCTGTTGCTACAATGGTAAGCCACTCCTTGCTTTCCGGAAATGATGACAATCAGATAATGCCTCTTGCAAACACAACGAGAGAGCAGGCAATAACCTGTGTGAACAGATGCTACAAAACCTTTTCTGAGCTCAATCAGGACAGGTACATGCTCCCCATAATTACAGCACCTGCCGGCGGAACGGTAGAAGGCGATGTAATTGCAGCATGGAGTGCGGTTGAGGGTGCTGACGGATACTATGTTCTTGTTAAGAACTCAAAGGGTGAGCTTGTTTATAATGCTGAAGTAACCTCCGATAATACAAGCCATGTTATCGGCAAGTCTTTTGTGCAGAGCGGGTCATATTCCCTTATTGTCGGGGCTATTATGGCTTCGGGCGATGTTGTTTTCAGTGTTCCCCTTGATTTTATTACGGGAAGCTCTCAAAGCTCTGCCCCGGCTGCTCCTGCTCAAACGGTTGATAAGAATCCTATAACCAATTACGAGCATGAGGTGCTTACCGACGGTGCAAAGGCAATTATTACAGAGGCTGAAAAGTATATCGGCGTAAATTACGTTTACGGAGGCACAACACCCAGCGGCTTTGACTGTTCCGGATTTGTTAAATATGTTTTCGGGAACTGCGGTGTTACGCTTAACAGAGTTTCAAGAGATCAGTATGCAAAGGACGGTTATTCTGTTTCAAAGTCTGAGCTTGAACCCGGAGACCTTGTATTTTTTGGTACAGGCGGTACTGTAAGCCATGTAGGCATTTATACCGGAGGCGGTCAGATGATACATTCTCCGAGCACCGGAAAAACAGTATGTTATACATCTATAAATTCAGATTATTATCTCAGCCATTATATCGGTGCTAAAAGAGTCCTGAAATAATGTGCATAAAATTTCCAAAGAGCATGACCTGTGTGCCATGCTCTTTTTTTTGATTGTTCTGGAACACAAGGGGACGGTTCTCTTGTGTTCTTGTCAGATATAAAAACAGTCAATTTGGAACACAAGAGAACCGTCCCCTTGTGTTCTTTTTTATGCTTTGGAAATTATTTAAGACATATTTTTTGTTGAATATCATAATAATAAATGAGGAGCGGAGTGTTTGGTGTGAGAAACTTTTAATAAGGAGGATGTTATGAATATTTTTGTAATAAATTTTAAAAAAATGATTCTTTTTCTTTCGGTGCTGGCGATCGCGGCGGCGGCGGGGGGAGTATGCTCCTTTGCTGTGGAAAACGCGAAAAAGAATGACGGGATAAGCTGTCCGATTGTAATGTATCACAGCATTCTCCCGGACAAGGACAAAGCGGGGGATTATATCGCCCTTAAAGAGCAGTTTACAAGCGACCTTGACTATCTTCTCGGACATGGGTATTCACCGGTTACGGTGCAGTCGCTTATAGATTATGTATATGAGGACGCACCTCTGCCCGAAAAGCCTGTTATGCTGACCTTTGATGATGGGTTTTACAATAATTACACATATGTTTACCCGGAAATACTGGAAAGAGGCGTTCCGGTTGTAATATCCATTGTCGGCAGCTATACGGAAAGCTATACAAAAACAGATGAAGCAAACCCGATGTACAGCTATTTAAGAAGAAAGGATATCCGCGAAATGGAAAAATCAGGGCTTGTGGAGTTTCAGAATCATTCATATGACCTTCACACCATAAATGCTCAAAAATGCGCAAGCATGAAGCTTCGCCGGGAAAGCAAGGACCAATACAGGGAAAGACTGAGGGGGGACCTTGAGCAGGTGCAGAAGCTTTTATATGAGGAAACGGGAAGATATCCCACAGCGTTTACATATCCTTTCGGCAAAATAAGCAATGAATCATTGGAGGTAGTTAAGGAAATGGGCTTTCTTTCCAGCCTTTCGTGCTGTGAGGGTATGAATTATATAACAAAATCCCCTGAATGCCTGTATATGCTTAAAAGATATAACCGTCCGGCAAAATATACAACTGAGGAATTTATGAAGAAGCTTCTTAAGCCGTAAAAGTGCTTCCATAAATAAATATACAATTTTTCTGTGTTTTTTTATGAAATTGACCAAATTTCTGAGTTTGCTGTTTACAATCTTATTGTTTTGTAGTATAATAAATTTAAGGAAAGTTTAGTGCAGCCGATAACCGCTTACAGAAACGGCTTGTGCGAGCCTTGGATTTTTATTAAAGTAAGGTTGGATTATAATGAAATTATTTATTGATACGGCAAATGTTGATGAAATAAGACAGGCAAATGATTTAGGCGTTATTTGCGGCGTTACTACAAATCCGTCGCTTATCGCAAAAGAGGGCAGGGATTTTAAGGAGGTTGTCAAGGAGATAACAACTATTGTTGACGGCCCCATAAGTGCCGAAGTGATTTCACTTCAAAGCGATGAAATGGTAAGCGAAGCCTTAGAGCTTGCCAAAATTCATCCGAACATTGTAATAAAGATTCCCATGACTGCAGAGGGACTGAAGGCAGTTAAAATTCTTTCTTCAAAGGGCATTAAAACAAATGTTACGCTGATTTTTTCGGCGGCGCAGGCTCTTCTTGCCGCAAGGGCGGGAGCAAGCTATGTAAGCCCGTTCCTCGGAAGACTTGACGATGTCGGAACTGAGGGACTTGACCTTATTGCTGAAATTGTCGAAATATTTGACATGCATAGCATTGAAACGGAGATTATTGCGGCAAGCATAAGAAATCCTATTCATGTTACGTCGGCGGCAAGACTTGGCGCTCATATAGCGACAGTTCCTTATAAGGTTATAATACAGATGACGAAGCATCCTCTTACGGATGCCGGTATAGAAAGGTTTTTAAAGGACTGGGAGGGCATGAAGTAATCTGTCCCCGCAGCGCGGACAAGGCAGTTCACTCATGCGTGATTTTTTGAAAAATTGCGTGCTTTGAACTGCTTTTTACTTAGAGCCTATCCGTAAATTAAATTAAGCACATCTTGCTTGCTGATTTTCCGTCATATCGCCCAAAAAAGTCCTCAGCATACGCCAGTATGCGTCGGATTTTTTGAACAATCTGACGAAAAATCCGACTTCGCAATATGCACT
>JAGBHE010000057.1 GCA_017935675.1 Clostridia bacterium | reverse complement strand
GTGTTATAGTTATACTAAGGAGTGATTATCTATGGTCGTAAGCTTTTGCGGACACGGAAATGTACAATATTCTGATGAAATACGGGAAAGCTTATATACTATAATCGAAGACTTGATTAAACAAGGCGCAGATGAATTTTTACTCGGCGGCTACGGGAGTTTTGACCTGATGGCAGCGCATACGGTTAAATCGCTTAAAGAAAAATATCCGTACATAGAATCTGTTCTTGTGGTGCCTTATATTAACCGCGGCTTTGATAAGGATTTATATGACTGCTCGGAGTATCCGCCGATTGAGAATGTGCCTAAAAGGTTTGCTATTCTGAAGCGGAATGAATGGATGGTAAGAAGTGCAGATGTTATTGTTGCATATATATCACATGATTGGGGCGGTGCCGCGAAAACGCTGAGTTATGCCAGTCATAAGAAAAAAAGAATAATTAATATATTTGCGGAATAACAAAATATGAACACAAGGGGACGGTTCTCCTGTGTTCAAGAGACCGTCCCTTGTGCCATTTTATTTGCCGTTAAACTGTGTGAAGCACAATAAAACTGCGAAGCAATAAAACTGCTGTTGCCGTCCCCTTGTGTTCTTAAATAATGAACGCTTCAGCTCATTTTCATTATCTCTTTTTTTAGCCGTACGATAATTCTTTTTTCAAGTCTTGATATGTATGACTGCGATATTCCGAGAAGGTCGGCAACCTCTTTCTGTGTTTTTTCTCTGCCGCTTCCGAGACCGAAGCGCAGCTGCATTATTTTCTTCTCACGGCTGGGCAGCCTGTCAAGAGCGCATAAAAGAAGATTTTTTTCAACCTGTTCCTCGATATTTCTGTAAACGCTGTCATTATCCGTGCCGAGAATATCCGACAAAAGCAGCTCATTGCCGTCCCAGTCAACATTTAAAGGCTCGTCAATTGAGACCTCTGTTTTTGAATTTGAATTTTTACGAAGATACATGAGTATTTCGTTTTCTATACACCTTGACGCATAAGTTGCAAGCTTGATATTCTTGTCCGGATCAAAGGTATTTATAGCCTTTATAAGACCTATTGTTCCTATTGAAATAAGATCCTCAACATAAACGCCTGTATTCTCAAACTTCCTTGCTATATACACCACAAGCCTCAGATTTCGTTCAATAAGGAGCTGCCTTACCTCATCCTCTCCGTTCCTCAGACGGTCAAGGGCATCCTGCTCCTCCTCCTTTTCAAGGGGCGGCGGAAGAATATCGCTGCCGCCTATATAATAAATCTCCTCCGGGCAGTTTTCAAATGTCCCGTAAAGATACAGAAAGCTGTTTTTCAAAGCGCTGATAAAACTGATCATTTTTATTTTTTTCTCCTTTCTTAAGCTGTCGGACGATATTCTCGCCTACTCTAATGAATTATGTAATAATACCCTGAATCCACCGGTCCCCGACAAGGGTCTGTCTACAAATGCCGCATATGCGCCGTGCACGCGCCTGTGCTCCTCCGGAAAATAGATTTCATCCAGAGGATAGATTTCAATATATTCACCGTCCGCTCCGACACCCCTAAACGGTATTTCCTTCGGCTTAGCGTTTATATCTCCGAAAAGGCTTCGCTCAGCTACTATAACCGGTGCTCCCGTCTCACGGTCGCGCAGGCTGTTCCCCGTATCTATCATTGCCATTGCCTCCGCCGTTTCCTTACCGATTCTGAGCCGTACCCGAAACATTCTTTTCTTTCTTGAAACAAGGAAAAGAATACCTTTTACAACTCCGTACACTATAATAAGAAGCCCGTAAAAATATTTATCGTCCGCAGCAAAAAACTCGCCCCCGCCGGAAATTATTCTCACCAGCGAGGAGGTGGGAATTACCGTAAGAAAAACAGCGCTGAACATCAGTCCGCTGCAAAGGCACACTCCGTATCTTCGCACAAGCTCCGCACCGCTGCAGCGTCCGAAAATCAGCCGAACCGCCAGCATGTACAAAGGAATATACAAAAGTCTTATCCTGACATCGAATATACAAAATATTCCAAGCACCGACAAAACGAGAGCGCCGCAGGCAAGCCTTCTTTTTTTCAGCGCTACCCTCAAAATGCCGGCGGCAGTATCAAGACAAAAAAAATTCAGAATAAAGCCGCATAAAACTGCCGAGTCAACATAGAAATCCATGTCCTCACCTCATGCTTAAATTATACACCGAAATCGTTAAAAAAGCTGTCGAAGGAGGTTGTCGATATGTGATATCTTTGTTGCAAATACATCCGAAAAACGACATATACAGCGCTAAGCGGCAGAAAAAAACGCAGCAAAAAAACAGCAGCCGCAAAAAAAGCGCTGCTGCTGTCGATATGTTTATTATATATTAACGTAAAAGGTGCATATATTTTTCTGCCTCATACCACTTAACCGTAAAGCCTGCGCCGTGAGAACAAAATACGGAATCCGGGGTATTTTCCGTATCGCTCTCCGGATTGTAGCCCTCTCCCACTCCCGGCACGTCACACGGTCTGTAGCAGTCAAAATTACTGTATATGCGCCCTGCTCCCTTTGAAAAGGAAATCAGCTCAAGAGGATATTTTCTCATTGTTCTGACCGGGCAGCTTCCCGTTATCAGCGTCTCATCGCCGCAGGTCTCAGGTGCATTATATTCTCCGCCCATGCTTCTTATATCATTCAGCACCCTGCCGCATAAGCTTGCGGGCACGTAAATTTCAAACCTCTGCCACGGCTCAAGCAAAACGCTTTCCGCCTTCATAAGCCCCTGCCGTATCGCCCTGTAAACCGCCTGCCTGAAATCGCCGCCCTCCGTATGCTTAAGATGCGCACGGCCTGCCGTAAGCGTGATATTAACATCTGTCAGCGGATAGCCTCCGATTACGCCCTTATGCTCCTTCTCAAAGACATGAGTTCTGATAAGCCTCTGATAATTTTCGGAAAGCTCGTCCCGCGGGCATTTGCTGTCAAAGGTTATTCCCGTACCGCACCCGCCGTGGGACAGCCGCAGATGCACCTCCGCATAATGGCGCAAAGGCTCAAAATGACCGTAGCCCATTACGGTGCCGGCTATTGTTTCCTTGTACAGTATTTCACATTCGCCGAATGCAACATCAAGCCCGTAACGGTCATAAATCAGCTCCTTTAGTATTTCAAGCTGAATTTCACCCATTGTGTTTATACTGACAGTATCTGTGGCGGCTGTATATGAAACAGATAATAAAGGCTCCTCCTCCTGAAGCTCCGAAAGCTGCTCATAAACCTTCCTGCTGTTCACCGCAGTCCGGTCAAAAAGCACAGCCGCCGTCATGACCGGCACAAGAGCAAAGGGAACGCTTTTTCCCGCCGACGCGCCGAGATAATCTCCGGGTCTTACCTCCTTAAGCCCGGAGACTGCGCAAAGCTCTCCAGCAGAAGCGATACCTACGTTAACGGTTTTACCGCCGCTGCAGCTTCTTACTTCGTTCACCTTGCAAACTCCTCCTCCGGGACAAAGCACTTCCTCCCTGCCCTTCAGGCTGCCGCTGTTGATTTTCAGAAAAACAGTGCGCCCCATATCCTTGAAATGACGAACCTTATATGCATATGCTGAAAATTCCCCATTTTCGTCAAAAGACACCGGAAGCATTGAAAAGCATCTGAGCAGCGCACCGACTCCCGTGCCGGAAAGTGCGCTTCCCTGTATAACCGGTATAATCGCACGGCGGGCGGCAAGCGCTCCGAAATATTTTTTCAGCACAGCATCATCAGCATGTCCGTCAAGGTACAGCTCAAAAAGCTTTTCATCACACTGCGCCATTGCTTCCGCCGCTTCCTCCGAAAAGCTCTCGGTTTCCTCCGGTACGAGTACACATTCCGCACCCCACTTATCCTTCATATAACTGATTACCTGCTCCGGCGCAGCTCCGATCCGGTCTGTTTTATTAATAAACACAACTGTGGGAACATTTTCTTTACATAGAAGCCGCCATATGGTTTCCGTATGGCTCTGAACACCCTCAACGCTGCTGATAACCAGCACCGCACAATCAACAGCGTGTATGCACCGCTCCATCTCGCCCGCAAAATCCACATGCCCGGGGGTATCTATAAGAAAATATTTCTTCCCCTCATACATAAATGGGGTTTCATCCGCAAATATAGTAATTCCTCTTTTTCTTTCCTGCTCATCATAATCAAGATATGCACTTTTATCATCAACTCTGCCCGGACTGCGCACAACACCGCAGCTGTAAAGAAGCTGCTCCGACAATGTGGTTTTCCCCGCGTCAACATGAGCAAAAATACCAACCGTCATTCCCAAGACATGTTCACTCCCTTAAAATTCAATAATATTATTGTATCACATTTCTTGTATTTTGACAATTGTTTTTTAATAAATTCCCGATGTTTAAAAAACAAATAATCAGGCTAAAATAAATATATATAAAATGAAGGGATATGTATTAATGAAAAAAATCTGCTATACGCTGGCATTTTTAATTATGACCGCCGCGCTTATCGCCGCGTGGAGTGAAAAACCCTTGGAGGAGCTTGAAAATAATATCGTACGGCTTCATATTATTGCGGCAGGCGACGGGGAACGTGATCAGGAGCTTAAGCTTATGGTACGGGACAGCATACAACACCTTGCAGCCGAGAGGGGCAGACTTCCGTCTGCTGCGGAAATGGAGCTTACCGCAAACTCCGTTCTGAAAAAAGAGGGTGTAAAATACGGGGCACGGGTCACAATGGGAAAATTCTATATAACGCGGCGCAGCTACGGAAGCTTTACACTGCCATACGGACGATATACCGCGGCAAGAGTGGAGCTGGGTCCGGCCTGCGGTAAAAACTGGTGGTGTGTTCTTTCGCCGCCGCTGTGCTTTACAAGCTCTTCCTTTGATACCGAAGATACCCTTGACGGATATGTAAGCAGCAGCACGGAAAAAATAATTGAGGACGGCGATATTAATATAAAATTCAGAGCTCTTGAATTAATTTCACGGCTAAAGCAAAAAACAGAGCAGCGGAAAGCCGGAAAATAAAAAATACTTAAACAAATGCACCAAAACACAAGCCCCTTGTGTGTGCAATGTTACGATAATCTTTAAAAAATTATTAATAATGACGTAATCCCTTGAAAAATGATTAAATATTCAGTATAATTTACAATATAGAATCATAATTTTAGGGTGCGGGAGACATGAAAACCTTGCTGTAAGCAGAAGCACCGCTTCTGCTTACAGCAAAACGGTTAGTGCATAATATCCATTGCGGTATCAATCATTCCGCCTATGCTTCTGAAAACGCCTTCGGTTTTTCTCTGAAGCTTATGACGCTGTTTATCGCTTAACGGATCCATGAACATTACAGCAGCAGCCCCAACTGCGAGTCCGACTGCAATGCCCTTGGCAAAATTCATATATTTGCCTCCCATGATATAACTTCCTTTCATTCGCGCGCTGCGCAGATTTATTGAATGAAACATGAAGTTCATTCATAATTATTATTGCACGAACCCTTTGCATTATGTGTTGAAATTTATAGAAAAGCAAAATCCTGATTAACCTGCGCTGTGCGCCACAGCGCGAAATTTATCTGTCAGAGCTTTTCCAAAGGTATATTGAGAAAGAAGGAGTGTAAATGGCGATCATCAAGCCCTTTAAGGGCTACAGGTATAATTCGGCAAAAATAAATAATTTCGGGGAAGTAATGGCTCCGCCGTATGATTCTCTTTCTGACGAACAGACAGACAGCTTTTACGACCGGAATCCATATAATGCGGCGCGCCTTGTGTCACAGAGAAAGCTTGACGCCGATGACGAAAACAATAATTGTTATACGCGTTCGAGAGATTTTCTGAACTCATGGATAGAAGACAAAATACTTATCAGAGAAGATAAACCGGCTCTTTATATTTATGAAGAGACCGTAACGATAAACCGTGAAAATTATTATAACAGGGGAATTGTAGCTCTGCTTGAGCTTACGGACTATGCTGACGGAACAGTTGTTCCCTGTGAACATCCCAGTACCAATTCCAAAAATGACAGATTTAACATGATCAGCAGTACACAATCAAACAACAGTCTTATAAGCTGTATGTACACTGACAGGGATAAGGTGATTTCCGCAACCCTTTCTGAAATAGCAGAGGGGCCGGCAGACATGGAGTTTACTACATGGAATGATATAAAGCATAAGCTGTGGGCAGTAACGGACGAAAAAATCATTAAGATGATTACAGAGGCACTCCGGGAAAAGAAAATATTTATTGTCGACGGACACAACAGATATGAAGCATGCCTTGAATATAAAAATAAGCAAAAGGCCGAAAATCCCGATTATACAGGTGAGGAGTCATATAATTATGTCATGACTCTTATCTCCGACTCTCATGATGACGGGAGAGTTCATTTGCCTGTACACAGACTCGTAAAAACAAAGCATGATATTATTGAATCATATTTTATCGCCGGAATACAGGAGCATTTTCTTGTGGAAAAAATTATTGTTGATAAACTGGATGATGATATGTATGAAACCATGAGAAAACAAATCTCTACCCAGCGCAAGGAAACAAGAATTGCAATGTACACAGGCAAAAATTACTTTTTCAGGTTTACCTTCCGTGACAATAAATATATCGATATGCTCATGCCGGAGATTTCGGAAAGCTACCGTTATCTTGATATAAATATTCTGAACAAGCTTATCCTTGAAGAACAGCTTGGAATCGATACGGATAAGGATGACAGCATGATTGGCTACACAAGAAATATTTTTGAGGGTATGAAAGCTGTTGACAACAATGATTTTGATTGCATGTTCGTTATGAACCCCGTGCGTCCCGCACAGCTTGCGGCCATGACTGTTTCAGGCGAAAGACTGCCGAAGCGTTCGGTTTCAATTTTCCCGAAGCCCGCTACAGGAATAGTCATACATAAGTTTACGCCGCATATTTAAAAAACCTTCCGGCAGCCGCTCACGTGCGGCTGTCTTTTTTACCTGCGTATTCTTGCTACCCGTAAACGAGTCTATAATTTCACCGTTTGCATACTGCGTGATAATATCTGCGACCTTTTCCTCATTCTCTATGTAACAAAAATTGCCCCATCCCCAAACTATCCCTTTTAAATAATGTATCTGTTGCCCCTCGAAAAAATGAGTCTGTAAGGGCGTTTAAGCGCATTTTGCATACGATGAAGCTCCGGATCAATATTCGATAAGTATAGGCGAATGGGGTGCGACATATCACTACACCGTAACGGTAAAAAATACGACAAGTGAGTTAAGAACAGCTTATGTTAAAACATGGTCGGCTGAAAATATGATTTTTGGTTTGAAAAAGCAAGGCGAAAACACATATTCAACCAACTACTATGCGAAAATATACAATACACCAAATGACCCAACCAATACTGCTGTTGTAAGTATTCCGGCAAACAGCACAACATCTTTTGAGTTTGTAACGCTTCTTGGTGCTGGTTTGGGTGGATTAAACCATTCAATAATAATAGAATAAAAATGATATATAAGAAAGGAAGAAGTTTACTATGAAAAAAATATTGTTGATATTCATTTCACTTTTGGTAATGATTTGTAGCTTGACACCTGTGTTTTCGTCAGAAAATAGCCTGCAAATATCGGGGGTTGATGAATTTTTAGACAAAATATGCCTAAACAGTGATGCTAACATAAGAATAAGAGAAAAAATGCAAGAATCATATCAAGCATACCTTGAAAAGATAATACCTCAAATAATGGAGAATCCTGATTACGCAAAACAAAAGATGGGAATAAAGATTGGAGATGATGAATATGAAATAGCACAAATACGTGATATGTTTGTTCTTGATATGGATAAAGGGTTGTTAAATAGTAATATAATAACAATTAAATACTTAAATCAATATTCAAAAGAAAATTGTCTTTTATATCTGTTTTCTGATATAAATGTGTTTGATGTTAAATGTATTGTTCACGGTGGAGCTACATTCACGACAGATGGGACTTTACTGCAAGGCGATGAATTAACAGCATCAAGAGTCTTGGTTGATGATAAAGTGTATGAATATCTTAATAATAGAACGCAACTAAAGAAAGAATTGGAGGCCAAAGGTGAAACACAAGTTCAAGATATAAAACTTTTCGGTATCGGAAATCTGACATTTTTATATGTAAAGTGTTATTTTAAAGAATATTTGGTAAAACTATATGATTATGGCGATATGATTTTGCCCAAAATAGAATTGTATGAGCTATACGAGGCAAGTGAAATAATGAGCGCTTTTAATGACATAGATGTACAAAATTCTCCTTATTCACAAGTTTTATCGAAACTTGTGCTTGAAACAAAACCCGCATATGATACCGAAGCAGAAAGTCTGCAAGCAGACGGCTTGTTAAAAGGCAATGAAAAAGGACTTGATTTGTTAAAGCCGCTTACAAGAATAGAGGCAACGGCAATACTTGTTCGTGCAATGGGATATGAAGATGTACAGACTTCTCAAGCATCATATTTTACGGATATTCAAAGTGATAATTGGGGTGCTAAATATGCAAACATCGCAAAGGACAAAGGCATAGCCTCCGGTGTCGGTGATGATATGTTTGCACCAAATGATACAATCACCGCAAGTCAGTTTGCAACGCTCATACTTCGCAATATGGGAGAAACACCTGACTGGCAGACAGCAATAAACACTTTTGTTGAAAGAGGGCTAATCACATCGGAGCAAGCTGAAAAAATGAACTTATTCACTCGTGGCGATATGGCAAAAATCATATATGAAGCAAAACAAAGAAATATGTTCTAAAAAAACTTCCTGTTCCTAATGTCAATTGACATTAGGAACAGGACAAAGCATAGCCTGAACCATGCCGGTATTCAAAAAAAAAAAAAAACAATACCCGTGCGCAAAATGCGCACGGGTAAAATTATGCTATTTAAAATTATTCAGCAATGTCAGAAACAACGCCTGAACCAACTGTTCTTCCGCCTTCACGGATAGCGAAACGGAGACCCTTTTCAATAGCGATCGGTGTGATAAGCTCAACGTTCATCTTAACGTTATCACCCGGCATACACATCTCTGTGCCTTCGGGAAGTGTGATAACGCCTGTAACGTCAGTTGTTCTGAAATAGAACTGAGGTCTGTAGTTGTTGAAGAACGGTGTATGACGGCCGCCCTCGTCCTTTGTCAGTACATAAACCTCACCTGTAAACTTTGTATGAGGATGAATTGTACCGGGAGCGGAAAGAACCTGTCCTCTTTCAATTTCTGTTCTCTGAACGCCACGCAGAAGTGCACCGATGTTGTCACCTGCTTCAGCATAGTCAAGAAGCTTTCTGAACATTTCTATTCCTGTAACAACAACCTTTCTCTTTTCCTCAGTAAGACCAACGATTTCAACTTCCTCGTTAACCTTAAGCTGACCTCTCTCAACTCTACCTGTAGCAACTGTACCACGGCCTGTAATTGAGAAGATATCCTCGATAGGCATAAGGAACGGCTGATCAGCCTTTCTCTCCGGTGTGGGGATGTAGCTGTCAACAGCTTCCATAAGGTCAAGAATGCACTTATATTCAGGTGCGTTAATATCTGTTGATGTGGATTCAAGAACCTGGAGACCTGAACCTGTGATGATAGGTGTATCGTCACCGGGGAAGTCATACTCTGTAAGAAGGTCTCTGATTTCCATCTCAACGAGCTCAAGAAGCTCAGGATCGTCAACCTGGTCAGCCTTATTCATGAATACTACGATATAAGGAACGCCAACCTGACGGGAAAGAAGGATGTGCTCTCTTGTCTGAGGCATAGGACCATCAGCTGCAGAAACAACCAGGATAGCACCGTCCATCTGAGCAGCACCTGTGATCATGTTCTTAACGTAGTCAGCATGTCCCGGGCAGTCAACGTGAGCATAGTGACGGTTGTCTGTCTCATACTCAACGTGAGCTGTAGAAATTGTGATACCTCTTTCTCTCTCCTCAGGAGCCTTATCGATCATATCGTAAGCTTCATACTGAGCCTGACCCTTAAGAGCCAATACCTTTGTGATAGCTGCTGTCAATGTTGTCTTACCATGGTCAACATGTCCGATTGTACCGATGTTGACATGGGGCTTATTTCTTTCAAACTTAGCTTTTGCCATTGTTAATTTCCTCCTCGAAAATATATTTTATTAGCTTTATATTATTGTACAGTCTTTTAGAAAAAAAATCAAGTGTTTTTACAAATTTTTTTCAAAAAAACTGTAAACTTTTTTTTAATAGTCTCAGCCGGAGTGCTCCGGCCGGGACATAATCCTTGCAAATCCGCAAAAAACGACAATTATCAGCCCTTTGCACGTTCTGCAATAATCTTTTCCTGAATTGACTTCGGAACCTCAGAATAATGTGACGGTTCCATAGTATACTGACCGCGTCCCTGAGTTATTGAACGAAGCTGAGTAGCATAACCGAACATTTCAGACAGCGGAACCATTGCTGTAATCTGCTGTGCGCCTGTTCTTGCTTCCATCTTCTGAATCATGCCGCGGCGTGAGTTAAGGTCACCCATAACATCGCCCATGTATTCATCAGGCATTATTACGTTTACAAGCATGATAGGCTCCTTAATTACAGGATCAGCCTTCTTCATACCCTCTTTAAACGCCATTGAAGCGGCAATCTTAAATGCCATTTCAGACGAGTCAACCTCATGGTAAGATCCGTCGTAAAGCGTTACCTTAACGTCAACTACGTTGTAGCCTGCAAGAACACCGTTCAGCATAGCGCCCTGAACACCGGCGTCAACCGCAGGAATATATTCCTTCGGAATAGCACCGCCGACAATGGCGTTTACAAACTCATAGCCCTTACCCTCTTCAAGAGGCTCAAGCTTCATGAGAACGTGTCCGTACTGACCCTTACCGCCTGACTGACGTGCATATTTATGCTCGATGTCAACAGGCTTTCTTATAGCCTCGCGGTAAGATACCTGAGGCTCACCGACATTTGCCTCAACCTTGAATTCACGGAGAAGTCTGTCAACGATAATTTCAAGATGAAGCTCACCCATTCCGGCGATAATCGTCTGTCCTGTCTCCTCATCCGTATAGGTCTTAAAGGTCGGATCCTCTTCAGCAAGCTTCTGAAGAGCTATACCCATCTTTTCCTGACCTGCCTTTGTCTTAGGCTCAATTGCAACACGGATAACCGGTTCAGGGAAATTCATTGACTCAAGAATAATCGGATGCTTTTCGTCGCAGAGTGTATCACCTGTCGTTGTATTCTTAAGACCAACGGCAGCGGCGATATCTCCGGCATAAACCATATCGATATCCTCTCTGTGATTTGCGTGCATCAGCAGTATACGGCCGAGACGTTCTTTATTTCCCTTACATGCATTGAGCACGTATGAGCCTGCGGCAAGTGTTCCGGAATAAACGCGGAAGAAGCAAATCTTACCTACAAACGGGTCTGTTGCAATCTTGAACGCAAGAGCTGCAAACGGAGCATCGTCGGATGAAGGTCTTTCGTCCTCCTCGTCCGTATCGGGATTAACACCCTTGATGTTTTCTATATCTGTCGGTGCGGGCATATAATCAACAATTGCGTCAAGAAGCATCTGAACGCCCTTGTTTCTATAGCTCGTACCGCAGGTCACGGGAACTATCTCATTATCAATTGTAGCCTGTCTGAGAGCCTTTTTAAGCTCATCAACGGAAATCTCCTCCTCATTGAAGAATTTTTCCATGATTGACTCGTCAGTCTCAGCAATAGCCTCAATCATTTTTTGTCTGTATTCCTCTGCCTGATCCAGCATGTCAGCGGGAATATCCTCTTCTCTTACATCCTTACCGAGGTCATCATAGTAAATCTCAGCCTTCATTTTCATAAGGTCAACGATTCCCTTAAAAGTATCCTCCGCTCCTATAGGAAGCTGTATGGGTACTCCGTTTGCGTGAAGTCTTTCATGTACCATGTCAACAACACGGTAGAAATCCGCACCCATGATATCCATCTTATTAACGTATATCATACGCGGTACATTATAATCATTAGCCTGTCTCCAAACGGTTTCAGACTGGGGCTCAACTCCGCCCTTTGCGCACATTACGGTTACAGAACCGTCAAGCACACGCAGCGAACGCTGAACCTCAACGGTGAAATCAACGTGACCCGGTGTATCGATGATATTTATTCTCTTACCCTTCCACTGACATGTTGTAGCAGCGGAAGTAATTGTTATACCGCGCTCCTGCTCCTGAGCCATCCAGTCCATAGTAGCAGCGCCGTCATGTGTTTCGCCTATTTTATGGTTACGGCCGGTGTAGAAAAGTATTCTTTCGGTCGTAGTTGTTTTTCCGGCGTCAATATGCGCCATTATACCAATATTTCTGGTATTTTCAAGTGAAAAAGCTCTACCCATGATTGGTTCCTCCTTTCAAACAAAAGTAGAATTAAATTATAAGTCCTGTCAGAACCCTGAAATATCTTGAATTACCAGCGGTAATGAGCAAATGCCTTGTTTGCCTCCGCCATCTTGTGAGTATCCTCACGCTTCTTGCAAGCTCCGCCCGCTCCGTTAATAGCGTCGCAGATTTCATTTGCAAGTCTTTCTTTCATTGTTTTTTCATTGCGCTCACGAGAATAACGCGTCAGCCAGCGAAGACCAAGCGTTTGCCTTCTGTCAGGACGAACCTCCATAGGAACCTGATACGTAGCACCGCCGACACGTCTTGCCTTAACCTCAAGCACCGGCATGATGTTGTCAAGAGCCTCGTTGAAAGCTTCAAGTGCATCCTTGCCTGTCTTTTCGGCAACAATACTGAAAGCATCATAAACGATTTTCTGAGCTACACCCTTTTTACCGTCCAGCATAATATTGTTGATAAGCTTTGTTACAACAACGCTGTTATAAATAGGATCGGGCAGAACCTCTCTTTTCGCAATGTAACCTTTTCTTGGCACAGTACTTCCCTCCTTCATAATTATTTGAGCTTTCGCTCACATTAATGAATATCACAGGTACTCAAAGCGGCTTATTCCGCTCCGTTTTGTGCTTAGCGAATGTATATAACAGTATAATCCGATATGCACATTTGTGATACTGCCGCAAATTCATGCAGCATTATTTTTTAGCTTCCTTCGGCCTCTTGGCACCGTACTTTGATCTTGCCTGCAGACGGTTAGCAACGCCCTGAGCATCAAGAGTACCACGGATAATGTGATATCTTGTACCCGGAAGGTCACGAACCCTTCCGCCTCTGATAAGAACAACACTATGCTCCTGAAGATTATGACCGATACCCGGAATATAAGCTGTTACCTCGATACCGTTTGTTAAACGTACTCTGGCAATCTTACGAAGCGCTGAATTAGGCTTCTTCGGGGTTGCAGTTCTGACAGCTGTGCACACGCCTCTTTTCTGGGGTGAGCTCTTGTCAGTAACCTTTTTCTGCAAAGAGTTGAGACTCTTCTGAAGCGCAGGAGCAGTTGACTTCTTAACCGATGTCTGTCTGCCTTTTCTAACTAATTGGTTAAATGTTGGCATACCGTATTACACCTCCTTATTTCAATAATATTTATTATTACACAAAAGCTTGTGGAATAACCTTAATTTCAACAAATACACGCACATGACGCTTTAACATCAATTCCGCACTCCTGACCGAGCTCTCTCATTGTTTCAACATAAACCGGCGAAATTCCGGCTGCCGAGCAAAGCTCCTCAATCGTGCTCTTAAGCGCTCCGTCACAGTCATCTGCAAGAAAAACCTTTCTGGCCCTCTTTTCGCTGAGCGCTTTTTTTACCTGCTTCAGCCCGACTGTAAGACACGCTCGTTCCGCGTCTGTAATCATGACATTCTTACCTCCCCGAATGTGTTAAAACCGACTTGTGTATATTGCTGCCAATTAAAGGACAGCCTATATCATTATATCCTATCAGCAATTATTTGTCAAGCAAATATCCCTGTTTTTATAATGTTTTTCCGCTTTTTGTATTTAAAGAACAACATTACTTGTTGAAATTGACCCATGATAAGCAATATTAACAATAATAATCGGCTTATTTATCAGGAACACGCCGCCTTAAGGTGGGGGCATAAGCGCATAGACATAACACCCGGAATCGGATAAATTCCGGTTCCGGGTGTTTATCATAGTGTTTTGTAAATTGCCCCGGCAAAATCCCGTACCTTTGCAAAATCCGTATCATGAAGCGCGGATTTGACCGTCAGTGACGGCTCTATAAAGGAACAGTTTTTAAGGCCCTCCAATATTTTTTTCATGGATTTTTCAGCCCCCGGTGCCCATGTTCCGTTCTGTATAAAAGCAATGGTTCTGTTCTGCAGATTATGCGCCGCCATATCATGAAGAACCGCTTCCATTGTCACAAACGCACCTGAGTTGTAGGTTACGGATGCAAAAACAAGATGACTGTACTTAAAGGACATGGCAATAATCTGTGACGCAGGCGATTTGGATACGTCCATAATGCGGGTCTGCACTCCCATTTCCGCAAGCTGTGCCGCAACGGCCTCAGCAGCGTTCTGAGTATTTCCGTAAACAGACGCATAGCAGATAAGCACGCCCTTCTGCTCCGGGATATACGATGCCCAGCTCATATATTTTGATATTAAAGAGTCAAAGTCCCTTCTGAACACATAACCGTGCAGAGGACAGATAAGCCTTATTTCAAGTGCGGCGGTTTTTTTAAGAAGGGCAGCCGTCTGAGGTCCGTATTTGCCAACAATGTTCGCAAAATACCGCCTTGCCTCATCCATGCACTCTGACTCAAAATCAACGGTGTCAGCAAAAATTCCGCCCTGCTGTGCCCCGAAAATTCCGAAAGCGTCAGCCGAAAACAAAATCTTTTCCCTTTCATCATAGGTAACGATAACCTCAGGCCAATGTACCATGGGCGCAGTAATAAATCTCAGAAGATGCTTCCCCGTTTCCAGTGTGTCTCCCTCACCTACGGTAATAAGCCTTGAATCAAGCTCAAAATCAAAAAACTGCTTTATAAATTCCGCGCACCTGACCGAGCATACTATTTTCGCAGACGGATACATTTCCGCTGCGCCTGCAAGGGTTGCGGAGTGATCCGGCTCCATATGCTGAACTATTATATAATCAAGTCCGCCGTCCTTCAGCTCATGCCTGAGATTTTCAAAAAACACCTCGCTTACGGCCTTGTCAACCGTGTCGAACAGCACATTTTTTTCATCCTTAAGCAAATATGCGTTATAGCTTATTCCCTCCGGGACCTCATAAACTCCCTCAAAAAGCTCTAATCTTCTGTCGTTACCTCCAACCCAGACAAGATCATCCTTAATTTTTTTTGTACAATGCATAACTATTCTCCGTTCTGCCGCTCAGCAGCGGCAAGTATTTTCCGCTGCACCTCACGTCTGCGGAGAAAACAGCGAAGGACTGCCCGCCTGAGCGGGGCATACATCTTCAGCATATGCATTATACAAAAAATTATTCAACCGTCGAACCGCTTTGTATTTTAGAAATAGTTGTCAGCGCCGAAAGCTTTCCGTCAAATTCAGCGGACAGTATCATTCCGAAGGAATCTATGCCCATAATCCTTCTGGGCTTCAGATTTGCTATAAAGATAACGTTTTTCCCGATAAGCGCCTTTGGCTTATAATACTTGGCTATACCGGAAACAATCTGTCTTTTGTTATTTCCCACCTCAATCAGAAACTTAAGGAGCTTATCGGACTTAGGCACTCTTTCACACTCAAGCACCTTACCCACTCTTATATCCAGCTTTTCAAAATCCTCAAAGCTGACAGCCGGCTTGAAGGGTGCGATTTCTATCTGTGTTTCTTCCGATTCGGAATCCTCCTCCGTTTTTTCGGAATCCTGCGGCTGAGAAGCCTCCTCCTCAGACTCATTTTCTTCTGCCGCGGCTTTTGCTTCCGCCTCCGCTTTTGCAGCCGCTTCTGCATTTGCAAGCACCTCAAGCCTTGCCTTTTCAATAGCCCTTTCCTGTGCCGCCAAGGCTGCCTTTCTCTCAGCGGCCTCTGCTTCCTCAATCTCCTTTTTGATTTCGGCAAGCTTTTCCTCCGTATCGATTCTGCGGAAAAGTATTTCGCTTTCACCAACCTTTGTGTTAAGCTTGTAGCCGCCGAAGCTCTGAATGCTTTCAAAGGACAGGTCATCAGCGTTAATCTGACGGGCAATAAGCTTTGAAGTCTCAGGCATAAACGGGCTTAAAAGAGACGCGATTATCCTTATGGCTTCAATCAGATTGTAAAGCACCGTTGAAAGCCTCGGCTTGCTCGCCTCATCCTTTGCAAGCACCCAGGGAGTAGTTTCATCAATATATTTATTTGCGCGTCCTACTATTGTCCATATTTCATCCATACTGTCCGCAATGTGCAGGGTTTTCATTTTTTCTGCGGTCCGTTTTATGCACTCGACAGCCGTGCTTTTAAGCTCCTCGTCAAAATCACCCGGAGTATCGTTTGACGGAAGGCTGCCGTCAAAATACTTGTTTACCATCGAAACCGTTCTTGTAACAAGATTTCCGAGAGTGTTTGCAAGCTCCGAATTAAATCTTGATATGAAAACATCATATGTTATTGTACCGTCCTGAGCAAAGGGCATTTCATGAAGAGAATAGTACCTTACGGCGTCAACACCGAAATGACGCACAAGGTCCTCGGCATAAATAACGTTGCCCCTTGATTTGCTCATTTTCTCTTCTCCGAAAAGCATCCATGGGTGACCGAATACCTTTTCCGGCAAAGGCTCACCGAGCGCCATAAGCATAATAGGCCAGTAAATTGTGTGGAATCTCAGAATATCCTTTCCTATTATATGAACATCTGCGGGCCAGTATTTCTCATAAAGCTCACCCTTTTTATCCGGTTCATAGCCGAGAGCGGTGATATAGTTTGAAAGAGCGTCTATCCATACATATATAACGTGTCCCGGGTCAAATTCAACCGGTATTCCCCATGTAAAGCTGCTTCTTGATACGCATAAATCCTGAAGTCCTGCCTTGAGGAAGTTGTTCAGCATTTCCTTTTTACGCGATTCCGGCTGAATAAAATCGGGATGGTCCTCAATATACTGTATGAGCTTGTCCTGATACTTGCTCATTTTAAAGAAGTATGCTTCCTCCTTCGTCTTCCTGACCGGTCTTCCGCAGTCCGGGCACATGCCGTTCTTAAGCTGGGTATCCGTCCAGAAGGATTCACAGGGAGTACAGTACCAGCCCTCGTATTCACCCTTATAAATATCTCCCTGGTCATAAAGCTTTTTGAAAATCTTTTTAACCGCTTCCACGTGATAATCATCGGTTGTGCGGATAAACTTGTCATAGCTGATGTTCAGCATATCAGCTATATCCTTTATCTGACCTGCAATAACATCAACGTATTCCTTCGGGGACACGCCCTCCTTTTCGGCAATCTCCTGAATTTTCTGACCGTGCTCGTCAGTTCCCGTAAGGAAAAACACATCCTTGCCGATATACCTGTTGAATCTTGCAATGGCGTCGGTAAGAATAAGCTCATAGGTATTGCCTATGTGCGGCTTTCTTGATGTGTACGCAATTGCGGTGGTTATATAAAATTTTTCCACGTTTACTCACTCTCCCAAAATTTTCTGAATTTTATCTTCATTATTTGAAGCTGCTTTTTCGTGTAAGTCCTTCCCCGTCCGAAAAGCTCTATTGGCGTATCAAATATCCTCGCCTTATAGAGACTTATAATAAGCATCATTATGACCGGACCGAGAATCATTCCTCCGATGCTTAAAAGCTTGAAGCCGAGATACATTGACATAAGCGTCAGTATCGGATTCATGCCTATGTTGCTGCTCACTATTTTCGGCTCTATTGACTGTCTTGTTACAACTATAATAACATAAATTATTATAGCGCCTATTCCCATTTTAAGGTCGCCCGTAACAAAGCTGATAAGTGACCATGGCCACAGCACGGCTCCGCTGCCGAAGAACGGAAGCGCGTCAAGAACGGCTGTGCCGAGCGCCACAAGAAGCGCGTATTCAACATTAAGTATGCTCAGACCTATAAACAGGATAAAAAATACAATTGTCATAATCATAAGCTGCGCCTTTACATACGCGCCGAGGTATTTTTTTATCTGAAGTCCGAGCAGTGTAAGCTTCTCCTGCGCTCTGTTTGTAAACGGCGTTTTAACGGCTTTTTTAACCCTTGCAAAATCAGATATCATAAAAAATGACGCAAGCAGAAATACAAGGATTGAAACAAGAATGTTAGGCAGGGATTTTGCAAAGCTTCCCGCCGAACTCATAACAGGCATTGACTTTTTGTTAATGAATCCTGCGGCAGCGGCTGAAATCTCATTCGTCAGCCCCCGCAGCGCCTCCTGAATATTCGACGGCATAACATCATATATTCCGGACAGCTTTGTTTTAAGAAGCTCAATTTCAAAAACCATGCTGTCATAAATATCCGGAAAATTCTCATACACCGTTCTCATTTCACTTATGAGCTTGTATATAATCCAGCTCAGCAATCCTCCGATTCCTCCGATTAATATAACCATCACGAGAAATGCGGCACCTGTGCGCGGCAGCTTAAGACTTTTCTGCATTTTCCTCACAAGAGGGTCTACTGCCAGTGCAAAAATATAAGCTATTACAAAGGGCATAAAAAGCCTGAGCAGATAAATGACGGCATCCCATATACCGGGAAGCGCAAATATCAGCCCCACAACGATAACAGCGGTAATTATCAAACCGATTATAAACTTTAATGTATTATGTTTGAGCTTCACAGCCAACACCCTCTCAGCTTAAGAATCTATCCATCAGAGTGTATCCGTCTTCAATAAATATTCCCGTTTTTTCTCCGTTTTTCTCATTATAGCACATTCCTGAGCCGCTGCTGCCGCGGGAATCATAAATTATATACGGTACAGGGTCGCTGACGTGGGTTTTAAGGGTTATGGGCGTGGGATGGTCGGGCAGAATCAGCATTTTAAAGTCCTCGCCCCGCTTTTCAAGCTCACGTCTTAAGTATCCCACAACCTTTTCATCAATCAATTCAACAGAAAGCTTTTTATGCGCGGCGTCTCCCTGATGCCCGCATTCGTCCGGCGCCTCCATGTGTATGTACACAAAATCCATACCGTCCTCCGTAAGGGAACGGAGTGCAGCCTCAGCCTTTCCGTCAAAATTGCTCTTATATGTTCCCGTTGCGCCCTCTACGTCAATCGATTTCATGCCGGCACACTTTGCTATTCCTTTAATAAGGTCAACAGCTGAAATTACACTTCCCTTTATGTGATACTTATCCTCAAAAAGAGGAAGTGACGGCTTTCTTCCCTCACCCCAGAGCCAGATTGACGTGGCGGGATTTTTTCCCTGCTTTATTCTTTCAAGGTTCACCGGATGAGCCTTTAAAATTTTCTCCGACTTCTTCATCATATCAATAAACATGCTGCAGCCATCACCCTTCGGCAGGTAATCTGTTATTTTCCTGTCGGAAATATCGTGCGGAGGCGTAAGCTCAACATTGTCGGAGCCTTCAGCCCAAACCATAAGATGACGGTAGCTGACGCCTGCATAAAACTTAAACTTGTCACTGTTCAGCTCTGCTGCAAGGGCTTCAATGAGCTGAGCCGCCTCACCTGTCGATATCTCGCCTGCGGAATAGTCGAGCATCGTTTTATCGGCATAATTTTCCTCGTCGGACAGCGTTACAAGATTACATCTGAACGTTACATCCGTCGGCTTCATTTCAACACCGATGCTCGCCGCCTCAAGAGGTGAGCGCCCGGAATAGCATTTTCTTGTATCATAGCCCATAACAGACAGATTTGCAACATCGCTTCCGGGCTTCATACCGTCCTGAACAGTTTTAACCATGCCCAGCTCACCGTGCCCGCACATATAGTCCATTTCAGGCTTCCGTGCAACATCAAGCACCGTTTTTCCGTCAAATTCCGGCACGGCGTAATCAGCCATTCCGTCGCCAAGCACAACTATATACTTCATTCCCTATAACTTCCCTTCAATTATAATGTTCTGAATATTAAAGCAGCAGCTCCGTTTCCGGTGTTTGTACCAATAAGGGGACCGAACTCCGAAACCATGATTTCCGTCTCCGGACCAAACTCGTCTCTGACCGCCGCCTCAAGCTCTACAGCCATTTGCTTCTCCGAATGAACTATTAAAAATTCACCCGCATTTTCATCAAAGCCTTCATAATCACGAACCATTTCGCAAAGCTTCTTATATATTTTCTTTTTACCCCGAAGCTTTGCCTCAACCTCCATAAGACCGTTTGTTATCGTAAGAACCGGCTTGATGTCCAGCAAGCTGCCGACAATAGCGGCGGTCTTACGCATTCGTCCGCCCTTCTCAAGAAACATCAGGTCGCTTACGAGAAGAAACGGATGCCATTTTTTAAGATATTCCATACTCCTTCGGACAATCTCTTCCGCTTCAAGGCCGCTCCGCGCAAGGCGGACAGCCTCAATTGCGGTTTTTCCGATAATCATCGAAAAGGACATAGAATCAACAATTATAATGTCAGCCTCCGGGTTATCGCTTTCAATAATATCCTCCCTGACAAGCTGTGCACTGTGATTCTGACCGCTGGCATTCGAGGAAAGAGTAAAGTAAATTACCGTATCATGCTCACGGCTTTCCTTGAGAAGCAGTTCATACATTCTCGCATAGGGCGTCTGTGAGGTTTTGGGAAGCTTTTCGCTTTCAACAAGCATTTCATAAAACCTGTCGTTTGACAGCTCCTCGCCTATAACATAGGATTTTTCTCCGAATACGCTCAGAAGCGGAATCAATCCGATATCATATTCCTCCAGCTGCTCCCGGGAAAGGTCAGCAGAAGAATCCACCATTATTTTTATATCAGCCATCTGTGTTTCCTCCGTTCCATGTATATTTGGTAAGCTGCCCTGCCTTCTTCAGCTGCAGAAATGAATTCTGCCTGAGCGCCTCGTACACCACAATGGCAGCTGAGTTTGAAAGATTAAGGCTGCGCGCCTCATCTATCATCGGTATTCTTATGCATTTATCACGGTTTTTATACAAAAGCTCCTCCGGGAGACCCTTTGTTTCCTTCCCGAAAAATATGTAATCACCGTTCTTAAAGGAAACGTCAGAATAAGTGTTGAGCGCCTTTGTTGAAGCAAAATAGCAGTTTGCCCCCGGATTTTTCTCAAAAAAATCTTCGATTCCCTCATAATACTTAACTCCGAGCAGATGCCAGTAATCAAGGCCTGCCCGCTTAAGCTTTCTGTCATCAATTTCAAAGCCCATAGGCTTTATAATATGCAGTCCCGAGCCCGTTGCCGCACAGGTACGTGCAATATTACCCGTATTTTGCGGTATTTCCGGCTCCACCAGTACGATGTTAAACATTTGTAATGCTCCCCTTATTCGCTGAGAAGGTAAGAATATTTCCCGTAAATGTCTATGCACCTTGATATTTCAGAACTTGAAAGCACACTCTTTACATACGCCTTAACTTCCTCACGCTTTGAATTCATATTAGACGTTATATAACCCACGTCAAGCTTGTTATATATGGACATGGCAAAAGAAAACTCCTCCGGAGTCATAGCCTCCTTCACCCTGTCAATAAGCTTTTTACTCTTCGCCGGCTTTGCCGTTGCCGGCGGCGCAGTGGCTTTCGGGGCGGGTTTTGCCGGGGCGGGATTTGCCGGAGCAGGCTTTGTTTCCGGGGCAGCTGTGGATGAGCTATCTGCTTCTCCTCCTGCCGCTTCAACATTCTTTTTTTCATCCCGGGATGTTTTAAACTGAACATAATTCTGTATATCGGCGTCCTGTAAAGCTCCGCTCTCTATCATTTCCTGTACAAATTTATCAATCTCATCCTGAAAGGCTTCATTATTTAAGACTGTCTGAGCCCTTTCAAGAGCCTGTTCAACCTTAGGCTCAAAAGCCACCTTGTATACCCCGTAGCCCGTGCCGGATAAAATGCCTGCGACAATAACAATTATAAGACAAATCCTCTGCCACTTTTTCATACTGCTGCTCCCTTCTGCTGCGCATTTGCCAGCTTCTCACTCTGGTCAGCGGTAATAAGCGCGTCTATTACCTCATCCATATTCCCGTCAAGAAACTGGTCAAGCTTATAAATTGTAAGGTTTATTCTATGGTCTGTAACACGTCCCTGAGGAAAATTATACGTTCTTATCCGCTCACTTCTGTCACCGGAGCCAACCTGTGATTTCCGCTCATCGGCTATTTCCTTATGCCTTTCAGCCTCAAGAACCTCATAGATACGCGAACGAAGAATCTTCATCGCCTTATCCTTATTCTTATGCTGTGACTTTTCATCCTGGCAGGAAACAACAATCCCCGTCGGAATATGAGTGATACGCACAGCGGAATCCGTCGTGTTTACGCACTGACCGCCGGGTCCTCCCGCCCGAAAAACATCTATTCTGAGGTCGTTCTGATTAATTTCAACCTCAACCTCCTCAGCCTCAGGCAAAACGGCAACCGTTACAGCCGATGTATGAATACGTCCCGAAGATTCCGTCGACGGAACACGCTGAACACGGTGTACTCCGCTTTCAAATTTAAGACGGCTGTAAGCTCCCGCACCCTCTATCGAAAAGCATACCTCCTTATATCCTCCGATATCGGTAGGATTGGAGTTGAGAATTTCCATTTTCCATCTGTGAGCTTCTGCATACATTGAGTACATCCTCATAAGGTCTGCAGCAAAAAGAGCCGCTTCATCACCGCCCGTACCGCCGCGGATTTCAACAATAACGTTCTTTTCATCATTCGGATCCTTCGGCAGAAGAAGAACCTTAAGCTCCGAACAAATAACCTCAAGCTTTTTCTCCGTTTCCGACAGCTCCTCGCGGACCATTTCTTCAAGCTCCTTTTCCGTACCCTCCGCAAGCATTTCCTTATCGTCGGCTATTGTCTTTTTCGCCTGCTTGTATTCCCTGTATTTTTCAATAATCGGCGAAAGGTCTGAATGCTCCTTGCAAAGCTTGCGCCATGTATTCTGATCCGCAATCACCTCAGGGTCGCTTATCTGCTCCGAAAGCAAACCAAAGCGTTCCTCAAGGGATTCTAATTTATCAAACATAGGGTTTCTCCTCATAATACAATATAGTTACTTTTATTCTATCAAAAAACGCCTGTAATGTCAACCGATTACGGAATATTTTATAAAAATTTATAAATGCCGTGATGTTTTTAATTATGATATTGATTATATTTCCGCCAAAGCGGAAATTTTTTAGAATTTATATATTTAACAAATTTTCATATTTTCTATTTACAAAATTAAAAGAATGTAGTATAATTAAAATGTATGTGTACCGGTTAGGAATACCGGAAGCAATTATTCAAAGGGGGACTGAGATGGTAAAAAGGCATTATTATGAGCTGGACAGGCTTAATGTTTTGCTGTGTCTTATTGTTGTATTTATACATGCATTCGGCGGGATAGTACAGATGCTTGACCCTAACAACTTCCTTCATATGATGTCCTTGTCTGTTCTCAGAAACTGCGCCTTTGCCGTTCAGGGCTTTATATTCCTGAGCGCGCTGAAATATGGAGTGGCGGCAGACAAGGGAAAATTCAGATACGGAGCATTTTTGATAAAACGCATCCGCAAGGTACTGCTTCCTTATATTATAAGCGTTGCGGTATACTATATCTGCTTTTGCAGCCTTGACTACTTTGAAGAAGGCTTCAGCACACCTGTACTGCTGCGATATATTTACGACGGCACGCTGGCAGCGCACTTTTACTTTGTAATAGTGATAATGCAGTTTTATCTGCTGATGCCGCTGTGGACGAGAGCTGTAAGACGTCTGCCCGCACCGGTAATCGTTATTTCGGGAATAATCATATACTGCATATGGGTTATATGCTTTGCCGGGAAAACGGAGCTCTATGACAGAATTTTCATCACCTATATTCCTTTCTGGATGGCAGGTCTTGCAGCCGGAAAGAATTACAGCGGTTTTACGAATCTGATAAAGAAAGACGTGGTGAAAATTACGGCAGCATTTATAATGCTTGCGATAATTGACGGCTCCGGCTTTTATATAACAGAGAATACGCTGATAACAGCATACTTTTTTGAAATTATTCACATGCTGTATGCATTTTCGGCAATATTATTTACAAGCGCCGTATGTATGTACACTGACAGCAAGCTGTCATTTTTTACAGGCGCTGTAAACAGCTTATCATATGAGATATATTTATGGCATTGTCTGCTTCTGACGTATATTGACAGATTTATCGATATTATTTCGCCCGCCTCTGTCAGAGGCTTTGCCGCAATCAGAGTGGGCGGTATATATATTATAATTTTTGCTTTCTGCCTTGTGCATGCCGCAGTAAAAGCGGGAATAAACGGAAGAAGGACGGCATCGGGGCGGAATCGGCAAAAACATAACAAGGAGAGATTTTAATGAAAAAACTATTAATCGGATTACTTTCCGCCGCGGCGGTTATGGGAACTGCTGCCTTTGCGGACACAATTGAAGTAACAATCGAATCCCCGGATGTTTACACCTTAACAGACAACACTGTAAGCAAAAGCACTCTTGAAGCAGCAGCTTATATTGAAAACGATATAACAATGGTACCGCTTCGCTTTGTCAGTGAAAGACTGGGCGCGAAGGTTTCGTGGGACGAAGTCACAAGAACAATAACATGTACCCGTGACGGACGCGTTATTACTCTTACAATAGGCGATACAACGGCATATATCAGAACCGATGCCGGAGAAGAAGCAAAGACCCTTAATGCACCTCCTGTTATTATAAATGACATTACTCTTGTTCCCCTCAGATTCATAGCAGAGGGTTTTGACGCATATGTTGAATATGTTGAACCTACAAGACAGGTTCTGATAAGCAGCGACGAACCGGCGGTAACGGTTGGCGGCAACCGTCTTGACAAAGGCATGTTTAAGGCATATTATCTGCTGAACAGCCTTTACGCCCAGTACTACGGTGAAGAGCAGTACAAGGATATGGTGTACAGCCAGCTGACGAACATCGCGGCACTTGACTCACAGTGGTCACAGATTGACCCTTCAAACTCACTCCCCGATGACACAAAGGCGCAGCTTGCGGCATTTGATGAGTCGGCAATGGCGGAGGCGGGATTTGTCAAGGCTTATCTTGCTAAAATATATGAGCTTCAGAACACACTTTCAAAAGCGTCGGATATGCTCTCAAAATCTTTTGACAGCGAATCCGTGCAAAGCGAATATGATAACAACTACGTATGCGCCAAGCATATTCTTATTACAACCTATGACGCGGAAACAGGTGAGGCGCTTGACGAGGCAGGGAAAAAGAAAGCTAAAAAAACTGCTGAGGATTTGCTTGCAAAAATAAAAAAAGGCGGAGATTTTGACGCGCTGATGGCTGAATATTCACAGGACCCGGGAAGTGAAACCAATCCTGACGGATACGTATTTACCCGCGGTGACATGGTTCAGGAATTTGAAGACGCTTCCTTTGCCCTTAAAGAAAATGCCGTAAGCGATATAGTGGAATCAACCTACGGCTATCATATAATAAAAAGACTTCCTCTGCCGGAAATAACCGATGAAGTCAAGTCAAATATTTCGGACCGTCTTACAAACAGCCTGCTCAGCTCCATGGCAAGCGGCGCGCAGGTTGTTAATGTCATGGACAAGCAAGCCCTTTACGACTATATGTCGGCAGCTCCTGCCGCAGACAGCAGCGAAGAGTAAATTCGGAGGGATTAACGTGAAAAATAAGCGGCGCATCTTACCTCCTTTCAGGACTTGGAGTATACACATACGCCGTCGTCCCTCAAGAAGGCAATCTGCTTGCTTCTTTTCCACGTTATGGATTTGAGCCGCCTAAAGGCGGCATGGAGGATTATTATGGTTTACATTTTACTTACGGACGGTTTTGAAGAAATTGAAGCACTGACACCTGTTGATGTGCTGAGAAGGTGCGGTGCACAGCTTCTTACCGCAGCCGTTTCGGAAAAGCAGGTGCGCGGCTCTCACGCAGTAACTGTAGAGGCTGATATAACGATAGATGAAATTGATAAAAATAACATGGAAATGCTTATTCTTCCCGGCGGCCCCGGTCATACGGGACTTAAAACCGAAAAGGTACATTCCCTTATCCGCTATGCGGCTGAGCATGATATTTATATTGCGTCCATCTGTGCGGCACCGTCCGTTATCGGCGAGCTGGGGCTTCTGAAAAACCGGCGGGCAACCTGCTTCCCGGGATATGAATCAGCTCTTTCAGGAGCCGTAATATCAACAGATAAGGTTGTATGCGACGGTAAGTTTATAACTGCCCGCGGAGCGGGAGCTGCCTCGGAATTCGCTTTTGCGCTTGCAGAGCTTCTGTGCGGCGAAAAAAAGGCGGATGAGATAAAAAATGCAATGCAGTATTGAAAAACAAGAGCTTCGCAAAGAAATGAAAAAGCTTCGCAGGCAGCTTGACAAAAATGAAATTAAAGAAAAAAGCGCGGCGGTATGCGGAGCTTTTCTCCGCTCCGGCTTTTTTCTGAACTCCAATACCGTATGCGTCTATATGAGCGCCTTCAAAGAGGTTGACACAAGCGCGGTCTTAAAAGCATGCGTTTTTTTCGGAAAAAAAATCCTCGTTCCGGTAACGGACGGCAGCGATATTTATACTTGCCTTCTTAATGGCAAAACAACGGAAGGAGCCTTCGGCATATGCGAGCCCGAGGAAAGAATGCGCCAAGATAAGCATTCTGCGGATGTATTTATAGTCCCGGCTCTTGCCTTTGACAGGCGCGGAGCAAGAGTCGGCTTTGGCAAAGGCTTTTACGACAGGCTGCTTGAGGGCACAAAAGCAGTTAAAATAGGATTTTTATATGATTTTCAGCTTGTGGATTACATAAGCTGCAAGGAGCATGATATTAATATGGATTATTTAATTACGGAAAGCAGGGTGATTGACTGTGCGTCTGAGATATAAAGGCTTTTCCGCCGCATGGTGGCTTATTTTTCTTGAAGCGCTTACAGTTTTCGGCGCGGGATTTTTTCAGCTGTGGCTTACCGAAAATTATATAATGGACACATACCCTGCCATGACAGTATCGCAGCTGTTTATTTTCATACCGATTGCCGCAGGGCTTATATACTTAAAAAACACTCACGGCTATGCGCCCCTGTCAGCACTTATAGGACTTCGTTCCTTTGACCCTGTCATGATGCTGCTTCTTCTTGTGCTGCCTTCTGCAACACAATACTTTGCAGCATATATGCAGTGGCCGTACATGGAAGCGCTGATTGAAATATTCGGTCAGCAGGTTGACCTGAACAGTCCCGAAACCGTAAGCGAGCTTCTGTGGCTGTTTCTTTCCCTGTGCATACTCGCTCCTGTTTTTGAGGAGCTTCTGTTCCGCGGAATAATAATTAAAATCCTTGAACCCTACGGAACACTTACGGCTGTTTTTTCAACAGCGCTCGGCTTTGCAATCCTGCACTTTTCCCCTGCCGCATTCTTTACGATATTTGCTGTCGGAGCGGTGCTCGGCTTTGTCAGATTATATTCCGGCTCGGTGTTTTCCTGTATGCTGTTTCACAGCATATTCAATTTCGGTTCGGTTATTCAGCTTGTTTTTCAGAATCAGCTTGAAAAATATGGGCTGATATCGGGTATATACTCTGTTTTTATGGCATGCCTGTTCCCTGTGCTGATTTTTATAATGTACAGGTCATACGGTCGCGGAAAATGGTATCGCGGCACAATACGCGGCTGCCGCGGCGGAGCAGTGCCGATAATACTGCTGTCAGTCCTTTTTGTGCTTACCTCCTTGAGCCTTGCCATAGATTCCGGCTATATACGCCTGCCGCTGCAGGATAAAAGAGATTATTTTTACGAGGAGGAAGAAGCGCCTGAGTATTATGACAGTGACGACTTCTTCAATGAATTTTTCAGGGATTTCTATAATGAACTGCCTGATGGCTATGGCACGGAAGGCGGTGAAAGTCAGCAATGATATTTGATTCACATGCCCATTATAATGATGACGCTTTTGCTGCAGACGCAGATGAAATACTGGCATCAATGCCGGAAAACAACGTCGGCAGAATAATGAATGCCTGCGCGGCTCTCGGCGAGATGGACAGAATTCTTGAGCTTTGCAGAAAATTTCCCTTTGTTTACGGCTCTGTCGGCATACATCCCGAATATGCCGAAAAGCCCGGTTCTTCCGCTGAAGCAGCGATAAAAAGCTTTGCAGCAGATGAAAAAATACTTGCTGTCGGCGAAATAGGGCTTGACTATCACTATGACGAGGTTCCGAGAGATATTCAGAAGGAATGTTTTGATTTTCAGCTGAGCTTGGCCGGAGAGCTTAATCTGCCTGTAATAATTCATGACCGCGAAGCCCATAAGGACTGTCTTGATATCGCCTCCGCACACCGTGAGGTTACAGGCGTTTTTCACTGCTTTTCAGGCAGCCGTGAAATGGCGCGCGAGGTTCTCGGTCTCGGCTACTATATAGCCTTCGGAGGTTCTCTGACCTTTAAAAACAATGTAAAAACGGTTGAGGCAGCAAAATACGTGCCCCTTGACAGAATAGTGGTGGAGACGGACTGTCCGTACCTTGCACCTGTTCCCATGCGCGGAAAGCGCAATTCCTCCCATTACATCAGATACGTAATAGATAAGCTGGCAGAAATAAAAAATACTGATAGGGAAACAATTGAAAATATTACATTTGAAAATGCCGAAAGGCTGTTTCGCATTGGAGGTAAAATATAATGAATATGAACATTGCATATAAATATTACGGTCAAAAGCCGGTATATCTGAATATAACAAACCGCTGCACCAACAAATGCAGCTTCTGCATAAGATACACTGAAATCGGCGTTGACGGAGTGGATTTATGGCTTGAGCATGAACCGTCTACTGAGGAAATAAAACAGGCTCTTGAGGACATAGACTTCAGGAACAGCGAGGAAATAGTGTTCTGCGGCTACGGCGAGCCGACAATGCGATGGGATATAATTCCGGAAATATGCAGGTTTATCCGTGAAAATAATCCCGATGCGAAAATACGCATAAATACCAACGGTCACGGCAATAAAATTGCCGGTCATGATATTACTCCTTCCCTTGAGGGACTTGTTGATGAAATTTCCATCAGCCTGAATGAAAAAAATGCGCAGAAATACAACGAAATCTGTACTTGTCAATACGGTGAAGAGGGCTTTTACGAGCTTCTTGATTTTGCGGCAAAAGCAAAAAAGCATATAAAAAGCGTTGTTCTCAGCATTGTTGACGTACTGCCTCCGGAGGATATTGAGGAGTGCAGAAAAATCGCCGAAAAAATCGGTATTCCGCTGAGAGTAAGAAAAATGATAAAGTGATTGGAGGATTAAAATGGTTAACGTTATATCCTTTCCCGCCCTTGGAATTACAATGAGCGTAGACACCGTTGCTTTTCATATAGGTCCGAAGCCGATCTACTGGTATGCCATAGCTATTTTGACAGGGTTTATTCTTGCGGTTATCTTCTGTATGCGGTCGGCAAAAAAGCGCGGCATCAATTCCGATTATGTCTTTGACATAGCACTTTACGGATTGGTAATCGGCATAATATGCGCGAGAATTTATTATGTAATATTTGATTGGGACTCCTTCAAAGACAGCCCCCTGGATATTTTCAAGGTATGGGAGGGCGGTCTTGCAATTTACGGCGGCATTATCGGCGGCATTCTTACCGCTTTCGTATACTGTAGAATCAAGAAACAAAATATCCTTGAAATGTTCGATATCTGTGCACCGGGACTTTTGATAGGTCAGGCTGTGGGACGCTACGGGAACTTTTTAAATGCAGAGGTGTTCGGCAAGAAAACAGATTGTTTTCTCGGCATGTCAATAAACGGCGCCGCGCCGGTGCATCCTTTGTTTTTATATGAATCCATGTGGAACATCTTAGGGCTTATTTTGATAATTATTTTCCGAGACAGAAAAAAAGCAGACGGTCAGGTATTTTTCGGATATCTGCTATGGTATTCCTGCGGCAGAATAATTCTTGAAGGTATGCGCCAGCCCGAATATATCCTGTATGCCGTAAAAGATGTCGTCGGCATTTCACAGATTGTTGCCGGGATTTTAATAATAATTTCAATTCTTATGCTTTTCAGATTGAAAAAGCGGTCAGATAACTTTGAAGAAGCACTTGAAACGGAGGAAGAAAAATGATTTGGAAAAATGCCGAACTGTATAATGTATCAGAGCTTAAATACTCTGAGGAAAAGGGCGGCTGGTCAATGCTGCGCGTGCCCGAAAGCGTTGCCGATAACATGAGCGAGCGCGGAAGGGTCTTAAACCTCGCAGGCTGCGGCTGCGAAATACGCTTCCGTCTGAATTCAGGAAGCGCAAAAATCAAGCTTAGCGCAGGAGACGGCGATGGACCGACAGCAATACGTCCGGTGGTTTATTACGGTTCCATAGGCTCCGGCTGGGAGCATTGCTTTAAAAACGTATTTTCCGAACCGACGGAAATAGAAATTCCTGCCCATGATAATATGGACGCGCTCAGAAAAATACACAGCGAGCATAAGCTGCCCTTTGCACCGGAGCTTGTCCGCGTAATTCTGCAAAACAGACCTTTATTTATATATGATATTTCCGGAGACATTGAACCGCCGAAATCTGAAGATGCACCGAAGCGCAGATATCTTGCATACGGCTCTTCAATCACCCATGGCAGTCTTGCTCTGCTTCAGGTCAACACATGGACAAACCGCATTGCTGAAAATACCGGCTCTGACCTTATCAATCTCGGTTTTGCAGGAGCCGCTCATCTTGAGCCGTGTATTGCGGATTACATAGCTTCAAGAAATGATTTCGATTTTGCAACTTTGGAAATGGGAATCAATATTCTTGATATTGACCCGGAGGACTTCCGCGGCAGAGTACGCCGTTTTGTATCAACCATTGCCAAAGCACACCCTGATAAAATGTTTTTCTGCATTGATGTTTTCTATTGCAGCAGTGATCTTTTCGGTGACGGCAAAGCAGCTCTTTTCAGAAAAATAGTCAGAGACGAGCTTGCCGATATGGCATTTGCCAACACGGTACATATTGACGGTCTTAAAATGCTTACCTCGTCAAAAGGACTGAGCGGAGACCTCGTTCACCCGAATGTTCGCGGCGTTGAAGAAATTGCGGCAAATCTTACTGCGGAAATCAAAAAAGTGCTGTATAACAATCCTACGGAATGAAAAAAAACATATATATTCCGGCATGCAGGTATCATTATGGAGACAAATAAATCTCAGTTCCCAATAAAATGCATGAATAAAAATAGTAAAAATATACAAATAATAAAATATATATTGACAATGTTGCTTGCGTTAATGTATAATTAAAACAGGATAGAAGCATATCTGTTGTTTTTATCTGTGATAAGCTTCAGGCGGCGGCCTGTGCTTTACTATTTAAATGAAAGGAATGTGGAAAGTATGACGTATGCAGAAGCTTTTTCAAAAATTAAAAAGAAACTCGAAAAGGCAGACACGAAAGCGCTGAATCAGGATTTTGCGATTCAGGTAACAATCAAGGACGAAGACGCTGCAGGAACTTTTTATGTTGCTAATATCAACGGAGAATTTTCGGTTGAACCCTATGATTACAGGGATAATTCCGTTGCTGTTGACGTAACGGTTACTGACTTTACAAAGCTTATTGAAGGCAAGCTGACATCTGAAAAGGCATTAAGCTCAGGCAAAATTGACGCTTTCGGAGATGCGGCGGCTCTCGATTTTATAACCGGAATCGTTAAGCCCACACCAAGAAAAACCGCAGCGAAAAAAGAAACTGCCAAAAAGACAACAGCTAAAAAGGAAACACCGGCTAAAAAAACAAAAAGAAAAACAACTGCCGTTAAAGAAGAAAAAACCGCAGCTGCGGCTGAGGCTGCACCTGCTGCAAAATCAGATGAAAAACCCGCAAAAAAAAGCCCGGCAAAAAATACAGACAAGTAAATGTCACAATAAAAAAATCGGCATGAGAAAGTCTTTTATGCCGATTTTTTTCATTAATTCAAGGAGTGTGCATATGACATGTTAGAATTGGAAGCAATAAAAAAACGCAGAACCGTAAGGAAATTTAAAAATACACCGGCAGATGAAAAGCTGCTGCTTGAAATAATAGACTGTGCCAGGCTTGCACCTTATCCTGCAAATGTTCAGCCCCTTAAATTTATGATAGTGACTGAAAAAGCGGGCAGCCTGTTTAAATATACAAAATGGGCAGGATATCTTGAAGACGGCGCACCGGCAGATGGTGAAAGACCGCCTTCATATATAGTAACCCTCGGCGACAAAAGCATTAAAAAAACAGGTGATTTCTACACAGAGGGTGCAATAGCGGGCGCTGTAATGTCAATTGCCGCTGAGGCTTTAGGGATTGGTACCTGCTGGCTCGGCGCAATAGACCGCGACGGCATAAAAAAAGAGCTGTGCCTTCCCGAAAACCTGGAGGTTGTATATTTGCTTGCCGCAGGTATCCCCGCGCAAAAAAGCAAGGCTGTAGAAATAACCGACAGCATTAAATATTACATTGATGAAAATAATGAGCTTTGTGTTCCGAAAAGAAGCATGAAGGAAGTATTGTATAGCACACTGCCGTTGGAAAGAGGTTGATTTCATTGATTCTTACAATTGATATAGGCAATACGCACATAGTTCTCGGTGCATTCTCCGGGGACAAGCTTGCTTTTGTATCCAGAATAAAAACAGATGATCAGAAAACAGAGGATGAATATGCCGTTATTATAAAAAGCATTGTCGGTCTGCACAAGGTTGACACGGAGAGGATAAAGGGCGCTGTTTTGTCCTGTGTTGTTCCTCAGCTTACCAATACCATAAAACGCGCGGTAAAGCTGTGCTTCGGTGTCGGAACAATAACCGTCGGACCGGGCATTAAAACCGGAATTAAAATAAAATGTGATGCACCCACTCAGGTCGGAGCAGATCTTATCAGCGCATGTGTTGCCGCACATGAGCTGTACAAGGAACCTGTTATAATTCTTGATATGGGTACCGCGACAAAAATCCTGCTTGTAGATGAGGACGGAACCTTTCTCGGCGCATCAATTGCACCGGGTATCAGAATGGGGATAAACGCCCTTGCATCAGGGACCGCACAGCTGCCGCAGATAAGCCTTGAAGCACCCGGCTCTGTTCTCGGCAATAATACAATTGACTGCATGAAAAGCGGCGTTGTTCTCGGCGGCGCCAGCATGATTGACGGAATGCTGGACAGAATCAAGGATGAATTCGGCACACACTGGCGCATTGTTGCAACAGGCGGCCTTGCAGGCGTTATAGTTCCTCACTGCAAATCACAAAATATTGAGCTTGATGATTCGCTTATCCTGAAAGGGCTTAAGGTTTTATACGATAAAAATAAAAAGGCTTGACTTAAAGCCGATTCCGATAACAAGCTTTGGGAGGAAGACAGAAAATGAACAAGGACCTAACTGTAGGCAATCCATCGTCTGTGCTCTGGAGATTTTGTATGCCCCTGTTCGGAAGCATTATTTTCCAGCAGCTTTACAACATAGCGGACAGCTTTGTCGCCGGAAGATTTGTAGGTGAAAACGCTCTTGCCGCAGTGGGCAACAGCTATGAGATTACCCTCATATTCATAGCGTTTGCCTTTGGATGCAATATAGGCTGCTCTGTTATTGTATCTCAGCTTTTCGGAGGCAAGCATTACAGAGATATGAAAACTGCCGTTTACACCACCTTAATTTCAAGCGGCGTGCTTTGCGCAGTTCTTATGCTTGCAGGCGGATGCTTTGCCGATAAGCTCCTGAACCTGATACATACTCCGCCCGATGTATTTGCCGATTCAAAATTATATCTGGAGATTTATATCCTCGGACTTCCGTTTGTGTTTTATTATAACGTGTCAAACGGAATTTTTTCCGCACTCGGCGATTCAAAAACACCATTCATATTTTTAGCCTGCTCCTCTACAGCAAATATCGCCGCTGACATATTGTTTGTTAAAGCCTTTGGTATGGGCGTTGCCGGCGTGGCATGGGCTACATTTATCTGTCAGGGAATCAGCTGTATTCTTGCAGTGGCTTTTGTAATAAAAAGACTTAAAGCTGTAAAAACAGAGGGCAGAGTCAAAAAATTTTCATGGAAGCTTTTGAAGAAAATATCGGTAATAGCAGTTCCGAGCATATTGCAGCAAAGCTTTATTTCTGTAGGAAATATAATAATACAGGGAGTAATCAACAGCTTCGGTCCAGGTGCCATGGCAGGTTATTCGGCAGCCGTTAAATTAAATAATCTCGTTATTACCTCCCTCACCACGCTTGGAAACGGAATATCAAATTATACTGCTCAGAATATAGGCGCAGTTAAGCTTTCAAGGGTTAAAGAAGGCTTTAAGGCAGGCTTAAAGCTTGTCTGGTGCCTGTGCATACCTCTTGCCCTGCTCTATTTCTTTGCAGGAGGAATACTTGTAAGCCTCTTTATTGATAATCCGACGGATGAGGCGCTGAAAACGGGAATAGAATTTCTGAAAATCGTTTCACCGTTTTACCTTATTATATCTGCAAAGCTTGCCGCAGACGGCGTTTTGAGAGGCTCAGGCATGATGGGCAAATTTATGACAGCAACATTTATTGATCTAACGCTTCGGGTTATCCTTTCAATTACACTTTCAAAACCGCTGGGAACCGTAGGTATATGGCTTTCCTGGCCTATAAGCTGGACTGTTGCCATGTTCCTCTCAGTGTTCTTCTATAAAACAGGTCCATGGAATAAAAAGCAGAAAAAAACGTAAAACTCATACATATCGAACACAAGGGGACGGTTCTCTTGTGTTCTAAATTTTTATTGTTAAATCGAAGCCGGACACAAATGATGCCGAAATACTTGAATATTTAAAACAGGCTCAAAAACAAAATTTATGAAAAAATTTACCTGAATAAAAGCCTCCGCTTTGCGCAAAATAAGTGTGTAATACAGCGGTTGAGCAACACAATGTATTATACGCAGCCTTAAGGGCTGTGTAAGGTTCCGGAATAATCCGGAATGAAGCAAAGACAGAGCGCGCATGTCTTTGCTTTAAGAAAAACGCAGATTCTGCGTTAAATCTTATTTTCGGGAGGATATCAGGATGAGCTGCTGTAGTAAAGCTAATGAAAGTATTAAATGCACCGTTAAGCAATGCGTACATCACTGCGGTGATGCCGATTATTGCACATTGGGTGCAGTGAACATCGGAACACATGAAATGAACCCAACAATGGTTGAATGCACAGATTGTAATTCATTTCAAAAGAAGTAAGTAATGATAGGGGGCAGTTTAGCCCCCTAATTTTATGCTATTTTATACTAATTTGTAGTATTATAAATTATTTTGTCGGGTTTTGTGGTATTATATACACAGAGGTGATATCATGAAACCGTTAAAGAAAAAAGTCAGCATAACACTTGACGAGGATATTATAGAAAAGGTAAAAGAGCTGTCTGAGGACTGCGACAGGTCTTTTTCACAGTTTATAAACCTTGTTCTTAAAAATTATCTGAACAAGCGTTCAGGCAACTGAAAGGAAGGCTTCTGAATTGTCTTTCTTATGCGGTGCGGCAACACTTTCCTATATTGCCGGAATGTTTTTTTCAAAGATAATAATATGGGAACCGAAGGTCATTACCCTTCTTGTGATGACCTTTATTCTGTTGCCCGCTTCCTTCTGCGCCGTTGTAAGGGCAGCTTACGGGAAAAACGTTGTTATACTTGCAATCGTGCCTTCATTTATTTTTCTCGGCGCATTCATAACGCATGTAAAAACCGACCCGGAGCTGCATCAGGCATATCCCTATGCCGGTAGCGAGGTAACAATTTACGGCACGGTTATTTCTCCCGTAAAAAGCTATGACGGAAATGTATCATATACGCTGAGAGCAAGCCGTATTTCCTGCGGCGGCAAGGAGCTTAACATATCCGAAAAAATTAAAATTACCTCAGAAAAATCCGCTGCCGCCGGAGTTGCAGTTGTTGTTTCGGGAAAGCTCAAAGAAATTTCATACCCCAAAAACAGTACAAGCTTTAACAGCAGAAGGTATAACCTGCGCCGGGGAATATTCTTTTCACTTTTTGCAGAGGAATGTTCCGTCTCAGACGAAACCTTCAGCCTCAGGCTCAGCGACCGGCTTTCTCTTTTTACCTCTGTAATAACAGACAATTTTATAAATCGCTTCAACCCTGAGCAGGCACCGCTTTTAAAAGGAATAATCATGAACAACAAGTCGGAAATACCGGAAGCCGAAACAGAAATGATGCTGCGCAGCGGAACTTATCGGTATATCTATTGTCCGTATCTCCACATTTCGCTTCTGATGCTTATTATATCCATGCTGTTTAAAAGAAATAAGTCAAAAACAGCCGCGCTTTTATGCGTATTCCTTCTGTATCTCTGCCTTAATATGACGGTTCCTTCGGCATGGAAAATATCTCTTTTTCTCGGTCTGTCCTATTTTATAACATTAAAGTCGGGAGTGCGTGACATCAAGGCAGCTCTGTATCTTACAGTGCTTCTTACCGGAATCGTCAGTCCCCTGACGCTTACTGAGCCGGGGTTTATTCTTTCCGCATCATGCACAGTTTTAATACGCAGCTTTTCAAAGCCCCTGTCGGAATTTTTAATGCGCCTTGTGCGCCACAGGCGTCTGTCGGGCTTGCTTTCCGTATACATAATAATAATTTTTGCAGCGGCGCCGCTCTCCTCCTTTATGGGATATGGACTTACGCCGTATTCATTCCTGTTGGGCTTTATTCTTATGCCCCTTACGGCTATTGTCTACATTCTGTTCTATCTGAGCGCCGGCATATCCGTCCTGACGGGTGCATTTTTTGATTTCGGACTGCCTTGTTTTTTAAAGCTGATACGGCTGATTTCGGGTTTTGCCGCACAGCTGCCCTTCGCGTCCGTACATTTCGGAAAATGCAGCCTCATGTTCATTGCCGCCTTTTACTCCGCTTTGCTCTTTGTCCGTCTGCGTATGCTGAGAATGAGAGCTGCACGCCCTGCCGGAGCAGCATGCGCTGTGCTTTGTGCCGTTTTTGCGGCAAGCTTCATATATGGGATAGGCGATGCGGAGCTTACATTTATTAACGTAGGTCAGGGTGACTGCGCACTGCTCCGGCTGCCCGGCGGTAAAACTGCTATGATTGACGGCGGAGGCAGCCCGGTATACTCGGATTACAGCATCGGCGAAGCGGAGGTTCTGCCTTATTTAGAGGCACATGGAATAAATAAAATAGACTTTGCAATTGTGTCTCATTACCACAAGGATCATGTTGACGGGGTAATAACAGTTATACAAAATGTTAAAGTTAAGGAATTATTTATTCCCGATTACTTGCCAAACAGCAAATACCGTGATATAATAGAAAAAGAAGCGCAATCCCGCGGGGTTAAAATCACACCTGTCGGGGGCACACAGAGCATTGACCTTACGGACAGGCTGAGGGCGGATTTTTATTACACAGGCCTCGGCTCCGAAAAGGATGAAAACGACAATTCACTTGTGGTTAAGCTTTCCTTCGACGAGATCTCAATGCTTTTTACCGGAGATATAACGCGCCTGTCGGAAAACAATCTTGATATTTATGATGCCGACATTCTTAAGGTGCCCCATCACGGTTCAAAAACCTCCAGCAGCGAGGATTTTATCAAAAAAGCAAGCCCTGATTTTGCGGTTATCTGCCTCGGCGAAAATAATACTTACGGGTTTCCGGCAGAACCTGTGCTGAGAAGATATAAAGACGCCGGAAGCATTATCTGCCGCACAGACAAATACGGGGATATTCATTTTATTATGAACGGAAAAAGAATAAAAAGAGTCTATGGCTTTAAGGAGTGGAATATATATGGCGGCTTCGCCCACGCTTCAGGAACTGAAAAACCAGCTGAATAACAAAAAGCTTTCCTCTTTATATCTGTTTTTCGGAGAGGAAACTTTTCTTATAGATTTATATATCGATAAAATAAAAGCCCTTGTTCCGGATATGGATTTCCCCGATTTCAACAGGATAAGCCTTGACGGGAAAACCGCACCGCTTACGGAAATTGCGGACGCCGTTGACGGCTTTCCCATGATGGCTGACAAAAAACTCGTAATAATAAACGATTCCGGTGCGTTCAAGGGAAAGCTTGCCGAGAATATCAGAGAATTTTATATCAGCATAATAAAAAATATATCATCTGATACAGTTGTAATATTCCGCGAATCCGATGTAGATAAAAGAAGCGCCGTTTACAAGGCGGCGGCAAAGAACGGAACGGCGGTGGAATTTGCCCGTCTCGGCGATTCCGACCTTGCCGCATGGGTTATACGCGAAGCCGCGTCGGCAGGGAAAAAAATAACGAGGGCAAACGCGGAGCTTCTTGTAAGCGTCAGCGACAGAGGCCTTGAAACACTTAAAAATGAGGTCAGCAAGCTTTCGGCATATGCTGAGGAGGAGGAGATTACCGCCCCCATTATAGAGCGGCTTGCTTCACGGTCAACGGAGGCAAAGGTATTCGACCTTTGCGACCTTATAACAGCAAAGGACGCAGACGGCGCCCTCAGCATGCTTGAAGCTCTTAAAACAAATAAAACATCGCCATTTTCCATAATGTATCTTTTGTATGCAGCCTTTGAAAAGGCGCTTAAGGCTCAGCTTCTGAGCAGCCGCGGCGAACCTTTTCAGTCTATAGCGGCAGCCCTTGCAGTTCCGAAGTTTGCCGTTCAGAAATATTTAAAAGTGGCAAAAACCTTTACGGAAAAAGAGCTTACCCAATTGCTTATACTCATACCGGAGCTTGACCTGTCAATCAAGCGCGGGGCAGTCGGGCAATGGCAGGCAGTTGAAAGACTTGTATTTACGGGACTTGGAAAGGATAGAAGCAATGAAAAAGTTTAACGGCATACTTTTTTTATCGGATCTTGACGGTACACTCCTGTATAACGGTGCTCTTTCCGATGAAAACAAAAAGGCGGCTGAATATTTTATGGAAAACGGCGGTCTTTTCACGCTTGCAACAGGGCGTGCTCCCGACTTTATCGCAAAACACGGGCTTGTGACAAACGCACCCGTTATCTGTATAAACGGAACGGTTATATACGATGAAAAAACAGGGGAAACAATCAAAAAATATTTTCTGCCGCAGGGAAGCACAGAAGCCGCCGCATTTGCCGCGGAAAACTTTCAGGTAAGAAAAACGGTTATTTTCCCGCATAATGAACATAATTTCGACGTTTACAATGTGTCGGAGCTGTTATCCTTCCGGGGCTCGGTGCATAAAATCGTCATGTGCTTTGATGATGAGCCGGAAACTTTGCGGGCACAGGCTGCGCTCAGGGAAAAATTCGGTGACGGGCGCGCCTTTGAGCGGAGCTGGCAGACAGGCCTGGAAATGCGCCCGGCTGACGGCGGCAAAGGAGTATGCCTGAGGTTCTTAAAAAAGCTTACCGGCGCCGGAACCGCAATCGCTGCCGGTGACTTCGAAAATGATATTTCAATGCTGAAAGCCGCGGATATAAGCTATGCCCCGAGCGGAGCATGCCCGGAAGCGATTAAGGCTGCAGGACGGATAACGTGCTCCTGTGAAAACAACGCAATCGCTCAGATAATCCGCGAGCTTGACGAAAAAATCTCGAAAGGACTGGATTTATAATGCTTGCACAAATAAATACCATAGGGCTTCTGGGAATAGACGGATTTACGGTGCGCGTTCAGGCTGATGTGTCAAACGGAATGCCGTCTCTTGAGGTAATAGGACTGCCGGACACTGCCGTTAAGGAGGCAAAGGAGCGTGCAAAAACTGCTATTAAAAATTCAGGCTGCAGATTTCCGTCAAAGCACGTTACAATAAACCTTGCTCCGGCGGCAACAAAAAAAGAAGGCTCAAGCTATGATTTTCCCATAAGCGTTTCAATACTTGCGGCAACGGAACAGCTTATAATTCCCGACAGCGATATTTCCGTTTTTATCGGCGAGCTGTCCCTTGACGGGAAAGTAAATCCTGTATCGGGAGTGCTGCCGATGATAATATCCGCGTACAAGGCAGGCTTCAGAAAAATGTATGTTCCCGTCGAAAACGCCGACGAAGCAGCTGTTATAGACGGTGCGGAAATTTATCCCACATCAAGCATTCATGAGCTTATAGATCATTTCAGCGGCGCAAAACCGATTGAACCCCATGTTGTGAGCATTGACAACTACCTTGAAGGCTCAGGCGGAGGACTTCTCGACTTTTCCGACGTCAAGGGTCAGGAAACGGTCAAGCGCGCTCTTGAAATTGCCGCTGCCGGAAATCATAATATTTTGCTGATCGGAAGCCCCGGTACAGGCAAAACAATGCTTGCCCAGCGCATGACGGGAATACTTCCCGATATGACCTTTGACGAGGCTCTGGAGGTTACAAAGATACACTCCATTGCCGGAACGCTTCCGGCGAACACACCTCTCATAAAATACCGTCCGTTCAGAAGCCCCCATCATACCATATCGGCAATGGGTCTTTCGGGCGGCGGAAGCATACCGCGCCCCGGCGAGCTGTCTCTTGCCCATAACGGCATACTTTTTCTTGATGAGCTTCCGGAATTCAGGCGTGATGTTTTAGAGGTGCTGAGGCAGCCCCTTGAGGACGGAACCGTTACAATATCAAGGGTAAACGCCACCCTTACATATCCCTGCAACATAATGCTGATAGCCTCAATGAACCCCTGTAAATGCGGCTATTTCGGCGACCCCGGAAGAAACTGTACATGCACTCCGGCACAGGTTCTTGCTTACAGAAGCAGAATATCCGGCCCGCTCCTTGACAGAATAGATATTCAGGTTGAGGTTTCACCGGTTAATTATTCACAGCTCAGCTCACAGCGCAGCGGCGAAAAAAGCGCGGACATAAAAAAACGTGTGGACAGAACAAGAAAAATTCAATTGGAACGGTATAAGGACTATGATAATATATTTTCAAATTCACAGCTCACCGCCGGAATGCTTTCGGAGTTCTGCCGCCTGACGCCTGACGCGGACGCTGTTTTAAAAAGCGCCTTTGACAACCTGGGCTTCAGTGCAAGAGCGCACTCACGCATACTTAAGGTTGCCCGGACCATTGCTGACCTGGAGGGCTCGGAGGGTATAAAAAAGGAACATATTGCCGAAGCTATACAATACAGAAGCCTTGACAGAAAATATTTCGGATGAGGTGAAAACAGTTGTTTAACATAAAAGAGGAGCTGAAAAACCTGCCGGACGATCCCGGCGTTTACCTGATGCATGACAGCAATGATATTATCATATATATCGGCAAAGCAAAAAATCTGAAAAAAAGGGTAAGCCAGTATTTCAGAAGCTCCGGAAACCATACGCCTAAGGTTGCCGCCATGGTTTCCCACGTTTCATATTTTGAATATATAATTACCGATTCGGAGCTTGAGGCTCTTGTTCTGGAATGCAACCTGATTAAAAAGCACAGACCGAAATACAACATTCTCCTGAAGGATGACAAACACTATCCGTTTCTTAAGGTGTCTATGCAGGAGGATTATCCGCGAATATCAATAGTGCGGAAAATCCGCAATGACGGCGCAAGGTATTTCGGTCCGTATATAGGCGTGAATACAATCAATAACACCTTGGAAATCATTCAGAAGATTTTTAAGCCTCCCACCTGCCGCAAAAAATTCCCCGAAGATATAGGCAAGGGCAGACCCTGCCTTAACTACCATATAAAAAACTGCTTTGCTCCCTGCTCCGGACAGGTTACCGGGGAGGAATACAGGCGCGTGTTTGAAGAAATATGCCGCTTTCTTGACGGAAACCACAAGGAGCTTCATGAAACTTTGAACAGACAAATGAAGGAGGCGTCGGAGAGGCTTGAATTTGAAAAGGCGGCTCTTTTGCGTGATAAAATCAGAGCTATAGAACGGCTTGACGAAAGGCAGAAAATTTTTAAAGCAGAGCTTGACTGCGATCGGGATGTGGTTGCTGCGGCACGCGAAGACGAGATCGCGTTTGCGGAAATATTCTTTGTCCGCGGCGGCCGTGTTGTAGGCAGGGAGGCATATGAAATAAACGACAGTGAGGGTATGACGGATGAGGAAATCCTCGGTGACTTCGTAAAGCAGTTTTATACCTCAGCAGAGCAGATACCGGAGGAAATTATTCTTGAAAGAGAAATACCCGATATGGAGCTTCTTCAGGCATACCTTCGGGAAAAACGCGGAGCGCGGTTCCGTATAACCGTTCCGGCAAGAGGTGAAAAGGTACAGCTTATCTCCCTTGTCAGGAAAAACGCTCAGATAGAAATAGAAAACAAAAAAATACGAAAAATACGTGAAAGCAAAAACCATGTACTTGAGGAGCTGAAAAAAACGCTGTCCCTTGAACGGGAGCCGCAGCGTATCGAATGCTACGATATTTCAAATATCTCCGGCGCAGACAGCGTTGGCGTCATGGTTGTTTTTGAAAACGGAAAAAAAGCCAATAAGGCATACAGAAACTTCAGAATAAAAACCGTTGAGGGAGCTGATGATTACGCCTCCACCTCAGAGGTAATTTACAGAAGAATAAGGCGCGCTTATGAAGAAAAGGAAAAAATAAAAAACGGTGAGCTGCTGCTCTCCGATGCAAAATTCCTGCCCCTTCCGGACCTCATATTTGCAGACGGAGGAAAGGGTCATGTCCGTGCGATAAGCGAAACACTCGAAAGCATGGAGGCAGAAATACCGGTTTTCGGGCTGGTAAAGGACGCAAGGCACAGAACAAGGGCAATTGTATCACAGGAGGGTGAAATTGAGCTTCCGGCCGTAAGCGCCGTATTTAACCTCGTCACCCGTATTCAGGATGAGGTTCACCGGGCAGCAATAAGCTATTTCCGCAAGCTCCATTCCCAAAAAAGCTTTCATTCCGAGCTGGACGATATTCCGGGAGTCGGAAAGGCACGGCGAAATGCACTTTTAGAGCATTTCGGAAGTCTTGAAAAAATACGAAGCGCAACCCTTGAAGAGCTTTGCGGAGCGGTTGATAAAAGAACTGCCGCATCTATCATTTCATATTTTAAGGAAGGTACCCAAAATTGAAAAAACTATTCTGCACCTTACTTTGTATTTTTACGCTTACCGGCTGCAGCTTTGATTTTTTAAAGACGGAGCAGACAGAAAATCCCGCACCGGAGCCGCTGCAAACGGAAGCTGTTCCGGAAGCTGCCGCTTCCGAGAATGTTCTCAATACTGCGCTTTGCACAAAGGCAGAATTTCAGCCCCATTCGGAAAGCAATAAAATCAACAGGCAAAGCCTGAGCCTTGTATATGAGCCCCTTTTTTATGCAGACGCGGAGCTGAATCCCGTTCCGGCACTTGCCACAGGTCTTGAAGCGCATGGGAATACCGTTGATATTTATATGAGAGAAAATGTAATCTGGCATGACGGATCGCACTTTTCTGCCGCTGACGCCGCCTATTCCATCAATCTCGTGGCAAGCGGCTACTCTGTTTACAAAAATACCGATATAATAAGTGCAAAAGCAAAAAACTCAAACTGTGTCACGGTAACACTCAGTCGCTCTGTACCTAATCCGGAGCTGCTTTTTACCTTTCCTGTTGTCAAAAACAAGGCACCCCAAAGCATGACTGAGCCGAACGGAACAGGACCGTTCAGATTTTCCGGAAAGGAAAGCTACGACACCTATGTTTTCAGTGCATTTGACGGCTACTACGGGCAAAAGCCCGCATACTCAGCCGTAAGAATGATAAACGCAAGAGACGAAAAACGCGTAAAACAGCTGTTTGACGCAGGGGAAACAGATGTTTATGTTATCGGAAACGAAACAATGTCATCATACACGCCGAGAGTCAACACGAAAATATACGAATATACGCTGAATAATATGATTTTTATCGGTTTTAACACCGAAAAAATTCCGGCAGAAATAAGGCGCGCCGTTCGCTATGCCGCTGACCGCAGCGCGATAACAGAAAAAGTTCTTTCCCGCACCGCCGTTTTCTCCGATATTCCGATGATACCATCACCGGCAACGGCGCAGCGTGCCTCGGAAAACGTATACAGTATCGAACGCGCAGAAAATGAAATGCTTGCCGGGGGATATGAGAGGCAAAACGGTATGTACAAAAAGGGCGGCAGCCGGTGTACGCTCCGCTTCCTCCTTGAAAATGATGAGGAGTACGGAGCACTGTTTGACAAGCTTTCAAAAAAGCTTAATAATTTCGGAATCGAATGTGTAAAGGAAACCACAGATTATTATTATGAACGGCTTAATTCCGGAGACTTTGACGCTGTTATCGGTTCATGGCAGCTTGATACGGACATGAGCGTGATTCTCGGAGCCGGTAATGTATTCTCATATGAAAACCCTGAGCTTCAAAGGCTTATGACCTCCTGGGGTGAAACGAAAAACGCGGATATAAACGCCGCCTTTGATATTATCGCCGCGGATGCGCCCATTATACCGATCGCATTTAAAAAAGCCGCCGTTTCCATAAGCCCAAAAATAACCTCAGTCCCCTCCCCGTCCTTCGCCTTCCCGCTATACGGCATAGGCAGCTGGACGCTTCAATAAGACCGGACAGCTGATATATGTATTAAAAAAGCCCGAATATGTAAGCAGTCACGCTTACATATTCGGGCTTTGGTTATATTCGTACTTATCCCTCTTCTTTAATACAAGAGAATCGTTCCCTTGTGTTACCGTCCCTTGTGTTATAAAACTTTTCGCCGTCTTGTTTTTGCCGTACAATAGCCGAGAGATTTTTCTCTCGGCTGGCTTTGAGTTATTTAACTGAATAATACTTTTGGTATTTGCTCTTTGGCTTTTCGGGAATTGTAGGTTTTAAAACTCCCGTTTCCATCATAGGACGGAGATAGCGTGTGACAATATAATACAGAGATTCCACACCAAGCATTTCTGCAATTTCCTCTCTTGACTTAGGCACATCGCAGAAGTGTAGTATGCGTTCTTCAATGCTGTCAGCAGAAGCGGTTTTGGTACTATCTTTTGTTGTTTCTAACCGTGAATTATACAGGATAGCTTTAAATGTTCCTCGTCTGCTCTCGAACACGGGCGGTTTAAGTCCTGCATTTTTCATTTCCTGAAATATAGTAGGTATTCCTGAAAAGCGATTTTCCGTATCAATCATTATCTCAAGATTGCCTGCGAGGAAAGGATTTCTTGTGTCGGCAGGTCCTTTACCTAAATCGTTAATAGTCAATCTGCCATACAATCCACCCGGATTTTCAACCTCTATTCTATTCTTATACATTATAATTCTAATTGGATAGTCCTCTGTATGCACGCTATAATCACGATGAATAAGTGCATTTAGAATAATCTCGCGAACAGCCCTTATTGGATATTCGAGTTTATCGTCACGCTCGCCATTATTATTGATAATAGTCGCATTTTTCATATTGCGTCTTACAAATGATAATGCTTCTTCAAACATTTGTGGTATAGTACCATCAATTCTTTTATTATCAATAAAGCGTTCTCCTGAGTTACTTATTTCTCCAATCTCCGTGCCATCAACAACCATAGCCGTTATAGAAAGCTGTGGAAAGAAAGCTTGAGGATAATCCCCGAGTACCATAAGTCCTGCTACTGTCGGTCTTTCATCTGCAGTCATACCTTGCAAGGTTAAAACCTTGTCTTTATCGTGCCTGGCTAAATTTGTTTTTTCTCTGCGTATCTTTAAGAAATATTCGTCTAAAAGATCATTGTTGAAATCGTCCTTGCTTGCTCTGTCAATCGTACGAAGTTCATCACGAATTTTCTTTTTATAAACCTCATAGGAATATATCTCATATTCTGTCATAGGCTCATCGCTGTCACCCACACGAATATATGAACCGCGAAGTCTGCCTGCTCCTTTATAGAAGCAAGGTTTTTGGACAGTATCACATTCGGAAATTTCCGCCGAAACAACATAGCTTCCGTTATATTCTGTTACAGTAAATACAGGGCGAACAACCGGCTCCATTTGTAGTGCCTGCTGTGTTACCTTTGTTTGCAAGTCGTGAACATCATACACTCCGCAAACATCATAGTTATTTTTTTCATCAATACCAAAAATAATCATACCACCGCCACATTGATTGGCGAAGCTTGATAATGTATCATACAGTCTTTCGGGTGTGCCGCTTTTTGCTTTTTTTAATTCGATATACTGTAGTTCACTTTTGCGATTAACAACCTCTGATATAATCTTATTTAATTCTTCGGGTAACATAAAAATACCTCCAAATACATTTTCATAAGTATTATATCATTTTACGAAAGAAAAATCAATAGTTTTCACAAATTTCTCTGATTTTTCGCAAGAGATTTTCAATTTTACAAAAGATTATCTTTCGTAAAATCACATTTTTCACAAATCAACACTATAGGACGCAACACAAGAGAACCGTCCGAGATTACTTAAAAAGTCGCGATTTTAAAATACCAAGTACAGACAACCACAATATATAGTGGTATTTTGCACTATTACCTGTTTTAAAACACAATAGAATTAAAGAAACCGGACTTTTTAAGCAGTATCGAACCGTTTCCTTGTGTTAAAAAAACACTTAGATTATTCAGTTTCATCGTTTATCACCTTTTGCGGCTATATATTTTTGGTTTCTGCTTGTAGGCTTGTCGGGGATCGTCATTGCCAGTTTTCCGCTTTCAAGCAAAGGTTTTAAATAATTTGACACAAATGCCTTTCTTCCTTCAATTCCGGAAAGATTTTGTATTTCATTTCTTGTGCGCGGAACGTTACAGTAATCAAGTATTTTTTGAATAACTTGTTCCTTATCTTGTTCCCTATTCGTTTTTTTGGAACAAGTTGTTTCTTTAGTTTCAATCAAAACAGATTTTATTATATCAAGCATAAATTCAATAAATTCAGTAGAATCGCATACGCTGTTACATTTATTTATTGTATCATAATATTCTTGTTGATTCTGATATACCATAGATTCTACAGGTAACCATACAAACAACGAATTCCATTTTGAAAGAATTAAGGTATGCCACAGTCTGCCGCATCTCCCGTTTCCATCAAGAAATGGGTGTATTAACTCAAATTCATAATGAAAAACACATGATTTGACTAACGGATGCAGTTCGCTGCTTTGTGTCCGGTCCATTAAATTATATATTGCATCTGGCACGCATGCGGGAAGTGTTCCAAAATGTATAACATTGCCTGTTTTGCTGTCAACAACACCAACCGGCTTTTGCCTAAAATAACCGGCTCCGTCTACCAATCCACGCATCATAACACCGTGTGCTTTTAGTAAGTCGTCAACAGAACAATCCGCATGAAACCGGAGCATTTTGAAAAGATTATGGAAATAAGCGAAAAGAATAATATATCTTTTAACAAGGTCGTTAATCAATGTATTGAATATGCTTTGGAAAATCTTGAGGAGTAAAAAATAAACTTTAATATTAGTAATTTTATTTTATTCAGCCCTCCCCTAAATATGAAAATCCCCTTGCAGATAGTTCGGAATCTGCAAGGGGCATCAAGTCATAATGACCAAATTTTCATATATCATGTTCAAATCCAATAAAACTTAGCAAAAGCTGAGCGGTTATGCCATCATCTCCTCGAAAGGGGGTGATAGCTTATGGACGAGAATTATATAATAATTATATTCGTTTTGGCATAATCGTTTGAAGTCTTGCCTTTTTTCTATAATTATTATATACCTGTTCTTTGAATTTGTAAGCAGAAAAGATGAAAGTTTTTAAAAACGCGGATATAAATGCCGCCTTTGATATCATTGCCGCGGATGCGCCTATTATACCGATCGCATTTGAAAAAGCCGCCGTTTCCATAAGCCCCAAAATAGCCTCAGTCCCACCCTCATCCTTCGCATTCCCACTATACGAAATAAGCGGTTGTACGCTTCAATAAGACCGGACAGTAAGCAGCTAAATAACTTTCTTATGTATATTTTTAATATATATGGGAATAATTAATGGTAAAAGATGTTAAACTTATTAAAATATATTATTTTGGTATATTTGACTATTGATTTAATATAAATAATATGGTATAATAAAGGAAAACATAATAGTTTTTCCTTTTATATTAGTACAAGGGAGAATATTATGTTAAATTTTTTAAAAGAAGGTTTACATATGATAGGAAAATTGTTAACAATGTCTGTGCCAAAAAAAAACATTTTAACACAAGAAAACTATTTTACCTATTTAAACAACCGGAAAAAACCACAAAAATCAATATTAACAACAAAGGTAGAATTATTAAATGAAGATAAAAAAGATAATTAGAAATATTTTATTAGGCTTTCACGAATGGAATAAAAGTAAATGGTTTATTTTCTCTTGCTTACATACACTTGCAGGAGTATGGTTTTCTCTAATATTATCTTTTTTCGGTGAAAGTTGGCATTTAATTACTGTTACAGGAAACGGGCAAAAAATTCTTACAAAATTAGGGTTTTCTATTACTCTTATAACGGTAGGATGGACGCTTTTTTGTTTTACAGCACAACGCTATTCTGAGTGGTACGAAAGCAGTACGAGTATTTACAAACCAACAAGCGGTGAACTGATTCTTAATGAAGTTAACAAGGGTGTTATTTCTATTTGTAAAAATAAAATTAATCTTCTTATAAAACAGATTCATCGAATCAAAAATGGAAAGGCAGATTTTGTCACGGTTCAAGGCTCTCCTTGCGAACAATTAGGATTAATAACGGCTGAACTAAATAAAAACCTGTCTTACTTGTTGACTCAACAAAATTATAACATTCGAACGGATGATATTTCTGTTAGAATTTTTTATAACTTTCCTATGGAGAATCCAAATGTATGGAAAGTCGCCGACAATAAAACAACTAATACGAATGTAAATATAGATAAACTGCTTTCCCCAAATACAACTTTTTTTTGTTTATTAAATAAAAAAGATGGAAATTTTATATTTTGTAACAGTAAAGAAGACGCTTTAAGGCATGGTTTGTATACTGCTGTTACGAATGATGAATATAATGAAAAACATGAATTGTTGGGTTCTATAATGGGTCATAAATATTCCTTGGGTTATGAGGAAAATGAATATATTCGTTTTATGGTGTTTGTTAGTACATATTCTAAATCTTTTATAAAGCCAAAGACTTCCGAAGATTTGAAGCATGCAAAAGAAAATATCCACCATTATATCATAGACGAGTATTTAAGAAGAATATCTATAGAATTAGAATTGTTGTATATAAGCTTTTTGAAAGAAAAATACGACAATGTACAAAATACAAATTAATTTTATAATAGGGAAAAGTATGGTTATGCTCTTGTGTTCAGATTAGAACATAAGAGCATTATTTTTAAATATAATATATTTACTGAACACATAATTAAAAACAACGATTATAACACTAAGCAACTGCACAAGGGGACGGTTCTCTTGTGTTATGCTGCGTACAGAAAACCGTTTGAAAATAAGCTACAAGCACGGCTAAAAAATAAAAGAAATAAATCTGTAATAGTAGACAAGTAGGCAAAAATGTGATAAAATAGAACAGGGTGATAAAATGGATTTAATGGAACGAATGTCAACATATTTATGGTTGGTGGAAGACACACGAAATAAG
>JAGBHE010000056.1 GCA_017935675.1 Clostridia bacterium | reverse complement strand
TGGTGGTGGTGATGGTGATGATGATGACCGCCTCTGCTCTTAAGCGGGCTAATATATCTTTTCCACGTTTCCCTGCTTCTTGATGCATAAAACAGAGTAAAGGCTATAATGGCATCGGAACAAAGAATCGGAATCGTCTTCTTCATCCACCAGTCAGGAATTGATTTGCCTCTGTATAAATAATAAAACAGCATGGGAATAAAGTATGAAATAGCTATCTGAAGCACAAACAGCTTACATGTAAACCGCCTGTCACGGTCAACATAATATCCTATAGCAAGCCACGTGGCAAATGATATGTAATTATAAAAAATGGTTTCAGCATTTCTCGAAGCCCATTGAAGATGATTAAACATCATGTTCTCAACCTTAAGGAACTGCGCCACATCAAAGGTCATATGACGGGAAGCGATACAGCTGAGCAGCCACTCAACAACCCATATATTTGCCGAGAAATAAATTGCAGCCAGCGCATAGCATGTATATTTCAACATTTTTCTTTTATCATTTATCACTCGGTGAGGATACATAAGCGTTATTGAAAAGAACAGGTGCGCCACACCCACAAGGCAATATGCAATATTTGAAATATTCAGATAACTTCTCTGTTCATATTTTACAAAAGACGTTATTATATTAATTATTTCACGCGTATGTCCGACAATAAATACAACGGCAAGTGCAAATGCCAGAAATGAAAGTCCCGCAATATTTGACCTGATCTGACTTTTATTTTCCAAAAGTATCTACCCCTTTATTATATAATGACACAGGACGCGCCAATAAACACAGTCCACACTTTATTATACCATAAGTAAAAATGCTTGCTCGCAAGGGCATTTTTACGCAGCCGTCAATATCTTCATAGGCAAAATGAAATTTTGCAAGACGTAGAATACGGCTTGGAGCGAAGCTCCTATGAAGATATTATACCATATCAAACGAATTAATCAATATTTTTTTTTGATAAAATATTAAAACTGTACAAACTGTACAAAATACACTGATGATTTTTATAACCTACGTGCAGATGTCCCCCCGCCTCTAAGGCGGCGGGTTCCACTTCAAGCGAGCTTGATGGAGCGTTGCTCCGATTTAAAATAAAATCAGCGTTCAACTGCTTCACTATTGTTTTTTTTCGGTCATTTTACACATAAGCTCATATATTCTTTCAGATGCATCCGCTTTTCTGATTGCCTTCATTCCCTCGCTCATTTTAAGAAGCCTTTTGCTGTCAGACACAATTTCCGTAATGGTGCTGTATAAGGATTTGCCGTCAAGCTCATTTTCACATATAACAACAGCGCCGCCCTTTGACTCAACCTCTCTTGCGTTCTGCTCCTGATGGTTTCTTACAACATTCGGCGACGGGATGAGCACGGAGGGCTTAAGCATTACCGCAAGCTCACTGACAGTTATTGCTCCCGACCGGCATACAACGATATCGGCCGCCGCCATAGCCGTATGCATATTATTTATATAAGGTACAATTTCTATGTCTCCGCCAATCTCTATTTCGCGCTCATGCACTATTTCCATTATCTTCTGATAATTCCTGTCACCTGTTCCGAAAAGAAGACGGAAGCTTTTTTTCTCAGCCAGAACGGGAAGCATATCAAGCACGGTTTCATTAATTTTATCTGCACCGAGACTTCCGCCAAAAATAAGAACAAAGGGCTTTTTTGAGGTAATTCCGAGTTCAAGCCTTGCAGTCTCCTTTTTTGCACTGATTATTTCGCCGCGGACAGGATTTCCCGTAACAACACATTTTGATTTATCCTTCATATGACTGACGGTTTCCTCAAAGCTGACAGCAACATAGTCAACGTATTTTTCACTTGCGCTGACGGTAAGCCCCGGATACACGTTCTGTTCATGAATAAGTGCCGGTATATGAAGCTTTCCTGCCGCCATGGATACAGGTCCGCTGACATAGCCGCCCGTACATACAACGCAGTCGGGGCGGAAATCCTCAATAATTCTGCAGCACCGTTTTTCGGAATCATGCAGCTTTTTAAGCACTCTTATATTTTTCAGAATATGCTTTCTGTCAAATCCTTCAATATCAATATATTCAATGTTATAGCCTGCCGCAGGCACAAGCTTCGTTTCAAGGCCGCGCCTTGTTCCTATAAAGAGAGCTTCAAAATTCTCATCCTTCTCCGCCGCATAGCCTGCAATGGACAATGCAGGATTTATATGTCCTCCCGTTCCGCCTCCGGCGAATATTACCCGCATAAAATCATTCCTTCCCGTCTGAAATTCACATTCGTACGTGCTCGTTTATGGACGCTCTTGATATATTCAGAAGTATTCCCATTTCCGTCAGAAGAACCATAATAGCTGTTCCGCCGTAGCTGAAAAACGGCAGAGATACTCCCGTATTCGGTACACTGGAGGTTGCAACGGCTATATTAAGAGTAGTCTGTATAGCAACCTGAGCCATTATTCCCGTTGCAAGAAGCGATCCGAAGGTATCCGGCGCATTAAGGGCTATTCTGAAGCCGCGCAGGATAAGCAGCGCAAAAATTATTATTATAACTGCCGCGCCGACAAGTCCCAGCTCCTCGCACGCAATTGAAAATATAAAATCATTATACGGCTCCGGCAGGTATGAATATTTCTGCACACTCTGACCTATACCGCGTCCGAAAATTCCGCCAGAGCCCATTGCATAAAGCGCCTGGGCAATCTGATACCCCGTATTCTGCATATCCTCAAAGGGATTCAGGAATCTCATAAGCCTTGCAAGACGGTTTGCGTCAAAAAAGAAAATAAGCACAATACCGACAACGCCAACCACCGGCATTCCCACCGCAAACGGCCATACGGGAGTGCCTGATGATATGAGAATCCACACGCCTATTCCCACAATAACAATCGTTCCGCTGAGGTGCGGCTCAAGAAGCATAAGCACTGCCACAGCGGCAAGCACCGCCGCAAAAATCCTCAAATCCTTCAGCTTTGAAACATTATATTTCCCGGTTGAAATGAGCTGAGCAAAAAGCATACCTATTGCAAGCTTCATAAACTCAGACGGCTGAAGCTGAAATCCGGGGAGCTGAATCCAACGCCTTGAACCGTTAAGCTTCACTCCTATTCCCGGAATTGCAACAAGTGTCAGAAGAACAAGACATACAACGAAATAAATGCCCGCATATTTTCTGTAAATTCTATAATCGATTTTAGAAACAACAACCATTCCGACAAGACCGGCAGCCACAAAAATGATCTGTTTTTTAAAAAAATGATATGAATCATTAAATTTGGAAGCCCCCGCCGGTGCAGATGCCGAAAGCAGCATGACAAGACCGATGGAAAGCATCAGCATTATAAGAAAAAGAAAGGTATAATCTATACTTTTGATACCGCGGCCGGTTTTTGCTTTTTTATCAACTGTTTTTTTTACCCGCCTGTCTGCAGATACTCTTTTTACAGCCAATCAAGTCACCTCAAATCGTTTTATCGTCCAAAATAGTGCGGCGTGCTTTGCCGATATAAATTATTTAAGCAAAATAACGCCTGTCAAGGCAGCGGCGCATAAAATTACGGTTACCGCGGTAAACACGGCAACGATTTTCACCTCACGCCAGCCGCACATTTCAAAATGATGATGTATAGGACTCATCTTGAAAATACGCTTTCCCGTCATTTTAAAGGATGCCACCTGAAGTATGACGGAAAGAGCCTCCGCAAAATATACGAAACCGGCTATTATTAAATACAAATGCATTTCAAGGGCAATTGCCATAACCACCACAGCGCCGCCGAGGAACAGCGAGCCTGTGTCACCCATAAACACCTTTGCCGGATATTTGTTATAAATCAGAAAGCCAAGAAGCCCTCCGGCAACTGCAAGCCCGAAGGAATACAATCCGGCTTCGTTTCTGAAAAATGCGCATATTGCAAAAAACAAAACAACGGGAATGGTAACACTGCTGGCAAGACCGTCAAGACCGTCTGTCAGATTTACGGCATTAACCGTACCCGTTACAACAAAAAATGCAAAAATAACATAAAGTATCACAGGCATTTCAATTGCTGTTTTTGTAAAGGGAATAAGTATTTCACATCTCAGCTCGCCCATAAGCTGCAGCACCAAAAGATACACCGCGGTGAGGAAAAGCTGAAGCATAAGCTTCGGAAGAGCCCGAAGCCCTAAATTTCTCTTTTTTACAACCTTTATAAAATCGTCAACAAAGCCGATAAGTCCGAAGCCTGCGGCTATACCCAGCGCAAGCAGTGCCTTGTGCATCGCCGCAGACAGATTTCCGGCAAATGCACATATGAGAAAGGTTCCGATTACTGCTGCTGCCGCAGCCACTATAAACATAACCCCTCCCATAGTCGGAGTACCGGATTTTTTCTGATGCCAGCTCGGGCCTTCCTCCCTTATTTCCTGTCCGAATTTAAGTCTTCTGAGCCAGGGTATAAATGCAGGTCCTGCAAGAGCTACAACTGCAAAAGCGCAGACAACGGGAAATAGTCCTGTCATTAACAAATCCTTCATACGTTCAGCTTCATCCTTCCGTTAATTTTTCCAAAAGCTTTTCAAAATGCATACCGCGCGATGCCTTAAGAAGTACCGTATCGCCCGGAAGAACAATGGCAGGAAGACTTTTCGCCGCTTCCTCAGTTGTATCAAAGCGGTAAATATGCTTCATATCCTCCGCGCCTGCTGCAATATACCGCGCATTTTTTCCGACACATACCAGAACATCCGCCTTTCCGCAGGTCTTCTTGCCTATATCGGTATGAGCTGCAGCGGCAAAGCTGCCAAGCTCTAAAATATCTCCAAGAACCGCTACGCGCCGTGATTCCTTCTCCCCGGCAAGAACTCTGAGAGCAGCGTTCACCGAGTCAGGTGCCGAATTATAGCAGTCGTTTATTATTTTGATTCCGTTTGCACGGATTATTTCCATTCTCATAGCGGTAAGCTCGGCTTTTTCAAGTGCTGCCGCAGCCTCGTCGGGAGCTACTCCGCTGTGCAGTCCTGCCGCAAACGCGGCAAGCGCGTTATAGACATTGTGTATTCCCGGCACTCTCAGGCGTATCCTTACCCTTGTCTTTCCGAAAACTGCCGTAAATGCGGAGCCTTCAAGTCCCAAATCCTCAATATCCTCTGCCCGAACATCTGCGTCTTTATTATCTACAGCATATAAAATCACCTTATAAGAACCGTAGTCAGAAACATTTCTGAGGAATTTATCATCGCCGTTTGCAATTACTGTGTTTTTATCTGTAAGCTGTTCCAGAGCCTCCATTTTTGCCTTGAATATATTCTCCTGTGAGCCGAGGTTTTCTATATGACTCATTCCGATATTTGTCATTATAACCGTATCCGGCCGAACAATATCCGCCAGGTATCTTATTTCGCCCTCCGCGCTCATTCCAAGCTCAAAAACCGCCGCCTCATGCTCCGCCTCAAGACGGAAAAGCATTATCGGCACACCGATAGCATTATTATAATTTTTATCTGTTTTCAGAGTTTTGTATTTCTGCGATAAAACAGCAGCGGTGAAATCTCTTGTTGTTGTTTTTCCGACGCTGCCCACGATGGAAACTACAGGTACGGAATACATCTGTCTGTATCTTGCCGCCATAGCTCCGAAGGCTTTAAGAGTATCCTCAACCATGATAATACATTTCCCGCATACAGGCTTCTCCTGCCTTTGCGATATGTAATTGCGGGCGCTGCCCGTAAAATCATGACCGTCAAAGCTTTCACCCTTAAGGGGAATAAAAAGAGTATCCTCCGAAAGCTGTCTGCTGTCGGTGGAAACGCTCTTTATCTCTGTATCTGCGCTTCCGCATACAAGCCTTCCGCTTGTCGCCTCCAGAACATCCTTAACAAAAAATGGCTGCACCGTAAACCATCCTCCCGCAAATCATATATCGCTCCGATAATCGGATAACAGGGAAGCGGTTATTCACCGCTTCCCTGCTTTGAGTTAAGATGTCCGAACACCACAACTCTTTCATCAAAATCAATCTTTTCCTTGCCGATGATCTGGTAAGTCTCCTGACCCTTTCCGGCAAGTATCACAACATCCTCCGCCTCAGCGTTATCAAGGGCGTAGGCGATTGCCTTTTTTCTGTCGGGTATTACAATATATTCACCGTCGGTTTTCTTCATTCCCTCTTCAATCATCTCAATAATTTTCAGAGGGTCCTCCGTTCTCGGATTGTCAGAGGTGATTATCGAAAAATCGGAAAGCCGTCCCGCAACCTCGCCCATAATCGCGCGCTTCGTGCTGTCCCTGTCTCCGCCGCAGCCGAAAAGTGTAATAACCCTTCCCTTTGCAAAGCCCTTCATTGCAAGAATAATATTTTCAAGACCGTCCGGAGTATGAGCATAATCAATTATAACCGTATAGTCTGTGTCAGTGGGAACGACCTCCACTCTGCCGAGGACGCCTACAGCCGCCCGCAGACCGTTTGTTATTGTTTCCATATCAATTCCGAGCTGGATACAGGCACATACGGCGCTGAGAGCGTTATATACGCTGAAGGTTCCCGGTATACACAGGAACATGGGATATTCCTTTTCTTCAAAAACAACTGTGAAATTCACTCCCCTCGGAGTTATTTTTATATCCTTTGCACGGACATCGCATTCGTTTTTAATTCCGTAGGTCAGAAAATTTTCTCCGCTGTGCATTTCACGTATCATCATGCCGTATTCGTCATCAACATTAATCGCACCTTTTTTACTCTGGTCAAAAAGCTTTGCCTTTGCAAGCATGTAGTTTTTCATCGTATGGTGAAAATCAAGATGGTCTCTTGTAAGGTTCGTAAAAATGCCTACTTCAAAGCTGCAGCCCCGTACACGGCTCAGCTCAAGAGCATGGCTTGAAACCTCCATTACCACATACTCAGCATCGCTTTCCGACATTTCAGTGAAAATCTTCTGCAGCTCAAGGGAATTCGGTGTAGTAGGAGTAGTGCTTTTTGTAAGCAGCACCTTATCACCGATAATATTCTGATTTGTTCCTATTATTCCCACCTGACAGCCGGCCTGCTCAAGAATACTTTTTATAAGATATGTCACGGTTGTCTTTCCGTTTGTACCGGTAACTCCGATAAGCTTGAAGGAATCCGACGGATGACCGTAAAAAGCACACGCCATATCAGCAAGGGTCTTCCTCGTATCATTTACGTAACATACGGGCACGGACGCGGAAATGCTCCGCCCCTTCTCGGCAACTATAAGTGCTGCTCCCCTCTCGGCTGCCGATGCAGCAAAGCTGTGTCCGTCAGTCTCAAAGCCGCTGATGCAAACGAAGACATATCCCGGCTCTACCAGACGCGAGTCATAAGCAATACCGGAAATATCTGTGTCGTCAAGATTTATATCCCACTCATCATTAAGTAATTTACTCGCTAACATTACTATTTCCCCTTTTTCATTAATCGCTTGCAGAATGTCTGAATTCAACGCCCACAACCGTAGCAGGCGGCACCTCGCTGCCCGCTTCTATACTCTGCTTCACGGCATACGCACCGCCGGTACTGTTTTGTCCGGCTCCTATTGTTTCAAAATTAAGCCCGCAGCCCTGCAAAATATCTCTTGCGTCAGAAATCCTCGTGCCGGTAAGGTCGGGAACCTTTACAAGCTTTGCCTCAACATTTTCGTCAGTATATAACAGTACAATTGAATCCTTTGAAAGCTGCAGTCCGGGCTTCGGAAGCTGATCCACTATCTTTGCACCCTTACCGGAAACCTTAACCCTGAAGCCTGCTGATGACAGCTCCTCCTTTGCATCGGAAAGATCAAGATCCCGCACATCCGGAACAGCAAACTTCGCAGCACTTTCATTATCTCCGTACTGCCGTTCTACACCTAAATACTCAAGAGTATCCTCAATAACCGCACCTGCAACGGGTGCAGCAATTGTGCCTCCGAATTTATTTGCCACCTGCGGCTCATCAAGCATTACAAGACATACTATCTGAGGGTCATCTGCGGGAGCAAAACCTATGAATGAAGCTATTCTCTTCGTTCCCGATCTGTCTCCCTTCTGAGACGTACCTGTTTTGCCGCCTATTCTGTAGCCGCTTATGTATGCATTTTTACCTGTTCCGTCAGGAGCACTGACAACCTGTTCCAGAATATTTCTCATAACCGCCGAGGTTTCTTCGGAAATAACCTTATTAACTATTTCAGGCTGATAGCTTTTAATTATACCCGCATCGTTTCTGATTTCCTTAACAATCTGAGGCTTCATAAGATTTCCGCCGTTTACAACCGCAGAAACCGCTGTAATCAGCTGAATAGGCGTTATATTAAAGCCCTGCCCAAAGGAGCTTGTTGCAATATCGGTATCACTGAGCTTTTCCTTGTCATAGAAAATACTCCTCGTCTCGCCCACAAGCTCTATATTTGTTTTTCTTGTAAGTCCGAAGGCATCAAAGTATTCCTTGAACTTATCCGATCCAATCTTCAGTCCCGTTTCCATAAAAACAACGTTACAGGAATGCTTAACACCCTCAAGGAAGTTCTGAGCACCGTGTCCCGAGGATACGTGACAATGAATATCATGACCTCCGAGCTTCTTTACACCTCCGCACACAAACGGAGTTTCAAGATTCACGACTTTTTCCTCAAGCGCTGCCGCTGCCGTTATAATTTTAAAGGTAGATCCCGGCTCATACGCATCTGAAATTGCCTTATTCCGCCACATTTTATTCCTCATGGCGGTATTTCTTTCACTTAAAAGCTCTTCCTTGCGCTCCTCCGTAAGAAGCGAGGTATCAAGCTCCTCCGTATCCTCATTCTCATCCTCAGAAGATGATGAGCGCGAAGCCGCTTTTTTTGTATCGCCCGTGCTGAAAAGCTTTTCCTGGTCACGAGCCGTCATATCACGGTCAAGTAAATCCGAATGGTATTCAAAATCAACACTGTATTTTTCAAACTGTGTTACATCATAAGGGTTATTTGCATCAAAATCCGGCTTTGTCGACATGGCAAGAATTTCACCTGTCTTAGGGTTCATAACAATTCCTGCCGCACCCTCCTTAAGCTCACTGTCCTTGACAGCAGTTTCAAGATGCTTTTCAAGGTAGTGCTGTATCGTTTCATCTATGGTAAGCACAACATCAGCACCCTTTGCGGCTCCGGAATATGCCTCGTACTGCTGATCCTCAAGAGTTGTTCCGGACGCGCTCTGAGCGGTTTTTACACTTCCCGCGCTGCCTGTAAGCTCATTGTCAAAGGTCAGCTCTATTCCCTGCATTCCGTTGTTGTCATAGCCCGTAAAGCCCAGTATGCTCGGAGCTACGTTATATGAATAATAGCGCTTGGAATCCTCCTCAAAGGTTACAGCCTTAAAAATCTTCGCCGTATCCTCATTATTCTCTTTATTCTTCAGCGCTTTTATCTGCTCTGTTTCCTCAACTGTAAGTCTCTTTTTAATAACCTGATATCTGTTGTCCTTCGTAAGAAGGCTGTAAATTCTGTCATAGTCCATATCAAGAATAACAGACAGCTTTTCAGCAATAAATTCCGCCTCCTTATGCTCCTGTGAATCCTTGTCCACGTCCTGAGGATTGCATATCAGCGTATTGACAGTGGCACTCTCCGCCAGTGCCTTTCCGTTTCTGTCGTATATAGTTCCTCTTGCAGCTATGACGTTGGTTGAGCCTGTCTGCTGTCTTTCAACCGCAGCACGCATATCTTCACCCCTGACAAGCTGCCAATAAGCAACCTTTATAATAAGCGCAAGCAAAAGGACAACAATGACCGTAAACAATCGCCTGGCTCTCTTTTTTATTAAAGTTACAGGTAAAATTTTTAACACCTCACTAACCTATCCCCGGGAGTTAAGCCGTACTTACATTATTTTATGCTGAACAGCTCTATAATATTCCGAGCAAGCTTTGAAAACATGGATTTAAGCTCATTTTTTGCCCCTTCAACTTCTCCGGCCGTGACCTCGGACACATCCTCCTGCTCCACATCGACATAAATCATCTGATAGCTTTCGGGTCTCTGCATCCCGAGACGTGAGGAAGCGATTTCTTCAACCTCACTCAAATCAACGCTTCTCTCCATTTCAAATATTCTCTGACTTGTATATGAACGGGTTGAAGCAAGCTCCTTGTTAAGAGACTGTATTCTTCCCGCAGTGTCGTTCACCGTAACAAACTTTGAAATCATAAAGGTTGCCGAAAAGGCGATTACCGCCATATACATTATTCTGAGTAAAGTTACTCGTCTGCGTACCATTTCTCTGCTATCCTTTGCTTTCTTAGCAACTGTAACATTCTTTGCTTTCACAGTTACTTTATTTAATGTTTTTTCAGGTCTTATCGGGTTCGTGACAAAATCTTTTTTGTATGCCAGATTTCCATTAACCATAATAACAATTCCTTATCTTTTAATAGTGCTGAGCCGTCAGCATTTTTCTATAATTCTCAGCTTTGCGCTTCTTGAGCGCGGATTTTTCTCCTGCTCCTTCGCGGACGGAAGAACCGGTTTTTTCGTAACTGCTTTCGCAAGCGCCCTGTGTCCGCATACACAGACAGGGAACTCCTTCGGACAAATACAGTCCGTGCAAAGGTCTCTGAAGGTGTTTTTCGTTATTCTGTCCTCAAGTGAATGAAAGGTTATTACAGCAAGCCTGCCTCCGGGCTTAAGAACATGCACAAAATCCCTGAGTGCCTTTTCCAAAATTTTAAGCTCGCCGTTCACCTCAATACGCACCGCCTGAAACACCCGCTTTGCCGGATGTCCTCCGGCTGCACGTGCGCCCTTCGGTATTGCACTTTCAATTATCTCTACAAGTTCCCCCGTCGTTTCCAGCGGCGACTTTTCCCTGCGGCGGACAATGAACTGCGCTATGCGCTTTGACCACTTTTCCTCACCGTATTCAAAGAAAATATCTGAAAGAGCTTTTTCATCATATGTGTTCAGCACGTCGTATGCACTGAAGCCCGACTCCTTATCCATTCTCATATCAAGGGGTGCGTCATGCATATAGCTGAAGCCCCTGGAAGCCTCATCAAGCTGATAAGAGCTGACTCCGAGATCAAGAAGTCCCCCGTCAATTGCGTCAACTCCGAGAGAAACAAGCACAGAGGCAACATTTTTAAAGTTATCATGCACAGGCGTAAAGCTTCCGTGCCACGGTGCAAGCCTTTCGGACGCCGCAGAAAGCGCGTCCGTATCCCTGTCAATACCGATAACCCTTCCGGCACCTGCCTTAAGTATTTCCAGGCTGTGACCTCCGCCGCCGAGAGTTCCGTCAACATATATTCCGTTTTTCTTAACCGCGAGCATTCCGATAACCTCGCCCGGCATTACCGATATGTGTTCAAACTCCAAAGCGGTACCTCCGTCATATTATTAAACCGAATTTTTCAATACCCTCAAGGATAACCGTTTCGGAAACAGAGGAATTATACTTGTCCCATTCCTCCTTTGCCCATATCTCAAGCCTTGTATTAACTCCGACAAGGACGATATCCTTGCAAAGCCCCGCAAATTCACAAAGCCTTTTGCCGACAGAAATTCTGCCCTGCTTATCTATTTCACAGCTGGCAGCCGTTCCGAAAAACATTCTGACAAATGCCGCCGCGTTTTTATCGTAAGTCACCGGAAGGGCGCGCATTCTTTCGGACAGCGACTCCCATTCCTCCTCCGTATAAAGATGAAGGCAACGCTCAGCAGGCGAACGCGTAATATAAACGGCAGAGCCCATCTTCTCTCTCACCTTGGCGGGAAGGATTATTCTGCCCCTCTCATCAAGCTGTCTTTCATACTCATCAACAAAATATGTACTCAATGCCTGCGTTCACCTCCTTGAAAAACTTTCAGCGGATTGGGTAAGCTTCCTCAAAATTCACCCATTCGCTCCCATTTACTCCACCTTGCTTATATTTTACTCCATTTTTCAGAAAAACGCAAGATGTTTTTTAAAAATTTTTTTCAAAAAGGTTATTTTTTTGTGATTTTATTGTAATTTGCGTTAAAATACTGTATAATCATAGTCATATAAACAACAATATATATGATATCTGCACAGATATCAACACAACATCTTGGGGTTTATATCTATTGTATCACATTTATATTAATTTGTGAAGACTTTTTTTAAATTTTCTTTTCAGTAATGTTACAAAATTTTTGCAAACAAATTATAAAATTTAGGAGGTTTCAACAAATGGACAAAATCAAAGCCGTTTTAAAGGAAGAATTTGGCTTGGCTGACTATCAGGTCAACAATGTTATTGAGCTGATTGATGACGGTAATACCATACCTTTTATTGCGCGGTACAGAAAAGAAAAAACAGGCGAAATGTCTGATGAGGTACTCAGAAGCTTTTTTGACAGGCTAAGCTATCTGCGCAGTCTGGAGGATAAAAAATCGGAAACGGCAAGGCTGATTGACGAGCAGGGAAAGCTTACAGAGGAAATTTCAGCTTCAATCGCCGCCGCTGCAACCCTTACCGAGCTTGAGGATATTTACAGACCCTTCCGCCCCAAGCGCCGCACAAGGGCGTCCATTGCAAGAGACAGGGGGCTTGCTCCCCTTGCAGAGCTTCTGTTCGCACAAGGAGCAGACACAGTTCCTGAGGAAGCTGCCGCCGCATTTATTGACGCGGAAAAGGGTGTTGAAAATAATGACGAAGCTCTTGCCGGAGCAAGGGATATTATTGCGGAAGAGGTTTCGGATGACCCTCAGTTCCGTAAAATAATAAGAGAGCTTACCATGCATAACGCCGTAATTTCCTCAAAGGCGGCAAAGGAGGAGGACAGCGTTTATATAAACTATTATGATTTCAGCGAAAAGGCTTCAAAGCTTGCGCCGCACAGAACTCTGGCGCTTAACCGTGGAGAAAAGGAAGGCTTTTTATCTGTTAAGCTTGAAATGGACGAGGATATTATATTTAACTATCTGCTCAAGAAAACAGTTGTAAACCCCTCATCCCCATGTGCCCCTCAGGTTGAAGCTGCCGTTCGGGACAGCTACAGCCGTCTTATCGCGCCGTCAGTTGCAACAGAAATAAGAAACATGCTGACCGAGGCAGCACAGGAATCATCTATAAAGGTATTCGGCAAAAATCTGTCAGGCCTGCTTCTTCAGCCTCCGGTAAAAGGACAGACGGTTCTCGGAGTAGACCCGGGCTACAGAACAGGCTGTAAGCTTGCGGTTGTTGACGAAACGGGAAAGGTTCTCGCCACGGGCGTAGGTTACTTCACGCTTCCGAACCATGACAGGGAAAAGGCTGAAAAGCTTGTGGGCAAACTGATTTCAGACAATAACGTAAGCCTTGTTTCAATCGGCAACGGCACAGCGTCAAAGGAAGCGGAAATTTTTATTGCCGGTCTTATAGGAAAGCTTGACCGCCCTGTTTATTACATGATGACAAACGAGGCGGGCGCTTCGGTATATTCCGCCTCCAAGCTTGCCACTGAGGAATTTCCGGAATATGATGTTTCCTTAAGAAGCGCCGTTTCCATAGCAAGAAGACTTCAGGACCCCTTGGCAGAGCTTGTTAAAATAGACCCGAAATCCATCGGCGTAGGTCAGTATCAGCACGACATGAACCAAAAACGCCTCGGCGAAACACTGGGAGCAGTTGTGGAGGACTGTGTAAACAGCGTAGGGGTTGACCTTAACACCGCTTCCCCGTCACTTCTGTCATACGTCGCCGGAATAAATAAAACCATTGCAAAAAATATTGAAGCCTACAGAAACGAAATAGGAAAGTTTACAAAAAGGAAAGAGCTTCTCAAAGTACCGAAGCTTGGTGCAAAAGCCTTTGAGCAATGCGCAGGCTTCCTTAGGATAACGGACGGCAGCGTTGCTCTTGACAACACCTCCGTTCACCCCGAAAGCTATGAGGCTGCCGGGATTATTCTCAGTCATCTCGGCTACAGTGAGGAGGATGTATTTTCCGGGAACCTTGACGGGCTTAAGGATAAAATAAAAAGCTACGGCGCATCGAGGCTTGCCGAGGAAGCAGGCATAGGTCTGCCGACGCTCCGAGATATCGCCGACAGCCTCTTAAAAAGAGGCCGCGATCCCCGCGATGAGCTGCCAAAGCCGGTTCTGCGCACAGACGTTATGAGCATGGAGGATCTTAAGCCAGGAATGGAAATGACAGGGACTGTCAGAAATGTTATTGACTTCGGAGCCTTTGTTGACATAGGAGTACATCAGGACGGACTTGTACACATCTCTCAGATATGCGACAAATACATCAGTCACCCCTCCGAGGTTCTTCAGGTGGGAGACATTATAAAGGTAAAGGTTCTTGATGTTGACGTCAAGAAAAACAGAATTTCACTGACAATGAAGCTTTAAAGGCAGGATAGGAGATTACTTTATGAGCATTAATTCAAGCAAAGCCATACGCTGTCCGTCATGCGGACAGCTTCAGGAAATAACTGTCTGGAATTCAATAACCGTTAAGGACAGCCCGGATCTTAAGGCGGATCTTCTGTCAGGCAGAGTAAATATATTCAAATGCGGCTCCTGTTCTCATTCCGGACTCGTTCCCGCACCTCTGCTTTATCATGATGAGGACAAAAAGCTTATGATATCCTTCAGCCCCTGTGATGATGAACAGCTTAAACAAAGACTTTTTGAAAATGTCCGCGAAACCTCAAAAGGCTCGGGTGAGCTTTCCGGCTACAGCGGCTATAACCTGCGGTTTGTCTGCGAATACAACAGTCTGCTGGAAAAAATACTGATTTTTGACGCAGGACTGAATGATAAGGCAGTAGAAATAATAAAGCTACTTATTTTATCACAGGAACCTGAAAAGCAGGATGACCGTTTCTGCGTATTCGGGAAAAAAGAGGAGGATTCGATTGAATTCATGGTTCGGGATATAAAGGAGAATATGATTTATACCTCACGCGCTCCCATATCAACCTATGACACCATATGGCAGCAGCTTCGCGCCTCCGGTGTAAAGCCCTACAGCTTCGATTGGGAAATGGTTGACGCCGTATATGCCGACAGACTTATAAAAGGAATAAATAATTAAGGGGGGCAGAATACATGTCTGAATGCCGATTATGTCCGCGCTTCTGCGGTGCTGACAGAAGCAAAGGGCCCGGCAGCTGCGGCGCGGGCGACAAAATAAAGGTTGCACGAGCGGCACTGCATTTCTGGGAGGAACCGTGCATCTGCGGCTCGGGCGGCAGCGGCGCCGTGTTCTTTTCAGGCTGTCCCCTCGGCTGCGTCTACTGCCAGAACAAGGATATATCAGACGGCAGGCGCGGCGCGGAAATTACCCCGCAGCGGCTTTATGATATTTTTTTCGAGCTTAAGGAAAAGAGCGCGGAAAACATAAATCTGATAACCTGCGGCCATTTTCTGCCTCAGGTTATACCGCCTCTACGGTCAGCAAAGGAAAACGGGCTCGGGCTTCCGGTTGTTTACAATACAAGCTCTTACGAAACAGTTTCTGCGATAAAAAGCCTTGAGGGTCTTGTCGATATTTTTTTGCCGGATCTGAAATACATAAGCTCTGAGCTTTCATCAGCATTTTCAGCCTGCCCGGACTACTTTGAAAGGGCATCTGCCGCCATTGATGAAATGTTCCGCATAACAGGCAAATGCATTTTTGACGAAAACGAAAGGCTTATCTCCGGCACAATAATCCGTCATCTTGTGCTTCCCGGTCATACAGACGATTCAAAGGCAGTGATCGAGTACCTGTTTGGCAGATACGGAAATGAAGTTGTGTACAGCATAATGAGCCAATATACCCCCGTAATAAAAAACAGCCCCTATCCGGAGCTGCTTCGCAAACTGACTGCTGAAGAATATGACGACGTTATTGATTTTGCAATCGGTACGGGAATCGAAAATGCCTATATTCAGGATGGTGATTCGGCAGAAGAATCCTTTATTCCGGACTTTGGACTTGAGGGTGTGTTCCCTGAGCCCTGAGCTCTTGCGCAAGACGCAGAAGATCTTCTTTTTCATTTGCCGCTCTTCCGTCAATTACTGCGTCAAGCAGAGCTGATAAAATCTCACCAAGCTGCCTTGACGGCTCAAAGCCGTTTTCAATAAGTGTGTTTCCGTTAATACAAAGCTGTTTCAGTGAAAAGCACTCCTGATTTTCAACAATGCTTTTCATGGTGTTTTCCGTTTCACGGATAAGCTCCGTCCTTGAATGATACTCGGGCGCAAGAGCAAGATTATCGGCTTTTTTAAGAGCAAAAATCCGTTCTGCCGCTTCCCGCGATGCTGCTCTCATAAATCTTTTTACGGCGCGTCTTGTATTTACGATTTCCCTGTCATGAAGCTTTACAAGCTCACATACAAGCGATTTGATTTTATTCGGGCTTTTAAGCCTTGTCAAGGCTTCGCCGGCAAGCTCCGCACCGGCTGAAGCATGTCCGTAAAAATGTCCCTGACCATCGTCTCCCATAAAAAAGCAGGAAGGCTTTCCGCAGTCATGAAACAATGCTGCAAGCCTCAGCGCTGTGTCCGGCGGACAGCCGGATACAACCTTTGCGGTGTGTGTATAGACATCATAGCAATGATGGATATTCTTCTGCTCAAAGCCTACAGAAGCCGAAAGCTCCGGAAGAACAACAGTTATAACCTCCGGGAAATCAAGCAAAAGCTTTTCAGCATGTTCAGCCGTTATAATGCCGCACAGCTCAGAAAAAATCCGTTCTGCCGACACTTTTAAAATCAGCTCCTTCATTTCCCGTATTGCAGCAGCTGTTTTCTGCTCAATTTTAAACCCGAACCGTGCGGAAAATCTCAGTGCACGAAGAATTCTCAGGGCGTCCTCCCCGAATCTTTTCTCCGGCACACCTACGCAGCGTATAATTTTTCTCCCTATATCCTCCCTGCCGCCGAAAGGGTCAACAAGACCCGTTTTTTCACTGTACGCCATTGCGTTCACGGTAAAATCCCTGCGGCTTAAATCCTTTTCAAGGGAATTAGTAAAGCTTACGGTCTCCGGATGGCGGAAATCAGAATATTCACCGTCATTTCTGTAGGTTGTTATTTCAATATTTTCACCTTCCGACACAACACATACCGTGCCGTGCTTCTCGCCGGTCAGAACCGTAGTAAAATCAGGAAAGCATTTCTTGATTTCCTCCGGCAATGCGTTTGTTGCAAGGTCATAATCATGAGGCTTTATTCCCATGACCATATCCCTTACGCAGCCGCCCACAAAAAACACCTCATATCCGTTTTCATCAAGCCGGGCTGCCGCAGCAAGGGCATACCGCGGAATGTTCATATTATCACCTCTGCGTGGCGTGTTGCATGACAGCTTATATTCACGCTGACAGGCAGTCCTGCAATATGCGTTGGAAATACTTCAATATTTACACCGAGCACGGTTGTGCTTCCGCCCATCCCGGCGGGGCCGATTCCAAGCCTTTGCAGCCGTCCGGTTATCTCCTCCTCAAGCTGTGCATAGTACGGGTCGGGATTTCTTTCGGTTACACTGCGCGTCAGGGCAAGCTTTGAAAGCTGAGCGCATTTATCCATCGTTCCGCCTATGCCTATCCCGACAACCATCGGAGGACAGGGATTTGCCCCCGCCTTTTCAACCGTTTCAACAACAAAGCTTATAACACCCTCCCTGCCGTCTGAGGGGTTCAGCATTTTAAGGGCGCTTTTGTTTTCACTGCCAAAGCCCTTCGGGGCAAAAACAATTCTCAGCCTGTCGCCCTCCGTAAACTCACAGTGAACTACCGCAGGGGTATTATCCTTTGTATTAATACGCCTCAGCGGGTCTTCAACTACAGATTTGCGCAAATATCCGTTTGTGTAGCCCCGTCTCACTCCCTCGTTTACAGCGTCGTTAAGGCTCCTTCCGCTTATATGCAGCTCCTTTCCTATCTGAACGAAAAATACAGCCATTCCCGTATCCTGACAAATGGGAACTGTTTTCTCCGAAGCTATTCTTGCGTTTTCAAGCAAATCACAAAGCACCGATTTCCCGACAGGCGATATCTCGCTTTCCATACCCTCGGTTATTTTCTGCTTAATATCCTCATTAAGCTTACAATTTGCCTTTATGCACATCTTCTCCACAGCGTCAATAATCAGTGTATCCTCAATAATTCTCATTATTATATTCTAAACTCCTTTCATCAATGCCGTTTGGGAAAAGAGAAGCAAGCTGCGCCGCTTATCTTTTTCCAAACTATTCCTCTCCTTTAGTCAAGCACCAAAACCCATGAATCAAACCATCTCAGTACCTTGTCAACATAATTCACCTCCGCACCGTGTCCGGACAGCACGGGATAAAACATGATAAACAATAAAACCGCAGCCGCAGCATAGCATATAAAAATTTTCTTTTCTGCCCGTGAATGCCTGTAATAAAGCTTTTCAAAGCAATGCCCAATCATAAGCACCATGAAAGGCACACATGGGAAGTAATGATAAATATACGTTGTTCTTTCAATCGGAATCCACGGGAGCAGGCATGACAGATATCCGACAAGAAGAAAAGCGGATTTTCTGTCCCTGTAGATAACAGTAAAGAACACATTTAAAATAACAGCTCCTATTCCGACCCACCATACGGCAGGATTTCCGAACGCGCTTATTCCCTCCCTGACAGTATCGGAAACCGTGCCGGAATAATAAAATATGGGTCTTACCATAACCGGCCAGGTATACCACCTTGAAGCGTACGGATGCTCCGAGCCGAGAACGGTTTTTGAGTGGTAAACGAACATGTCCCTCTGATTGTCTATTACAGTGCGTATGCCATGTGTGTTCTCTGTTCCGAGATACGGGAGGTACGAAAGGGCGTAAATACAAGCCGGAATAATTATAAATACCAGCACGCAGAAAATCCCTGTTGCGGCAAAATTCCCGGCAAAGTCAAGTCTCTCACCTCCGCAGCTTCTGCGAGCATAATACTCGTTATACCTCACAAGCATTACCGCGAAAAACAGCACGGCTATACCCGCACATGCATAAATTGCCGTCCATTTGCTCGCCGCGCCGAGACCGAAGGCGATTCCCGTCAAAAGCAGCGGCGGAAAGGTTTTACACAGAGGCAGGTCATAAAAGCTCATTTGGTAATATCTGTACATAAACAAATACATGAGCATAATAAAGAAGGTTCCGTAAACGTCCACCGTTGATATTCTCGTCTGAACAAAATGCATAAAATCAAAGGTGAAAAGCACCGTTGTGAGAAAAGCTATATGGGTTACCTTGAAAAGCTTCTTTGCCAGCGCGTAAAACAGCGGTATCATAAGAATCCCGAAGACATTTCCGGCAAACCTCCAGCCGAAGGGCGTCATTCCGAACAGACGTATTCCGGCAGCTATGAAAGCCTTTCCCAAAGGCGGATGCGTCCATTCGTAAACGCTGAAGCCTTGAACAAACTCATAGCCGGTTCTCGCATGATATATCTCGTCAAAATACGTGCTGTTTTTGTATGTCCGCCGCTCCGGAATAAGCGTCTGCTCATCAAATATCGGATTATCGGAGGTTATTTCAAGAGGTCCGTTTTCTCCGATCAGTCCCGCTTCCATTATCATCAGCCGCTCATAATCCGTTGAAAGAGTTATGTTTGTCACCGTTTTCCCGAAATCTATAAAATTCCACGAAAACACCGAGCAATCCTCAAGAACCGTAGAACCCTCAGCTCCGTTTTCATCGGTATAGCTTACAGTCAGCTTTCTGTCCTCGTTTATGTCATTGCAGGAAGGGTATATCACAAGCTTGTCTATATATTCCGGACTGTCCATATCGATTGAAACAGGTCCTTCGGCAAGGTCATAGAAGGATTGCGGCGCGCTTCTGTCGCCGAGATCATAAAAGGAAACTGCCCCGTAAACCACGCATAAAACAGCAATCAAAATATAATCCTTACCGGTGAGTCCGACGCTTTTGCGGCTTCTGAAAATGCGCGGCACATTTATTTCCGCCGCCGCTTCTGCCGCCTCCTCATTCTGCGCCGCCCAAATCCTATGACAGGCGTAAAGCATATATGCAAAAATCAAGAGATTTATTACAGAGAATACAATTATAAACGGACTTCTTGCATATAGGTTTATATCATTATTATACACCAGCAGCACCCACGCAGTATTTACAAGCTGAGAAAAGGTAATCAGTATAAACATATACATCGATTCCTTCTGCGGCTTTGAAATATATGCGCACAGGAAAAACAGCATTGCCGGGTACGCGTATCTGTCATGCATCTTGGTTGAAAGCATGAAGGTAGCAAAAGCAAGTACGCCTGCAAGGAAAAAGTAATTGCGGCAGCCCTTTATAAAGTATATGAGAACATATGCCACAACGGCGGCAATAAAAATCCATCCTATAAGACTCAGGGCATTATTCAGCGGAAACCAGTTCAGATTAAGGGCTCCGTAAAGATTAAAAGCATTCACTGTTGCATATTTATAAGAAGAAAGAGTTCCGGCATACTGCTTCAGCACCTCTACGACACCAAAGGGAATGCTGAGAAGCAGAATCACTCCTATCGCCGCAATTCCCGACACAAGATGAACAAGCAGCTTTTTCGGATTAAAATCCATAAAAACATCTTCACCTGCCGCAAGAAGCAACACAGGCGTAAATATAAGAGCCTGCGGCTTGATAAAAACCGCAAGTGCAAACACAAAATATGAAGCAATCAGCCGCTTTCCGCACACAAGCAGCACAGCAAGGGCGGCAAATAATGTGTATATGCTGTCAACCTGTCCCCACAGTGCGGAGTTAAGCACAATTGCGGGAGAAAGCAGGAAGAATGATGAAAGCATAAGCGCACCCTTGTGGGGAAACCTTTTCTTTGCCGCAAAATATATAATAACTCCCGTCAGAATATCCGCAGCCATTGCAGGAAGCTTTATAAGCACCTTGCTGTTTCCGATTATTGTTTTCAGATACCCGATTACATAAAGAACATACATATATCCCGGCGGATAATCAGTAAACGCTTCCGAGGTATAAAAGCTGCCGAAGCCGCCCTCATACACCATTGACGCCCAGCCTGAGAAGCAGCCCATATCCGTTTCATGACCGTAATAGGATTTTGCGCATATAAAATGAAAAATTCCGGAAAGGCAGACCGTCAGCACAAGCCCTCCCCAATGAACCGGCTCCGCTTTCCCCGGAGAAAGCTCACCGTCTGCGGAAAAAAGACGGTACAGACCAAAGTAGATTATAAGACATACCGCAGATACGACTGTAATACTATACATGCAGCAAATCATCCTTTCCGTGATTTTATTATTTTTCACAGGGACATACTCCCGTCAGAGGCTTCAATAATGGGCATCACCTCATCATTATTTATATTTTACTACATTTTTCATAAAATTTCAATATAAATGTTTAAAAAAATTAAAAAAGGGTAACTATATTATGACGGTAAGTAAACCGTATAACCATAAGACAGGAGTGACGTTTATGAAGTTTACAATTATTGCAAGAAAAATTGAGCTGAAAGACAAATCAAAAGAGTACATTGAAAAAAAGCTTTCAAAGCTTGATAAGTTCTTCAAGGGGGACTCCGAAGCAAGGATTGTAGTGGGCACAATCAAGGATTTGGAGTATGTTGAAGCTAATGTCTATTCACAGGGGATGGTTTACAGAGCTGAGGTTTCGGACGTAGATGTCTGCACCGCCGCCGATAAAATCGTTGATGTCATTGAAAGACAAATCAGAAAAAATAAAACAAGGCTTTCAAAGAAAATCAAAGCCGAGACTGATTGGAATGAAAAAATGATAAGCGGCGCCGACTACTCAGGCGGTGAAGATAAGGGCGAATTTGAAATAGTCAAAACAAAGAAATTTGCCATCAAGCCGATGACTGCCAACGAGGCAGTTCTTCAGATGAACCTGCTGGGTCACAATTTCTTCGTATTCAAGGATAGTGAGACTAATGACATGCGGGTTGTATATAAAAGAAAAGACGGAAAATATGCAATTATTGAATCGGTTGAATAAAAGTCGGGGCTGTTGCGTTAAGCAACAGCCCCGGGGGGTTTTGAATTCAGATGCAGAACGAACAAAACTCAGAATAATGCGGATTTTCCGCATTATTCCATGCCCGAAGGCGTACGGAGGTACGTCGAGTGGTGAGTTTTGTTTGTAGTCCATAGGCAGAAAGTTTATAATGTATAGACTTTCTGCCTATGGACGATCTGCGCTGAATACAACACCCCCATTTTTATTTATTTGCTTTTCTGTAATAGGTCGGCGTCATTCCGACATTTTTCCCGAACACGTAAATAAAATAATTGGAATCGCAAAAGCCGGTGGAATACGCTATCTCGGACACGGAAATATCCGTAGAGGATAAAAGCTTTTTTGCTTCCTCAAGCCGTATTTTCGTAAGGTATTTCCCGACTGTTGTTCCCGTTTTTTTCTTGAAAAGATGACTCACGTACGACTCGCTGCAGTGGCATGACCTTGCAATGCTGCCTATTGTTATCCGCTCGGAAAAATCAGAATGCAGGATTGTAAGTATGTGCCCGTAAACATAATCTCCGCCTGTATCCTCCGACTTTCCGGGCTGCTGCAGATACAGCAAAGTCAGCATCGCCGCAAGAGGTGCTGTAAGAAGCTTCACCCGCTCTATTGACGGCCGCTCCGCCGACAGGTTTTTTTCATAAATCTCCTTAAGCTTTTCCGGCGGGAATCCGTATTTGCGTGCAAAATAGTCTCTTTTCCGCGGGTCTCCCCGATAGCCGCTTACGCTTATAAAGCCAATCAGCTCATCTGCGTTTTTTATCGGTATGACAAACTCCCCCACACCCCCGTAGCAGGAGCCGAAAAAAGCGCCTGACGCACATTTTTCCATAACCTTAACCTGCCTTGCAATACATTCATCCCAATTTTCACGGCAAGATTTTATATAAAGGCAGTACGGATTACCGTGTATATTATAAGGCGCAAGCTCTCCACCGGCGCTGCTCAGCCTTTCATTTATTCCGTGCACGGTTATCATAAGTCCGTGCTCATTTTTCAGATAATCAATATATTTGATTATATCCTCAATCATTTTTATATTCCGAACTCCTTTCACCAATGCCTTTCATAAGCTTTGCTGTGCAGGATTTCTAAGTTTTTATACCGCATTTTTAAGGCATATATATTTATTATAATATATAATAAATAAAAAGTCAAGCAAATGGAGGTCAATTATGGAATACTATTTGAAGCCGGAGGAAAAAATTCCGGTAATCGCAGCAGCAGACGTATTGGTAACAGGCTCAGGGCCTGCAGGAATAGGCGCTGCGCTGACCGCTGCAAGAGCCGGAGCGGACGTTATTCTGATTGAGAGTACAGGAGCGCCGGGCGGCATTGCCACCACAGGTCTTATGAGTCACTGGACAGGCACGGTTGACAGTGAGCTTTACCGTGAAATCCTGCAAAAAAGTGCAGAAAAAAATGATTTCACCGATGAGGTAACGGTTACAATCGACCCGGAGAAGCTGAAAATCCTTTACCTTGAACTGCTTTCCGAAGCAGGTGTTCATCTTATGCTTTATACAACCGTTACGGGAGTTGTCATGGACGGAAATGCAATCAAAGGCGTTATAACACACAGCAAATCGGGAGCGGGAGTCATAAAAGCAAAAATAGTTATTGACGCAAGCGGTGACGGCGATGCTGCTGCAATGGCAGGAGCAGAGTACATAATCGGAAGGGAAAGCGACGGTAAAATGCAGCCGGCAACCCTTATGTTCAAGGTGGGCGGCGTTGATTATGACCGCGCTGTTTTTCTCGGTTCATTCGAAAGCACCTATGAAACAGAGAAGGGCGAGCTTCAGGCTCTTGCAAAAAAACATCTGAAGGCGCCTGCCGGGCACGTTCTTTTATACAAGTCAACACTGCCGGGAGTAGTCACCTGCAACATGACAAACTGTATTGATGTTGACGGCACCACTGCGGAAGGACTTACAAAGGCTGAAACCGTATGCCGGATGCAGCTTGAGCCTATTGTCAGATTTTTAAGGGAATTTGTGCCCGGCTATGAAAACTGCTATCTCATAAGCTCCGCGTCCCTTATAGGAATACGTGAAACAAGGCACTTCAAAGGCATGGAAACAATAACGGAGCAGGATATTTTATGTGCAAGGCAGTTTGATAACTACGTCGTAAAGGGAGCACATTTTAACTTTGATGTTCACAGCATAACGGGTGCCGGCCTTGACGTCACAGGCGTTCAGCATAAATTTTCTCAGCATAACGGCTACACTATTCCCTACGGCTGCCTTGTACCGGAGAAAATCGACAGCCTGCTTCTTGCCGGACGATGCATTTCGGGAACGCATATGGCTCATTCCAATTTCAGAGCCATGCCGATTTGCCTTGCCATAGGCGAAGCAGCAGGAGCTGCAGCGGCAATTTCAGCAAAAGAAGGCTGTCAGCCGCGGAATGTTAAGGCTGAAAAAATACGTGAAATAACAAAGATATAATGAATGGGCGGAGGATTTGTATGAATTCTAATTTAAAAAATGTAAACCATAAGGCAGACCTGTGTGTAGTGGGCGGCGGGCTTGCCGGAATGTGCGCCGCAGTTGCTGCGGCAAGGCACGGCATAAGCGTTGTTCTTATGCATGACCGCCCTGTTTTCGGCGGCAATGCGTCAAGCGAAATACGCATGTGGGTGTGCGGAGCTCACGGAGAAAACAACCGGGAAACAGGAATAATTGAAGAAATCGCTCTTGAAACCCTGTACAGAAACCCACACAGACTTTACCCCATCTGGGACAGCATACTTTACGAGCTTATAAAAAACGAAAAAAACATTACCCCTGTTATGAACTGCTCCTGCAATGATGTTGAAATGGACGGGAACAGAATTAAAAAGGTTATCGGCTGGCAAACAACCTCTCAGCTGTGGCACACTGTTGAAGCAGACTATTTTGCCGACTGCTCCGGAGACAGTATATTAGCTCCGCTGACCGGCGCTGAGTTCAGGCTCGGCCGTGAGAGCAGAGATGAATTCGGGGAAAGCATCGCCCCCGAAGCTTCCGACAAAAAAACCATGGGGCTTTCCTGTCTTATGCAGGCGCGGCAGATGACGGAGGCGCGCAGCTTTATTCCTCCTTCATGGGCAAGAAAATTCACAAAGAAGGATTTGCCGTTCCGTCTGCCAGATATGAACAACACGTATGAAAACTTCTGGTATATGGAGCTGGGCGGAGAAAATGACTCCATACATGAGACAGAGGAAATCAGAGATGAGCTTCTTAAGGTTGCGTACGGCATCTGGGACTATGTGAAAAACAGCGGAGAATGCGATGCAGATAACTGGGAGCTTGATTTTGTCGGGTTTCTGCCCGGCAAGCGTGAAAGCAGAAGATATGTCGGCGACTACATCATGACCCAGAACGATGTGCGCTCCGAAGGACGCTTTGACGACCTTATTGCCTACGGCGGATGGACTATGGATGACCACAATCCCGGAGGAATAAATACTCTTGAGCCGCCAAATATATTCCATGACGCGCCCTCACCCTTCGGAATTCCTTACAGATGTCTTTATTCGGTGAACATTGACAATCTTTTCTTTGCCGGACGAAACATAAGCGTTACACACTGCGCCATGAGCTCCACACGCGTTATGGCAACATGTGCCCTGCTCGGTCAGGCAGTCGGAACTGCAGCAGCAATCGCCTCCGCAAACAAAATTTCTCCGAGGGATGTTTACAAGGAGCACATAAATGAGCTGAAGCAGACGCTTATGGATGATGACTGCTATCTGCCGTTTAACAAAAAAGAAGCTTCGGAAATTACAAAAAAAGCCGAAATAACCACAACCGGAGAAAATGCAGATCTGCTTATAAACGGCATTGAAAGACCTGTCGGCGGCAAAGACAATTGCTGGCTGGGCGGCGTCGGGGACAGCATTGTGTTTACTCTCCCGGAGCTTACGGAAATAAACGAAATACGTTTTGTTTTTGACAGCGATCTTAACCGTGAAACAACAGGTGACAAGGGCTTCCTTGACGGTAAAATGAACATGTGCAACATTCCTTTGAACGCACCTGCACTTTGCGTTCCGAAAACCCTTGTAAAAAACCTTGAAATTGAGCTTCAAAACGAAAACGGAGAATGGATTCCGGCAGAGGGCATTAAAAATAACCATCAAAGGCTTGTAAAGCTGCACCTCGGCAAAAAAGCCCGCGGCGTAAAAATAACCGTTACCGGCACAAACGGCAATGAAAAAGTCGGAATTTATTCTGTTGATATCAGATAACACAAACCCGCAAAAGAACACAAGGGGACGGTTCTCTTGTGTTCTTTTGCATTACTGTTAAATTTAATCAAAGTATGCTTTTGGTATGGTTCCGTTTAATTTTCTGCCGTTTAAATAATCAATAAGCGTTATATCCGGCTGTGATACTCCGCCTCCGCCTTTGCCTTCCGGCGACACTAACTTGACCTCGGTAAACATATGTGTGTCAAGAGCGTTTGAAAGCATAATCGCCATATCGCCGCGAGTTATTGCTGCTGTGGTGTCAAAGCTGTTCAAACCGTCTGTAAGACCGATTTCCATTGCCTTTTGATTAGTCATTGACGGGTAGAAATTGTCGAATACAGTGTCATATTTGGTTGTGTATCCCAAAGTGAACACGAGAATTTTCATAACCTCCTGATATTTTATGTTATCATGCGGCGCAAAGGTGTTCTCGTCATAGCCGTTGATAACGCCTGCCTCTGTGAGCGTCGCGACATCCTCCGCGAACCAATCGTCAGCGTTTACGTCAGTAAATTTGCCATTATAGCTTCCTGTATATTTCATCATACGCGCAAGCATTGCCGCCGCTTCCGCGCGTGTTATGGTATTATCCGGCATAAACATATTTCCATCATAGCCATTTATAATACCGAGGTCGTTAAGCTCGTTTACATAGCTTACCAAATCGTCCGAAACGTCAACGAATTTACTTTCCGTACCTATATATGCCGCGCGAGTATCGGTGTCGCGTATTTCATCACCCTTAATTTCCTCATATTTTGGACGGTTGCTTTTGTCATTTTCAAAGTTCTCATTAAACTCGTCAATATATGAACACCATGTTGTAAAATCCATTACCCTTTCTTCTTCAATACTTTTTACCTCTTTCCCGAGAACCTCCGCATGGTTATCAGTATAGCCTGATATGGGAATTACATATTCGTGATTGTGACTGTCCGTCACGTAAAGCGCGGAAAAAAATATGGTTTTGCCGTAGCTTACATATTTAATGTCCTTTACGTCCGAAATATCACTTTCATTTATGATTTCGGCAATTCTGTTGTAATCTTTCTCAAGACCGGTGATAAATTCAACATTATCGCCCTCTGCCACGTAATGCACCATATCCGATAATTCGTCAAGAATAAAATTCTCGGTATTAGCGTTAATATCCACATGCTTTCCGCTGTCATTTAATCCCCTGAATTTCAATGTAACGACATCATCATAGTTAATTAAGTATTTGCCTGATGAATTTGTTATGAAAAATTTCTGATAGCTTTTATTTACGTCAATAACATCTTTAACTGTTCTTGTTTCAGGCTTTAAGACATCTTCTTCCGCTCCGGTCGTTATTGTTTTATCCCACAGCTCGGGATAAGCCTTGAGTCCGGTGGAATAAATCAATTCCTTAACTTGGTCCGCGGTGATTTTTTCCGCCGCATTAACGGTTATTGCAGGCAGCATTGCCGACGCGGCAATCAAAACCGCTGTTATAGCTGATAATATTTCTTTCATTTTACATTCTCCTTTTATTCTACATAGTGTAGTTTATTTGAGTAAAAATATACGGTTTATTCCCCGTATATATAAATACCCGCGTTCCCGCCGTCCTCCGAATGTGCGGTAACGTAATACTCTCCGGCTTCGGGCATGGTCATTGACAGTGTATCGTGAGTTTTATCCTCGCGCTCGTCATAAATTACTTCGCCCGTTTTGGCATTATGCACCGATACGGAAACATCTTTTGAACCTGTTATTTTACTTATTGACAATTTTGTCCCGTTTTTCGCATGGAAGGTTTCGCTTTGAATATCCGTGTTTTCGCTAAAATCCGCATTGAGCACATATGACGTACTTGTTTGCGGTTCATCATGCGGAGCAGCTTCTGCCTCCGGCTTTTCTTCAAAATTATCATTTTTTTCAGGCGGAGCGCTTTCATATTCCTCGGTTCTGCATTCGGTATAATCATTTGTTTCACCTGATGCGTCAGGCATGATAATCGCTTCCCGATCGTCACCTTCAGGCTCTGGCATAGGAACAGGAGTAGTGTTCGGGGTTACGGTCGGCATAGGAACAGAAGCCGTGTTCGGGGTTGCGGCCGGCACAGGAATCGGCATAATCTACTTAATTTCCTCAGGTATTACCTCCGCTGCCGTTTCAAAGCCAAAAGCTGTAACCGAGGACACGATACAGGCAAAAACCGCCATAATTCCCGCAACGGTTGACGCCTTAGTCGGCATTTTAAATTCTACAATTTTTCGCAAACGCTTTTGTATATTGTTCTTTGCGGACGCCATTGATGTTGTGTATGCAAGCCTTGAATTTAATTCCTTTTCAACAACCGACAATATAAGATTGCCGTATGCCTTTTTGTCCGATGCATTCAAACGTTTAACAACTGCTTCATCACAGAAAAACTCGCAAACCTCCGTGATTGCTTTGCCCATAAAATGAACGGCGGGATTAAACCAGTGAATACACCAGGCAATTGACGCAGCCATAGCAATCCATAAATCCCGGTGCTTATAATGGATCAGCTCATGAGTCAAAATCATTTCAAGCTCTCTTTCCGAAAAAGCCTTATCGGGAATAATAATCGTTGGCTTAAATATTCCAAAAAGCAAAGGCGAATTCAGATATCTGCTGCTGCGAAGTGTAATGCTTCTGCGAATTGACAGTCTTTTGCATACATTAAAATAGACATCCGGAATTTTGTCCGTAAACCGTTCCTCTGTAATCTGTCTCAGCATTATAGAAACCTTTATGTATTTGCATATTATTCTTGCCGCAAAAATCACTGTCCCGATAAGCCATACCGCTGTTATAATATCCGCCGCCGAAACGGAGGCTTGCACGGCAGACGGCGCTGCGGCAATGTCGGAAATATTTAAATTTTCAGGAACAGTAACCTTGAAAAACCTCGGAATTTCAACAATTTTCTGTATCGGCACCAAAAGCATTATAACCGCAGTTACAAGCATTGCGTATTGCCATACATAATGCTTCGTCTTTTTTCCGAATATGATTGAAAGCGCATACATAATTGTTCCCGACACGCTCATAAGCAAAAGCGTATAAATATTTGTCATTTATCGTTCCCCCTTACAGCTCATTAAACCATTTTTTTATTTCCGCAAGCTCTTTACTGTCCGGCTGTTTTCCTTTCACAAGCGCTGTAAGCAGACTTGTAACAGAGCCGTTATGAAATTCCCGCAAAAAGCTTTCGGTTGTACTTTGCTTGTATTCGTCCTCGGTAATGTTTGCGCTGTAAAAATTGGTTTTACCCTCTTTTCTTGCATCAAGAATACCTTTGTCGCAAAGACGTTTTAAAAAAGTCATTATGGTGGTGGGCTTCCAGGTATCTTTTAAAATATCTGCAAGCTCCGCACTTGTAACTTCTTCATCCTTTGCCCATATGATGTTCATAATCTCCATTTCCGAGTTTGAAATTTTCATAGATGTCACCTCTTTCATATCCCGTCGGATATTTAATCTACACTGTGTAGTTTATTATATTCTACACCATGTAGTGTAATTTGTCAAGAGTTTTTTGAAATTTTTTTTGAGGAGGTCATTTAAGCCTTTAAATAAAAACAGAACACAAGAGAACCGTCCCCTTGTGTTCCAAAAACTTAATTTATTTATAGTCTCCCAAAAAATCACGGTTTACTTTAAACAGCTCATCAGTCATTTTATGTATCTCATCAAGGCTGCATACCGCAGAGGTCAGGGGGTCCATGCATACTGCATGATAAACCGCTTCCTTGTCCTTTCTCATTGCAGCTTCAACCACAAGGCTTTCAATTCTTGCTGTTGTATTTACAAGTATTGCAAGATGCTCCGGCAGTTTGCCGGCAATCGTGGTTTTAAAGCCCATCCTGTCCGCTACAACAGGTACTTCAACGCATGCGTCATACGGAAGATTTGGGATTGAGCCGTGATTTAAAACATTTCCGTTAAACACGAAGGGCTTTCCGTCACCAAAACGCGCGTTGAAAATCTCACCGGCATATTCAGTACCCTTCTTCGTGTCAACCTCTTTTTCAAGCCATTCATTATACTGCTTATCAGGATTTGCCTTTCTGTCAAGACGGAGATTTAAGGAAAAGGCGTATTCTCCCGGATTCCAGTTTGTACTGTGAGTACAGTATTTTTCAATCAAGTCGGGGCGTTTTCTGAACCACTGATTATATTCCGAATTATGTCCGCTTGACTCGGTAACGTAATATCCAAGCTTCAGGAACATTTCATTTCTTACCTGTTCCTTATTATAATACTCCTCCTGCTTCAGCAGCTCCCTCAGCCTCGGATATAAATCCTCGCCGTTATGCTTAAGCTCTAAATAAAACGCCTGATGATTTACTCCAGCACATTTGTAAACAACCTCTTCATATGGCACATTAAGCCACTGCGAAAGCATGTCTACAGTGTTCTGTACGCTGTGACAAAGTCCGGTGACCTCTACATCTGAATACTTCTGCATTGCCTGACAAAGCATCGGCATCGGGTTGGTGTAGTTAAGGAATACCGCATTCGGGCAATATTTTTCTATATCCCTGCATATATCAAGCATAAGCGGTATATTTCTCAGTGCACGGAAGATTCCCGAAACGCTTCTTGTATCTCCGACGTTGATATCCACTCCGTATTTCTTCGGTATTTCAATATCGTACCGCCATATATCCACATCACCGTTAAACACCGTACACAAAACACCGTCAGCTCCCTTAAGTGCCTCCGCACGGTCTGTTGTTGCAATGATTTTACAGCCCGGGCAATTCATAGCCTCTTTTATTTTTAAGCAAACCTCATAAATTCTGTCCAGATTCTTTTTATTGATATCCATAAGGACTATTTCACAGTCACGGAACGCGGGAAATGTCAGTAAATCCCTCATTGTCTTTGAGGTAAACTGCAGACTTCCGGCACCTATAAACGCAAATCTTTTCATGCTGACCACTCCTGTTTTTTTTATTTTATGTTTAAATTATACTATACAGATAAGCGGAAAGTAAATAGATTTATTAAATAATTATATGGACAAAAGTCATGTTTTATAATATAATAGACAAGAGGTGAAAAGATGATGGAAAAAATATATAACGGCGATATTCACGATAAATTCAACCTTGGCAGCAAATCCTTTTTACAGGTAAACAGCTGCGGAATAAACTTTTCATGGGAAAACCCAATAATCACCTTCCGAAAAAGGGGCAGAATTGATTATCACATTGTTTATGTAAGCGAAGGCTGCTGCGAGGCAGAGTACGACACCGAGACAATTGTAATGAAAAAAGGCGGATTTGTTCTGTATCCCCCGAATATGCCGCAGAGATATAAGCTGAACGAAAATTCAAAGACAGTATGGCTGCACTTTAACGGATACATGGCAGAAAAAATTCTTGACGAAGCAAAGCTTGACTGCGGCGTACACAAAATCAGCTTTTCCGCACCTGTTGAAAAGATGCTGATTCAGCTGATAAGCGAGCACAACCGCAGCCTGTTTGTCTCAAACGAAAAAGGGATATTACTGTCTCTTTTATACACCCTCGGAAAGCTTGTAAACAACATATACAGCACAGACAGTAAAATAAATGACTGTATTTCTTTTATTGTTACAAATTACAGCTCTCAGATAAGCGTAAGGGAGCTTGCCGCATACTGCAATCTGAGCAGGGGCAGATTCATGCATCTGTTCCGTGAAACTGCAGGAATGCCGCCCCATTCATATCAGCAGATGCTGCGTATAAACAACAGCAAAACCATGCTGTCATCTACCGATCTGAGCATTGCGGAAATAAGCCGTCTTTCCGGCTACGATGACCCTCTTTACTTCAGCAGACTGTTTAAAAAAATAACAGGATTATCTCCGAAGCAGTTCAGGGAAAACACAGCAGACCTTTCCGAACGTGATTAATTTGCCGTCAGTCAATAACCTTGTACCCTTGTGCTTCTATTGTCTGCTTTAAAGCATCATCTGATATTTCTGCATTTAAAGTCAGCTCCGCCGTGCCGTTTTCATGGCTGACAACCGCTTCCGCCACCTGGGGCAGCTCTTCCAAGCATTTCTTTACTCTTGCCTCACAATGACCGCACATCATACCTTCAATTTTCAAAGTCTTCTTCATAGTTTTTTCTTCCTTTCTATGTTTTACCCGAACTTTTCTATCCCTTAAGGGATTTCGGATATTAACTAAATTAAGTCTTAACGCATTTGTCACAACACAAAAGCTTGACAAGCTCATTGCGGCTGCGGCAAACATGGGATTTAATTTCCATCCGAACAGCGAAATAAATATTCCTGCCGCAAGAGGAATTCCCACTATATTATAGATAAATGCCCAGAACAGGTTTTCATGAATATTCCTGAGAGTTGCACGGCTTAGCCGCACTGCCGCGGGAACATCCGAAAGCTTGCTCTTCATAAGGACAATATCAGCAGCATCTATGGCTATATCGGTTCCGGCACCAATGGCGATACCGATATCGGCACTTGTCAGAGCCGGAGCGTCATTAATGCCGTCACCTACCATTAAAACTTTGCCTTTTTTCTTCAAATCACGTATTACGCTCTCCTTGCCGTCAGGCAAAACTCCTGCAATTACCTTATCAACACCTGCCTGCGCACCGATAGCTTTTGCTGTCCGTTCATTATCCCCCGTCAGCATAACCACATAAATACCCATATTCTGAAGCTCTTTTACTGCCTGCCGGCTGTCCTCCTTTATGACATCAGCAACAGCGATAATACCTGCAAGCTTTCCGTCTCTGCTGAAAAAAAGCGGCGTTTTACCTTCTTCGGAAAGCTTCTCCGACTTAGCTTTAAACTCAGGCGGTATCTCGGCCATCCCGCCGATAAAGCTCATATTTCCGCCTGCAAGCGCAATTCCGCTCAGCATGGCAGTAAGTCCATTTCCCGGCAAGGCTTTAAAATCCGTAACCTCAGAAGCGCTCAGCTGCAGTTCTTCAGCCTTCTCAAGCACAGCCCTTGCCAGCGGATGCTCACTCTTTTTTTCAAGGGAATATGCAAGCTCAAGCAGCTCCGTATCACCTACGTCTCCGTACGGTATAATATCAGTTACCTTCGGCTCTCCGCTCGTAATCGTACCCGTTTTATCAAGTGCCGCAAGCTGTACCTTTCCGGCTTCTTCAAGCGAAACTGCCGTTTTAAACAATATTCCGTTTTTTGCGCCGACGCCGTTACCGACCATAATCGCAACAGGCGTTGCAAGTCCCAGTGCGCACGGGCAGCTTATTACCAAAACCGATATACCCCGGGAAAGCGCAAAGCCGGCGCTTTCACCTAAAAGCAGCCATATCAGCATAGTTACGGCGGCGATTGCAATAACCGCCGGGACAAAAACCCCGGAAACACGATCCGCCGCCTTTGCAACAGGCGCTTTTGTTGCCGACGCGTCACTTACCATTTTAATAATCTGCGACAGCGTAGTATCCTCTCCGACCTTAACCGCCTCGCATTTTATAAATCCGGATTGATTAACTGTTGCCGCCGAAACAGCATCTCCCTTCGATTTGTCAACTGGAATGCTCTCGCCTGTAAGCGCCGATTCATCAACGGCGCTTGAGCCATCTATTATCATGCCGTCTACCGGTATATTTTCTCCGGGTCTGACAATAAAAATATCTCCCTTTTTCACCTGTTCAACAGGGACTGTGGTTTCCGCTCCGTCCTTCAAGATTACAGCCGTTTTCGGAGCAAGCTTCATAAGACCCTTAAGTGCGTCCGTGGTTTTTCCCTTCGAGTGCGCTTCAAGCATCTTACCCACAGTAATAAGTGCTAAAATCATCGCCGCCGACTCAAAATAAAATTCATGCATATACGCCATGACAGCGTCCATGTCACCGCTTGCCTGTGCATTTGTCATGGCAAACAGCGCATATGTGCTGTAAATAAACGCTGCCCCTGCACCCAGCGCAACAAGAGTGTCCATATTCGGTGATTTATGCACAAGACCTTTAAAACCGCTGACAAAAAATTTCTGATTAATAACCATAACCACAGCAGTCAAAAGAAGCTGAGCAAGCCCCATTGCCACATGATTACCGTCAAAGAAGGAGGGCAGCGGCCAGCCCCACATCATATGCCCCATGGATAAATACATCAGCACAATTAAAAATACGATTGATGCAATCAGTCTGTGCCTGAGCGCGGCTTCGCCGTGATCTGCAAACGCCTCCTCCGGAGCAGACTCTTGTTTTCCCTCCGCAGCTTTTTTAGAAGCGCTGTATCCGGCATTTTTCACAGCGGCAATGATGTCCTTCTCGGAAGCCGTACCCTCAACCGCCATAGAATTTGTCAGCAGGCTGACAGAACACGTCTTTACACCGGGCACTTTTGATACTGCTTTTTCCACTCTTGAACTGCATGCGGCGCAGCTCATGCCCATTACTCTATACTGTTCCATGCTTATAACCGTGAACTCCTTTCATTAAATTATTGTTATCTCATCAGCTTCTGCAATGTTACAACAAGCTCATCAATTGTTTCGTCCTTACCGTCGCGAATATCCTTAGCCACACATGTTTTAATATGATCGGCTAAAAGCTCCTTGTTAAATGCGTTCAAGGCAGCGTTTACTGCCGCAACCTGTATCAGAATATCTGTGCAGTACGCATTTTTTTCAACCATGCCCCGAATACCGCGAATCTGTCCCTCAATGCGGCTTAAGCGGTTAATCAGCTTTTTGTATTCTTCTTCCGGACGCTCTTTATGCTTATGACAGCAACATTCCTGTTCCATTTTTCAAATCTCCTCATATCAAAATAATACCCCATGGGAGTATTATATACCCCCCAAGGGTATTTGTCAAGAGTTTTTTTTATTTTTCTCGTAATTTTTTTATTTATTCAGAAAATGTTAAATGATAATAAGAAAGCAGAATAACCGCCTCTGTCATTAACAATATACCGGCTTGACATTCGTATACACGGCTCAGCTGAAAAACGTTTTCTTGAACCGCTTCGGTGAAACATTCTTATAAAGCTTAAATTGCTGTATGTAATAGCTTGAAGTGGAAAAGCCTACGCTCAGCGCAATTTCGGTTATATTCATATCAGTTGTAAGAAGAAGCTTTTCCGATTCGGTTATTCTTATAAAATTAAGATATTCACTGAAGCCGCGCTCTGTAAGCTGCTTGAAGCTTCTTGAAAAGTAGCTGTAGCTGAGATTTGCATATTCAGCCATCGCTTCGGCGGTCAGCGGCTCGCTGTAATGCATGGAAATGTAATCGATGACCGGCTGAAGCTTTTTTGCAAGATCAAGATTTATTTTATCCTCCGCATCAAGTCCAGCATTTTTCCAGTATCTTAAAATCCATAAAAATATGCGGAATATATTCGCCCGCATCGCAAGCTCAAAGGCGTATTCCTGCTTATCATATTCATCATAGATTTCATGCATAAGCTTCGGAATGTCGGTATCCTTAATTTCCGCGGCAGTAAATACCTTCTGCGGCGGATTATGATTTGTAAGGAAAGGAAGAACGTATTTCAGTTCAAGGATTTTCTGCGTGCTGCCGTAAAGAATATCCGGCGTAAAGCGCAGACAAATATAACCTCCGTCCCCGACAGCCTCAACAGAATTTATACAATGAACCTCCTGCGAGTTTATTATTACCATATCGCCCTTAGCAAATTCAAAATATTTTCCGTCAAGCCATATGTTGAACCTGCCGCCGAGAGTGTAAAGTATTTCTATATAGCTGTGTGAATGAAGGTTTGCCGTCGGGCCCGTAAAATTACAAACCTTCTGCTTGTGTACCGTTACAGGTTCTTTTATAATTTCCTTTGGGAGCAGTTCTGCATTTGGTTTCATAATAACCTCCCACATGACAAAATATTGATATTTTTAGATAAATTTATTATATCATATCTTGTATTGAAATGCTATACTTATTTTGAAAAGTAAAGATATTTTGTATAACATGACGAATGTCAAATTAAAAAATTATTATACGGAGGTATGGAAATGGGAAGAAAAGTCAGAGTAGCCATAGTCGGCTGCGGAGGAATTGCAAACGGAAAGCATTTTCCGTCACTGAAAAAGATTGATGAGGTTGAGATGATTGCATTCTGTGATATCATCCGTGAGCGGGCTGAAAAGGCCGCTGCTGAGTTCGGTGTTCCGGGAGCAAGGGTTTATGAAGACTTTAAGGAAATGATTGATAAGGAAAAGCCTGAGGTTGTTCATGTCTGCACACCGAACCGCGAGCATGCTCCTGTCAGCATTTATGCTATGGAGCATGACTGCCATGTTATGTGTGAAAAGCCGATGGCAAAAACCTATGCCGATGCAAAGGCTATGCTGGACGCTCACATTAAAACCGGCAAAAAGCTTACAATCGGTTATCAGTCAAGATTCAGAGGCGACTCTCAGTTCATCAAGAGAGCGTGTGAAAATGATGAGCTCGGCGAAATATATTTTGCAAAGGGTCACGCTGTAAGAAGACGTGCAGTTCCTACATGGGGCGTTTTCCTTGATGAAGAAGAACAGGGCGGCGGTCCCCTTATAGACATCGGGACACATGCTCTTGACCTTACTCTTTGGTGCATGGACAATTATAAACCAAAGCGCGTAACAGGCTCGGTTTATAAGAAGCTGGGCGACCAGAAGGAAACAGGAAACGCATGGGGCGACTGGGATCCGAAGGAATACACAGTTGAGGATTCCGCTTTCGGATTTATTCAGATGGAAAACGGAGCAACCATTATTCTTGAAAGCAGTTGGGCGCTTAACACCCTTGATGTTAAGGAAGCCAAGTGCAGTCTCTGCGGAACAAAGGCAGGAGCAGACATGAATGACGGTGCAACAATCAACCTTGCAAAATACGGCAAGCTTACAACAATCAAGCCTGAGCTCAGTGCCGGAGGCGCAGCATTTTTCGATGGGAAGACCGAGGACCCTGCAGAGATTGAAGCGCGCCAATGGATAGATGCCGTAATAAATGATACAGAGCCGTGTGTTAAACCGGAGCAGGCTCTTTGCGTAACACGTATTCTGGAAGCCATTTATGAAAGCGCAAAAACAGGCAAGGAGATAGTTTTCGATGATTAATGTAACAATATGGAATGAATTTAAGCATGAGCGCAATTCCAAAAATGTACGCAAGGTTTATCCTGAGGGCATTCACAAGGCGATAGGAAGCTTTCTTGACAGTGATGATATCAATATTACATACGCCACCCTTGATATGGAAAGCTGCGGGCTTACGGATGAAGTCATTAACAATACCGATGTACTTTTCTGGTGGGGACATATGGCGCATAACGAAGTGCCTGATGAAATAGTAACAAAGGTTCACGATGCCGTGCTTAAGGGAATGGGCCTTATTGTCCTCCATTCGGGACATGAATCAAAGATTTTCAAAAGCATGCTCGGCACAGCCTGCAATCTTCGCTGGCGTGACAATGACAGGGAAAGAGTATGGTGCGTAAATCCCGGGCATCCGATTGCAGCAGGTATTCCCGAAAGCTTTGAGCTCCCTCAGGAGGAAATGTACGGAGAGCCATTTGGTATTCCTAACCCGGATGACATAATATTCATGGGCTGGTTTGCCGGCGGCGAGGTTTTCCGCTCCGGCTGTACCTTTACAAGAGGCTGCGGAAGAATCTTCTACTTCCAGCCCGGACATGAGGAATACCCCATATATTATAATGAAAATGTACAGAAAATACTAAAAAATGCTGTTAAATGGGCAGCACCTACAAGGAAGCTGGACAGCCTTGCCTGTGTTCACGCAGCAGAAAAGCCGGAGAAATAACTGAATTAATTTTGTCAGATATTATCCGGAAGAGGAAATACCGATGCGGTTAAAGAAAGTGAGGAATTTTAAATGAATTTAAGTGTAATGTCACCTGTTCTTGCAGGAATGAGCCTTGACGAAGTACTGAAATATTTATCCGGTCTCGGCGTTGACAGTCTTGAGCTGGGCGCAGGCGGATATCCCGGGAAAGCCCATATGGACGCTCAGGATTATCTTGACCACCCGGAAAAAATTGACGCTCTTAAGGCAAGTCTTGAAAAATATAATATGAAGCTTTCGGCCATTGCCTGCCATGGAAATCCCGTTCACCCGAATAAGTCGGAAGCACAGAGATATCATGATGAGTTTGTTGCCGCCATGAAGGTTGCGGCCAAGCTCGGTGTTGACACAATAATCGGATTCTCAGGCTGCCCGGGCGATTGTGAGCAGTCAAAAAATCCTAACTGGGTAACATGTGCATGGCCTCCCGAATATCTTGAAACCCTTGAGTGGCAGTGGAATGAGGTTCTTATTCCATATTGGAAAAAGACCGCTGCTCTTGCAAAAGAAATCGGAATAAAGAAAATTGCCTTTGAAATGCATCCGGGCTTCTGCGTTTATAATCCGAGAACGCTTCTGCGTCTTCGTGAGGCTGTCGGAGATATAATCGGTGCAAATGTTGACCCAAGCCATCTTTTCTGGCAGGGCATGGATCCTGTAGAGGCTATTAAGAGCCTTAAAGGAGCAATTTATCACTTCCATGCAAAGGACACAAGAATAGATTCGGCAAATACAGCAGTAAACGGCGTTCTTGATACGGGAAGCTACGGAGATATTCTCGGCAGGTCCTGGCTGTTCAGAACTGTCGGATACGGTCATGACGCTCACGTATGGAATGATATAATCAGCACGCTTAAAGCAGTAGGTTATGACGGAGCAATCAGTATCGAGCACGAGGACGCTCTCATGTCACCGAAGGAGGGGCTTGAAAAGGCTATTTCCTTCCTTAAAAATGTACTTATATATGAGAATGCAGGCGAGATGTGGTGGGCATAATGCCGTTTGAAAGGCGGAAACAATAATTATGAAGCACGTAATAGGTATAATAGGCTACGGCGGCATGGCCGGGCATCATCATGACATTTTAAAAAATTATGACAGAGCATATATAAAGGGCGTTTTTGATGTAAACCCGGAACGGCTTAAGGTTGCGGAAAAGCAGGGATTAACGGCATATTCTTCAAAGGAAGAGCTTTTATCCGATCCCGAAATTGATCTTGTCCTTATCGCCGCAACAAATGAGGTTCATATGCCGCTGGCGATTGAAGCAATGGCTGCGGGAAAGAATGTTATCTGCGAGAAGCCCGTGACTGTCACCTCGGAAGAGCTCCAAAAGATTATGGATGCCTCTGAAAAATACGGAAAGGTTTTTACAATCGACCAGAACAGGCGTACCAACAGGGACTTTGTTCTTATGAAACGCAAGGTTGAAGAGGGGCTTATCGGCGAGCCGTATGTAATAGAATCACGCGTTGAGGGCTCGCGCGGAATGCCTACCGGCTGGCGTACAATAAAGGAGCTCGGCGGCGGAATGATGCTTGACTGGGGAGTTCATCTTATCGATCAGCTGATGTATATGATTGACGAAAAGGTAACAAATGTATTTTGTAAAATGTATAAAATACAATATCCTGAGGTTGATGATAATTTCAGGCTTACAATGACCTTTGAAAGCGGTCTTACAGCTCATATTGAGGTTTCGACAAACAATTATATTACCCATCCGCGGTGGTATGTTCTCGGAAAAACAGGAACACTTCAGATTGATGACTGGAACTGTGACGGCAGAATTGTCAGATGTACGGACAAAGAGGACGTCTGGGCCGAGGAAATCGTTTACACAAAGGCAGGGCCGACAAAAACAATGGCGCCGAGGAACGAAAATTCCACTGAAACAATCACTATTTCCGAGCCTCTTGACGTTATTGACGACCTTACGGTAGTTTATGACCAGTTCATTGACGCAGTTGAAGGAAAGGCAGAGCTTACAATCAAACCGGAACAAGCAATGCGTGTTATGAAGGTTATGGAAGCAGCATTTGAGTCTGATGAAAAAGGCATAGCAGTTCAGACGCAGATATGACGAACATCAAAGAAGCAGGGCGGTTTTGCATATCATACCGCTTTGCTTCTTTTATGTTGTCAAAATGTATATTTGAAGAAAACATACAGAAAAAAAAACGTGCAAAAGTACATATTTTAAAAAAATACTATTGTAAATTTTGCCGCAAAATTATATAATATATAAGTATTGCGTTTTTGCAGTAATTAAAACGGATTAGGAGCTTACTTTATGACGAAAAGAGAAAATATAAGGAATATTGCGATAATTGCTCACGTTGACCACGGCAAGACCACACTTGTGGATTCTATGCTTGCCCAGAGCGGAACCTTCCGTGAAAATGAGCAGGTTGACGAGCGCGTTATGGACTCAAACGACCTGGAGCGTGAGAGAGGAATCACAATACTTGCAAAAAACACTTCATTATATTATAAGGATGTTAAAATAAATATAATAGACACACCGGGACATGCCGATTTCGGCGGCGAGGTTGAGCGCGGACTTGAAATGGTTGACGGAGTGCTTCTGCTTGTGGACGCTTTTGAAGGCTGCATGCCGCAGACTCGGTTTGTTCTTTCAAAGGCGCTTGCACTTAATCTTCAGCCTATAATTGTAGTGAACAAAGCGGACAGGCCAAACGCCAGACCGTATGAGGTTGTGGATGAGGTGCTTGAGCTGTTTATAGACCTCGGCGCTACCGAAGAGCAGCTGGACACACCTGTAATTTACGCTTCAGGCCGCGACGGCTGGGCGACTGCCGAATACAATCCTGAACAGCCCAACAGAGATCTCACCGAGCTTTTTGAGCTTATAGTAAATTCCATTCCCTGCCCCGACTGTGATGATGACGGTCCGTTTCAGATGCTTGTCTCAAATATAGATTATGATGAATATACCGGCAGAATAGCCGTCGGGAAAATACAGCGCGGACGTGTTGAAACAGGAATGAGGCTTGCAATCTGCCGCGAGGACGGAAAGGTTGACTATGGGAAGGTAACAAAGCTTTATACCTTTGAGGGACTTAACAAGGGTGTATGCGATTATGTGCTTGCCGGAGATATGGTTGCCATATCCGGAATTTCCGATATAAACATAGGTGAAACGCTGTGCGCTCCCGAAAAAATCGAGCCGCTGCCCTTTGTCAAGATAGATGAGCCTGTGCTTTCAATGACCTTCAGCGTCAATGACAGCCCCTTTGCCGGAAAAGAAGGAAAATTTGTCACCTCGCGCCATCTGAGAGAGAGGCTTTTCAGAGAGCTTGATTCAAACGTGGCTCTCCGTGTCAGTGAAACGGATACTACGGAGGCATTCACTGTTTCCGGAAGAGGCGAGCTGCATTTATCGGTGCTTATCGAAAATATGCGGCGTGAGGGATATGAATTTCAGGTTTCAAATCCCGTTGTTATTTATAAGAAAATTGACGGGGTGTTATGTGAGCCTGTTGAACGCATGACGGTTGATGTTCCCGACGAATACACAGGCGTTGTTATGGACAGTGTAATAAACAGGCGCGGTGAAATGACAAACATGTCACCATCTGCGCAGAATTATACAAGACTTGAATTTCTTATTCCGTCACGGGGTCTTATCGGATACAGAAATGAGCTTCTCACCGCCACAAAGGGAACGGGTATTGTAAACAGTATTCTTGAAGGCTATGAACCGCTCAAAGGTGAAATTCAGGGCAGAACAAGAGGCGCACTTGTTGCATGGGAGGACGGAGAGACGATAACCTACGGTCTCTATAACGCCCAGGAGCGCGGCACATTGTTTATCGGTCCCGGAGTAAAGGTATATGAAGGTATGATAGTAGGCGAAAATTCACGTATTGAGGATGTTACTGTAAACGTCTGCAAGAAAAAGCATGCCACCAACACACGCGCCTCCGGCTCGGACGATGCTCTTCGTCTCGTGCCGCCGCGCAGCTTCAGCCTTGAACAGTGTCTGGAATTTATAGCGGAGGACGAGCTTCTTGAGGTAACCCCCGAAAGCCTCAGAATGAGAAAACGAATTCTTAAAACCGATCTTAGGGCAAAAGCAAAAGCGAAAAAGCAATAACGGAATGGAGATTTAAATGGAATACGCAGCACCTATACTTGTTCAGGTGGGCATAATGTTTTTACTCATGCTCATCGGCTACGGACTTTTCAAGATAAAAAAAATAACGCCAGAAGGAAGAAAACAGCTTTCTGAGCTTGTTCTTACCATAGTATGCCCCGCGCTGATTCTGATGGTATATCAAACCGAGCATAAGCCGGAATACACAACAGGTCTTATATGGGCATTTGTCCTGTCAGCGGTTTCCATGGCAGCCGGAATAATTTTTTCAAAATCAGTTATTTCGAAAAAGTTTGCCGATTATACCATTGACAGGTTCAGCGTGGCATATTCAAACTGTGCGTTTATCGGAATACCGCTTATTAACGGCGTTTTCGGCGAGGAAGGCGTGCTGTATGTAACGGCGTATATTACGCTGTTTAATCTTCTTGTATGGTCTCACGGCGTTATGATGATGAAAAATGAGCTGAGCCTGTCGGGACTTGTAAAAGCTCTCCGCTCACCCACAATAATAGCTGTATTTATCGGCATAATAACCTATATAGCTCAAATCAGAATTCCGAAAATTCCTGCCGAGGCGATTAACTACATCGCCTCCCTTAACACTCCCCTTGCCATGCTTATAGCGGGAGCTACAATGGCGGAATCTAATCTGGCTGGAGCAATCCGTAAGCCCTCCGTGCTTTTCTCCTGCTTTCTTAAGCTTCTGGCGCTGCCGGTGCTTGTCATGCTTATTTTTAAGCTTTTCCCGGTACCGAGCTCCACGGTATACACAACAATTATAATAGCCACCGCCTGCCCTACCGCTACAATCGGAACGCTTTTTGCGCTGAGATACGGAAAAAACGCCGTTTATGCCTCAGAGGTATTCGCCCTGTCAACGCTGCTCTCAGGCATTACAATCCCGGTAATCGTACTGCTCTCAATGTATATGTACGGAATTTAATCACCCGGGCGAAAAATCACAAGCCTTCATATATAATAATTACCGGTAAAGTAAATAGTTTATTTTAAAGTCCGCTTCAAAGTAAATGCAATAAATTTTGATGGCAGTGTTGCATTTACTTTGCAAATTTACTTTTAATATTTTTTGCTGAAGTGAAAAGTTAAATTCCACTCCCGAAGACCTGTTTTGAATGAGTAGAAATTAGTCTTACAGGGAGTGAATTTTTCACAATAGTGGTTGCAATAAGTAGATTTTAGTGTTATAATTATTCTGTAACAGGCACGCTATTACATTTACCTTATATATTTTATCCACGCAAAATAAGCGGAAATTAGGTTGATTTTTTCGAGGTGTAAGACTAACTTCCACTTGAGATATGTAATTTATTGGATTATTTAATAGCTGCCTGTTGCTTTTTTGTTTTACTTTGTTCTGTTTTTCAATAAATAAGGCTTTAAGATCTGTTCCTTTGGGCAAGATGTATCTTAAAGTAATATGATTATTTTCAAGAGTCCCTTTTTGCCCGGACTGCATAGGATCACAATAAAAGACACGAGTGCGTCGAGTTCCATCCTCTGCTGTTTTGCGTTCATGATAAATACCGATAAGCACACTGGTATTTACAAACTTGAAGGTTTGAATGAATGGTCCATTGGTGCCATCATTATACACAGTATCCATTTGAGTTACAAATACATCGGGGTTATCATCTATATATGTTGTATAATCCTTGTATGTGCGTCCGTTAAGATACCTTCTGTCC
>JAGBHE010000055.1 GCA_017935675.1 Clostridia bacterium | reverse complement strand
AGCGGTTGAAAGAGCCGGTCTTGAAAACCGGTGACGTGCGAGCGTCCGTGGGTTCGAATCCCACTCTCTCCTCCATATATTAAAATGACCGACATATGTGTGCGGTTATTTTTTTTTAATCTTACAGAATCGGCAGCAGGGCAATAGTTGTACTAAAAATGACAGTAAAGGTCAAAAAGTGTAGATGGACATAAGCCGGTCAGCTTGATATAATAAAATAAAGTGGGGGATTAAAATGACTGAAAGAGAAATTAAAGATAATATTGAAATTTGCAGAAAAAAATTTGAGATTCATATGAATGGATTTGACGGAAAAGAGCTGTATGAGCTGCCTGCTTGTGGGGACAGAAAATATCATAGTCACAGCAAGGGAAATAATCTGCTTGATATGTATAGCTGGGTTGCTTCATTTGTCAGCGGTCTTGCACCGATTTATTATCTTGAATCCGGTGACAGGAAGTACATTGACTGGGCATACAAATTTAAGGAAGCTTATCACGAAAAAGTTTTTGAGTATCCGCTTGATACAATGCATGATCTTGGCTTTTTATATATTCCGTACTGTATAAATCTTTATAATATTACAAATGATTCTGATTTTAAAAATGATGCATTAAAAGCAGCCGATGAACTGCTGAAAAGATTTGATATAAACGGCAGATACATTGACGCTTGGAGAAGAATGGACAGCGATGAAGGGACGGGAAGAGCAATTATTGATTGTATGATGAATATACCTCTTCTTTTATGGGCATGGAAAACAACGGGGAATACAATATATCGTGATGTTGCAAAAGCCCACGCAGATATGACGGAAAAAATTTTTATACGTAAAGACAAAACAGTTTGTCATTCGTTTGAATTTGACAGAAATACAGGCGAGGTATTGCACGAAAGCAATTGCTGCGGCTTCGGCAACGGCTCATACTGGTCAAGGGGTGTGTCATGGGCAATTTATGGATTTGCAGTTGCGGCAAGATATTTGCAGGAGGATAAATATTATAATACAGCCATGGAGCTTTTGGATAAATATCTTGACAGTCTTGACGAAAACGATATTGTGCCTGTTTGGGACTTTTGTCTGCCGGACAAAGAGCCGGCGAAAATTGCCACAAACTGTCCGTCGGAAGCTTCATGGGATGAAAGTGATATTAAAAATCGTGAGTTTAATAAGGACAGCTCGGCTGCGGCGGTTGTTGCCTGCGCCTGTATGGAGCTTTTAAAGCATGAGGATAATGAGAGGCTGAAAGCTGTCGTTCAGGCATCGCTCAATATACTGTGCTCGGATAAATACTTTAATAAGGATATAAACGTTGAAGGAATTTTAAAAAGACAGAACGGGCAGATGGTGTATGCCACATACGGAGATTATTATTTTGTACAGTTTTTGTATATGTGTATTGACAATAAAATAAACCTGTGGTAGCATTATGGCAGGTCTGCTTGATTTTTTGCGTATATTATGATAATAAATAAAGCTCGGAGATATTTTGATGAAATTAGGACTGAAAAGCAAAATAAGCATAGCGGTGATATTGACTATCAGTATCATTGCCGTTGTTTTTGTAGTGTCGGTTGCAAATTTTGAATTTTCCACGATTAACTATGAAAAGAACAAGGCGGAAAATGCTATTCTTAAAAATGTGCAATTGAAGCTTGATTCTATAATTGATACAAATATGAAATTTGCAAATATAATGGCACTCAGTGATGAAGCTCAGAATTTTGTTGATGATGAATATATAGATTATTTTGACGTATATAAGCTTTCGCGTATGATTAAAAGCTATTCATCTTTTTCGGAAAGTCATATATTTGCATTTTGTGAGAATAAGGACATATATATTGACGGAAAAGGCACATATCACAGCTATGATTTGAAAAAAGAGTTAGGAGCTGTTCCGTATGATATGGAGTCCTTGAAAACACAAAAAGGCGGAATTTACAGTGCAAATTTAATCGATGGTGTTCACGGCAATAACGTGGTGCTTATATGTAAAAGCTCCACAAAAAGGGGAGGAGAATTATATTTTATTATTGTTATCAACAATAAAGAATTAAACAGAATTTTTTCTGCAGACGGCGGAAAGCTGTATCTTGTTGAAGATGATAAAGTGATTTACGGCGATGAGAATATCACTTACGAGGATTTGTCGGGAAAGGGATCGCCTGAGCTTTTATCCGGTATGATATATAACTGGAAGTTTGTGTATGATGTTGACGCGAAGCCGGAGCTGTGGATTTATGTTAAGTATCTGTTTATTTTGGCTGTATTATGTGTTGCTGCTGTGTTTATAGGTCTGAAATTATCCGACAGAATATATAAACCGATAGGGAATATAGTAAAAAGATTTTCTGACGAAGATAACATAGATAATGAAATAGAATATATAGACAGAAAGCTTACGGAAATTTATGAAAATAATCTGAAGCTTGAACGGGGTATGACAAGTTATAAAAAACATTTTGAAAAGCAGTATCTCAGAAATGTTCTTTACGGAACTTCCGTTTGCGGGGACATGAATTATTATTCTTCAAAAAATGACGGCAGCAAATATATGCTTGCGGTTATAGAATGCAGAAATGGGGAAATTACAGACGAAATATGTGAATATATCGAAAGCTTTATTTCCTGTGAAACCGTAAATATGAGTAATAGTATAATTGCTGTAATCATAAACGGAGAAGATTCGGATTACGAAAAGCAATTCAGACTCATTCTGATAAGTATAGAGCAGAAATTCGGGAAATGCTGTTTCGGAGCAATTTTGGAAAAGGCTGTGGAGGATATTGCGGATCTTTCAAAGCTGTATCCGTATGTTGACAGAGCGCTCAGGAACAGAGCCCTTTCCGAAAACGGCATCATGACTGTGTCAAAAATTGCAGATGATGATAATTATTATTATCCGGTAGATATAGAAAAGGCAATTATAGATTATATAAAAAACGGTGATTTTGACAATGCGCTTGCCGCTGTTGATTCCGTGCTTGAGAAAAATCTTGTTGAAATGAAGCTGTCACATGATATACTTACTGATTTTAAGCTTGCAATGGTTTCAACAATAAAAAGAACTATGAATTTGCTTGATAAAAATGAAGCGGCATTGTTTGGCGATGATTATATTATGTATATTGAACTCGGTGCTTCATATACGGTTGATGGAATGAGGGAAAAGGTGCTCGGTATTTTTAAGACGATTTTTGAGTCTTGTGAAGATCATAATGACAATGCCGGTAATTTCCTTGCCGAAAAGCTGCTTAAATATATAAATGAACATTATGATAATCCGGATATGGTTTGCCTGACAAGCATATCGGAGCATTTTAATGTGTCTCCGGGCTATATAAGCAGGGTATTCAAAAAATATTCGGGTGTGAATTATAAAGAGTATATAACCTCATACAGAATGGAACAGGCAAAAAAGCTTTTGATAGAAAATGACGGAATGAAGGTTAAAGATGTATCGGAAGCGGTCGGATACTCGAATGTAAACAGCTTTATAAGGATGTTTGAGAAACGTGAAGGCTTTTCGCCGGATGTTTACAGAAAAAGAAAAAGATAAGTATCGCAGAACACAAGGGGACGGTTCTCTTGTGTTCTTGTTAAATGAAAAAACGGTTAATTCCTAACACAAGAGAACCGTCCCCTTGTGTTCATATTTTGTTATTCCGCAAATATATTAATTATTCTTTTTTTCTTTTGACGGGCATAACTCAGCGTTTTCGCGGCACCGCCCCAATCATGTGATATATATGCAACAATAACATCTGCATTTTTTACCATCCATTCATTCCGCTTTAGAATAGCAAACCTTTTAGGCACATTCTCAATCGGCGGATACTCCGAGCAGTCATATAAATCCTTATCAAAGCCGCGGTTAATATAAGCCACCACAAGAACAGATTCTATGTACGGATATTTTTCTTTAAGCGATTTAACCGTATGCGCTGCCATCAGGTCAAAACTCCCGTAGCCGCCGAGCAAAAATTCATCTGCGCCTTGCTTAATCAAGTCCTCGATTATAGTATATAAGCTTTCCCGTATTTCATCAGAATATTGTACATCTCCGTGTCCGCAAAAGCTTACGACCATAGATAATCACTCCTTAGTATAACTATAACACAAGAGAACCGTCCCCTTGTGTTTTTATTCCTCAACCTCTTCTATATCAAGTATGCTGTTTGTAAACTTGGTATAGGTAATTCGGTACTTGGTGTTTTTCTCGTATTTTTCGGGATTATAACCGTTGAAGGAAATAAAATATTTTCCGTTTGCCCTGATAAGCTGTAAATTCCGTGTCATTACTACATCAGGGAACTTATCGATATATATTTCCTGTCCGCCGGCTAATGCGTTTGGTATATCTATTCCGAAACAAACGCTTAAAATGCCGGCAAGGCAAACGCCGATTATTGAAGACCGGAAATTTTCCGAATCTTTTTTCTT
>JAGBHE010000054.1 GCA_017935675.1 Clostridia bacterium | reverse complement strand
TTACATATGATAGCACCGTTGCGATGTCTAACATAAAAGATTAATTTTATTACTTTTATTTCCAATTTGAAGATTGGTTTAATTTGCATGCAATTAATTATTCAGTCGGTACGGTATTCACACTAACCGTCCCCTTGTGTTCGGCAATTGACAGACTGATACATTCTTCTGCATATTATACATACTTTACCATAATTCATCTGTTTGATGAATCGGAATCTATCTGATATAAGGCCAAACAAACTTATCCGCACTTCCCATTTTTGAATATATAGTATCGTAATGCTCAAACTCCCAATCGTTCCCGTTAACACATTTAAAATAATATATACTACCGAATTCGTTTAATTCACTTTTAAAAACAGCATATACTTCTGCATAATCGACATCATGTTTTAAAATTTTAATCTTACAATCTTTTAAATATCCCTCTCCGCCTATATCATGTATTTTTACATTTCTAAAAATTTCTTCATATTTATAAGTATTATATTCACATACAACAATTGAACTAAGCCAAAATAATACAAAAGCAGATACTATACTCAAAACGACTATTTTAAATATTTTCATAAATTCCTCCTACACAAATCTCGATTTGTCTATAAAGCCCTCAGAAAACGCTGTATTTTCAAGGCGTTTCGCCTGTTTTGTGTTCCGAGCTTATGTATTTTCCCTTGTTTGTGCCCTTACGAGCCGAAACAAGAGAAATCATTTATTAGAGTACCAAACTGCTTTATCGATAGGTAAAAAGCCCTCGTGCGTTTACGCGAGGTCAAGCCTCGCAGAGCAAAATACACCCCTTGCACAAACCTGCGCTTCGTGCAAGGGGTATTTCGCTCATGCCCACAGTGCACCGCCCGGAAGAGAGAGCGTCCGAAACAGGCTCAAACAATTGCAGGAGCAAGTCAGACAGCAGAAACCACGAAAAAAATCCTTTGACATATACAGCCGATAAAAGAAAACACCGTTTAACGTGTTGTAATTCGGTTATTACGATTGGAATTCTTCTTCCTACTTCTAAACGCAATCAAAGGGGTTTTTTCGTTAAGTACATCACATATGTATCAAGAAATACTATCTTGCCCCCAGCCCCATTTACTGCGTCTCTGATGCCTTCAAAAAACTTGCTTTTGTATGGTTCAGAAATCACAATGTGGTCGCAATGCGTTCCACAAAAGGCAACATATTCATCTGCTGTAAACTCACGTTTTCCATGATACTCACGCTTTTCAAAATCCACGTACCCGTAATTTATTGCATTAGTGTATTTGAATGCCCTGTGCTTATATTCAGTTTCCGGTTTGAAGTATTCGGAATAAACCTGCTGGATTTTGTTGAACAGATCTTCGTTTGGAGTTTTATAATCGCTTATGGTCAGCATCATTGCCAGTGTTCCACCCGGTTTTAACATCTCAAATGTCTTTGCAAAGGCGACTTCCTCAGGAATCCATTGGATAGTTGCCGCCGAGTATATCAGATCGAATGTTTGTCCCCCAAAATCATGCGTGATGAAGTCATCATTAACAATACTGAAATTCGGGTACTGACCATACTTACGATTCATCATTTCAAACAGGTGCTCACCGAGCTCAATAGCGTTGTAATCACAACCTGTGCTCAAAATCGGTTCTGTAGCCTGTCCGGTTCCCGGCCCGAGTTCCAATACTGTCTTGCTTGGTCCAATGTTGGCATAAGCAATCAAATCCGTGAACAACTCTGCACTGTATCGAGGTCTGTACTTATCAAACTGTTCGGGAATTGTATCAAATACTTTTCTGAATTCCATGGTTACGCCTCCTTGTACAACTGTGTTTTTCTGCAATTAAATAAGTATAGCACAAAATTATGAATAAATCTACCTGAATATGTAAAAACGGTACGAGGTCGCACCCATTTACCATTCATTTTTGTACCTGCAAAATTTGGCTTTCAACTTTTTGCTGTTCGGTAATGCCCGAACACAAGAGAACCGTCCCCTTGTGTTCGGCAATTGACAGACTGATACATTCTTCCGCATATTATACCTACTTTACCATAATTCATCTGTTTGATGAATCGGAATTTACCTGTTTGATTTTATTTCTTCCTAAATATATCCAAGAAATGATTACTTAGACCAATCATATCATTCCTTTCGCATATGTATAAGTGGTATTCCAAATATTTATTATAAACCTCATCTGCCATTTCGTTAATCTTATCACTAAAATAACGGGAAATCATATCTGTTCCAATAAAATGCAATCTTTCTACATCAAAGTTAGACATTAAAAAGTCTATATCTTCTTTTCTGTGTAATTGGAAGATTTCTTCCGGTGTAGATGCGCATTTAAATTCTTTATCTATTAAATGTGTGTATGGTTCTTCTATAATCTTGCCTTTTAATAGAGCAAACTGAATTACACATGCATCATTACCGCAATAAGCAGCATAAATAATACCGCCTTTTTTCGTAATCCTTATTGCTTCGCTTAAAGCCTTTAATTGTTCTTCTTCGGTATACAGGTGGTACATTGGTCCCAGCAGTAAAGTTATATTATAAGTTTCATCCGAGTACTCGCTCAAATTCAATGCGTTGCCCTGTTTAATTGTAATTCTTTCATTTGGGAGTATCTTAGTTTTGAATATCTCTATATTATGTTCAATCAATTCTACAGAATCTACTTCATACCCTTTTTGAGCAAGATAATGACTATATGCACCAGTTCCAGCACCTATTTCTATAATCTTATCACCTTCTTTAAGATATTTTTCTATATACTTAATTGTTGTTATAAACTCCGTTCGACTATGCCTTAAAGATAATCTTTCATCCTCATTGCAATGATTTGTATAAAACTCATTAAGATAATTTGACATTAGCAATACTCCTTATTGTATGCGATGGGCTTGTAAATTCCAATTTACCTTAGTCGTCCTCTAAAAAACCTGCGTTTTCAACGCGTTTTGCTTGTTCAATGCTCAAACCTTATGGCTTTTCCCTTGTTTTTGCCCTTATGAGCCGAAACAAGGGAAACTCCTTTTCTTAGAACGCTAAACCGCTTTTTCGGCGGGTAATAGACCTTTGGCGTTTGAGAGCGAAATACACCCCTTGCACAAACTTGATTTGCGCAAGGAAGTTATTTCTCCCTATCGGATAGTGAACATAAAATAACAATATAAAAGATAGAGCAGTTATTCAACTCACAGAATTTATAATCTACTATAAATATCCTTGATAAACTCCTCTTTTCCCTGCGTATACGCATTTCTATCGTTAGGATATTGTTCTGCAAGCCTTATTTTTATATTTTGATAATGTAAAGCATCCTCTATATGAGTATTTAAATAATCGCGAAAACTTACTAATAAATCAAACTCTCTTTCCGTTTTATCATAACAATGAATATGTCTGAGTGACATTTGATTACAATCCCGAAGTACAAATAGATGATATTTTTCATTTCCCTGACGAGAGCCGCAATAATCATATCCCATATCTGTTAACGCATCTATATCCATATTTTGAATTGATTCTAATTGAACTGCTACATCAAGAATGGGTTTTGCACAAATAGCATTAATTGCAGTACTACCCACATGTTGGATATCAATTACATTAGCACCCCAGCAATTTATTAACTCTCCCTTAACCATTATAAATTCTTTTTCCCACTCTGGATTATGCGGAATTAACTTTACCTTATATCTTTCAACACCTTCCAAACTTGTCAACCTCCTAATTTCAAATACGGTTAATTTTCTTCCCTTGTTTTTGCCCTTATAAGATACGGTAGCAAGAATAAACTTGTGTGAAATCGTATAAAAGGATAAGATGAGCAAATTGCGATAAACCCTTTGTTTTCAATTCTTTTTGAGGATTTTATTATCACCCTATAATGAGTGGTAAAAGTCTAAGATTTTAACGATTTCAAATTCCAATTTATCATTTTCAATTATATCACAATCTCCACATATAAACAATACGCGAAATAGCCTAAATCCACTTGATTACCGATATATGTATTGTCAAAAAAAGAAAAAGGACGGCATCATTGCAGCCATACATAAATTTCCTGGAAAATGTGTTGTATTACCGCAATCGAGTAAGAAGCGTTAATTAACCGTCGATCTCTCACATCACCGGAACACAAGAGAACCGTCCCCTTGTGTTCGACCCCATGTGTTATATAAAAAAGACGGAACAAGTTTCAGGTCTATTGTTCCGTCTCATCACTATCATATTTTTTCTACGCTCAATGTGACATTTTCTCCGTTAATACTCCACACCTTTGCATATTTAAGCTCGCCTGCGGAAAGTTCCTCGGCAAGCACTTCATTTTTTACATAATCCCATGCATCCGACACAAGGGCATAGACTTTATCGTTTCCGTCAATTCCGAGACGAATATGGTCCATAACCTCAAATCCGGCTTCCTTACGCATTGTCTGAACCTTGCTGACAACCTCACGAAGCATTCCCTCGCGGAGAAGCTCCGGTGTAAGCTTGGTGTCAAGAACAACGGTGACTCCATTTTCGGAGCTTGCCTCAAAGCCTTCAGTCTGAGCGGATTCAATAAGCAAATCCTCTTCAGAAAGCGCTTCGTCTTTTCCGTCTACGGTAATGATAAGCTTTCCGCTGCTCTTAAGCTCATCCATCGCCTTATTTCCGTCAAGTCCGCCGAGGATCTCCTTGACTGCGCCGATATTCTTGCCGAAACGTCTGCCGAGAGTTCTCAGCTGAGGCTTGAAGCTGTATGATGTAAAGCCGCTTACATCATCGGTAAACTCAGCCGTCTTAACATTCAGCTCATCCTTGATTATATCGCAGTACATATCCTCAAGAGGTGTTTCTGCCTTTATGAACATTTTCCCGACAGGCTGTCTGTTCTTTATATTGGCGCTGTTTCTTGCACTTCTTCCAAGGACGACAATCTTAAGAACTTCATCCATTTTTTTCTCAAGCTCAGAATCTACAAAACTCTCGTCATATGCCGGGAAATCACAAAGATGAACGCTTATGGGAGCTGTTTCATCCACAGAGCATACAAGATTCCTGTAAATTTCCTCAGCCATAAAGGGAATCATCGGCGCTGCTGTCTTTGCGATTGTAACAAGGGCTGTGTAAAGAGTCATATACGCATTGATTTTGCTCTGAGGCATATCCTTAAGCCAGAACCTTGTTCTTGAACGTCTTACATACCAGTTTGACAGTTCATCAACAAACTCATCAAGAACCCTTGTTGTCTCCGTAATCTTATATTCGGACAAATAGCTGTCCACTGTTTTAACAACGGTATTCAGCCTTGATAAAAGCCACTTATCCATGGGTGCCAGCGACTTTGTATCAAGAGTGTACTTTGTTGGGTCAAACTCGTCTATATTTGCATAAAGCACAAAAAACGCATATGTGTTCCAAAGCGTACCCATAAATTTACGCTGTCCCTCAACAACCGCATCCTTATGAAATCTGTTAGGCAGCCACGGTGCGGAATTTGAATAGAAATACCACCTTATGGCGTCGGCGCCGAATTCATTGAGCGCGTCTATCGGGTCAACTGCATTGCCCTTTGATTTTGACATTTTCTGTCCGTTTTCGTCCTGAACATGACCGAGAACAATTACATTCTTATACGGTGCTTTATCAAAAATGAGAGTCGATATTGCAAGCAGAGAATAGAACCAGCCTCTTGTCTGGTCAACAGCCTCACTGATGAAATCCGCAGGGAAATTATCATTGAATATCTCTTCATTTTCAAAGGGATAATGCCACTGTGCAAACGGCATTGCACCCGAATCAAACCAACAGTCGATAACCTCCTTAACTCTCTTCATCTGCTTTCCGCATTCCGGACATTTTATTGTTACAGCATCAATGTACGGACGATGAAGCTCTATATCCTCAGGGCAGTTATCGCTCATGGAACGGAGCTCCTCAATTGAGCCGATGCTGTGACGGTGTCCGCATTCGCATTCCCAGATATTAAGAGGTGTTCCCCAATATCTGTCACGGCTGATTCCCCAGTCCTGAACATTTTCAAGCCAGTCTCCGAACCGTCCCTTTCCGATGCTCTCGGGAATCCAGTTAATGGTGTTGTTGTTCCTGATAAGTCTGTCACGAACCTCTGTCATTTTTATAAACCATGTATCACGCGCATAATAAATCAGCGGTGTATCACATCTCCAGCAGAAGGGATATGAGTGCTCAAAAGGCAGGGCTGCAAACAAAAGCCCGCGGCTTTCAAGATCCTTGAATATTTCCTTATCGGCATCCTTGCAGAACATTCCCGGCCATGATGTTTCCTTTGTCATCTCTCCCTTTGAGTCGACAAGCTGAACAAATGGCAGATCATATTTCCTGCCCACCTTGGCGTCATCCTCACCGAATGCCGGTGCTATATGAACAATACCTGTACCGTCCGTAAGCGTTACATAGCTGTCGCAAACAACATAATATGCCTTCTTTGCCGGCTTCACAAAATCAAAAAGCGGCTCATATTCCGTATTTTCGATCTCTTTTCCGAGCTTTCTGTCGAGAACCTCAAATTCTGCTTTAAGCACGCTCTCCGCCAGAGCCTCGGCTAATATATAAATGTCTTCGCCGCAGCGTACCTTAACATAATATTCTTCCGGATTTACACAAAGCGCAACATTTGACGGAAGAGTCCACGGTGTTGTTGTCCATGCAAGAATATATTCGTTTTCAGTGTTTTTAACCTTAAACTTTGCAATTGCGGATTTTTCCTTAACATCCTTGTAGCCCTGGGCAACCTCATGGCTTGAAAGAGGCGTTCCGCAGCGCGGGCAGTACGGTACAATCTTATGTCCCTTGTAAAGAAGACCATCGTCCCATATTTTCTTAAGCGCCCACCATTCGGATTCTATAAAATCGTTATTATATGTTACATATGGGTCATCCATATCAGCCCAGAAGCCGACAATGCCGGAAAAGTCCTCCCACATCCCCTTATACTTCCAAACGCTTTCCTTGCATTCGTTTATAAAAGGTTCAAGACCGTATTCCTCAATCTGTTCCTTTCCGTCAAGACCAAGCTTTTTTTCGACCTCAAGCTCAACAGGCAGGCCGTGAGTGTCCCATCCTGCCTTTCTCAAAACCTTATAGCCCTTCATTGTACGGTATCTGGGGATCATATCCTTGATTACACGCGTAAGAACGTGACCGATATGCGGCTTGCCGTTAGCTGTCGGAGGTCCGTCATAAAACGTATATGTTTCACCGTCTGCACGCTCGTCAATGCTTTTCCGGAAAATGTCATTTTCCTTCCAGAATTCAAGCACCTCTCTTTCGCGGCCGACAAAATTCAGATCCGTTGATACTTTTTTGTACATCTTCTTCAATCCTCTCGTCAATAGGTAATAGGGCGCGACTGCACCCACTTAAATGCAAAAATATATCAGTCACAGCATATTGCTGCTACATATTATTGATTTTTTCAAGCAGCTCGGTACAAATCTGCTTCATCTTAAGCTTGTTGTTTTCAATATTGTGAAGAACGGTTTCTGACTCAATCCTTGCTCTTTGAATAATCTCCTTTGCTTCAAGCTGAGCGTTTTTTTTCATTTCCTCACATTGATATTTTGCAAGCTCAATGGCTTTTTCAGCCTCGGTTTCCCGGGCGCGAAAAAGCGCCAGCTCATCGCTCATCTGCTTTACCCTGCCGGTAAGCTCTGTGTTGTCACGATAAAGCACCGTCATATCAGAAATAATCTCGTCAAGGAAATCGTCCACCTGGTCACGGTCATAGCCGCGAAGCTTGGTTTCAAATTCCTTGCTCTGAATATCCTCAGGCTTCAGCATATTCTTTTCCCCCTGTCCGATAAAAGACCGTCAAAGTCATTTATCAAAGATATTTTTTCACGGTCAGATGAATTCTTCCCTTTCGCGTTTGTCCGCCTGCCTCACCGATGATATATCTTCCGAAGCCGCGTACGGAAAGAAGGTCTCCCTCACACACCTTTTTTGAAGAGTCTGCCTGAATACGGTGATTTACGCTGACACGCTCACGCTCTGTCAAAGCAGCCGCTTCGCTGCGCGACAGTCCCAATGCCGCTGCAAGAACAGCGTCCAGCCGAAGTGAGGCCGCAACGGTTTCAATCTCTTCAAAACGATGGGGCGGATATTCAAAGCCGGTTAATTCGCCGAAATCCGCACTTACCCCGACTGACCCGATTTTATTCAGGCTTTCCTTTACATACACGGCAACCGACTCATGCACAAAAACACAAGCGCTGCCGTCATATACAAGAATATCCCCGATTCTGTCACGCTCTATACCAAGCCCCATAAGGCTGCCGAGATAATCGCGATGCGACAGCGTTTTTTTATAACCGGAGCTTATTTTAAGAAGCCGAATCGGAAAGCTCTCATAGCAAGGCTCCTCCCATTCGGGAAACACGCCGAGAATTTTTCTTTCACATTCCGAATGGCCTCCGAAAAAAATCCCGCCGCCGCGCAAAAGTCCGCTGTCCGAAAGTAATGTCTGCTCCGCCTCATCATAAAAACGAGAAAAAACAGCACAGCCCCGCTTTTCGCAAAGGCCGTACAAATCCTCTGCCCCGCTTAACAGTTTATTATCCTTATCCATAAAATATTACCTAAAACAGGGATTGCCGCATGGCGGGCAATCCCCAAACCAGTTTCAATAAGGGCCAAGGGCCCGCAATTAAATGTTTTCAGTGAAACACGCCGCCTTAATAGGAGGTGGAATTACAAATCAAATCCTAGCGAGCTGCTTGTCTTTTTTCTGATTTCATCACTGTTAATCTTCATATTCTTGGGTGTTGCAATAAAAATACCCCCGGAAACTCTCTTGATATTGCCATCCAGTCCGTAAACAACGCCAACCATAAAATCAACAACTCTTTCGGCATCGTCCGACTTGTCCATTTCGATAACATCAAAAATAACAGGCCTGCGCGTTTTAAGAACATCGGCTATAGCCATTGAATCGTCAAACTTTCTTACCTTTATAATGGTAATATCACTTTCGGGCTGGTATTCGCGTGAATCCTCATCACGCCTTGATGAAAACCTTGAAAAGCTTCTTTTTGCGGTTGCCGGCTCTTCATCATACTCATCAGTCTCCTCGTAATCTTCGTAATCATCATACTCCGATTCCCCACCGATAAAATCCTTGATTGAACTAACAAATCCCATTTTCCTTCTCCTCCGTTTTTATATATAATTTCTTTCACCAAAAATTTTGCTTCCAATACGAACCATATTTGCACCGCACTCAACAGCTGCGGCAAAATCTCCGCTCATACCCATAGAAAGGTACTCCATGCTAACATTATGATATGTTTTCGTTTGCTTGTCAACAAAAATAGTTCTTATGTTATTAAAAAATAATCTCTTTGTAACATCGTCGCAATCTTTCGGCAGGATAGTCATCAAGCCCTTGATTTTAACATGCTTCAGCTGACCGCAATGGGTTAGAATTGCATCCAGCTCCTCCGGCGCAGCTCCGTATTTTGTTTCCTCACCGGAAATATTTATCTGAATCAGAATATCTGCCTGAGACACATTATGTATCTCAGCCTGTCTTTCTATTTCATCCATAAGACGTATGGAATCAACACTATGAATAAGGCAAACCTTGTCGATTATATATTTCACCTTATTTGTCTGAAGATGACCTATCAAATGCCATCTTACAGGCAGCACCTTATCGTATTTGTCAAGTATTTCCTGTACCTTGTTTTCTCCTATATCCGTAACTCCGCATTCAATCGCTTCATTTATCATTTCAGGTCCGTGAGTTTTCGTAACCGCAACAAGCAGAATATCCGAAGGCTTCCGCCCGGCTTTTTCAGCGCTGCGCGCAATTTCCCTTCTGACCTCATCAAGCCTTTCGCCAATCAAAATATCAGCCTACCTTTCTCCAAGAACAAATTCATCAACACCGTCAAGCTTTCTGTCTGCATTCTCGGGAGACCTTATTATAACATATTCTCCGCTTTCATTTGTATAAACAACATCGCACGGATAAAAGTTCTCAACATTATTTTTTCTGCCAAGCACTCCTTTTACTCCGTCCCGCGTTCTTATTGCCGAAACGGGAACTCTGTAACCGCTGTAGCTTTTAAAAACAAGCTCCATGGAGCTGCTTCGCAGTGAATACGCACTTTCAAGATACTGAGTGCTTTCAATCAGAAGCACGTTTTTACCGTCCTGCGGCTCGGATATATATACAATTCTTCCCGTCACCTCAGCTCCGGGAATATCATCAAAACGCATGGTGACGGAGGAATTCATTTTCTTATTTTCAAGGCGCTCGGAAGCAACAGCACAAAGCACATACCACTGATGATTGTTTACGATTTTACATATGCTGTCTCCCGCATTTACAGTCTGGTTCGCTGTTTTTCCCGTCACAGTGGTTATGGCGTTAAAGTCGCTGACTCCGTATTCCATAACCTTTTCAGGGGTAAGTATATGCTCCATTCCGTCAAGCACAGTCGAAAAAACACCGGACTGTCCGGCATAAACCTCCTGCTTAACGCCGCCGATTTTCGACTCAGCCGCCGATTTTTCCGCCGTCAGCCCCGCTACCGCAGCTTCCACGGAAATTACGGCGCTTCCCTGACGAAGACCATTTATCGCTGCTTTATACTGAGATATTTTTCGGGTATCGTTATGAACAGACGCTTCAATTATTTTAAGCTTATATTCATCTATTCTGTTTTCTAAATTTGAATCGTCCTCAGCAGCCGTATTTACATACAATGCCGAAGCTCTTGCATTTTCGATTTTTTTATCAATAGTACTCAGCTCACGCAGAAGGCTTTCGCTTACCTCGCCGGTATAAAGGGTTGATACAAGGGCGTCCTTGCCGACTCTCGCGCCGTCGCTGTAATGGTTATAAACCGTACCGGAGCTTTGAGCGGAATAAACGGTTTCTTCACGGACAAAATAACAATCCGTGTAAACCGATTCCTCATATGTCCCGTAAACTGCCTCCTGAGTAAGCAGCGGACTTTTCATATATCTGATGCCGTAAAATAAAAAGGTGCAGAGCACCGCAAGGAAAACGGCAGCAAAACCTTTCTTCATATTATGTCTCCGTTCCGCAGGCTACACCTGTCAAATTTTATTAGTAGCTTACATGTATATATTATACAGTACTTTTCACAAAATTACAAGAGGTAATTTATATTTTGTGAATATTTACATATATTTTATCGGAATTTAACGAAAACGCACAGTATGACGCTGAAAAAAGGCTAAAATCAGGCTGTCCTCCGCCTGTGTCGGCAAAGGACAGCCTGATTAATCTGTTTATTTAAAGCTTACTGCATAAAACCCTTACGCCAAACGGCTCCAGCTCAATACATTCCTCCGCCGCCTCACCGGTTTCCATATTTATGTACTTCTCCTTAAGGTTTACGCATTGCCGACTGCCGGTATAGTTCTGAACGAAAATATATTTTTTATCTTCGTCCTCTCTTGTCTGAACTGTTGTACCGTACGGAAGCTCATATGAGGAAATTCCAAGCTTTTTAATAAGCGTTTCATAAAAATCCGACAAAAGCTCACCGCTGCCGCGCGCCGCAATATAATATGCCTCTCCCCTGCCATACTTATTCTTTAATACCGCAGGCATACCCTTATAAAAATCATGCTCATATACCGCCAGCACCTCCGCCGAAGTGGACTCCGTAAGCTCGCAATAATCATGTACCGTATAGCTTTTATCTCCCATTTTAACCGAATTTGTCTGATTCTCATGCAGGGAGTCTATTTCATTATTAACAAGTCCGAAAACCTCCTTGAGCTTTCCTGCCGGGAAACCGCCCGTATAACAAAGGCAGCTTTCGTTAACATATCCCGATATGTATGTAAAAACTACCGTCCCGCCGTTTTCGGTATACTCCGCAATTTTTTCAATCGTTTCCTCCGAAACCTTGTAGAGCATCGGGAAAACTACAACCTTGTATTTTCCGAAATCCTCCTTAACGCTTATTATATCAGTGTTAATTCCGCGCTTCCAGAATTCCTTATAATGATTTTTGCATTCAGCATTGTAATGTCTGTTTCCGTCATTAATGAATCCCTGTGCATTGTCTATTGCCCACTTATTTGTGAAATCATATACAACCGCAGCATCGGACTTTGTTATGCTTCCCGTTATCTCGCTCAGCTTTTCAAGGGTTATGCCGAGATTTTTAACATCATCAAACACCCTTCCGGAATTCTTGCCGTTATGGTCAATAACCGCGCCGTGGTGCTGTTCGCTTCCGCCCCTGCCTTTTCTCCACTGGAAATACATAACGCTGTCGCTTCCGTGAGCCACAGCCTGCAATGATGCAAGCTTATGCATTCCGGGCTTTTTCAGCCTGCATACATTCTGCCAGTTTGTAAGGCTCGGCGTGCTTTCCATCAGCAAAAACGGCTGATGCTTCAAACAGCGGTTCAAATCATGAGCAAAAGCCGCAGTATATGCCTCATGCTCATTTCCGCGTCCGCTGTGCCATTCGGGATAGGAATCCCATGAAATAACATCAACAAAGCTGCTCATATAATGGTAATCAAGAGGCTGATACGGTCCCATGAAGTTTGCAGTCACAGGGATATCGGGTGTTACGGCCTTTACGGCATTTATTTCATGCCGCATAAAATCCGCAGTCTGATATGTAACAAACTCCTTCCAATCAACATACAAGCCCTGTATTACATATTCAGGCTCACCGTTCGGGCCGGGGGAATGAATCTGACTCCAATCCGTCACGGTATGGCTCCAGAATCCCGTCCACCATGCATGATTCAGCTTATCAAGGTCATTGTCATACTTTTTTTTCAAATACTCACGAAAAGCCTCCTGACAAAGCTCGCAGTGACATTCCCCTCCGTATTCATTTGAAATATGCCACAGAATAATACCGGGATTGTCCTTATAGCGCTCTGCAAGCTTTGTGTTAATATTTGCTGTCTTTTCGCGGTATATGGGCGATGTATAGCAATGGTTATGCCTTGCTCCGTAAATTTGTTTTGTACCGTCGGCATTCACTCTCAAAACCTCGGGATATTTCTCCGCAAGCCATCTCGGTCTTGCTCCGCTCGGCGTCGCAAGCACGATATTAATATCGTTTGAAGTCAAGTCCTCCACAATTTTATCAAAATATTCAAAATTGTATTTCCCTTCCTCCGGCTCTAAAAACGACCATGAGAATATTCCGATTGACATTGCATTGCAATGAGCATCCTTCATAAATTCTATATCCTGCTTCAACACCTCGGGATATCTCAGCCATTGCTCGGGATTATAATCTCCGCCGTGCAGAAATCCCTGATATTTTGTTAAATGCTTTTTCATACTTATATTCCGAACTCCTTTCACCAATGCCGTTTGGAGAAAGAGAAGCAAGCAGATTGCCGCTGGAAGCGACGCCGACGTATGTTTATACTTCAAGTCGCTGATAGCGGTGAGATGCGCCGCTTATCTTTTTCCAAACTTTAATCTCCGTTCCGCCGCCTGCAAACAGCTTCTAAATTATGTTGATTATTATAGCATAAAAAATCATAAAATGCAATAGATAATTATTCTGTTATTTCATAATTTGAAGCCTCGTCCGAAAGCGACAATGGGATTGTAAGTATTCCGCCTTCCCATGCCGCGTTAATTTTCTTCTTACGCACTCCCGATGAATCAAGGGCATATACGTTCATGCATTTGGCGGTTTTAAGCTTAACGGTTCCTGTAATCTGCTCTAAAAGTACAGGCGCGGTTCCGGGCTTTATAACCTTTAAACCATCGGCAGAAAGAACCTGACCGGTGTTTGCAAGCTTTCCGACAGCTGTAAGCAAAATACGTCCGCTTTCGGAAATATTGCTGTCTGTTACGGAATTAACATATGCTGCGGCAAATTCATTATCGAAGGTAAAGGACGCGTCCCCGACAGTTATCTCACCGCCGCCGAAGAAGCCGCCGACAGCCTTTGACCTTCCTGTATTCACCGTAAAGCTGTAATTATTCTTATTATAAGTAATATCTCCTGCCGGCGACGTATAAATACCGCTTGCAGCCGCTGCTTCCTTTTTTGCTTCAATATCCGACGCAGTGTTTTCCGGCTTTGTCATAACAGACATTCCGGTCTTGGCAAGAAGCCCCGTTTCAGGCTCCCATGAAAACATATCATAATTATACCATTGTCCGCGGGCTGAGAAATCCCAGGGCTCATGCTCCGAATAATCCTCATAAAAGCACTCCCCGGCCTCAGAAACATTCTCATGCAGCATAGCCGCCGCAGGCAAAGAAGCCAAAGTTATCGGGTTTTCAGACATGTTAAATACGTCATATATTCTCGTGTTTTCATAGCTTTCAAGTCCCTTTCCGGTAAACATAAACATCATAGGATTCCAGTTCTGCATCTTGGAATATGCCGCCATAAGCAGCGGCCCCTCCGCCATATACCTGCTTCCTGCCGTATGATTCCATTCACTTATTGTATACGGCTTATCATACGGCTTTCTGTTCACCAAAAAGCCAATCATGCCAAGTTGTGAGTCCTTTAACGCGCTTGCAATTTTTTCAAAGCGGTCTCCGAGAACCAGACCCTCCTCAATGCAATACCCCTGCGGATGCGCCCAATAATCATGAGTATCCAGGAAATCCATTTCGGCGTTTGCCGCAACAATAGGCGGCTCAGTAACCTGGAAAAGGGTTGCCCCCGACATAAGCGTTCTTATATTATTTTCTTTAAACATATTCCTTATATCGGCAAAATAATTGCTTTGCAAATCGGTCAGGAAGTGAATTATATCAATGTTGCGCTGAGTCTTGTAGCTGTTCCTTTCAGCGTATGTTCCCGTACGTATTATTCCCGTCTGGTACTCATCCTTGCTTATGTATCCGCTGAGCCACAGCGACAGCAGGCTTTTGTTTACATTGCTTTTCACCCACTCCGTAAACTGAGTGTTCAGCATGTTATAGTAATATTTATATTCCTCAGTGCCCGTTCCGATTTCTTCAAGGGCAGGGCCGTACAAAAACGACTCATTTACACACTGCACACCCATTAACGCAGGGTTATCACATATACGTCTGTTTGTATATGGATCGATATATGTCATAAGCATCTTTGCATAGTCAATCTGCAGCCTTTGCACTGCCTTATCAAAATACTGAACGTGATTGGCATTTGTAGGGTTATACGGAAGTGTTTCTGCGTCTATATCGCTGTCATACAAGGTTCTTCCGAGGTCAATATAATAATATATCCCTCTTTCCCGAAGCTCCCTCAGAAAATAACAAAGCTTTTCCATCTGAGAATTATCCAATGCAGCGGCGTTTCCGCTCCCTCCGAAAATGGTAGTGCCCCTTCCCGAAAGCTGATGAAACCTTACAAGATTGAACCTGAAGGACGCTATCATATCAGCCATTTTCTCAGCTTCCTCATGCTCCGGGAAACAGCCTTCTCCGATGATATTGCAGCCCCAGAAGGATATTCTTGTTCCGTCCTCAAGGACAAAGTTTTCTCCGTCTGCCTGTACAAAGCCTCTGCTGCCGGCTTCCTCCGCATTAAAATTTCGGGCGTTTAAAATATTCCCCTCCCGGGAAATAATATTTATATCCGGCGCAATGTAAGGATACCACCGGGTTGTGTCAAGGTTTCTGTTTATCTCCGATAAAATATTATCCCTTATTTCCTCATTTTCACCCGGCTTAAGAGAATAGAAAATATCATATCCGTCAGCTGTTGTGAGCCTCAGATATCCCTCACCGTTTCCGGGCAGAGAGGTTACGGTTTCTCCGGAAGCCGTAACAAACTCCGCGCTTTTTATAATTTCACCGCGAAGAGACGATATAAAATCCTCAGCAGACTGCCCGTAATCCTCAACCGTAAAGCTTTTTGTGTTCGTTGCATCATTGTAAAAGGCGTTGGTTGATTCCGCGTCAAATTCAGTAACCGCGGGAATTGACTTATTCATAAGCTCTATCCTGATATTATCAAGATAAAATCCGTCAGATGCAAATGAAGCCTCGGAATTTACTTCCTGTCCCAAAGAAGCTAAATTATATGAAAATTCCGCTCCCGTAATTCCGGAAAAGCTTTTATCAATGCTGTTATTTACGGCAAAAGGTGCATCCTTTACACAAAGCCGCCCGTTCACATATGCCGTAACGGTATTCAGATTACCTCTAAATCCGGAATTGATAATAATTTCAAAGTGATACCACTGATTATTATTTAAAACTACGTCTTTGCAAATATTTCCGAGAACCCTTATACTCCCGTCCGGATAGATACACGCAAGCTCCCGCATTCTGCCGCCCGGCAGATTTACAGCTATATTTTTTACGCTGCTACCGCCGCCCTGTGCATAATCAAAGGACAAGGTAACGGAATCCTTACCCGACGCCGAAGCTGCCGCATTTACAGCCACCCCTGCATCAAGGTCTGATATCTCACCGATAACACCGCTTCCGCCGGTATTCGATACGCACAGCACCCCGTCTGAAGCTTTTTTGCCGAATACGCCTGTAACGGTTTCAGCCGAAACAGGCGCAATTCCGCGCCTTATATCTAAGGAATGTGTATCCTGTGAAAAATCCTCATTTAAAACAGCTTCGCTGTTAAATGGGACAAATTCAAACGGCAGCGTCAGAGGTGAGAGCCTGTCTTTATTCCAAAGATAAAACACGGAGGGGCGCGACGTGTTGGGAAATTCAAACCCGATATCGCCAAGTTCGGCGGGATGAAAAATAAAATGCTCTGCGCCCTTTCCGCTTCCGTATGCGGCAATCGCCATTGCATCATTTAAATCTCCCACGAAAGCCGCTTCATTTCCGGAATAAGCACCTGTATACGCACCTCCGTCAACCGTAAGCTCAATATCCTTATCCTCAGCAGAAACAATTATATTATCCAAATACAAGCTGTCCTCATTCACTGAGTAATTCACATTGTCAGAGGTAGTAATGTTAGGCTGAATAACCATTTCAATACCCGAAACAGATTTTATGTACTGAATACCCTCGGCAGAATCATCAGCATCAAACTCACCCATCGTGCAAAGGGAACCGTTATAATAAAATGCTATTGTCTGTCTGCCGCCGTATTCTTCGTTGCAGGTATCAATAACCACATCGTGCTTGTTCCATACGTTTCCTTTTGCATTTATGCTATGTATGTTTCCCATATCAACGAAATAAACCCAGCCGTTATACTTTTCCGCTATAGCCGATGCGGCATACGATGCTGAATGCTCGGAAGGGTACAGCTGCCTGTAGGAATATTTCTGCAAAGCCGCACCCTCTGAGGTCCTGCCCTTTAAATAAAATACAAAACCTGTTTTTCTGTTATAATCCGCCAGCTCAAAGGACACATGGATTTTCTGCCCATATTTAATTTCCGTATCATCAAAAGAGGTTGTCAATTTGCTGTTTGCCCAAGAAGGACGATTGTTGGGGTCTGTCGAGACTATACCCGCTCTGCTGTATGAAAAGCAAAGCGAGGCATCGTCCGAACATTTTCCCATTATTCCGTATTTATAACTTACATCTGTCCAGGCGGGATTTATAAGATAACTGCTTGCCGAAATATCCTCAATCACATATCTGCCGCTGCCGTTATTTATTATATCCCTGTTTCCGAAGCCTTGACAGTATATGTTTTTTCCAATGCTGCCGGCATATGCACTGCCGCCTGTCAAAAAGCATAAGCTTATTAAAAAGAGCATTGCTTGTTTCATAAAAACCTCATTTCCCCGTCACAGCCAAATCATAAAACACAGAAGCCGCCTTTTTCCTTGTGACTGTTTCATTTTCATTAAACTTCACTCCTGTGCCTGCGCGTCTGAGAATGATATTTGCCTCTTTTGCGCTTATCTTCTCATCAGGGCGGAAGCTTCCGTCATCCATGCCCTTAACAAGCCCTGCACCTCTTGCGGTCTGTACCTTGTTATAACAATCCATTTCCTCGGTAACATCTGAAAATTTCTCAGCGTCAAGCTTACCGATATTCAGCACCGAAACAACACTCTCGACAAAATCCGCTCTTGTAACAGTGTCATCGGGTGAAAAGGTGTCCGGAGAAGTAGATTTCATAACGCCTGTCAAATAAGCTCTTTCAATCTTTTCCCTGTCCTCTTCAGCCACATCGGAAAACAGCGGAGTATCCGTATAAGCATTAAATGATATATTTTCATTCCTTGTGCGGCTTCCGCCTTTTTTTACAATTTCAAAGTTATTTGCCCACTGCTGTCCGTTCAAAACAAAGGTTACACCGCGTTCATCTTTTGTTACCGGGATTTCGCCGATTCTTTTACCCTGAGATGACAAAGTATATACCGTAACGTCCGCATCGGTTTTTAAAGTAAACGTCCCCTCAACAGGCTCAACCATTGTAGGCGCCGCTCCCACATCAAGAACCTTTGTTCCGTCGCTCGAAAGCACCATGCCGTTTCTTCTCGCCCGTGCCGAAGCCGTAAACAGCAATCTGTCTGTTTCGTATATATCCTCGTCCTTGGAAAGAGATGAAAGGATTATAGTTGAATGAGTCGTTGATGAATTTATTATTATATCATCAAGCTCAATTTCCGTTCCGGAAATAAAGCCTGCCGCCGACTGGCTTTTCGGAGTATTCAGCCTGAAAATACCGTTTTGAGTATCCATTGAAATCTCGCCTGTTAAAGATACATAGGGCTTGTTATTTATTTTTGCGTCCCTCTCCGCCGCAAGCACAAGATTTTCACCGCCGGTTTGTGTATTATCTAAGTTTCTGTCGGAAACACCTGTTTTTCCTATCAGGTACAGCTTGTCGTTTCTTGTATAAGACTGATTGGCGGAATTATAAAAATCATCGCCCTGCATCGGCGTATAATAGCCTTCCGAAGCCTCTGTAACTGCACGGAAAGCTATGGAGGCTGCCGGCAAGGTGTCGAAGCACTGAGGACTGTCCACGCCGGTGAACGGATTCTTCATACGAAAAGGCTCGTCGCTGTCTCTGAACTCCACCGTCAAAACGGGACCTGTTATCGCAAACTGCATAGGATTCCAGTTATGCATGGCGCTGTACGCTGCCATTATAATATCCGTCTCCGACAGATACGGACTCGGCTCACACGTATTCCACTCCGAAATAGTAAACGGCATTCCCTTAAGCTTCATTCTTCCGAAGGTGCTTAAAAGACCGTTGTTTGATTGAGTGGTCCATGAATCAGGCTCAGAGGGAAGCGTATATCCGTTCGTAAGACCGGAGCCGCCTATCGTAGGATGCAGAAAATACTGATGATAGTCCTGAACATCGCTTTTTTCATTGCTCTTTATGTATGACATCACGTTTGCACCCCATACAGTGCCTGCGCTGATTAACTGCTTTCCGCCCATGCTTCTGTAATGCTCCGTCATCTTCTCAATATATTTGTCGTTTGTAACAGCCAAAAACTCTATGTTATCAATGTATCTTCTTCCGGAAATTGAGCCTCTTTCCCCGTCTCCCATTATTCTTACCGTTCCGTCCGACTGACTTTCATTTTCCTTAAGCTGACCCTCCCACGCTTTTTCCAATTCTGCCCTTGTGGGATACCTTTCCTTAAGCCATGCATTGTATTTTTCGGTTATAATGGATCTGTAATAGTCTGATGAAAATTTATCATTGAATATCGAAGATTCATTGTTAAAGTTCACAAAGGCAAATACCGGATCCTCGCATAATCGAAGCTGTGTGTACGGATTATAAGAACCCATTATCAATTCCGTCATTTCCTTTTGCAGTTCCTGAAGATGGTCATCATAAAACACTGCATTTTTCAGACCGTAATTTAATTTACCGACATCCTCAATACTGTCATTCGCCATAGGCTGACGGCTGGCACAGGTATCAAAAAAAACGTACATTCCGCGCTTTTTAAAGCAATAGAGAAGATAATGAAACTTGTCAAGCTGACCCTTGTCAATCTGAGATGTTGTACTCACGCTGTCCATCCATCCGAATAAGCTGTGAATTGAGTCAGGAGAGTCATGCATATGCATCCGGACAAGGTTTATACCGCGCTGAGCTAAAATCATTGCTAAATATTCCGCATTCTCATGGGACGGATAAAGCTGCGTTGAGCCTATATTTGCTCCCCAGAACTTTATTTTTGTTCCATCTTCAAAGACCAAGTCCTCACCCTCAGCCTTTACGAATCCATGCTTGCCTGCCGGTGCCTCCAAAAGAAATGACGCATCCATGGCTGTACCTTCTGTTTCCTCAAAATTTTTCGGATACTCATAAGGATACCAGTCGGAGGTATCGGGATTATACATCTCATTTTCCTTTATGCGCGGAAAATACGGAGTTGTATCGGTAAGAGTTATTGCCACAACATGAATATACGTTGAATCGCCGTAGGACTCAAGCTTAAGCTTTGAAATTTCCTTATCGGGATGGGGATTTTCCAATGCGAAAATCCCCAGTGAAATCGTACCTGCCTTCGGAGCGGTACCTTTCCACGCAGTGCGGATAAAGCTGTTTTCGGTTACTCCCCACCAGTCTGCAATATTCTCTCTCCCGACTATTTCAACAACCTCCTGTGTACCGTCCGAATATACAATCGTATACTGACCGGTTCTGGGTGAAAGCCAGCTTCCGTTGTGAATAAAATATATTCCGCCCGCCTTATGATTTATCGGTATTTCAACCGATGTCGGCAGGTTGACGTCATTCTGACCCCTTAAAACTATACATGATGTTCCGTTGTTTTTATCGGGATTTATAATATCAAAGGTTATGCCGCGGAATACCTGTTCACCGTAAAGAGTAAAATCTCTGAGGTCATTTTCAGGGCCTTCATCACCCCAGCCGCCTTTTCCGTCACCTGCAACATCATCTGCAAAAGCACGGTTTGTATACGGTCGTAAATCAATAGTTGTAAAGTTCTGCTCTATTAAAGGATACTCCTCCTCCTCAACATATAAAATACGGGCGTGCGAAATCGGTGAAAGCACTGCAAGCACTGAGGAAATTGTGAGCATGATTGCCACAAGCCTTGTTTTATTTATCTTTTTCACGTTCTGAAATCCCTTCCTTTCAAAAGCTATTTCCCGCTGTACACACTCTCATCATTGCAGTACCATATAGTCCCTACCTTAATATAGCCGTTATCATTATCCAACCTGAACCACACTCTGTCTCCGACCGGTACATTTCCCGCCGCCTGCTTTGACTGGAACCACAACGGCTGCGTCATTTCCAATTCTGCACGCTTTATGGTTCTTTTGTCTCCGTCGCATATCTCATAAACACTCAGTTTGTCTCCGAAGCCGTAAACAGGCGTTGGAGCTCCGTCAACCTCAAATTGGATACAGTCTCCGTTTCTGAAAAGTACCTTGTCAGCTTCATATACTGCGCTCGTAGTTGACGGCTCAAAGCTTCCGAAAGCTTCCTTAAGCTTTGAATTCCATGTATCTAAATCCCCCGAAAGGTCAACCACCTTTTCAAACTCAAAGACCTCGTCTGCATAAACAGGATGTCTTACCCTCATCATACAGCCTGTTTTTATGCCGTTGTCCTCAATGAATTCCTTGCTGACAACATAAGTGTCCGAAGCAAAGCTTATCTTACAGTCGTCTTCACGGTATACAATTTCCGTCACAAAGCCGGTGGTCGTCCAGCCCAGTTCAATCTCTCCGATGTCCCCGGTTAAAATACCCCATCTCGGAAGCGGATTATAGTACGGGTCATAATCAACGGTTAACGTACACTTTGCAGAGCCTGCTTTGAAATAATAATCTCTTAATTTTTCCCATGTTGTTGTTTTTACGGTAAAGCCGTCTTTGCCGTCGTAAGGAACAAGTATTGTTGCATACTTCATAAAAAATCCGCCCACAGCGTAAGAGGATTCATGATGAATATTTGAGCTTGTTATGGAAGCAGTCTTATCTAAATATTCAACCGGCTCCATCTTAAAAATCTCATCGTTTTTATCAAGCGTAAATTTCAAAAATCCCTTTCCGTTCAAATCCGAGGCTACACTCTTTACATAATCAAAGGAGAACGAACCGGCGGCAAGCTTATCCTTAACCGGATAAGTCACAGTTTCCTCAACAGTCCCCGATTCACTTATCGGAATAAGCTTTACAGAGCGTTTTTCGGTATCATTATCAAACATGCCCCGCTCAACCACTCCGTAAACAATCTTTGTGCTTGACACCTCTCCGTCTTCTCTTATGTACCTTATTTCACACCTGTCATCAATATAGCCGTAAACGGATTTTCCCAAAACGGTATCAACAGAGCCGGGCTCATAGCGCTGCAGATAATCGCTGAAGGTATAAACATTATCGCTTGTCTTGTACCATGTTTGCTCAATCTGCACAGACTCTGCGTTATAGCTTGAAAACACGCCATATGCCCTTCTTGAAGAAGCAGCTATTACCATTGATGTTTCTTCCCCGTCAATCCAAAAGTCAAAAACCATATCCTTTGAAAGATCTTTTATTCCGGACACTTTTTTTCCGTCTATGATAACAGTTAAATTATCCAAGGTATCAAAATTTTTCAGGATATTTTCTGTAGTTTCACCTCTAGTATATTTTACGGTTGTTGTAAGCACTGTAGTTATGAGCCCGCCCTCGTACAGGGAGTAAATATCAGCCTCTGCAATTTCATTATTTATCACGGCAATTCTTGCAAAGCAATCCTTAAAACTGTGCGGGGCTTCCTCCATCGGCTTATCGTTATAGTATATTACCGCATTTTCGGAAAGCTTGTATTTCCCCTTAGTATTGTAAAAAACAAATTCACGAAGCTGTGACGGATAAAATGCGTCATCAAGGTTATCGCTGCCGTTTACTTCATAGAGGAAATCATAAAATACCGTAACACTGCCCGATATTTTAACATAGCAAATCTCGTTGTCCTTATTTATGAAAACAGTGTTTCTTCCTATCGTAATGCCGTCAAAATCAAAGCCTTCGGAAACATTATAATCTACGGCTCTCCCGTTTTCGTAAGCGGTGATTATTTCCTTTTTTCTGTCAATCTTTATAATGTCAAGCTTCTTTTCCTCGGCGTCAAAATATTTTTCAAGCACTGTCCGCTCACCGATTTTAACCGAGCTTCCGTCAGCCACCGGAAGCCTGACGTCAAGCATGTTTGATAATATCACAGCGGCTGCGCCGGCGGTAAGGGAATCATCTGCTCCCGCATTTATATCCTTGCTTATGCCCTGCGCGGATGCAACGCTGACAGCGCCGTTTATGCCTCCGCCGGATAGTGAAACATGCTGTTCAAAGCCGAGAAAATTAACGGCTGCTTCAAGTGCAGCTCCGTATGTAATCAATGTACCGGCATCAATGCCTGCCACACTCCCAAGCCTTAAGTCCTTGGCAAAGACCATCGCTTCACCAGTCCCGGTCTCCATTCCCTGATATGATAATAAAAGCGCAATATATTCGCCTGCAGTCAGATATTCCTTATCAGGTATTTCTAACCCTACAGCTTTAAGTCTGCCCGCAGCCTCGGTCAGTGCCGAAGCACTGACCTGCTGCTTTGCTTCTTCTGCATGCGCAGTCACACCGAATAAGGAAGTAAGCAAACTCAAGCTAAGTATTAAAGTAATAATTCTTTTCATAAAATCCTCCCGTTAAAGCTTAAGACTCAAAGCAATAATCTTTGCCGCTGCCGCTCTTGTTACACTGTCTGTCGGTTTAAACTCACCTGTCTCATAACCGTTTATAATTCCCGCCTTCTGAAGACGTTCAACGGCAGACGCTGCATAATCTGAAATTTCGGCGTTGTCCGAAAATTCAAATTTATCATATACATCCTCGGGATTTAATCCGACAGCGTCAAAAATCCGCACTGTCATAACACATACATCCTGACGCGTAACCGCATCGCCTATGCCGAAGCTTCCGTCCGGTCTTCCGTTTATAATTCCAAGTCCCGCCGCCTTCATAACAGGCGCTTCATACCACGCTCCCGGTACAACATCAGTAAAGGATACCTTGTTGTCAGAATTTAATTTAAACGCCGCTGCAAGCATTGTCACAAATTCTTCTCTTGTTACGGGTGCATCCGGCCGGAAGGTTCCGTCACCGTATCCGCTTATTATATTTTTTTCATAAAGAGACATTATATGTCCGTATGCCCAGCTGCTTTCCGCCACATCGGTAAACGCTGCATTCTGCTGCGGCTCGTCCGGTGCATCCGTATTCACAGCCGGTCTGCCGCCGCCGTATGCGCCTCTGCCGCCTCCGGATGAACCTCCGCCTCCGGATGAACCTCCGCCTCCGCCCGTGCTTGATTTAATAAATGCAGAAGCCTCGGTTTTTTTAAGATTAATAATTCTGTCTCCCGAAGCGGTTATTCTGCCCCTTGCCGCGAAGCCCGCAGTACCTGCCGCGTTGGCGGCAAAGGATACCTCAAACAGCGGCGCGCCGGTGTTTTTCAGCTCAAAGCCATTTGCTGTTACAACAATCCTTCCGTCCGAAACTTCAATATCTGCATCTGAAATACTTTCCGACAAGGTTACATTTGATTTGCCGGTTGAAAGCTTTGATGTATCATACGCAAGCTCAAAGACCGCAGCTTTTATATCGCCGGATATGTAAGCATTTTTTAAACCAATCTGCACAGCTGCCGCTCTTCCGACAGACGTGCCTTCTGTGGAAACGGTTATTATATCAAGTTCCTCATTAAACTGGGATGCAGGTGCCCCATCATTTGTTGCAAAGCTTTCTTCAAACGCGACTGCTGCTCCCTTGCTGTCGGCAATACCGCTGCCCTTTAACGTATATGTTGTATTCGGAGCAAGAGAAGAATAAGGAATTATCTTCACTCCTCCGTTATACTCTGCTGCCGCAATCAAAATCTCATTTTCGCCGTCTGTAAGACTCAGCACTGCGTCCGAAAGCGTATTTGCATCAAAACCGGAGCTTGTCTTTACCGTGATATAAGGTGCACTGGTATCAAGCTTATCGGATACGGAAACCGGATTTCCGTTATTATCCGTTATATCTATGCTTCCCTGAGTATACTGACCGATAAATACATCATCCACATATATTTCCGTCGCTTCGGACGAATTAACATTATCCGCAAATATTGTAACGCCCGTAACGGATGTCAAATCAAATTTTGTAACCATGCTTTGATTTCCTGAGGTATATTCTGCTCTTTCCGGCAAGTCGGAAACAGGAATTTCCAGAACCGTCCATCTTCCGCATTCCTTTACATAATCCTTAAGGCACACCTTTGCTATTGCAGGTGTGACGTTTGCACCTGACGGCTTATATGATAGTCCCGCATAAAGCCTCGATAAATCCGTTCCCTTCGGGATATACACCGATATCATAATTCTTCCGCCGTATTTGAGAGTGTTTTTTCCGATAGCTTTTCTTGTAAACGTCAGATTTCCTTTGGAGGCAGGCGCAAAGGCTGCCTTTATACTGTGCGTCCCTGTTCCGACATTGTCTGTGCTGCCTGCGTCAGCAGTCACATTTACATTATCAAAGCTTACTCCGCTTTCAAGACTATCCCTGTAACATGAGGTATGAACCACGAGGCCCGGATCTGTCCGGTAAATATTAACTGCGTTTGAAGCAAGGGATTCATGGTCCGTACTTGTTGAAGCTGTTACATTAAATGAAAAAATGTCATTGTATTCAAGCTCTTCCGGAAGAATATATTCATTTTCGGAAACCGTGGCTTCCGACGTTCCGTTTTTGTAAACCGTATAATACGCCGCAAATTCGGGAGCATTCCATGTAAATTTACCGTAATCACCGGCATTTTCGTTAAAGCTGAAATTTGTCGGAGGAAAAATATACGCCGCTGTTATTTCAATGCTTACAGTAAGCGACTGGTTACCTCCCTGCGACATGCTTGCCATGGAATATACATATTTTTTATTTTCCGCAAGACCTGTTTCATCAGTGTATTCCCGTTCATTTCCGTCAGACTCGGCAATTTTTACTCCGTCACGGTATATTATAAATTTTGCAGGTTCTCCGTACTCTGCACCGCCCCATGTAAGCTTTACACCCAGCTTATCATCGCCTAAATTGTCAAGAACAAGGTCTGTCGGCTTTCCAACCTCCGACACGTAAACATTGTTAAGGTTAATTTTGCCGCTGTATTCCCCGAACAAGCTCTTTGCCCTTAAGCTGTAGTTATAGTAATTATTATTTACAAGCCCTTCATCTGTATATGTATCGATTCCGTCCGGCAGCTCTGCTATCAGCTCATCCCCGCGGAAAAGCTCATAGCATTCAACATTGTTTTCAGACAAAGCCCATGTAAGATACACCGTTTCGCTCTGAATATCCGAAACCCTTAAATCGGAAGGTGCTTTTATATTTCTTGCAATATACATATCCCCGACAATAATCTTATTCTGAGTCTCTCCCGGCGCGGACGGAGAGAATGCTATACCTAAGCCCGCCGCTTTAAATAGATCAACTGCTGAATATGTTGTTCCGTTAACCGGGAACTGCCTTGCCGAAGAATCCTTCGTAAAATCTGAAAACGGTATTTTTATTCTCTTTTTAGTACCGATATCCGACGATGTATAATATTTTTTCAAAGGTATCCCCGTTGCCGACGCAGTATAATCGCTTGTTTCATCAGGTCTTGAAGCTAAGGCTATATAATAATCGTCTATTTTTCCGCCGCTCGGAACTGTTATGTCAGCCATAAGAAATGCATCGGACGTGAGTCCGTTAAGGTTCATTGTCCCCGTTCCGTCAGGATTTGCTATGCTTCTGTATGCAACAGTAGTATCATTAGCAGTTGCTCCGGCAGGAACACTGAAGGAATATTCCATGCCGTCATCGACAGATGCGGTCTGCACATCAATAACTCTGTCCTTTGAGGCTTCAGCCGCGTTATAGCTGTATACAACATCACGTCTCTCGCCGGACTTTGCAGAAGCATAAATTGCATTTTTTTCAGCCGCCGCCTTATGATATACCTGGGATCTGATATTATCCACAGCGACTTTAAAGTTAGGATCAGTATTGTTCTGAGCCGAAAACATGAGTGTAAAACCGTTTACACGAGTAATAGGAGCATCAATTATCACTGCGCTGGATGCACTGGTTCCGATACACTGATTATAGAATCCCTTAAACTCCTGTTTACCGTTTATGTATACAGCCATAGTCTGTTTATTATCCCATTCCTCATCCTCTGTATCAATCACCATATCATATTTTGCAAAGCCGTCAAAGCCGTCCCATCTGCTGCCCATATAATCGCCGACAAAGAAACCGCCTCTTCCATAATCGCGAAAGTCTCTTTCAGTCTTAGAGCCTTCTTCTCCCTTAGCCGCTATGTGCTTCAGTGGGCCGGTGTTTCCGTCCGTTTCTATGGAAAGGCTCATAATTACAGACTTATGAATTGCAGCATTATGGCTATGAGCTGTGTAATAGTCAAAGGAGAAGGTATATATATCTCCTTTTTCAAGCTCTTCGTCTAATGGCATCGTAACCCTTGCCTCTGTATTTGAAGCACTTACGGGATATGTCATTGTAAAGGCTTTATCGTCCTCATCTCTGTTGCCTGCATCAAATTCGTTAGCGCTGACCATTCCCAGAAACGTCATGGCGCCGCCGGCAGAAAACGTAATTCTGTCTCCTATTTTCCAGTCCCACCATGTTTGATAATTATACTCATCCGGAAAATCAGTATTATCAAAGCCGATATATGCTCCGCCGCCCGCAGCAGACGCAGTAATAACGCTGAAGACCGCTAAATTAGCTGTAATTGCCATGCTCAGTGCCGCAGCAGCGTATTTTGTTAATTTAAAATTCATGATTCCTCTCCTATTAACAGTAAATTAACGTTTATTAGCATTCCCTCAGCCGATAAATTATGCTGAGGGAATAAACAGTCATTTCATTTTATTACAGTTACCGCCGGCGTCAAAGGCACAAGACTATTATAATCCTTCCACATAAAGAACTTTGCATATTTTGCCGATGCATTACCTGTAAACTCATATGTTACCTTTCTTCCTTTATCATCCGTTGTAACTCCTGCTGTATCTGCAGAAAGCATTTCCTCATTTTCTCCGTACCATGCACCTGCCATAATGGAAGCAACTCCCGTCTCGTATAACGCCGGATAATCATAAGATACCGTCACCTTATCATTTGCTTCATCGACAGTCAGCTTGTTTTCTGTTTTAAGAGACCAGAAATTATCAAATGCATACGTTAATCCGCTTGCTCCGGAAAGTCTTTCCAATCTTAAACACATACAGTCAATCTTTTCAACAGGAGTATCCTTGCCTTCCTCATAGAAATAACCCTTATCATAAAGATTACCGTTTCTGTAAATTGCTAAGGTCTGTCTTCCCTGCGCCTGCGGATCGGCTGTATTGATAACAATATCATATCTGTTAAAGCCGGGAGTTCTCAGCGCACTGCTCCACCTTTCATTTTCTACCGCACCGTTAAAAAGATAGAAGCTGTTGCTGTTTGTAAACAATGTTTTATTGCTATTGTAACGGGTCTCCGGATAATTTATCGACTGATAACTGTATTTGGGTCCTAAAACAGGTCCTGTTGAATCAAACCAATTCTCAGCCGGATTGGAATTCATTATAAGCTCCAGTTTATGAGTTGCCGTTCCCGGGTCTTGCTCGTAATACTCAAAAGAATAGCTGTAAATATCTCCCTTTTTGAGAGTTACATCAGGTCTCATGGTGAAGAATATAATTTCATTTGGATTGTTTCCGAAAGTTACCTGTACTGCATTGTCACCGGCTTCCTTTCCGCTGTTCGGAAGAAGAGAAGCATCGGCAACCTTAACAGATTTAATTTTGCCGCCTGACGCCGCCGACACCTTATCTGTCAGCTTGCTTGACGGATTATTAAATACATATTCTGAAGCCCGCGAATATTTTGCATCCACAAAATCCTCGCCGATATTTGCAGCGTTGGGAACTGACTGATGTATATATTCAACATTGTCAATCCACATATCAGCCGTTTGCTCACCGGGGTTAACATTGCCCCTGATTTTAGCTATATAATCAATTGGCTTTGATGATATTACAGTACCGTTCTTGTCGCAAAGCTGCATAACAGATTTTTTCCGTAACGCATTATTAAGGTAGAATGAAATAGTCTGCTTATTATCGGCTTCGCTGTCTTTTGTGTTAATCACTATTTTGTAATTAACAAAAGCTCCCGTCTTATGAACCTCACCAAGACTTTGCCATTCATCCTCTCCGTAGCAAAGTCCCCAAAGTGAATTAAGATACGCTCTGTAAGGTGCATTTGTTACTAAAGATTTATTGCCGTCTAAGCTTGTAAATTTAAAATAATTACCTTCGCCCGCATCTGCTTCAATATCATCATTTCCCGCGTAGATTCTTATTGATATCTCATCAGTGTCGATTTTATTCGTTGCATAATCAAATGAAAATGTTATAATGTCTCCTTCCTTTAATTGCATATCCTCTGCCGAACTAAAACGCAGCTGTCCGGTTCTTTCATCGTTTTTCAAATGAAGCGCCATGTCTCCGCTTTGCTTTGACGGATCCTGTTTGCTTGCGTCCTCTGTTTTTGCAACGTCCAATCCACCGTCGCACCAGATATCCCCTAAATGAATCAAACCGAATTCTTCATCAATCCAATTCGAGCCGCTTCTGTCCTTTGAGATGTTTTGGAAATCCTCCTTAACAGCCGTAACACCCGTTTCGACAGGCGCTAAAACTGTTGCCGCCTGTGCAGCTGTGCCTGCCGCCATTAAGCCTGCCAGCGTGAAAGTTAATAATCTTATTCTTTTTTTCATTGTGAACTCCTCCTTATTTTTTTATTGAACATCAGCCTTTTAAGGCCGTCAAAAACATCATCAATTCCAAAATTCCGATTCTTTGCTGCTATCACAATCTATCCCTTAACCGCTCCTGCGGTCAAGCCTTGTATAAAATATTTATTTCCGTATAAATAAACTATCAGCACAGGAATGGAAGCTATAACGGAGCCGGCAAGCAATATATTCCAGTTTGTTGCAGCTCCGCCCGAGCTTTTCAGGTAAAACAGACCGGATACCAACGTTCCCTTTAACGGGTCTGAAGCCGTAAACACCATCGGCATAAGATATTCATTCCATGACCCTTGAAATCCCAGCATAACAACAGTTGCAACAATCGGCAGAAGAAGCGGGGCTATTATTCTCCGAAAGATTCCGAAAAAACTGCACCCGTCAATCATTGCCGCCTCATCAAGCTCCTTAGGCAGTGATGAAACAAAGCTTTTCACAAGATATATATTTACAACGTTAATCCCAAAAAACTTTACCACAATAAGCCCTGAAAGCGAACCTGACAAATGAAGCTTTGCAATAATCTGCAAAGTGGGCAAAATATTTGCGCCGCCGAAGTTTACAAACATAAGGGCCGTAAACACTCCGAACCAGAGTTTTTTCCCTTTAAACCTTCCTCTTGCAAACACATAACCCGCTATACAGGAATTTGCTGCAGTAAACAACACTACCAAAACCGTATAATAAATACTGTTCCATATAAGACGCTTTACATTGAAAACATCCGAATTCCATGCCGTTATGTAATTATCCATTGACCATTTTACAGGAAAAAAATTCGCACCGCCAGCCATAATCTCAATATTGCTTTTAAAAGAAGATACTACCATATAAAATATAGGAAAAAGCACAAATACCAGACCGATGGCAAGCACCAGATACATAACTGCAATTTTTATTTTTTCAAACAAACTATGCAATGCTTTTCCTCCTTTAAAAATAGCTTACAACTTTTTTTGAAAGCCTTATATAAATCAGTGCAACAAGCGAAAATATAACAGCGTTAACCATTGCAACAGCGCATCCGAAGCCTATGTCGGCATTTGTCTGAGCAAATCCGGGTACCATGGATTTCAGAAGATATGTCATAACGACCTCAGTCTGACCTCCCGGCGCACCGTTTGTAAGCGTTAATATTATATCTCCCGTCTGAAGAGAACCGTTTATTGCAAGAAGAAGAATTGTTGCAAACACCGGCGATATCAGAGGAAGAGTTATCTTAAAGAATGTTACAAGGGTTCCCGCGCCGTCCAGCTTTGCGCTCTCATATACCTCCGTCGGTATATTGGACAGCGCAACAAGGAAATATATTGTATTAATTCCAAATGTCTGCCATATAGATGCTATTATAATCACCATCATTGCGCTTCCTTTGGAAGCAAAGAAATCAATTCCGCTTTTTATTATTCCCAGCTTCATAAGGACAGCATTTATATATCCGAAATATGAAAACATGTTTGTAAATACAAGACCTACGACAGCAACGCTGATTATTGTCGGTAAATACAAAATCACACGGGAAGCCTTGAAGCCTTTATAATTTTTGCTTACTATAATCGCTAAAATCAACGCTATCGGAATTTCAAAGGGGAGCTTGCCTATGGTGAACAAAAAGCTGTTGCCAAGTGCGCTCCAGTATGCACCGTTTGTTGTAAAAAGCGCCTTAAAATTATCAAGTCCCACAAAGGTTGTACGGCTCTGTATGCCGTTATAGTAGTAAAAAGCTTTCTGAACCGCCCAGATAATCGGATAAATCGTAAAAACGAAAAATCCTATTATTTCAGGCAGCAGCAGAGCTGTGCACTCTATATCATGCTTTGTAAAGAAAGAACGTTTTTTTCTGCTTAAAATGCCGTTCATATCGTCTGATACTCTCCCTTGCCAATTATTCAATCCTTATGTTATTGTTGTCGGGAATAATATAATCCTCTATCTTTTTATCCGGGTTTTGCTCAAACCACCGCTGCATACCGTCATTAAATGATTTTGTAAGATACTCAACCGCCTCGTCTGCTGTTTTATTTCCCGACCAGAATTCATTCAGAAAATATTTAGTTTCCGAAAGCTCTCCGGAACGCACAACCTTAGGAACGTTCCATGAATCGTTATATGACATTCCAACCAAACCGGCAAAATCCACCCAGCCCTTTTTAGCGTCTTCTATAGACACGCTATTAACAATTTCAGGCTTACACGGAATTTCCATTCCTTCCTTGTAAAGCTCTGCCATAACCTCGTCTCCGTGGAACCACTTGAAGATTTCAAATGCAGTCTCCTCTCCAAGCCTGTCAACAGCTTTTTTGTTTATCATAAGACATCCCGTTGAAGAATACGGAACTCTGTATCTTTCGCCCTTCTTTACAGTGGGAACAGGTGCAACGCCCCAGTCGCAGCTTGCCGGGAACTGTTCATTATATACTCCCACATCATATGAAGCACCAAACTTCATTGCAATCTTACCCATTGCAAACTGCGCACGGGCAGCATCGTTATCCATATTGATAACACCGGGGAATATTGAACCGTCATCCTTCATCCCCTGATAAAACTCATATACAGGCTTATGAGTTGTAAAATCGTATTTACCCGCAGCCCAGTCATATGTCAGATGATTTGATGATGCGGCAGCAATGTTTGCAACCTCAACGCCGTATACCCAGTCTGTTTTAAGAGGAATAATAAACCCGTATTCTTGCTGGGCTTCATTTGTCATCTTTTTTGCATACTCGCGCATTTCCGCTAACGTTTCGGGCGGCTTTGCCTCTCCGTTTTCATCAACTATGCCGTACTTTTTAAACATGTCCTTGTTGTATACAAGTCCCACCGGAGTTATACCGTAAGGCACTTTATACGTTTTTCCGTCATATGTAAAGTTATCATAGCTGCCCTTCGGGAACGACGCCAAAAACTCTTCTCCGCCAGGCAAATCATTAATTGCAACAATTCTTCCTTGCTCTGACAGCTGTTGAACACTTCCCGAACTGCAGTATTCAGGCTCGTCACCTGTTTCATAAGCAAGCTCTATCGCCTGCTCGCTTTCTCCGCCCTTAACAACATACTCAACCTTTACCCCAAGTTCCTTTCCTCTCGTCTCGTTAAATCCTTCAACCAGCTTGCTTACAGCCACCTTGGAATGTGAATTTCCGGACCATATCTGCACCGTCTTAAGGTTACTCTCATCCTTTTCTCCGCAGCCTGCGGCAAGCGCCAGAAGCATTGATGTACAAATTGTAACATTGATTGCCTTTCTAAAATTCATTTAAACACCTTCTTTAATTTTTTTCAGCCGGAGCCTTTCTTCAGTTTTATTTTAACATGGCAAAATCACCGTGTCAACATACAGATTTGTCATACACAGCACAAGGGGACTGTTCTCTTGTGCTAAAAAAACCAAAAAAAGAACACAAGAGAACAGTCCCCTTGTGCTCCTCGTTTTATTGCAAAGCCTTATTTTTCCTTCATATTCTTTATCAGCGGCAAAACGCCCAATTCATTAATTTCATTTATCATTTCATTTGAGTTTTTATAGCCGAGCTTTTTCATTATTCTTGCTACCATAGTATGGATGGTTACAAGCTCGACACACCGCATTTCGGCTATCTCCTTTCGCTTTACTCCCTTGCATAAAAGCTGCAATGTTTCCATTTCGTAAGGAGACAGGTTACACATCATGTTTACAAGGTACATAAAGCTTTTCTGCTCCTTTTTCATCTTAATAAATTCATTTACTATTTTATGAGAAATATCATTATTCAGCTGAACATTTCTTTTATGGGCATTTCTTATTGCCTCAAAAAGCTCATCATCACTGACATTTTTAACAAGATAGTCAACAGCGCCTGCAACAAAGGCGTCAAAAATAAACTCATCGTCATCATGAACAGTAATAATTATTATATTAGCAGAGGGAAAATCCTTTAAAATACTTGCAGTTGCGTCTATTCCCGCAAATTCGCTTTCCATTTGTATATCCATAAGAATAACATCTGGCTTCAGACGCTTTGCCAGTTCAACCATTCCGGCGCCTGAATCTGACGTTCCTACAACCTCCATATCCTCCTGTGTTGCAATAAGCTCTGAAAAATAATCCCTCATCTGCTTAATATCATCACATATTGCCACATGAATTTTATGCATGCTTCACTACCCCCTTATTTAATTAATCCTGCCAATACTCCGGAAAAGATTTCGGAAGATTCTTCATTTCGTTTTGTTGCGGGAAACAACAGTTCAAACTCTGTATACCTTCCCATCCGGCTCTTGATTGATATTTCTCCGCCGAGAGAGTTCATAACATTTAAAACAAATGATAGTCCTACTCCCCAATTCTGTGTTGTTTTTTTCGTAGAGTACAAAGGTTTAAACACATTCGAATAGTTTTTTCTTGAGATTCCGCAGCCGTTATCCCTTACATAAACGCACACCCATCCTTCCTCTGACAAAACCCTTATATCTATTTTTCCCTTATCTTCGCTGCATTGGCTTATTGCTTCCCCGGCATTTTCAAAAAGGTTTACAAAAACCTCCTCCATCAAAATACTGTCTGCAGAAATATACACGCACTCGCAGCATGACTTTATATTCACATCAATGTCCTTACTGATATTTGATTTCTTTGCCGCTTTCCGAATACATTCTACAACATTCATCTCATCTATTATTTCCGTAGGATCGTTATATATATTTAAAAGATGTGTAAGTTTTATAAGCGATTCATTAATCAAGCTGTGCATCTCATCAATATTATCCTGAATGCCGGGAGACGGATTTTTCTGCTCCATTCTTTTGCAAAAAAAATCAAGCGAAAGAAGGGTATTTTTACACGTATGAAAAACCATTCTTGTGTCCTTAAAAAAAATTTTACTGCTTTTCGGTCTGACGTCCTTATAACTTCTTCCCAAATCCACCTTGTCAAACATTTTGCTTTTAACCGCAAAAACAGACAGTAAAAATAAAAAAAGCACAATTATCAGCAAAAACAGGGCGCTGTTCTTGTAAATATCAGTACGCAGTTCGGACGGCAGTCTGAGGAAATCCGGAGAATACACCAATACATGTCTGCACGGTACTATTTTACAGAACACTATCAGCATCAGCACATCTATAGTCGCAAGATATATACTCATTGAAAGAAAGTACTTTTTCCTGTAATTGATTTTTGTTTTAAAAATGCTTCTTACCAGAAAGACAAACGGAAGAATCAGATATACCGATGCAATAACAACATTGAAAATATTCAGATAATCCGCAATAAACCCGTATATTTTATTGCCGCTGTACAGCCCCATATATATATTCATTCCGGTTGAATACAAATTCAAATATACAAATAAAGCAATGGGAGCTATCATTCCCACAATAAATACCGCATTCTTTTTTATGCCCTTCATCTGCATGGTTCTTACAGCCGCGCAAAGGCATACAAGCATATATCCTGCAACAGTAACCGTATACATATCAAATATCGCATAATAATTTACTTTAAATTTTGCAAGTGCGAAATAAAGCTGCTGCTCCCATAAAAAAGTTGCGCTGTAGTTTGAGGTTTTCATATACAAAAATATTGTGGCAACAAAAAGCACATCAATTAAAGCTATCATGGTTACAAATATCCAGGTATAGCTGTTTTTATATTTTGTTATAAAAATAAACAAGCTGAACATCAGAAGAATAATCACATACAAAATCATTTTTGTCACCGTTTTCAACATTTTTTCTTAATGCATTGCACATTGCAGCCCAAGTTTATTATACACCATTTCAAAATCCATGTCAACTGCCAAATTTGTCATACATTTTCTGAAAAACGGCAAAAAAAAAAACGGCACAGCTCTTACGCTCTGCCGCAACATTCAAAAATTTACACTAACCTAAAATTTTCTTTATGTCAATATCAGCCATAAACAGCACTGCATACGACATAGTAAGATGAAAAAGGGAGGTGTTCCACTTTGTATCCTTTCCCCAGCCCTCAAAGGTTGTTGTTGCGCCTTCATTTATCATTCTAAGCCACGCCCCTTCATCAAGAAGCGCTTCTTTTATCATATCGTATCTGCCGTATCTCACCATGCCCTCCATGGCGAGAAAGGTACAAAAAAGTGAAAGCGAGCTTATTTTATATTCCGAAATCATATTTATGATATTCTCTCTGCATTCTTCCCCCGGGCAAAGCTCAAACGCAAACGGAAAGATATTTCCGACAAGGCTTATATGGTCTGTATTCATTCCATCCCTAAAAAGCTGCTTGTCTCTATCGTAAAATGCTTTTTCAAAAGCATCTGTGACAGGCTCAAGGTCTCTGTATCCGCCCATGCCCAAAATCTCCGCCATTTTATTAACAGTCCTGATTGCTTCTATATAGTATGCGTTTATTGAAATATGTGGCTCGCGGCAAATCATACCTTCCCTGATGTCAACATCATATCCGTGCTGAAAATTCTTCGGCCATTCAACAACACACCATTTATCAAGATTGCACAGCAGATAATCTTTTTCGTAATTTCTGCGGTAGACCTCAAGTAATTTTACAGCCTTTTCATAATTTCCTTCAAGATATGCCTTATCACCCGCAAAATTGTAATGCCACAGCACAAGATATATAAGCATCAGCGGAAATTCCGCAATCTCCTGCATAAACGAGCAGTCAAGACATGTAACAAGACTATCCGTTATACATTCTGTTAAAAATCCATCATCTATGAGCTTTCTAACCATTTTGTCATCGCCTGTGAGAATCATATTAGCTGCTGCCGTATAACAGCCGTCACCGACATAAAAGCCCTTTTCGCGCTCCATGCAGTCGTGAATAACCTCCTGCACTCCGTATTTCTGTGTATGAATGCACAAATCCCATATACTTTTAAGCTTTTCATTATCCGAAAATTCTTTTCTGAGAGCTGTTTTTAATTCAAACGGATAATGGCGTGCAGTTACATATACATCTTTAATTACGCACCCGTCAGGGAGCAAAAGCTCGGCATACCGGAAGGACTTATAATCAAACCATTCAAGCCTGCTTTCACCGCCCGCCAAAATCCAGGTTTCCTCATATGTACAGTTTGCACGCAGGTTATAACGTACACTTCCATCATCATTCATCTCCTGCCCGCATCTGACAGTAATCACAGCTCCGCTTTTCCCCAGCGCCGCCGCATTAAGATATCCGACGTAATTCGCGCCAAAATCCAAAAGCATTTTATTTCCTGCAGCCTCCGTTTTTACCGGATAAATCTTTTCGTATACAAGCATGTCGGTTTTTTGCTCCGTTAAAGTATAATCAGCATATTTTCTGATTTCGGCGTTTTCCCATGACTCGTCATTAAATCCGGCCTTTTCAAAGCCAACCTCCGGGGCACGGGAATCATATTCCTCCAGAAACTGCGTCAGGTAACCTGCGGTTCCCGTTTCGCGGTATGCGGAATGCGCCTTTACCCTAAAGCTTTCATCACTTGAAATAATAACGCCGTCCTCCGCAACAAGGTCAAGAATAAGTCCGTGTCTGTTGTCTCCGCTTTGCCATACACGATTTATAAGCCCTTGATACAGCGTGTGTACCGCTATAACATTCCTGCCTTTTTTTAGATAACGGCTCACATCGATAACATTATAATTATACCGGAAGCTATATGACGGAGCAGGGCCCTGCGCGGCAAGTCTGCCGTTTATGTAAAGCTTGTAATAATCATCAGCGGATATATATATCCTTGCACCGGAAGAAATATCTTTTAACTCAAAGCATTTTCTGAACAATATATGACGGTTTCTGAGCCCGTCACATGGAGGCTCAAAAGCTTCAAGCTGCCTGTGAAATACATTCTCCGGCTTTAATTCGCAAAATTCCCTGTTTGTTATCCAGCTTCCTTTGAAATCATATTCTTTCATATATTCCTCTGTAAAGTTATACATTTAATTTAATCAAAAGACCGTAGTGGTCTGAAGGAAATCCTCCGTCAACCATATCATCAATTATTGTCTGACTGATTGGAATTATTTTTTCATTGACAAAGCAGTAATCAATATGCTCATCAGTATTTTCAGGATGATATCCATGATACGTAGTCCGCAAGTCGTTGACTGTCGCAGCATTGACATCTGTAAAATATTTGCTCATTACAGCATATCCCTTGCTTTGAGGCTTCATATTGAAATCGCCCGTTATAAATGTCGGATTATCTGAAATTTTTTTGCTGTATTCATAAATTAACCTTGCACTGTCGGATTGTCCTTTGTCACCAAATCCGAAATGAGTATTCATAAAGGTTATTTCTTTCCCCGCTAATTTGTGCTCCAAAACGGCGTATTCACATATACGGTAACAGTTATATAATTCGTCCCAGCCGCGGGATTCAACCTCAGGAGTATCAGACAACCAGAAATACCCTTTTTTAATACAATTAAATTTATCCTTTTTCCATAAAATCGGAGCAGATTCAAGGTTGCTTTCAGCGCGATACTTATTGAATATTTCATAGTCCTTGCCGTAATATTCATTAATAAACGGTTCCCATAAGGGTGTAAATTCCTGAAAAGCGATTAAATCCGCGTCATATTTCCCGGTAATCTTTTCAAGCCTCGGTGCGCGTTCCTTCACAGAATTCCCGTTCGGATCGTCACAGCATCTTATGTTAAAACTGATTATTTTCAATTCCATAATATAAACCTCTCGTCTGCATATCTTGTAAAATTTCAGATATTATTTTACTATGTTTTTTTTCAAAAGTCAATAGATTATTACAAAGTAATACGATGGAGGGACGGCTTTTCAAAAGCCGTCCCTCCATTATTACTATATTGAATGATACATATTTCGATTTCGTTATCTGTAATTCCATCGACACATATGCATTTTACCGTAAAATACCGCGATGTTAACTCATATATTCTCTCTGTAATCTGCCTCCGGCAAAACAGGGAACTTATTATGAGGCTCGGATTGATACCAGAAAGCTGTTGAGGCAAGATCATCCTGAAGCTGCAAAAACCTCCTGTTTTTCTTACCCGAATATCTCCATCCAAGCGCTTGAACAGTGGCTTTAAAATTCTTTTTAAAGAATATAGGATCCATAATATGCCATCTGTAAAGCCCATGTCTTTGGCATGCACTGTAATATCCATCAGGCTTTATAAGTTGGGGATAACCCATAAACAATGTTGAATAGTTCACATAAGCATTCTGTTCATTGTTCGAAAAGCACCATGCTCCGCCAAAGTAATCTTCCGTACCGGTTCCGCAATATGTGGGATATTCCGCGTCATCGTCTATATAAAATTTGACCTCTCCTTCACCCCACCATTCGTTATTGTGCTGACCCCAGGCAATGTATACACCGGCAAATCTCCCGTCTCCGGTTACTCCGTCAAGAATTGTGTATTCCTCAGCATACGGCAAAGGATTCCTTCTGCGCCATTGAGCATGAAAATACATAACATCTTTGGGTATATCCGTCAGTATATAGTCAATCTGATAAAAAAAGTATTCTATCACTTCGGGGCTTTGATTTTCAATGGTGATTTTTGCCGATTTTCTGAATGGCATGGGCCAAAAGCTGTTAAACCCGCGCTTTGGATTCACACAAATCGGCATAGAATTTATGTTGGCAGGCGTTGAAAAACCATTGCAAAAGAAATCACCGAGAGGAACCTCCACCGATGGATTTTCCTCCCCATCCCAGTATATTCTTAAAATCTGATCTCTTAAGTACGGTCCGTAAAGCTGCTCCATGCCCGCAAACCATATATGAGTTATTATTCCCGCTCCCGAAATATCCGCTATAACAAGCGTATCGCCCGATTTCAGGTTGCGATATGCAGGGCTTGCCTTCCAGCCCTTACCCAAACCATGCGAGGGGAAGTCCTTATCAGGTTCTGCCTTTGCTCCTCCCCCTCTTTCCCCTTTCGGATTTTCTGCGGATATGGAACGCGTCTCGGCGTTGCTTTTTAAAAATATATTTGATAAACCAAATCCCATATAACTCATTTTACAGGTCTCATTTCCGCATCCCATAAAAATGCCTTTGCAGTTTTTCCGGCTTCAACACTCGCATTAATCTTATAACTTGATGAGCTTCCCGCAGCGCCGAAATTTACGGATTTTAAAATAACCTCTTCAAGCTTGCCCATGCCGTCATAAAGGGCAAAATAGAAATTCCTGTTACCTATGAGATTATTATTGAATACATCAACCCTTGCTGTAACACTGCCGACAGGTGACGCCGACTCATTTCCGGCTTCATCAAGGATTCTTACAGCCACATTACTTTCCGAATAATCTCTTTCAGCAACTATAGCAGCCCTGAGATTCTCGTCTGCAGCATTGCAGCCTTCAATAACGATTGCCTTGCCTTCGCAGTTACATAATCTGAACGCAACTTGCTTTTTACCGTTAACTTCAGGAACATATTCGGAACTCAGCTGTGACTTAATATAATCTGTTATATCAACATATGTTGTTTTGCCCTTTGCAAGTGTAGGATTGGCAATCATGTCTTCAATATCATACAATGTACCCGCTTCGGTTCCACGCATCTGCGCCTCCGCATATGACAAGGTGCTGTTTATGTACTCAATCATCTCATTCGGCAGGGCATGAATTTCAATCTTTGTAAGATCATCTCCGTCAGTTGCGGTTCTCGTCAATCTGAGATTGTATCTGACACTCTTATCTGCAAAAGCATTTGCAGGAACGCTGAACACAATATAGCTGTGACGGTCATTCGCTGTATTGCCTTTAGGATCAATAATTATTCTTCTGTTATTGTCAGGCCCGTAATTTACTCTTACCGTGCTGAGCCAATCGGCATAGCTTGTGATGACATCCTCGTCAGCAGCTGCCGGAATGAGAATTGTGAAATCCTTTTCTGCTGAAGCCGAGCCGCGCGATACAACTGCTTTAACATCAACTACCGTATCTTCAGCAGGTCTCGTAACAGTTCCGTCAGAAGCAAGAATTTCCGGATGATTTGATGTCCATGAAACAGAGCACCCGTTTTCACTGACCGAAATCATCTCCTCAAGCTTAGCTTCCGTATGAATTCCGGAAAGCATAAGCTTAGCCGCATCAGCCTCAACAGCAGGAGCGTCCTCAAGCTTCGGTGATACCGAAATTTCAAAGCTTTCCGTATAAACAGCCTTATTATCACCATTAAATACTACTGCACGGAGCTTTGCCTCTGCAGGGGGCTGACCGGCTTCGGGCTTTGTAACCGCTCCGTCACTTGTTATAACGCTGTCATCTGACGAAACCCATGTAATAGAGTATCCGCTGATTGACGGAAGTATAACATTTTCATTCGCTGTATATTTGTTATCAGCATATTCAAACGCTGATTTCATCGCATCGGTAAGACTTGCCTTCAAGGCGTCCGCGTCAACATCACTCGCATAGAACTTAAAATCATCATATACATGTGCACCTGCACCGCTGTCAAACCAGATTGCAATCTTCTTCGGAACATATCTTGTCTTTAACGAATCAGACTTAATCAGCATATAGTCATTATCTGATGATTTCTTCGTATAAAATTTAACGTTGTTATTTGCATAATCAATGGCAAGACAAACATCGTACCAGGTCTGATCTGCAATTATATAAGCTGTATCAGTAGCAGCCTGCAGACGAAACTGATTATTGTTTCTGTAATTTCCTTCAAGAAGATTTACTATCTGATGTCCGCTTGCAGGATTTGAATCCTGTACATCAAGCACGCGGAGATTTGCAATCGGGTTACCCTCTGTCTTGGTTTTGAATGTGAAATAATGTTTTGAACCGGGCTTATCAGCATAGCCGTCAAAGTTAAGGAGTACGCACTGCGCTGCCGTAAGTCTGAGCACATGATTTGCGCTGTCGTCAGACTCCTGTGAAACACCAAATGTATCGGATTCATTTCTGCGCCTCCACATATCTCCCGAAGCAATTTGTGTTGCGGGAAGGCTTCCGACAGGTGTTGCTTCAAAGTCTTCATTTACGTAAGCTGCATCTGAACCTGCAGGCGGAACAACAACGTCAAAGCTTCTTGACAATGTGCCGTCCGCCGTATCAACACTTACAACAAGGGTTGACCTTTTGGGAAGATTACCCTGAACCGCAACAGCATTACCGTTCATAATGATTACAGCGTCCTCATTTGAGCTCGTCCAGCTGAAATTAATATCTCCGGCGCTTACGGGAACAGAAATTGTATCTGTCAGCTCCTCCGGAATCAATATAGCGTCAAGAGCCTTCTTTTCGTCCATGTCCTCAGCTGAATTTCCCACCACTGTGAAGCTGTATTCATTTGCTGTAACAAGACCGCAGTCCTTATATATTGCATAAAGCTTCACCTGCTCGCTGAGTCCGCTTACATTTGCTCTGTTTACAGTGCCGTCGGGAGCTAATATGTCAGGATTTGACGAAACCCATTCAACACCGTTTACTGCAGGAACAGCAATATTTCCTTCAACAGCTTCTGTATCCTCAATGCCGAAATCAGCTGCCGGAAGAACAGTGCTTATTTCTTTCGGATATACATAATATTTCACATTGTCAAGCCATACCTCACCTGTTGTATTTCCGTCAAAACCGAAGGCAAGATGCTTAAGCGGAGCTCCCGATGCACGCATAGCAAAGTCATCAGCCACCTTCGCACCATTTATATATCCATCAAAAATTCCGCCATTTGCAGTAACGTCAAGCTTAATATTATTCCATGTTCCCACGGCTGAAGCTGCAGAAGCAGAAGCTGATCCGGATGTAGCCCTAATCAGTATTCCTTTAGAGCCACCGATATATGCAGTTGCAAAACCTGAGTATTTTCCGATTGAATTTGCCAAATCACGGCATAGCCAATAATTAAGGTATATTGTTTTTCCGGATGCATCCTTTGTCTGAACCTCTGTTCTCACATCGGCATCATATATAATTCTGCTGTTTGCCGGCATGTTACTCGTATTAATATGAATATAGCTCTTTTTCGCGCCGTCAACACTGTTATCGCTTCTCTTAATCATATATATATGATTGCCTTGATTCTCCGTATCAGCTGCCAAGCCCATATAGTTTGCACCGGACTGATCACTCGTTGAATCCGGCATTTGAGCAGCATCAACCTGCCATACAGACGAGTCTAAGCTTTCACCCTCTCCAAGCTCAAAGTCCTCTTCAAACAAATACTCTCCGGTATAGGTAAACGGAGTAATATTGACATCAAAGCACTTTTGAGCACCGTTTTCAAGAGCGGCAGTAAGCCTTGCCTGCTTAGCCTCCAAGCCCGGCAATACATATGCCGTTCCGTTTGCGGCAATTACGGCAGAAGTATTGCTTGATGTCCAGGTTATCCGCGCTCCGTCCGATGTTACGTCCGGAAGCGTAAAGTCTTCGGAATATTCTGCATTAAGCACTATGTCGTCAAGCGAGGCGGCATTTTCTGCCATGACATTCCAAGCCCCCACGACGCTTAAAACCATTTGAGCCGAAACCAACAGCGAAATAATTCTTTTACTCATTTTAATTTTATCCTCCCATATAATTTAATTACCAACAACAGACGAATAATCATAATGATGATTACTGAACAGTCCGTCGTTAAAGAAAATACTAAAGGTGTCATTTTGTCCGACCTTAGCTGCCTTTAAAACAATTTTATTAATACCCTTATGCAATTTCACCTCCCCCGTATGTTTATTTTCTGCGGTCCACCAACCGCATTCATCACTTCTTGAAATCAATTCGCCGTTTACCCAAAGCCTGAACGGCGCACTGTGACCGATGTTTATGACAGCCGTTTTGTCCGAATCCGATATCAATTCTCTTATCATATACACCGTGCAGCTGCCTTTATACTCTATTATATCGGAAAGCTTAAAGCAATCCTCATATAGTGCGGCATTTACTGGGATAAGCGAGCATGTATTCCATGGCGCTTCCTCAATCTTTTCAAAATCGAATTCGTCGACATACTCATAATCAATATCGGCAAATGTATTCAGATGGTATTCACGAAGTGCGTCAATATTTTCAAAATATTTATCATATTTTTCCCAATAGGGTATCAGCGGAATATCGGAATGATTTCTCCAGAAGGGTCCGTACACCTTCCACACGGCAGCGCCCGTTATACCGAAGGAATAGCTGATTTGCTTCCCGTTAAATTCCATACTGAATTTAATGATATTCCGTTCGTGAAATTCTCCGTTATCGGGATTTGCGGTAATTGTAAGACTTACGGTCCCGCTGCAATACGGTCCGACTTCACATTTACCGTCGAATTCTGCGCTCCACCCTGCAGGCATATCGCACAGCAGCTCTCCCGAATAAGCTGATTTTGTATTATTTATAACAATTAGTGACATAATGCGTGTTTCGCCGGGCTTCATGGCGGGGGCGCCGCAATAATCAATTGCAAATTCAAGCTCTTCTTCTTTTTCATGCGGTAATTCCGTATATGTCGGCGGATTAACAATAACTAAGTCCCTGTTACGGTATTTTGCCATTGTAAGACCTGCAAAGCACGTATCCTCCGCAAGATCATATAATGTGCTGCTTCTTCTCTCAACAAGCGCATCAAGAACATATCCCGTATCCGTAAACCCCTGACTGAAAAGCTTATCAGCGCCATTTATGATGCCAAGAATCGAACCGACAGTTGCACAGGTACAATCTGTATCGTATCCGCAATTGAGAGCAAGCATTGTTGTTTTTATAAAATTTCCGTCCCCGAGGATTAATGCCATAAGCGAAATGCCCATATTCTGATACAAATTCGTACAATCGGCATGACCCCAATGCTGAAGAATTAAAGCGCGGATTTTTTTGTAATCGTCATATTCCCCGCACCATCTGATTACGTCTTCCAAAAGCTTATGCATATCTCCGCTGCTGTCAAGATAAGACAGCGATTTGTATACAAGAGTCTGAATGTCACTTTCAAAAAAAGCGAGAGCTTCAAGAACAGCGAGAAATACTTCACCTTCAACCGAATTGGGTCCATGGTCAAGAATTCCGTCAAGCTTCGCAAGTTCTGCGGCAAGCTCTGCATTTCCCGCAGCAACACACGCCCATATTTCGGATCTGATAGGGCATCCCATACCGTTGAAATAATATGTATTATTGAAAAGTCCCGATATCGGAGGCATTATCCCCCTTATAAAATTCTTTTTAAAATACGCATATTCACCCGGCGAAAAGGGATATTTTTTGTAAAACGCTTCCGCCAAATCACCGGCGGTAAAATAAATACCCTTCTTTTCAAGAACCTCTAACCATATAACCTGGATGTCAAGATCATCATTGGGAAGCATTTGTTCTATTGAACGCGGATCGTATTCATATTCAAAAAGCTCTTTTCGCCCCTCAAAAGGTGCACCGACAGTACCTGCAACACTCTTTCCGAGCCAACAGCCGTAAACCTTATCGAAATATTTTTTATACTCAATTATGTTCATCGTATTCACCCTTATCCATCAAATGATATATTCTATTAAGAACGGTTACCGCTTCAGCACGTGTTGCTCTGTTTGCATTTGCGTATCTGCCGTCAGGCATACCTTTTATAAGACCTGCCCCGGAAACATAGTCAATAGCTTCCTTTTCCCATTCAGAAAATTTATCGCTGTCTGTAAAATCAGGGCGAGCAGTATTTTCATCATATTCAACATCAGCAAATTTGCAGGTTTCCATAAGTACCTTTGCCATTTCACCGCGGCTTATAAGCTTTTCGGGTTCAAACCCGTTTAATGAACCTTTTACAATACCGGCTGATGCTGCCGCATTCACATAGCTGTAATACCAAGCGGTTTCCGGCACATCCTCAAACACATTCACGGCTTCTGATGTGTCTATACCAAGCATTCTGACAACTATTGCAACAAATTCGGCACGTGTAATATCGCCGTCCGGGTCAAATAATTGGTCATTCCTGCCGTTTACAAATCCCAAGCTGTGCATTTCTTCAATGCTGTCCTTTGCCCAATGTTCTTTTATATCGTTAAAGCTGTTCTTTACGGTTGTGTTACTGTCTGTGTCGGTCTTATCCGTATCGTTTTCACCATCGTTTTCACCATCGTTTTCGCTGTTATTACCCGGCTGCTCAGCAGGCTTAGGCCAAATATGACCGCCTCCGCCGCCTCCGCTGCCCGAGCCGTGACCCTTTCCGGTTTCTGAGTTATTTCCTGTGTTTGATGAGTCGCTGTACAGCATAATATTCCGGAGGTTATACAAATAAACAAACGATTCTGTACCGTTATCAAAGAAAACAGGCTTTAAAGCTGTTGACTTATCTGATGCTTCTTCAATTGTATTTTTGTCAAGCTCTGTTTCCGACCTGATAAGCTCACCCTCCGATTGAAAAGCTATTCTGCCGTTTGCGAACGGAAATGAGACACATATGGGCCGGGACGTAGCTATTTCATCAAGCGGAATAGTACCGAAGCTCTGATTTCCTGCCGAAGCGCCGCCGCTTATGACAGTGTCAAATCTGATAACACCATCCCACTTTCCGTTCACCATAAGACGTGTCCCTTTAAAAATTGTCAGATCAACCCACTTCTTCTCTCCGGATACCGTTATGGGATAAGTAACAACTATATCATTTTCGACATCTGCATAAGTATTCCCGTCACTGTCAGACGAAGCATTAAACTCCTCGCGGTAATTTCCGATAATTACACATTCTCCCGTGCGTATAAATGAAACGCTCTTATCATTTACAGCGGCTTTTGACACATCGGGGGCATACATAATAATATACTCTTTATCAAGATCTATATCCGTAGTTGTCTGAATATTTGCCACCCTGCCCTCATAGCTCACAGATATATCAGTCAATTTTTCAGAAGAGCGCATGAATTCCTTACCGTTCTGTTTTATATAATTAATATTCGAGGCAGAGAAAAATTCAAGTGTATCGCTTTGATTATACTTCATGAATACATTTTCTGCATCGACATCATACCAATCAAAACGCCGGGGCTTTTCCGGTCTGAAATTTACGTAATATTCCGCTTTTGTTCCGTCAGGCAATTCCATTGAAAACGCAGCCGCACTTCTGTCTGCATTATCCGAAACAGGTTCAGGCATTGTCTTTATATTTGCCGTAACACTGCTTTCAAACGGATATATGATTGTGTTCATCATCGCATTGCCTGCAGTTTTGATTTTATAAGAAACATGCTTTTTCTTTGACGTGTTTCTTATGCTGTTGCTTTCATTAAGTCCAACACCGTCGTCAAGTGTTGCTGACGTCAGGGCTTCGGGGTTAACAGGAACAATTTCAAGATTGGCACCGCTTGCATAGTTTGTCTGTGCAATCTTTGTTTCATCGTCTATACTCGGCTTGGCTTCAACAAGATTATGCCAAGCCTGATTATATGTATTTACACTTCCGTCATCAGGAGCCTTAATAAAGTCAGAAACAATAAAAAACTTATCGTTTTTCGCAAAAGCAACTTTTCTTGTGTGAGTAAAATCCTCGTAAGCATGTGATTCCGCCGAATAAAAATCCATTCTCGGATTAGTGTACATGGTGGTAAACACATTTCCGCTCTTTTGCTGACCCTTTTCGTTTATCTCAACCGTATTGTGAGATTCTGTTCTCTTCGACTGCCAATCATAATACGGGTCTCTTGCATCGTATGAGTTCATACCTGTATCCGCAAGGAGGTATCTTCCGTATGCATAAAGCAACATCTGATTTACATCAGCATGCGAATGGCTCAGTCCGGTTCTTCCCCTCAGGAAAGCCGCAACAGCATTATCGCCCCAGTTATCACGCATTACTCCCAGTCTGCTCACCGGCAGGAAATATGATGTCCAGTCAGGTATAGTTCCTTTTCTGTCCTCCGAATCCAATGTCCCAAAATAGAACATATACGGATTTCCCGTAATTTCCGCTACATCATAAATTCTTTTACGCATCTGAGACGGTCCGCCGTCTCCCCATCCCCACTGAACACCGTCGGGCATTGTGAGATTCATCTCAGCCATTGCAAATTTTTCATAGATTTCTCTGAATTCCTCAGGAAGCTCAATATTTGCAACATTCGCAAGCGTAAACAGCCCCGTGAAGGTTCCGAGAACACCGCTGTCATAACCGCTTGTCGGCTCCGTATAGCCTCCGTCCTCATTAAGAAGATCCTCGGAAAGCTCCATAACGCGCCGGTCAATATTACCGACCCAGCTGTTTCTGTCAGCAAACTCGGGAAAATACGCAATATATCTTAAAAGTGAATTTATTTGAAATGCCTGACCGTTATGCTTACGCCACTCATTTTTTGCATAAGTCAAGCCTGTTGCATCCTGCCATATAAGCTTAAGAATAGACGTAAACGCGTCACCTGTGATTATTCCTTTACATGAAAGAGCGCCCGTGAAAATAAGTGGGAGCTGCGGATCTCCTCTGAAAGCGGCATTCAGCGCCGCCTCCTTTGTATAAAGATCGTAAAGAAGACCGCCGTTATCACCGATAAAGTCAAGGGTTTGCTTTATGGCGGCAACAGCATATCTTTCGTCATTTGTTGCATAATATTCCGAAAACATTCTCGGAATATGGTTAAGTCTTACCTGCACATTGTAAAACTGTGCATGAAGTCCGCTTCTTTGCTTCCAATCATAGCCGTCCTTCGTGTTGTTCCACGAAGCAACACGAATAGGCATATTTGAATATGTGATGATGTTCTCATCCCATTGACTTTCCACACCCGAGAATACAGCTACCTCCTTGTTTTCTGCCGTACTGCTTCCGTAAAGCTTAAGGGTGGCACGCGTTATCTGTGCACCGGTATCAAGAGATGAAATATCAAATTTAATATGAGCTTGTCTTGTGCCGTTATCATTTGGCGCAGCACCGCCCTCACTCACAAGTATAACGTCTTCCTTCCCGTAGTTTTCACCCGAAAAATCTCCGCCCCTGATATACATATCCTGCTCAACCGGAATATTGGTAACCTTATTCCCCTGCTGTATTTCAAGGACAGGTGCATTGCTCCCGGCCTCTTTTGAATTGAAGCTTACAATTTCCTCCTTATTCTTTTCTTCACTTTCCCTTTTTACAGAATGAATCAGAAAACAGCTCACATTTGACTTTACAAGAGATGTTACATTAACGCTGTACTGTGCGGGAGTTTTTTTAACCGACAGGATACCTACAACAGGTGATTCAAACGTATGAATGTTTTCCATTGAAATTCTTGCTTCCAAAGCCGTTCTTCCCGTAGGCAGTCCGGGTGACAAATCTCTGTCTTGATAATAGTAAAGCAAGCAGTCCTTTGCATTTTTGTAATCACCTTGTTTTACATAATCTCCGACTAATTCCATATCGGCATTGTATGAATAGTCGAATTTTGGCTCTGTCTCCCATTCCGAAGATTCCATATTCCATTTTCCGAAGAATTCCTCATCACTCATTCTGTTCCGGTCAACAAACAGGGCTTCTCCGTCAGCGCTCATCAAGTTAATTTCATCATTTTCAGCTGCTTCTTCCGCAGTCTCAAAAGAAACTTCTTCAGACAAGCTGCCGTAGTGCTCCGAAATACCGTCCGAATCATTGTCGGCATATACCGCCGGAGAAACGGAAGCTGTCATTGCAGCAGCAAGCAATAAAGCAAATATTTTATTTTTACTCATAAATACCCCCCAATTACTTAAGTTGAAGATAATTATACACTGCCACAACAGCCTGTGCACGGCTTGCAGTTTCGTTCGGTCTGAAGCTTCCGTCCTCAAATCCGTTTATCACACCAAGCGAATTGAGTGCTTTAACGCTTTTAAGTGCATATTCGGGTATTAAGCCTTCATCCGAAAAGCTTATATCGTCTGTTTCCTTCGATACAGCATTAAATGCTCTGTCGATAATTACTGCCATATCGCATCTTAATATCGGAATACCGACGCCGAAATGCTTATCGTCCACTCCATTTACAATGCCAAGCTCTGCCGCCTTTGACACATAGCTGTAATACCAGCTGTCCTCAGGAACATCTTCAAAACCGCATTTTGCCTCAGAAGCATCTATACCGAGAGAATTAATTACAAGCTTAACAAACTCCTCTCTGCTTATTTTACGGTTTGGCTCAAACCTCCCGTCAGGATTTCCGTTTACTATCTTCCTTGAAGCAAAGCTCTCAATCTGCGTTTTTGCCCAGACAGTTTCCGAAAGATCACTGAACACATCAACCATAGCAGGAATCTTTTTATCTCCCGGTGCATCATTTTTTACCGGAGCGGTAATTATATTCGGCGCAGCGCTCCCTTTATACCCGTAGGAGCCTCCGCCGCCTCCGCCGGAGCCGCCCGATGAGGCTTTTTTAAGAATGCGCACACTATACTCCTTTGTTTCCGAGTAATTACCGTGTGTAAGAGTAAGTGTAAGTGTTACATTTTTATCGGAATCCTCCGGTCTTGTAACAACACCGCTGTTTGACAGATATCTGCTGTCTGATGAAACGGCAGTTATCGTACTGCTGCATACGCTTCCCTTTGCGGGGATTCTTATATTTGATGTAACTCTGTCAAGATTGCCCAAATTCAATGCGTCCATATCTGCCTTTACAGCCTCACAGTCATCAAGGGAATAGTAAATACCAACCGAGCTTACCTCAGCCGCACCTATGAACTCCAGCTTGACAGTCTTCATTTCCTTCGGTGAAAATGTAATGCTCTGTCCGCTGCCTATTCTGTTATATGTATTGCTGCTGCTTGTTCTGTAGCTTACCGTAACATCATCGCATTTCCCGTTTATAACTATTTTATTTACAAGCTTTGTCTCCTTTAAATCTATTACAAGACTCGGTTTTTTATCGCCGTCAGCCGGAGCCCAGCTTGTGGATGAATCGTTATCCCTGACAAATTCAAAACGCTTATTGACTCTGCCTGAGCTTCCTGTAACAGTTGCATTCAAAGCATAGTTTCTTTCGGGAACCATTACGGTAAATGTCTTTGATTTCGGTCCGGCGTTACCCTTTGAAACGGTAGCCGTGAGTATTACTTCCGTTATTTTTTCATTATCGTAAGGAATCCGCGACACGATTCCTTCGTTTGTAATAATATCGGGATGGCTGCTTACCCATGTGATTGTTGAGCCGAGTTCACCAACGGTCGGCAGTCTCAGAACATCGTCCATACAAAGTCCCGGAACATTAAAATTCAGATTTTCAAAGTCAAAATCAACGCTTTCAGCATCAGACTTTATTCTTGCCACATTAAGGTCAAAACGTTTAATGCTTCTGTTATTATTGCTTTCAACAAGTGCCCAAAGCGTTACGGGAATATCGTTTCCGTCCTTCGGATTATTAACCTTACCGGAAACAGATACGACATCGGGTCTTGATGAAACCCACATTATATCGGCATCGCCGAGAGGCGTTTTTTCGGGGATTTCAATATCCTTTACAACATTTGAAACATCACCTATATCTATGCTTTCCGCATAGTTTCTTACAATGCTGACAGGGTCCATATACACCTTGACATCATCTATCTGACAATGACCTGCGCTGCCGCGGTCGAAGCCTACCTGAATACGCATTGCACCGTCACCCTCGATTTTCGGCCCGTTTTCAATAGTCTTCCTGCCGTCAAGATACATGTCAAAAACACCGTCGTCAAGGTTAAGGGTTGCTTTTATTTTATGCCAGTTGCCGGCGTCATAGTTTTCTCTTTGCGATCTGTTGCTCCCCATCTGTGCAACAACAAATGCATCATTAAACGGAAATTTTACAAAATTACCGCTCGATGCAGCGTTGTAGCCCGTAGTTGAATTTATCCATATATTCGCATTTGTATCATTCCCCTGACCGCCTGTCAATACATATCTGTATTTGTATTCAACAACAACGCTTCCTTTTTTTGGTGTGTTGAAGTTAATATGAAGAAGCGAGTGCTGATTACCGTCAGGCTTTTTATGGAAAACATCCATTATATTGTTTGCATCATTTTCCGCTTTAACGCCGATTTCAATATTCGGGTTATTGTCAAGAACAGTTAAATCCTTTCCCCACTGGCTGTAGGCGGTATTTTCAGGAAGGCTGCCGGCTGATACGCCCTCAAAATCTTCATTTATAAGATAATTTTCTATTTCATCAGACTTGGCGACAGTTAAGCTGAACGGAAAATCAGTAACAACGCCGTTATTATCAACCGAAGCTATAAGGATAACAGGCTTTGGATCGGGCTTTCTTATCACGTATGCAGTTGCATCATGTATAAACAAGCATTCGTCATCACTTGATTTCCAAGTAACGGCACGACCGCTTTTCGTCTCTGAAGGAAGCTCAAAATCATTAATTATATTGTTTAAGTCCTGACCTGCGATCTCTGCAATGTCTATTTCATTATCCATCGGCTTGCCTTTTGCCACAGTTAATACAAAGCTCCTGGTTTCCTCCGAGCCGTCTACGTTGATTGCAGCAGTAATCATAACGCTTTTTGCAACATTCGCAGGCTTTATTGCAGCATAGCTGTTGTTTCTGATTTCAAGTACCTCAGTATTACTGCTGCTCCATGTAATAGCCTTTCCGCTCGGCGTTGACACCGGAAGAGAAAATCCCTTTTCAAGAGCATCTTTTGATTGTTCTCCGACTATCGAATCGATATCGAGAAGCTCAAGCTCACCGGGTTCCTTTGGTTCCTCGGCAATAATCGTAAAATTGTATTCCTTTATGCTTTTCAAACCGCTGTTATTCAGCACCGCATAAAGCGTAACCTCTTCTGTTTCTCCTTCAACCCTTGTTCTGTCAACAACACCGGTTTCGGATAAAATCTCCGGATTTGAAGAAATCCACGTAACAGTACCTTCCTCCGGTGTCGGAAGAACAAGATCGGAGGAAACAGCAGCTGTATCCGACACACCAAAGCCCGCGTCCTTAAGCAATACGTCAATACTCTTCGGATATTCATAAATTCTGACGTCATCAAGCCACACCTCGCCCGTTGTGTTTCCGTCAAAGCCAAACGCAAGGTGCTTAAGAGAAGCCCCTACCGCTCTCATCTTATAATCTGCCGCAACCTTCTCATCATCGGCATAACAGCTGAATATGCCAATGCCGGATTGAACATCAAAGGTTAATTTTCTCCAGCTGTAAAGCTCATTTTTTAATTTTGCGGCTGCAGGAGCCGCATCGAGAGTAGCCCTGATCTGAATACCGTTATTTCCCCCGACGTACGCAGCCGCAAAGCCGGAATACCGTCCTATGGTATTTGCCATATCACGGCACCACCAATGGTTAAGAAAAATATCACCGCCGCCAAGGTTTTTGGGCTGTTGGTTTACATAAATTTTTGTTTCGTATATAATTCTTGCCTCGTTCGGAAGTCCATCCTTAATCAAATGTATATAGCTTTTTTTTGCCCCGTTTACAGAATTATCATTTCTCTTAATCATATAAAAATGGTTATCATCTATATCAGATGCAATTCCCATATAATTTGCGCCGTATTCGTTATCTGCGCTGTTCGGCATGAAATCTGCATCAAGCTTCCATACAGAATCGTCCGCAGTGCCTGTTTCAAAATCATCGTTAAATATATAGCCTCCACTGAAGGAAAACGGCTCAATATCAATATCAAAGGATTTTGTGTCTGCCGCACCGTCTTTTTCCGCAGTAACAGTAAGAGTTGCCTTCTTCCTGTCAAGCCCTGCCAAAACATACGCGGTGTTTTCAATGGGATAAATCGCTTCTTTATCACTGCTCTCCCACCTGAAAGTCACACCGTTTTCATCCGACAACGGCAAGCTGAAATCATTATCCACAATTTGCGAGATTGAAATACCGTCAAGCGCCGCAGCTACATCTCCGGCAGCATCTGCATATGAAGCAACGGGACAAACACCCGCCAAACAAGCTGCAGCAAGTATTATTGATATATGCTTTTTTACTGTTTTCATAATAATCCTCCATGCCGCCTTTAGGCGGCTCAAATCCATAACGTGGAAAAGAAGCAAGCAGATTGCCTTCTTGAGGGACGACGGCGTATGTGTATACTCCAAGCCCCGAAAGGAGGTAAGATGCGCCGCTTATTTTTCACGTTAATCCCTTTCTTAAATAATGCCTGTCATTTAATTATCAATATAGATTTAACAACAGAATTGCATGCATAAAGAATTACTCTTGATGCATAATCATTCCCAACCTCATTCATTGTGACAATATCATCAAAATCACCGGGTGAAACCATTTTTTGGTCCGAATAGTAAATATAAATGTCAGGTGCGGTTGAAGCTTTTACAGGCATTTGAAATGTCGTCTCGTCAGAACCGTTATCGTCAAGCACAATGCTGAGCTGGTTCATAAATTCAGTAGCGCCGACACCAAGACAGTTTTTAACGGAAGATGCTGCTATTCCATAAATTATCTCATGAGCTGTCTGCGCACCCCGGTGATAGTACTCATTGCTTGTATCTATGCTGAAGCTTTTCTTTATTCTGTTTATCTGACCGTCAAAATCCGTCTGAAATTGAACAACATCTCCTCTTTTAAGCTCTGAAACGACGCTGTCAACCGAATCGATTCCGCTCCGTGTTGTACGGTTAAATATCTCGGTTCCCGCATATCCGGAAACTCTGTATACAGCCTCTCCGTTTTCATCAATTGTGCTTGAAACAGCCTGAATTACCTTGGTTCTTTCATTTTCCGAAAAATCGGAATCGTCATACACACTGAGCGGACTCTCGAAAACTGCCGCATCAACAGTATACTTCTCTTCATCAAGCTCAAACCCCACAGACTTATACGAATCTGCCGTAAATTTCATTTCGCAGCTTATATCATCCTCTTCACCGCTTTTAGGGATAAAGAATACGATTGTATCCTCGTCAATACCGAACGGAGTGTCGTCTCCGCCCATTACCATCTGTTCGGCATTAAGCTTTCTTGATGCATATTTACCGTACGATGACAAAACATCTATTTTGTTTATCTCGTTATTTCCGTTCAGCGTGTACCTTATTACATTGCCGATTTTGTCATGACCGTTTGCGGAAACAGTATATACGGTATTAAGCTTCTTGCTTATATCTGCCGGTTCGCTGTAATACACATTGTCGATTTTAACCTTTTGAGCCAGCTCAAAGGTGTTTATCTCCTGCCTGTCATTCCCGTGAATGTAATATTTTTCGTTTTCCTCATAATTTCTGACCGTTGTTCCATTAATCAGCTTGATTTTCAAAAGCTCGTCCGAATTATTATCAGCGTCAGACAAAAAATAAATATATCCGTAATGCGTTTTGGTTTCTTCATTCTCTGTCTCAGCATATATTATTTTACCGAACGAATCAAGCCAGAATTCATAATACCGGTTTACCTCCAAGGATTTGGGCGGTACAAGGAAGCCTGCATAATCCCTTGCAATCATATATTCCGTTCCGTCGATAACAATGCTTCCGTCATCATCATAATCTATCCTCTCAACATATCCGGTTTTCTTTCCGTCAAGGGCAATAATCTTCATGTTTTTTCCGTCGCTGCTTGTATATATTTCAAGCCATGCGTCCTTTTCAACAAGCTCCTCCGGTAAAATCTCCTCGCCGTTTACATTTTGAAAAACAAAATTTACATCTTCGTCCGTGTATTCAATTGCACGCTTTCCGTTTTTCAACGTGCTCTGCAAATATATTGAACCGGCAACGGTATTGTTTTTCAAAATCTGCGAAAGCTCATATACTTCCGCAAACACAAATTCGAAATCTTTGTCTCTGTCGTTGTTTATGAGCCTTATCCTTGCACTCGGTGAAAGAAGAATTTCATCGGGAGCTCCGTAATAGAGTCTGCCGTTGCAAACATATCTGCAGCCCGCAATGCTTATTTTCACTTCCCTGTCATTCTCATTCAGATATGTCAGATTACCGCCGCTGCAGCTTACTATGTCTTCACCCGTTACAGAAATTATTTCGTTGTTATCATCAGGATAAAAACCCTTGATAACATAATCATCATTTCCGGTATTCTGCACAAAATAATGGACGCTCATGCCAAGATAATCCTTGATATTTGTATCTCCTGTATTGTATCTGTAGCCGTTGATAATTACTTCGTCCTCGAGTATGTCGTTGTCTTCGGCAAGGAAAGTTTCGGAGGTTTCCTCAACAATGCCTTCAGCTTCTTCACCATCACGTCTAAATTTATCAAAAAGGGTATATTTTTCGCTCACCTCATAATTTCCCAGACTGTCAATTACCATGACATTTATATCAAGCGCGTTGCTTATCATAAGGGCAAGATTTTCCCTCGTAATCGGTTCATCACCGCCAAAGGGTACATTTTTAAGAAGACCTGTTGAGCTTGCCCTTTCAACATAAGGCGAATAATCATTACCGTCAGCAGGCGTACATGTGACGTCATAGCCGAGAAGCTTTATAAGAACCACAGCCGTCTGATTATATGTAACATTTTCTTCAGGTCCGAAAATACCGTTACCGTACCCCCGCATATAATTAAATTCCGTTACAATGCTTATATCGGGGCATGCCCAGTATTCCTCCGGAACATCTGTATATTTCGAGACTTGCCTTGAGTCGGAAATATCATCAAAATTCAAAATTCTGAATATGACAGCGGCAAACTCCGAACGGGTTAGAAATCTTTCCTCCCCAAACGCGCCATCCTCATAGCCTGTCATTATATTCAGACTTTTAACCCTCTCAACAGCTTCTTCCGCTTTGCTCCTGTTTGTTTTCAGAGCAAAGCCCTGAGTCTGCAATCCAAGCAGAATGCAAAACAATGTCATCACGGAAACCATCTTTTTCATACTTAGCTTACTCCTTTTCACACTGCAATTTTTTTATATTGCTTTACACTGTATATTATAAATTCAATATATCAAAAAATCAATATACAGTTTCTATATCGCCCTTGCAATTTCTACAACACAGATATAAGCCCAATATACAAAAAGGCTCTGTGTCCGCATGTCAGGCTCTTTTATGTTTAAGTTATATTGAATTTTATCAGACCGCTTTTTTCTGACGGCTTAAAAATAAATTTTATCCGATATATTTTTTCACCCCAGCAAGGCTTCAGAAGAATGTCGTCATTATATATTTCTTCCGTCTCAATCCTCCCTTCAGCATTATCACACTTAAGAATACACTCCCCGACCTTAACTTCCCCACAGCATATTTCAGGTCGGACGCACGCCATAAACACAAATTCCTTTTTGAACGGCTCCGCCGAGCTATAAGAATCGGAGATTATTATTCTGTTATCCTTAAGGCAAAAGCCGCGCCGCCATTTTATATCAAACGGCAGCTCATACGCCTTTTCAATATTTCCCGATAATGCCGCAAAGCTGTCGCCGCATTCGTAAATACAATCTGCATCCCTATGATTTATGCCGTCCCTCTGACCGCATTCCGCAATAATGGGAGTATTATGATAATTCGACTGCATATACCATATTTCATAGCGCTTATCACTGAAGGTTTTTGATGTATACACTCCGACTCCAACGTCAATAAACACGGGATTCCCATCTTTATAAACCACAAAGCTGCCAACGTCGTTATGATTATGCGCCTCGTTATTATGTCCGAATTTGGCGGCAAGAACAAGTCCTTTCCCATATTCTTTTTGAGACCTTGCAACCATTACATGAATATCTTTCATGTAAACAGCGCTCTCAGGCTCCGCTGTATATTTGAAGCACTTCATTTCGTTCAACACGCCAAGCATGAAAATTTCACGGCTTAATGTTATGCTGATTTTTTCAGACCAATCCAAGCCACCCGACTCTCTGCATTCATGGGATGCGCCGAAGGCCATAAGCTTTTTATCATTCACATATTTTCCGAATCTGTATACAATATCTCCCCTTACCCGTGTATTGGGACGTGCATCGGCAAAGTTTACAAAGCTTTCATATGTGATAGCAACATTTTTTATGTATGCGCCCATTTTTGCGAGTTTTTCGTCATTTTTAAAGCATATTGTTCCGTCGGTTGCCATTGCAAGCATATCAAGGAGCTCAAAAAGAGCGGCAGCAGCTCTGTCCCAATATCCTGCACCCTCGTCACATCCTCCGTCGTCCCCGTAGCCCATATAGAAAACATCCGCACTTTTTATCGCCTTCGAAACAGCCTTAACCCTATCCTCATCATTCTGTGCCGAAAGAAGTGCTGCAATCATACAATTGCAATTGCACCACGGATTCCAGTTATTAACCGCATTTTTTTCAGTAAATCCCATCCAAAAAACATCGTTTTGCATAATATAAGGCTGAATGACTCTTCTGTTCACTTCAAATAATATACGCTTATAAAACACTTCTGAAATCCCATCAAGCAACGGTTTTAACACGCATGCCGATACGGAAAGCATTTGCGCGGTTTCACACGCATATAAATCTATTATGGGAGGGATTGTCACGTCCGGGAGGCTGCAGTTGTCATTCGCCATAAAATAATGCGCGGGCAAGGCCCAGCAGCTTTCCTCACAAATTCCCCATAATCCGTCAATAATTTTATAAACAAATCTTCCTTTATTTTCAATGCATTCGGCAAGTATAAAAATGCATAGCTTAATACGGTTTTCAAAATATTCATCTTCAAAGGCTTTTCTGTCTCCCGAAGCGCTGAACTCCAAAATACGGCTTGCTGCCATTAAGTGATAAGAATAACAAATATTACTTTCTGCGTCGTTAACAATGCTGCTTTTCGCCTCCTCCGGTACAGAATCCCAAAAGCATCTGTTTCTTATATCCGGAAAAACAAGGCTGCCGTTAAAATCTTTTAAAATATTTTTTAAATCATACTTTTTAAACTCATTATACAAACTTTTCACATTATCGCCTCCGAGGATAATTATACATCGACAAAAACAACATTTCAAGTAAATATTCATTAAAATACGCAAATCGTAGAAAATGCAGGACAAAAAAAGAAATTGTATATTGAATGATTTTATATTATGAATTATAATTATTATAGACATTAATCTAATGGAGGAAAAGAAGATGAATAAAAAGAAGTTACTTTTGCTTTCAGCTGCACTGGCTACTGCCGCCTGCGCTGTAAGCGGCTGCGGTTCTGCCGGGCAAGAAGCAAGCGAACAGGGAAACAAGCTTACGTACTGGGTTCCGTTTTACGCACACTATCAACAGCTATATACCAACTATTCCGAGGTTCCTTTCTTTCAGGAGCTGCAAAAGCGCACGAACGTTGAAATTGAGTTTGTACACCCGACTGTCGGACAGGAAGCTCAAAGCTTCAGCCTTATGGTTGCAAGCAGTAACCTCTCCGATATTATAGAATACTCTATAAGCAATTACAAGGGCGGTCCGCAAAAAGCCATTTCAGACAATGTTATACTGGATCTTACAGATTCAATAAACGAAAAAGCTCCGAATCTTACAAAAATATTAAAAGAAAATGATGACTGGCGCAAGCTTGTCAGCACAGACTCAGGGCAATATTTCTGCTTCCCTGCCATCAGAGGTGACGCTTCACTCACATTTTGGTTAGGTCCCCAAATCAGAAAGGACTATCTTGAAAAAATCGGCATGGAAAGACCGGAAACCATTGAAGAATGGGAGACTGTACTCACAGCATTTAAGGATCAGCTCGATATCAAATACCCGCTCACGGTTCTGAACTCAGACCATGCGCAGCTTATGTTTGCAAGTGCATTTAACGTAACAGGTGCCAACGGCTTTTATCTTGACGGCGACACCGTTAAATACGGACCGCTTGAGGATGGCTACGAAAAGTACCTCAGACTTATGAATGACTGGTATAAAAAAGGCATTATTGATCCGGATTTTGCAGTTCAGGACTCTAAAACATTTGATGCGAAGGTGTCCAGCGGCGAAGCGGGCGCATATGTCAACTCCGTCGGCGGAGGCATGGGCAAGTTTATCACAGCAACTAAGCAAAACAATCCTGATGCAAAGCTTCAGGCTGTAAAATATCCTGTTGTTCAGAAGGGAACCGAGCCAAGATTCGGCTTTTCACAAACACCCTTTATCGATGCACAGAGCGCTATGATTTCAACATCATGCAAAAACACAGATGCCGCAATAAGACTCCTTGATTATGCATACGGCCCGGAAGGTCATATGTTCTATAACTTCGGTATAGAAGGCACATCATATACAATGGAAAATGATTATCCCAAATACACAGACGATATTACGTCTAATGCCGAGGGTCTCAGTATGCAAAATGCCATGAGCCGTTACTGCCGGGCTGCTGTTATGGCACCGATGATTCAGGATGCACGATATTTTGAACAGTATCAGGCTACACCGGAGCAAAAGGAAACTGCGGAAATATGGAAGCTTTCGGATACAAATTGGCAGATGCCGCCTGTAACTCTTACAACAGAAGAAGCAAACAAGGTTTCATCAAAACAAAATGAGATTATTACATATGTAAATGAAACCTCATTAAAATTCATAATGGGCGCTGAGCCTCTTGAAAATCTTGAAAAATTCCGAAATACCATAAAAGATATGGGAATTGACAGCGTTCTGAGCGTTCAGCAAGACGCTTATAACAGATTCAAGAACAGATAACTGCAGGCAGAACCGTAATTATTCTGTGAATTTAGTATAAATTACTGCACAAAGGGGCTTACAAAGCCCCTTTTATCATGAAAGGAGCATTAGTCATGATTAATAAAATATTTGAAAGAACATATAAAAACGGCATAAGATTTGAAGGGAAAATACCGCCGAACACAACATCGGCCGATGGCAAATTCCTTCTTTCAAACGGAGGAGGATGGACAGATTCATTTTATGTAGGCATGCTGTATCTCGGATACGCATACACAAACGATAAAAAATTTTTAGCAGTGGCCGATAAATATCAGGATTTCTTTAAATTGCGCGCTGCAAACAATCCTGACTGGTGCGAAAAAAATAACATTATACCCTTAGACCATGACACCGGATTCATCTTTTCACTTTCACAGGTAAGAAGATACAGGCTTACAAAGGACGAGAACGCAAAGCAGATAGCTATAAAAGCAGCAAAAATTCTCGCGGGGAGATTTCATGAAAACGGTCAGTTTATAAGAGCGTGGGACACATGGAAATGGGATAACGACCCCAAATTTATTGAAGAAAAAAAAGGTAAAATGATAATTGATTCCATGATGAATCTTTCCCTTCTTTTCTGGGCAGGAGAAGAAACCGGCGATGAGAGCCTTACAGCGACAGCAAAAGCACATGCCGATACGATAGCAAAATATATCGTAAGAAAGGATGGTTCAACCTTTCATCAGTTTAACTTCAATCCTATGACAGGAGAGCCGATAAACGGCTGCACGGGACAGGGCTATTCCGATGACTCATGCTGGTCAAGAGGTCAGGCATGGGCTGTATACGGCTTTTCACAGACGTATCTTAATACGGGCGACAAAAAATATCTTGATATTGCAAAGAAGTGTGCATATTACTTTATTGACAAGCTTACCGTCACCGGTTTACCTCTTTGGGATTTTAAATGCAGCCAAAAGGCATTTCGGCCATACGATTCCTCAGCTGCAGCAATCGCGCTTTCGGGACTTTTAAATATAAATTACTGCATCGAAGATAAAAAAATAAGTGACGGCATCAAAGCAATATACACCGGAATTACCGAGCACTGCTCGGCTCTCGGCATCCCTGACTGGGAATCAATACTGCTTCATGCCTGCGTAGGCCCGGCATACCACGCCGAAAATGACAATCTTCTTATTAATCCGAATGTCGACTGTCCTATTGTATATGCAGACTACTACTTTACCGAGGCAATCCTGAAAATGCATGACAGTGAAAAATACATAGAGCTGCTGAGATAATAATTAAAACTTATTAAAAAAACAATAGCCGCACTGCTTGCGGCTATTGTTTTTTTCACTCCTTGACTGCTCCGACCATTACCCCGTTTACAAAGTATTTTTGCAGGAACGGATATGCAACAAGTATAGGTATAGTGGAAATCATTACTGTGGAGTATTTGATTGTTTCCGATATGGCAAGAGCATCTCCTGTATTTGCAGAACCGCTCATTGCTTCGGTATTGCTAAGTATCAGCACTTCTCTTAAGTACAGCTGAAGCGGATAAAGGTTTCTCTTTCTTAGAAAGATTGACGCCTGAAACCAGGAATTCCAATGTCCTACAGAATAGAACAGCACCATTACAGCAAGAGTTGAGCCAAAAACGGGAAGCGCTATTTTAAACAATATCTGAAAATCGTTTGCACCGTCAATTTTTGCGGCTTCCTCTATACTTTTTGAAAACCCGGCAAATGACGATCTCATAACCATGTAATTCCAGCTGTTCACCGCAACCGGAAGGAGCAACGACAGTCTTGTATCATATATTCCGATATTTTTTACCAATATATAAAGCGGTATCAAGCCGCCGCTGAAGAACATTGTGAACACAATACCAAGATTTACATATTTTTTTATCCAAAGCTGCGGCCGTGAAAGTGCATATGCACCCAGTGTTGTTACAAACATATTAATAAGCGTTCCGACACCAACATAGAATATCGTATTGCCGAAGCCTGACAGTGTCATTGGATTTTTGAACACTTCTGTATATCCCTTCAGATTAAACCCAAGCGGCCTTATCAAAAGTCCGCTATGCGCCATTAACAGATTGCTGTCAGACATAGAAGCAAAAGCAACATATAAAATCGGATAAAATGTTATTGTAATCATTCCAACCATAAAAATTATATTAAAGACATCAAAGCACTTGCTTCCCAAAGATTCTTTTCTTACAGCCAAAATATAGCATCTCCTTTCTGATTTTACCACAAACTGGTTTCACTTACTCTTCTGCACAAATAGTTTGTTGCAAAAATAATTATAAAATTCAAAACCGAGTTAAGAAGTCCGATTGCAGTTGAATAGCTGTAATCCATATCAACAAGACCGCGCTTGTAAACAAAAGACGAAATGACCTCTGCTTTTTCAATTGTCATATCATTGCACAACAGAATTATTTTTTCAAAGCTTACACTGAAAATCTTACCCGTTTTCAATATGAGCAGCGTTACGATTGTAGGAATAATACCCGGCAATGTTACATGCCATACACGCCCGAATCTTCCGGCACCGTCAATCTCGGCTGCTTCGTAAAGACCGGGATCAATAGAACCCAAAGCAGACAAATATACTATACTTCCCCAGCCTACCTCCTGCCACACGCCGGATGCAACAAAAATTGTTTTAAAGTACTGCGGCTGAGCAAGCAAATTTGCTCGTTCTCCTCCGAATAGTGCTATCAAGTCACTTACTATTCCCTCTCGCCCGAGAAATATCTGCAAAAGTCCGCAGACAACAACCAATGATATAAAATGCGGAATATATGTAATGGTCTGGCATATTTTTTTAAATTTCAAGCTTTTAAGCTCATTAAGCATAAGTGCAAATATAAGCGGTGCGGGAAACCCAAAAATAAGATCGGCAAATCCGAGCACTATTGTATTTCCGAAAACTCTGCTGAAATACGGTCCCGAAATAAAATCCTTAAAATGATGAAATCCCAATTCCGATGTCCATGGGCTTTTAAAAATACCAACCCCCGGTGAATAATCTTTAAATGCAATTACAGCACCATACATCGGTACATAACAAAATATTATATAAAATGCAACCAATGGCACAATCATCAAGTACAATAACGGATTTGTTATTATATCCTTTACAAACGGATTTTTTGATTTATGCAGCGATATACATGATCGATTGATATTCATATTTTTGCAAATCCTTTCTAAACATCATCACACGCTTCAGCAAAGGCTGAAAGCCGGTAATTCAACGTCTTCGGTCGGGGAGTGTACTCCGTCTGAAAAAATCAGGCGGAGCCCGATGTCCTCAGAGACTTCGGACATCTTAATTTAATTATATTATAGCTCACGTAAACAAAAATATCAATATGTAAAAAGAATAATATATTCTCAAAAACTACAAAGCGGCTGTCGCTCTGCGCAACAGCCGCTTTGCAGCTTTAATCTTCCGCTCTTGAATTTCTTTCAAGCCATTTTGTCGGCGATACTCCTTCAAATTTAAGAAATGTTCTGTTAAATGTTGCAGTATTGCTGTACCCAACCCGATTTGCAATTTGTTCAACAGTCAACGAGCGTTCATTTAAAAGAATTTCTTTCGCCTTATTCAAACGAATATTATGTATATAATATAACAATCTCTCACCTGTAACATCCTTAAATATTTTAGAAAGATAATTAGGCGTTATTCCGTTGTTCTCAGCAAGCATTGCAACACTCAGGGAAATATCCTGATAATTGGCATCTATATACTCAATTACATGACGGACTATGATATTCTGTGCGGAATCCTTTATATCATTGGCACCGTTACATAAAACCGAAAGAATATCGTTAATTTCATCTCGGATTTCTTCCATCGTTGTACAGTCTATAATATTTTCCACAATCAAACGCAGCTGACTTCTCTGCTCTGTAATATGCATCTCATCTATTGCCTTATACATAGTTCCCATAATATCAAAAACAAGCAGTTTAATGCATTTTATGCTGTTAACATCATCAATATTTTTATTGATTACCGCTTCGGCAATTTTCTGCGACTGCTCATAATCACCGGCAAGAATGCTGTTTATAAGCCGTTGTTCATCCTTAATAGAATATTGATATTCAAACGAGTCATTGTCGGACACCTCAGCATACTCAATTATACTGTCCAATCCCTTTATAAGTCTGTATTCCATAGCTGTAATACAGTCCACCAAACAAAGCTTCATCTCACTGTAGCCGGTATGAACGCTGCTTATCGATACAGTAAAACGAATATCAAAATTTGCATAAATAGCTGATTTTGCCTGCTCACACAATTGTCTGAGCTCTGACAAAATTGTACTTTCCTCCTTGCAGTCCTCAAAATTCATAAGAAATACCAATGCATTATCGATATCAAGCATATATCCTACGCCATATTTTTGTGCAAGCTCGCTTACGATATTATCAATGATTACAACCGAAAGCTCAATCTGTTCATGTTCCGATATATTCTCCTCAATAAAAAGCTTTGATACATCCTCAAGATAGAACATTATCGTTGCATATCGTTCACCGATAAAATATATTCCGTAATCCTCAAGCATTTTCCCTTGCGGAATAACATTAGTTACCCCCTGCTTAACAAGCTTCACGAGGATATTATTTCGAACAAGATCATTTTGTTTTTTCAGCTGGCTCTGCATATTCTTATTTTTTGAAACTATATCCTTTACAGAATCATAAATATATGCGTATTCATCCTTTAAAATACTTGATTTTACAGGAAGCTCATTTATTATACTGCTTATCGGGCTATAATTTTTCTTAACAAACAGCGCAATGAGAAAAATCCCAAAAACAACACAAAATGTAATCGAAATAACAACTCCTGTTATTTGCTTATTCACATTTGAAAGATACTCCTTTTTGGGCACAATATAACACAATTCAAGATTTTCAAAAAGATCGTTACTCTTAAAAAAAACATATTCGCTGCCATCAATAAACGTGTATAAATCATTATAATCAGATTTCAGAATTTCTCCGGTTTTGCTGCCGGGTGAAAAGCTAAAAACAATCTTATCATTTTCAATAATAAAGAATTCTGCATTTTCGCTCGGCAAAAAGGAATTTATCGTATGACCTACAAACTGCGAATTCAGACTGACTATAAGGTTAAAATATTTTTCACCTTCAGAATAGTTGATGCTTGTCATATAAAGAAGCTCATTGCTGCTGCTCATGGGCAACACAATAAAATCCCCCTTATAATAACTCTGAAACAGTCTTTTCCAGGAATCATAATCACCTTGATATCCGTCATTTTTATATATAAGATAATTTAAATAAATATTACTGTATGTTTCAGATGATGCCACCCAATTTTGGTCGGGTACAAGAATTGAAACACTTTTTACACTGTCACTGTATTTCCTGTATAATTCGAGATACCCCTTGATAATTGTTTTATCATAATTATTATCAAAGCTGTTTATAATTCTATATATGTCATTATTATCTATTACCTTATCCAGGATTGTATAACAGCTTTGCTGCCACGCTCCAAGCTCACTGCTGCCCCAACGCAATACTGTCTCTCCTTCTGTTTTCATCTGTTTTTCAATGAAATGAATATTACTGTCAAAAACAAGAAGCGATATAATAAGCGGAACAAACAGCACAAGCAAATATGTATATATCCATCTTTGCTTTATACTTTTTGATATTGTTTTTTTTGATTTTTTCATATTATTTATAATACTTTTCATTTTTCACTCAATTTATTAAACAAGTTTCACACAAAGTATATCATAAACCCAGGGAAATGTCAAGCTGCAGCTTTTAGTTTTCTATATAATACATAATTTGTATTAATTAGGCATCATATATGATTATCTCCATTTATATTCACTCATATTTACAACATAATCAACAGCTGATTTAAGCTTTTGAAGCTCAGAACTACTGATTCCCGCGGGATGATAGCTGTTTGTCAAAACAGAATTACCGGTAAGCGTTGAATACCACACGGCAGCAACAAGATAACGCCCTTTATCATATGTAAGATGACTGTACTGATCTCTGTACATCTGAGCCTCCGTCAGCCCCATAACATTCTGTGCATATTGTACCGCTTCGCCGCATGGCAATATATTTACGCCAAGCTTATCAGCAGCCTGTCTGTAAGCATTTTTAACATCTGCAAACATTGCATTACGTGCCAAGGGTGCATTCCCCGTATATCCAAGTCTTGAAATCGCATACTGATTTCCATAAGCCCATGTCTGGTGTATAAGCTGTGTTGCCTGAGGTGCTAAGGATCTTATATATTCCGATAAATTTGTGAGATATGGTTTTTCCTCCGTCCAGAATTTTGAAAAATCATTACTTTCATGGCTTCCCTGCTGCAAGGAAACATAATCCCATTTTTCCTTTTTAAGAGCGGCTTCCATTGATGTTATGCCGGCAGAAATCCCATTCAACTGTGAAGCATACGCTGCCGCACCGCTCTGCGCATTTGCCCAGTGAGTTTCAAGAGTGCATCCTCCTATGTGAAGATTTAAAATGTTTATATCCACACCGTCAGCTGCTGCTATATCATGAACCATAGTAGACGCGTCAATAGAATAGCTGTTACCAATAGACAGCATCTTTATCGAGCCTGCAAATCTTCCGTCAAACACAACCCTGCTGCTTTCACAGGCAGGCTTAAGCCGGTCATCAAACACAAACGCTTTTATCTTATCTCCCTTTAATACGGGAGCATTATCCAGGCAAATACCGTCTTCCATAGTTATATCCATACTTCCTTTTGCAGGCAATGCAAGCTGCTTCATCGCTGCACCCTGCAGCTTACCTGCATTATTATATGCAGACATTATACAATAAATTTTACCGGAGGATTTTCTTGAAGTATTCTTAATATTTCCTGTCAGATAAAAGCTGTCCTTGCCGAAATCATCCTTTGTTCCTCTTACTTCTGTCCCGCTTGCATCAACAATCTTAAAATCAGCGCTTATGCCCTCTCCCGGGTCATTAATCAGTTCCTCGGGATATTCCTCCCAAACACGTACATAATCAATCATGCCCTTGTACAAAATATTCGAATAATTTCCGAACAACGAAGAAACGGTAATATCATTAACCGCCTGTGGGTACTCAACCCAATCACTTACAACAGGCTCTGCTTCATCTGCAACATGGTATGTAAGACGTACATGTCTGTCTGAATCTCCTTCAAGGATATATGATGTTTCCTTATATGCTACTGCGTCTCTGTTACATGCAAACTCTGCACGCTGTTTAACCTTGTTCCCGAAAAAAATTTTATTTGAGGCATACATTATATATTGCTCTGCACCGTCATTACCGAGAATTATATGACAATTTGAAGTCGTACCCGCTTCCATTCTTCCCTTCCACTCAACGCGCCAGTTTTTATTCTGCGACAAGGTAACAGGCTTGTCAAGCAAATAAAACGAACTGTTTGCAAGAGTTGCCTGTCCGTTTGAAAAATAAGGCACGAGCCGTCCTTCCTTAAGAGTCGCATTGTTTCTTCCTGTTGTATCAAGCAAAACCTTTCCACCGTCGGAATACATTCCATCATCCAGCGACCATTCATAATAACCGTCAACATATTCTTCAGCACCTGCACTGCTTAATACACCGCTGCTGCTTATAAACAAATTTATCATAACCAACAGTATTGATAAAAACTTTATTGATTTCACCGCTATACTCCTCCTGCATGTACAAATTTTATTATATATAATAATTATATATAGTTTGCACAACAAATTCAACCTTCAAAAAAGATAATATGTTCTCAAAAACAACAATTATTCCAACCAAAAGCATACCTGATAATTGATACTGCTTCTCAAACTATATCGTAGCAAACAGCTTCAAAGCATGTTAACCCCGGAACGGAAATATAAAACATAAAACACAGTATATTTCCGTTTTTTTTCACCATTTTCCATTTAAATAACGGACAAACAAAGGACAAAAACACGGCTTGTAAATTATTGCAAAAAAATAAATGGCCCAAAACACAAGGTTTTAAGCCATTTTTAATGGTTGCGGAGGCAGGACTTGAACCTGCGACCTTTGGGTTATGAGCCCAACGAGCTACCAACTGCTCTACCCCGCGATATTTAATTTATTTGTTGCAACTATTTAATTATAGCATATCTTTACCTATTTGTCAATACCTTTTTTTAAAAAAAATATTTTTTTTGAGCAATACGCGTATTTTACGCGGAAAACGGAAAATTCTCCGATTTCCGCGCAAAAAACACATTATTCCTCACCTGTCCATCGATATTGTTCAAGATTAACCAAAAAATCCTCACTCACCTCTATACCTTCAGCCTCAAGAAGCTCTTTCTGCACTTCAGGTCCGCCGAAAGCAAAAGCAGGAGCAAGACCGCCGAAACGGTTCACAACGCGATGACACGGAATTACTCCCGGCATAGGGTTTGCATGAAGGGCAAAGCCCACAGCCCTGGACGCCCGCGGAGAATTGCACAAGGCTGCAATCTGACCATAGGTTGCCACCTTTCCGGCCGGTATTTTTAAAACCTGCTCATAAACCTTGTCATAAAAGCTCATTCAAACAAAATCCTCCGCTGTTTATTTTAAAATTCATATAATACAACACTTCCGGTCTTAAGGCTTTCAGGTACATCTATTATTCTCTGGTTTGAGCTGCCTTTAAACAAAAGCTCATAGCTTTTCTTCTCAGCTTCAAATTTTCCGTCCACCAGAACATCAATGCAGCTTAAAAGCTCTCCCCAGTGATTTTCCTTATTTGCGCCGCGCACAAGCTCTTCAAAAAGATATCCTGTATAACAGAACACATTCATATCCAGAAGAGATGCAAGATATGAAAGCTCCTCCGCGCTGCAGAAAGGCTCACCGCCAGAAAAGGTGACCCCATCCAGCAAAGGATTGTTTTTTATCTCAGAAGCAAGCTCTTCTATACTTTTAATATACCCGCCCTCAAAATTGTGAGAACCGGGGTTGTGACAGCCCGGACACCTGTGGGGACAGCCCTGAACAAATACGGCGTATCTTATGCCGGGGCCGTCAACTATAGAATCATTTGCCGTTCCGAAAAGACGAATATCCATAATCAAACTCCATGCTTAACCCTGTCGCGTTCTTCGGCGCGCTTACCGTCATTAAACCTGTCAAGAGTACCTACAAGATACCCTGTAACACGCCTTATCCTCTCAAACCGCGGCTGCCCGTCATTCTCGCTTCTCCCGCAGGCAGGACAAGTATCTCCGATTATTCCCGTAAAGCCGCAGACAGGATCGCGGTCAACAGGATGATTTATACTTCCGTAACCGATTCCGGCATCATGCATTGCACGTATTACCTTCTCAAATGCCGGAAGATTTTTCGTGGGGTCACCGTCAAGCTCAACATACGAAATATGTCCTGCATTTGTCAGCTCATGATACGGAGCTTCTTTTTTTATCTTTTCAATCGCACTTATTTCATAATATACAGGCACATGAAATGAATTGGTATAATAATCTCTGTCTGTTACGCCGGGTATTATACCAAATCTTTTCTTGTCCATCTTTACAAATCTGCCGGACAGCCCCTCGGCGGGAGTTGCAATCAAGCCAAAATTAAGTCCCGTCTCAGCAGCGGCGTCGTCCATGCGCTTGCGCATATGGGACACAATGTCCAATCCAAGATTCTGAGCGCGTTCCGACTGACCGTGATGCTCACCTATAAGCGCAACAAGGGCTTCGGCAAGACCAATCCAGCCCAGCGACAATGTGCCGTGCTTCAATACCTCCTCAAGAGTGTCCTCGGGGCCAAGCTTTTCAGAATCAAGCCATACACCGTTTCCCATCAGGAAAGGATAATTCTTGACTTTTTTTGCACACTGAATTTTAAAACGGTCAAGAAGCTGGTCGATAATAAGATCAATTTTTCTGTCAAGCTCCTCAAAAAACCATTCAACATCGCCCTTTGCTCTTATTGCAATTCTCGGGAGATTAACCGATGTAAAGCTCAGATTACCGCGGCGGTTGCAGATTTCCCTTGATTTGTCGTATACATTTCCGATAACTCTTGTACGGCAGCCCATATAAGCAATTTCCGTCTCCGGAGTTCCTTTATAATACTGAAGATTAAAGGGCGCGTCAATGAAAGAAAAGTTAGGGAAAAGACGCTTTGCGCTGACTCTGCATGCAAGCTTGAACAAATCGTAGTTCGGATCGCCCTCATTATAGCTTACGCCGTCCTTTACACGGAAAATCTGTATAGGGAAAATCGGAGTTTCTCCGTTTCCGAGACCTGCCTCATTTGCAAGCAGAACATTTTTTATTACCATTCTTCCCTCGGCAGAGGTGTCCATTCCGTAATTTATAGAAGAAAACGGAGTCTGGGCTCCTGCTCTTGAATTCATTGTATTAAGATTATGAATCAGCGCCTCCATTGCCTGATACGTAGCCCTGTCCGTTTCTGCCTCTGCCTCTGATACGGCAAATCCCTGTGCCGCAGAAGCTTCTTCAGCCGGAATACCCATCTCTGTAAGCTTTTCCCGTTCAGCCTCAAGATATGCATCATGCTCTGACATTCTCAGCACAAAACCGTTATCAAAAAGAGCCTTTTGCATTTCCTTCAAAATATCCTCATCAATTGTTTTGCCGCTGATAAGGGAAATTGCCTTTTTCAGATTTCTTCTGTAGAATTTTATATATGTCTTCTTCACTCCGGGGGCAAGACCGTAATCAAAATTGGCAATGCTTTGTCCGCCGTGCTGATCATTCTGATTTGACTGAATGGCAATGCAAGCCAGTGCCGCATAGCTTGAAATATCATTAGGCTCACGAATAACGCCATGACCTGTTGAAAATCCGCCCTTAAAAAGCTCAAGAAGGTCTATCTGACAGCAGGTTGTCGTCATTGTCAGAAAATCAAGGTCATGTATATGTATGTCTCCCTCTTCATGCGCCCGTGAATGCTCAGGCTTAAGCACACTCATTTTAAAGAACTGCTTTGCGCCCTCAGAGCCGTATTTCAGCATTGTTCCCATAGCAGTATCCGCATTTACGTTTGCATTTTCACGTTTTATATCGCTGTCCTTTGAATCCTTGAAGGTTATATCCTCGTAAACCCTCATAAGGTCGGATTTCATATTTCTGCGGCGCGTCCGTTCTGAGCGGTACAAAATATATGCCTTGGCAATTCTCACATGACCGTTATCAATAAGTATCTTTTCAACGGTATCCTGAATTTCTTCAACAGACGGCCGTTCAATATGATTTTCCTCAAGCTCACATAAAACACGGTTCGCAAGAAACTGCGCATATTCTCTGTTTTCCCTGTGCGTTGTAGCAACAAAAGCCTTATCTATAGCGCTTATAATCTTTTCAATGTCAAAATCAGCCTGTCTGCCGTCACGCTTTATTATCGTATTTACCAAAGCGTTCATCCCCCATCATAATTTTAGGCAAAAAAATAATACAGAGCAGACACAATATATTGTGTTGTATCCGCGTCTGTATATAATTATAATATCAATATATAGTGCTGTCAAGTACTTTCTGATTTTGTAATCTATTTGTAAAGAAAAGCCATTAAAGAAGATATCATAAATTTTAATGCAATAATATTAATTACACTATTTACTTACGACTGTATTTTTCTTCCTCGATTTCTTCTTATTCTTTCTGCAAGGCTCATGAAATCCGGGGTACAGCTTCCCGATTCCTATCTCAAACCTGCTCTCAATTTCATCAAGGCTGTCAAGACCGAAATCATCAAGTATATGTTGCAGCACTGCCGCACAGGCATAAGCGTCATCAAGCGCCACATGATGCCTGAAGCTGATACCAAGCTCATCGCAAAGTAAATTCAGCTTATGACTTAGAAAATCGGGATACGCCTTCTGCGACAGCTTTACTGTACATATGTATGAAAAGGAGGGATACTCAATTTGAAAATTGTCGCACACCGCACGCAGAGCACCGATATCAAACTGGGCATTATGCGCTGCAATTACTTTGTTTTCAAGATACGGCTTAATATCCTCCCAATAGCAGTCGAAGGTTCCCTTGTCCGCCACCATATCCGGCGTTATGCCATGAATCATGATATTATATCTGTTAAATTCAAAAGGCTCGGGTTTAATAAGAAAATCACGTTTTTCCACAACCCTGCCGTTTTCCACAACGCAGATTCCCATACTGCAGATGCTTGAGAAACCGGAGGTTGCCGTTTCAAAATCTATCGCTGTAAAATCCAAAAAAAATCACTTCCCGTCCATTTCCTTGAGGCAAACTATAAGCACCGAAATATCGGCGGGGGAAACGCCGGATATACGGGAAGCCTGTCCGAGGGATTCCGGCCTGATATCCGAAAGCTTCTGCCGCGCCTCAATCCTCAGCCCATAAACCTTATTGTAATCAAAATTCTCCGGAATACGCTTGTCTTCAAGCTTTTTAAACTGCTCAACCTGAGCTTTCTGACGCTTTATATAACCGTCGTATTTAATTCTTATCTCTGCCTGTTCAGCCACTTCCTCCGGAAGCTGCGGGCGGCCGCTGTCAACAGGAGCAAGCTTTTCATAGTCAAGCTGAGGACGTCTTATAAGCTCACTGAGCCGAACACCCGTCTTTATCGGCGCCGTTTCATATTTTTCAAGAAGAGGATTTGCCTGTGACGGTGTTATAATAATACTTTCAAGACGTTTTACCTCATCATCAATCATGCGCTCCTTTTCAAGAAAGCATGCATATCTTTCGTCTGATATAAGCCCTATTTCATGGCCTATGGGAGTAAGGCGTTCATCAGCATTGTCCTGACGAAGCAAAAGCCTGTATTCAGACCTTGAGGTCATCATTCTGTACGGCTCGTTTGTCCCTTTTGTAACAAGATCTTCAATAAGAGTTCCTATATATCCGTCAGAACGTCTGAGAACAAGACGCGGACGGCCAAGCAGCTTATTTGCTGCATTTATGCCGGCAACCAAACCTTGAGCAGCAGCCTCCTCATAGCCGCTGGTACCGTTAAACTGCCCTGCACCGTACAAAAACGGTATATCCTTGAATTCAAGTGTGGGATAAAGCTGAATCGGGTCGCAGCAATCATATTCAATTGCGTATGCCGGGCGCATGATTTCAACATTTTCAAGACCTTTTATCGTTCTGAGCATTTGCAGCTGTATCTCCTCAGGCAGACCGGTGCTTATACCCTGAGCATATATCTCCTTTGTATCAATACCCATCGGCTCCATAAAAAGCTGATGTCTCGGCTTTCCGCGAAAACGCATAACCTTGTCCTCTATGGACGGACAATATCTTGCACCAACGCCCTCTACTCTGCCGCTGTACATAGGTGCTCTGTTAATATTCTCCATTATGATTCTGTGAGTTTCCTCATTAGTGTACGTAAGATAGCAGGGAACAAGATTTTTAAGCTCTCCTTTTGTTTCAAAAGAAAAAGGAACTATTTTCTCATCCCCCTCCTCCCTTTCCATTTTTGAAAAATCAAGGGAATCAGCATGAATGCGTGCCGGGGTTCCGGTTTTAAACCGTCTCAGCCGAACTCCGAGACTGCGAAGGCTTTCAGACAGCGCATTTGCCGGAAACATTCCGTCAGGACCGCTCTCCTTCTCGTACTCACCGATCAAGATTTTACCCCTGAGATATGTTCCTCCGGCAACAATAACCGATTTTACGGAATACTTCATTCCGGTTTGAGTTGTTACGCCGCATATATGTCCGTTATCAGTGTCAACAGATACGATTTCCGCCTGCTTGATCTGAAGATTTTTCTGATTTTCAAGCCGTTTTTTCATCTCAATATGATACCGTTTTCTGTCTATCTGACATCTGAGCGAATGAACTGCAGGCCCCTTCCCCCTGTTCAGCATTTTCGACTGAATAAAGGTGGCGTCAGCCGCCTTTCCCATCTCACCTCCGAGAGCGTCAATTTCACGTACAAGATGTCCCTTTGCTGTTCCGCCGATGCTCGGATTGCAGGGCAGGTTTCCTACAGCGTCAAGGCTTATTGTAAACATTACCGTACGGCAGCCGAGTCTTGCCGCGGCAAGAGCGGCCTCCGCTCCCGCGTGGCCGCCCCCGATTACAGCTATATCAAAGCATTCCATCTGCTTACTTATCCTCCTTAAACTCAATGGCTATTCTCTGTATTGTTCTTGCAGAATAAAACTCAATCGGATATCTGACAAGACCGAGAAAAACCAAAAAGCATAACAGCAGTGCAAACACAGGCTGCAAATAATTAAACATGACTCCAAGCAAAGCTATTGCAAGCGCACCGAGAACAAGGTTCATCGGAGCCTTACCGAAAGCAAGCATCAGAGCATTTTTCAGCAAATCTCTGAACTTGCATTCAAAGGTAATCATAAGCTGATATATATGAAAATGCATAAAAGTGTAAATAATAAACATCATAAAGCATAAATACATAAGAAGCGCAAAAACAAACTGATTCTGCGTTGTATACAAGTTCCAGTACTGAATAAGCGCATTAAGCATAAGAAACAGCATGACAAAATCCATAACAACAACTATCATTGCCTGCTTGAAATTCTCCTTGAATATGCGGATAAAATCACTCCATATCCAAGAATGCTCTTCTCTTGTAAAGCATCTTGTTACGTATGCAAAGGATGCGGACGCCGGCCCCGAGCCCCATAGTGCAAAAAACAGCATGGTCAGCAGACTTGTAAGCATAAGTAAAATTGTGCTTACGCTTTCTCCGCTGATTTCCTCTCCGGGCATATTTATTGACTGTATCATCTCAGTAAAATAACCGCCGAAAAATCCGGTTATAAAAAGAAACATCAATGCGATATAAGGTATGCTGCACAAAAAGTAAAGCATATTTACCTGGCACAGCTTAAAAAACTTTCTTCCCAGCAGTTCAAAATAAAGGAATATGCCTTTTTTCTTCGGCGCATCCTTATCAACTCCCGGTCCCGGTTTCGCATAGTTAAATGAAAAAAGTCCCATAAAAATACAAGTCCTTCCTGAGATATCCTCAAACAGCTTCAGCTTTCTGTGTTTACAAGCAAAAGATGTTTTATGAAATCAAAATATCATTTTCAACAAATTTCTTAAAATATATTGTATCATATTTTGATTTATGATACAATATGTTTTAATAAATATTTTATGAACATTTTTTAAATTTTTGGAGATTCCGCTATGAAAACATACCTTATAAACGAAAATGATGCAGGGCAAAGACTCGACAAATTCATAAAAAAAGCAATGCCGGGTCTGCCGGAATCCCTCATGCATAAAGGAATACGAAAAAACAGCGTGCGCATAAACGGTCTGCGATGCAGGGATTGCAGCCGTATGCTTGAGGAGGGAGACACTGTGGCATTGTACTTTTCCGACGAATTTCTGCCCGAAAAAAGGCATACGGCAGCAGCTCCCCCTCCGGAAGTGGTTTATGAGGATAATAATATTCTTATTGTCAACAAGCCTGCCGGAATTCCGGTACATGCCGATGATAAAGGCACCTCTGACACACTTATCGGCCGTATTCTCTACTACCTTGAGGCCAAGAACGAATATAATCCGATTTCGGAAAACAGCTTTACTCCCGCACTTTGCAACAGGCTTGACAGAAACACCTCCGGGCTTGTAATTGCCGCAAAAAACGCGCCTTCGCTCCGGATTATTAACGAAAAAATCAAGAACAGAGAAATTGAAAAATACTATCTCTGCATTTGCGACGGGATACCGGGAAAAAAAGAAGACCTTATTGTTTCTAAGCTGAAAAGAGGCGATAAAACGGTGTCACTCGGTGAAGAAGGAAAAGAGATAAGAACCGCATACAGGGTTATTTCCTCAAATAACGAGCATTCACTGCTTGAAATAAAGCTTCTTACAGGCAGAACTCATCAGATACGTGCACAGCTTTCAGCAATAGGGCATCCGCTTACGGGTGACAAAAAATACGGAGGCTCATTTGAAAAGTCAGGCTATGCTCTTATAAGCTACAAAATCAAATTTGCATTTACCTCTCCGGCCGGGAAATTGGAATATATAAACGGGCTTGAAATAACACTGCCGGAGGCAGAAAAACGATTTGGAGGCGCGCTATGAAATTTAAAACAATATTAAGCATATTAATAACAGCAGGTATATTTACCGCAGGCATTACTGCGGGTGCGGCAGAATATACAGACGTTCCCTCCGGGCATTGGGCTGTATCAGTAATAAATGATGCTGCAGACGCAAAAATTATAAACGGCAGGGATGACGGAACTTTCGGGCTTGGCGACAAAGTTAAACGAAGCGAATTTGCAGCAATGCTTGTAAGGCTCATGAAATGGGATAAAAGCATTGCTGCCGTACAAGCCTTTTCCGATGTTCAATCCGACAAATGGTATTTTGCCGATATAAACACCTTGGCTGAGCACAATGTCTTTAACGAAGCAGATTTCAGACCGAACGACAATATCACAAGACGTGAAATGGCTGTCATGCTTGTTAAAGCATTAGGCTATTCTGAGCTTGCACAATCTGAAACAAACAGCGTATTTAATGATGTGTCCGTTGATGAGGGATATATTTCCGTTGCCTATACTCTCGGTATAATAAACGGTAAATCAGACACTGTTTTTGACCCCGAGGGTCCGGCGCTTCGTGAGGAAGGCGCAGCCATGATGATGAGAATGTATAACAAGCTTACGTCTCCGTTAAAAGAAATACACGGTTTTTATGCCATATCCTCCTGGAAGCAGAAGGAAATTGCGGCGCAAATGGATTCTGTTTCTTTTGGCTGGAGCAGACTCCAATACACAGATGACAATACCGTTTTATTAAATCAAACCTCGGGCGGCGGAAACGACTGGTGCATACCGGACGGCTCACAAAATGCAATAGACTATATGCGTGAAAACGGCGTATCAATAAATCTTGCCGTAACCATGACAGATAATGAAGACTGTATTGCTATATTGCTGAATCCGAAAAACCGAAGCGAAGCCATAAGCCAAATATTATCAGCCTCAAAAAGCTATGATGGAGTAACAATAGACTTTGAAGGCATGAAAGGCGCGGAGCTTAAAGACGGCTTAAACGAATTTGCCAAAGAGCTTAAACTCCTGCTGGGTGATAAAAGGTTATATATAGCAGTACACCCTGTATTAAAGCACAGCAATGAATACTTTGACGCTTATGATTATAAGACATTGGGAGATTATGCAGACCGCATAATCTTAATGGCTCATGATTATGCCGCATACACCTTACCGGACAATTTGCTGAATACAGATTTTATTGCGACTCCCGTAACTCCTTTTGATGAAGTGTATACTGCTTTAAAAGCCATAACCAATCAGGCGACAGGCGTTTCCGATAAAAGTAAAATACAGCTTGCTGTAAGTACGGCAAGCACAAATGCCTGGAATACAACAGACAAAAAAATTACTGATAATACATCTATGCACCCATCCATAGATACTGTCCAAAAACGCTTGACGCAGGACGATACGGAAATTACATATTCACAAACATACAAAAATCCATACGCGTTTTATACTACTGAAAGCAATCAGCAAATTTTGCTTTGGTATGAGGACAGCAGAAGCGTAAAAGACAAAATAATCCTTGCGAAAATGTTTGGTATAAATTCTTTATCAATATGGCGTATCGGTGCGGTTGCTGACGGGAATCCGGAGCAATATATGGATATTTGGGACACGATAATATCAGAATATAAAAATTAACAGAATAGGGGCAGCCGCCTCTATTCTGTTAATTTTTTATGGTAATCTGTCAATGTACACACATTTTATACGCTCATCCCAATCAACCTTTGCGCCGATTTCTTCGGAAACGGCACGCAGAGGGAGCATTGTTTTATCATTGATAATCTGAGCCGGAACATCCAATTCTTTTTCGGTTCCGTCTGTCTTCATAATATTTGAGCCTATGGCAAGCTCAATAACCTTGCCGTCAATTTCAGCACGAACCGTGGTATTATCGGCGTTCCAGTCAACAACACCTCCATAGCCTTCAATTATTTCTCTCATAGGTACTAAGGTTCTGTCATTCACGATTACGCCGTCAAAATCAAGGTATTTTCCGTTAAGCTTAATCACTGCAAAATTGCGGTCTACCTCCACCGTTTCATGCTCCTCTGCCGTGACACTGTAGGCTGCCTTAAATACTCCGTCCTCGTAAATAACATACGCGTATACCTTACCCGTCAGATTATGTCCTGCGGCATTTAAAATTTCTGCACAGTATCTCTTATAACCGTTCGAGTAGTCGGTATAATTTTTAATGAATATACCCTTCTCCGCAATGATGCAGTCAAAACCAATTGCCACGGTATTCCTTTCCATGTCCAAAAATCCGCTCTCTATCCCCTCTCCGTTACTCTTGGAAAAATACACAAAGCCAAATTTATTGTCTGCGGATAAATAGTTATACTCAAAAGGAAGAACCTCCTTTAATCCGCGGTCAAGCAAGCCGCTGCGTCCGTCCTTTCCTGCGTAAATATATTTATCATCTATTGCAAAAAACTCAAGCTTATCCTGAAACGGAACAATATAAGTGCCGGTATCCATATCGTAAACGGCTCTCTTTTTCCCGCTTTCCATCTGATAATAGTTTTTATAATCTTCAAATGTGCCGAACTTATGTAAGCGGTTAAAATTTGTAACAAAAGGTTCTCCGTTATAATTATCAAGATTTATTTCATTTAAATCCCAATCTATATATTTTTCAACACCGTCCTGCACAACAATGGCATATGAATGAGGGAAAGGTTCATAGTTCGGATTAAACCGTTGTTTTACATCATCATAAATATAATCTGTAATGAACTCACCCTTTCTGTTTATAATCGCATACTTACCGTCTTTTTCAATAAACATCTTATCTGTTTGCTGCTCAAGATAATACATAAAAAACCGGTCCGATGTAAACAGTTTTTCCTTAGTTGCATAGTCATATACGGTAAATTCAAAAACATCCCTCGTATCAAGGGCGTTGGCAATGGCATATATCCCGTTGCAAGGGGGATATATCTCATAATTTGCAGGTGCTTCTGCCAGCACACTGCCGTCTTTGTCAAATAATACCCTTGAGCCGTCATAATTCATTGCATAGGCAAAGTCACTGAAATTGCTGACTTCCTTGTAAGGCCCTCCGAAAATATTATTATCGGCATCTGTTACATACCATTCATTCTCACCGGTTCCTACCGCATAAACATCACATATTGGATTTTTATAAATAATTTTTTCTTCTGAAATCAACTCGGCATATGCACAGATACTGCACATCATTATAAAACCTGCCACAGCGCAAGCTGATATTTTTTTTAACAGTGTTCCCATTTTCTTTTCCTCCGAAATCAATAAATGCGCGGCGAAAAATCGCCGCGCACCTGATATCAGTTCAGCATTAATTACTTTTCTGTACCTGCTGCGTCTTTAGCATCTGCATCTGTTTTGTCAGCATCTGCCTTGTCAGCGTCTGTCTTGTCAGCATCCGTCTTGTCAGCGTCTGTCTTGTCAGCATCTGCTTTGTCAGCAGCTGTCTTGTCAGCATCTGTCTTGTCGGCCTCTGCTTTGTCAGCGTCTGCTTTATCAGCGTCTGTCTTATCAGCATCTGTCTTATCAGCATCTGTCTTATCAGCGTCTGTCTTGTCAGCAACTGCATCTCTGATGATAACAGTTTTTGTTTCATCTTCAAAATCTACAAGATTTCCGAAGCTTTCACTGATTGCACGAAGAGGTACAAGAGTTCTGTCCTCAACTATCTGAGCAGGAACATCAAGCTCAACTGCTGTTCCGTTCTTTGTAAGAGTCTTTTCACCGATTTTAACAACGATTGTGATATCGTCCTTTACGGCTGTAACGGTATATGTTTTCTCATCCCACTTAATCTCAGCTCCGAGAGCCTCAAAGATTGCGCGAAGAGGTACAAGAGTTCTGTCCTCAACTATCTGCGGCTTAACATCAAATTTTATAAGAGCGTCCTTATATATAACATTAACACCCTCTTCAAGCTTTACCTTTGCAATAATTTCCTTCATCTGCTCCTTGGTAAGCGTGTCAGCATCAGCATCTGCCTTATCAGCGTCTGTTTTGTCAGCATCTGTCTTGTCGGCGTCTGTTTTATCAGCGTCTGTCTTGTCAGCGTCTGTTTTGTCAGCATCAGCTTTGTCAGCATCTGTCTTATCAGCATCTGCTTTGTCAGCGTCTGCCTTGTCAGCGTCTGCTTTGTCAGCGTCTGTCTTGTCAGCTTCTGCTTTGTCAGCTTCTGTCTTATCAGCTTCTGCCTTGTCAGTTACAGCAGCACCTGCAGCTGCGTCTGTCTTGTCAGCGTCTGCTGCAAATGCAGTGAAAGAAGCAGATGCTGAAAGCATTGCTATCGCTGCGATAACTGCAATTTTCTTTTTAAGTTCATTCATAACCTTTGTCCTCCCTAAACATTCTGTAAATTTTATAAGATCCGGAAAACAGCTCCGGCACTAATTTAAAAATATTCTATCACAAAGATAAAAGATTGTACAGGTTTTTTTTGGATTTTTAACATTATGTTAATATTTTTTTTTAATTTCACATAAAATCCGTTAAAAGTCACACAAATTATTATCTGTTTCCTGAACATCATCAGCAGTCTGCTCATCAAGCAAATTTTCCGATTTAACTTTATTGAATATTTCCATAAACTCCTTTCCTGTTATGGTTTCCTTTTCAATAAGGAATTCCGAAATCCTGTCAAGGGCCGTGCGGTTGTTCTCAAGAATGTCTACGGCCGTTTTATGACACTTTTCAAGAACATCTCTCACCTCATCATCAACAGCTGCCTGAGTCTCCTGCGAGCAGTTTGATACCCGTCTGCCGTCAAGATAACGATTTTGTATGCTTTCAAGACCAATCATGCCGAATTTATCGCTCATACCGTAAATTGTTATCATATTTCTTGCAAGCTCTGTTGCACGTTCAATATCATTTGATGCCCCGGTAGTTTTTACTCCGAAAGCAACCTCCTCAGCTGCACGTCCTGCAAGAAGCACGGTAAGCTCATCTATGATTTCATCCTTGTTCATAAGATATTTTTCTTCCTCGGGCATTTGCATGGTATATCCGAGCGCCCCCATTGTACGAGGCACAATCGTTATTTTCTGCACCGGGTCGGTATTCTTTGAAACAGCAGTTGCCAGTGCATGACCTACCTCATGATATGCGACAAGCTTCTTTTCATTGTCGGACAAAATCCTGTCTTTTTTCTCCTTACCGGCAATTATAACCTCAACGGCCTCCATGAGATCTTCTTGTATAACAACGCTTCTGCCCATTCTTACAGCGCGAAGCGCCGCCTCATTTACCATGTTTGCAAGGTCTGCGCCGACAGCACCGCTCGTTGCAAGTGCAATTTCATGCAGATCAACCTCAGGAGCCATTTTAACATTTTTCACATGAACGTGAAGTATTGCTTCACGGCCTTTCAAATCAGGCTTTTCCACAATTATTCTCCTGTCAAAACGCCCGGGCCGAAGCAGTGCCTTATCCAGCACATCCGGTCTGTTTGTTGCGGCGAGAATAACCACACCCTTTGACGAATCAAAGCCGTCCATTTCGGCAAGCAGCTGATTTAATGTCTGTTCTCTTTCATCATTTGAGCCCAGCTGATTGTCACGGCTTTTACCTATTGCGTCAATTTCGTCAATAAATATAATACACGGCGCATTCTGAGATGCCTGCTTAAACAAATCACGTACTCTGGAGGCTCCCACGCCTACGAACATTTCAACAAATTCCGAACCGGAAAGAGAAAAAAACGGAACATTTGCCTCTCCGGCAACTGCCTTTGCAAGAAGGGTTTTTCCTGTTCCCGGAGGTCCTACAAGCAGCGCGCCCTTCGGCTGCTTTGCTCCGATAGCCGTATATTTCATGGGATTATGCAGAAAATCCACGATTTCATTAAGAGATTCCTTTGCCTCCTCCTGACCTGCAACATCACGGAAGGAAACACCTGTTTTGCTCTCCATATACATTTTTGCCTTTGACTGACCAACGCCCATAATTCCTCCGCCCATCTTCTTTGAAAGCGAGCGCGAAACGAGAAAGAACATACCATATATAAAGAGCAGCGGCAGTATCCATGCAAGGAAAAATTCCAGCACAGGATTTGAATACTGAATAGGTGTTGAGTACTTTATTCCCTTCTCGTCCAGAAGCGGCAAAAGCCTTTGGTCATTTATATAACCGGTATAGTACAGCTCCTGACGTGTATTATCCTTCATGCCCCAAAGCTTCAGAAGCTTCTCTGTTGTAGTCTTGGAACCGGAATCCTTTTTTATAACCTGTATTTTATCCGCCGCCAGAACCACCTCTTCAATTTCATCATTTTTTATCATCTGTACAAAATCACTGTACAGTATTTCCTTTGTTTTCGGTGCCGTAAGCGAAGAAATCGCGACATTCAGTATCACAGTAGCCACAACTGATATAATAAGAAAAATAAAAAATGAATTATTGCCGGAGGGCGGCAGTTTTTTGTTTTTGTTATTGTTATCGTTCATAACATCCTCCCAGAAAGTCCGTTTGTTTCTTTAGAGCCTATCCGTAATTAAAACAGTGCATATTGCGAAGTCGGATTTTTCGTCAGATTGTTCAAAAAATCCGACGCATACCGGCGTATGCTGAGGACTTTTTTGGGCGATATGACGGAAAATCAACAAACAAGATGTGCTTAATTTAATTTACGGATAGGCTCTTAGGTATTTGTAAGCATAATTATATCATTTGATACGCCGGAATGCAACATTTTTTTTAAAATTGAATGTAATATTTACAAACAGGAAACAAAATCCACGATACTCTCAGGATTTGCCCTCAAGAAAATACGTTGCCTCCATATCAGCCGTAGCAAGTGCAAACGCAAGAGGGAACATTTCAAAAGCATTTCCGACATTCCGCGGATCCTCGGTGCCGGAAAACCCCATATGATATCTTATAGCAAATGCCTCCTCACGTGACAAACGCATAAATCCGGTAATTATGTAAACTGATTTCTCACCATGACCATACGGAAGCTTATCATCATATTCAAAAGTCGGAACCTTTATCCATTTGCCTGTTTCGTCCTTTGTATTTCTGAACCCGGGCTTATAACAATTGATTTTACATAAATCATGCAAAAGCGCCGCTATTGCAATGCTTTCGGCAGAAGCCGTCAGCCGGTATGTATTTTTTACTCTGTCACGCTCCATATAATCGGAAAGACATTCATAAACATTAATGCTGTGCTCCGCAAGACCGCCGGCATATGCACCGTGAAATCTTGCACTGGCGGGAGCAGTAAAAAAATCACTTGCAGGCGATTCAAGATACTCAAGCAGCTTATCAGCTCCTGCTCTTTTTATGTTTGATGAATAAATCTCAATAAATCTGCTTTTTATATCCATAAAAACAAACACTCCTTCCGTTATTCTCCGATCACAAAACAACCCATACGGTTATATTAAGCCGCATGGGTCTTACTTTTTTTATCTTGCGCTCTTTGCTTTATCAACAAGCTCGGAAAAAGCAGCCGGATCAGCTATAGCGATTTCAGAAAGCATCTTTCTGTTCATCTCTATCCCCGCCTTTTTAATTCCGTCCATGAACGTAGAATAGTTCATTCCGTTAAGCTTTGCAGCTGCACTTATACGTGCAATCCAAAGTCTTCTGAAGTCGCGCTTTCTGCGCTTCCTTCCCACATAAGCGTTCTGCATTGAACGCATAACAGCCTGATTGGCAGTTCTGTACTGCTTGCTTTCAGCACCTCTGAAGCCCTTCGCAAGCTTTAAAATCTTTTTATGTTTTTTGCGTGTATTTAAAGCACCTTTAACTCTTGCCATGTGTATTAACCTCTCTTTCAAAATTGTGTTTTCAACAAAACACCTGAATAAAATTCAATCAGAAACCGCAGCAAGTCCCGCGCATTATAATTATTTATAAGGGATGAGCTTTTTAATTACGGTTGCATTTGCAGCTGAGCAGTAAGCCTGCTTTCTGAGCTGTCTCTTTCTCTTTGTAGACTTTTTGGTAAGAATATGCCTTCTGAATGATTTATTCATTTTTACCTTACCGTTTTTTGTAAGAGAGAACCTCTTAGCGGCACCTCTGTGTGTTTTTATTTTCGGCATAGTGTTTCACTCCTTCAATATTGATTACCGGCAGACAGCTGCCGGACAAGCTATCCGTCACGGCCTACGCATTAGGCATGAGGAACATGGTCATATTCCTGCCCTCAAGCTTCGGAGCGCGGTCAAGCGTACCGAATTCCTTTGCTTGCTCAGCAAAGCGGTGCAGCAATGTTTCACCGATCTCGGAATGGGTAACCTCACGTCCGCGAAAACGCACAGTGACCTTTACCTTATCACCGTTTTTCAGAAAACGTATTGCATGATTGCACTTGGTATTAAAATCATTAGTGTCAATCGAAGGCGAGAGCTGAACCTCCTTGATGTTTACAACCTTCTGGTTTTTACGGCTTTCCTTTTCTCTTTTTGCAAGCTCAAATTTATATTTGCCGTAATCCATTATTTTGCACACCGGCGGCTGGGCCTGAGGCGCAATTTTAACAAGGTCAAGTCCCTTGTCGGCAGCCATATCGAGCGCAGTTCCGGAGTCCATAACACCGAGCTGTGCACCATCGGCACTTACAACTCTTATCTCCTTATCCCTGATTTCCTCATTGATCTGTAAATCCTTGCTTATAACAATTCCCTCCTGTCTGTTTTTACATAAGCACAAAAAAACGGATGCAAACACATCCGCATAACAAACAAATAAAAACCATGTCTGTATTTACCGCAAAACCTTCGTCGTACGGTGAGAGCGGATGCTCTGCTTGTTTTCATATATTAATTATTATATCAGGTTTTTTATGTTTTGTCAATCAATATTTTTGTTTTTTTTATTTTTTAGCAAATCCAACAAATCAAAGATAATTTTTGCCCGTAGGTCCATATAAATTGCAGCTTTATTCACACCTTGTAATACGATAGCCTATGCCGTTCTCGGTATGAAAAAATACAGGATTTTTCGGGTCTTTTTCAATTTTTCTGCGTATATTAGTCATATTAACCCGCAGTATTTTGTTATCAGGAGCAACATACGGCCCCCATACCTGTTTTAATATATATTCATAAGTAAGAACACAGCCGGAATATTTGCACAAAAGCTCAACTATCTTATACTCCACCGGCGTCAGGCGCACAGTGCTTCCACACACAGTTACAAGCCTTTTTTCAAAATCAATTTCAAGCTCCCGGCAAGTATATTTTTTTGTGTTTTTAAATTCCGTATCAACGCTCATTCTTTTTCTGCGCATTACAGCCCGAAGCCGTGCAAGAAACTCCTTTTTCATAAACGGCTTTACAATATAATCATCAGCTCCCATATCAAGAGCCCTGACCTTATCGCGCTCTGCATGCACAGTGCTTACAACCACAATCGGAGTATTGGACCATTTTCTAATGCTTTCAATTACCTTAAAGCCGTTTGTATCGGGATATACAAGGTCGGATATTATAACATCAGGCATACCGGAGGCAGCAAGACTGCAAATTTCCTCTCCGCTTCCGGCGCATGTAACCTCATAGCCGTTTTTTTTGAGATAAGCAGCAATGCTGTCCGCTGCTGTACTGTCACTCTGCGCAAGCAAAGCCATCCCCTTCACAAGCCGTCTCCTCCCCTTTTTATGCTTCCATTTTCCAGTAGCTTACACTGTAGGGCGGCAAAATACTCCCGCCTCCGAAATCATGCTCTTTTCCCGAAATAAGGTCAACCGCTCTGCCGCAGCCTGCATCGAAATGACATATCTGCTCCTCGGAGGTTGCATTTATCGCCGCAAGCACGCGTTCTTTTTCGGTTTTCCTCTCAAATATGCAATAACCGTTTTGCAGCAAAACAGAACGGAATGCTCCGTATGTCAGTGCGTCACTTTTCTTATGTGCTTCCGCAAGCCTTCCCAAGAATTCGGTCAGCTCATTTTCCTGCGGTTCTTCAAAGCATGGTCTGAGCGCAGGATCACTCTGGCTTTTATCCGCCTTTTCTCCCCATTCACTGCCGTAATAAATACAGGGTATTCCGGGCATAGCGAATATCATTCCGTAAACAAGGGGCAAATGATTTTCATTATTCAATATCGAAGCTATTCTCGTAACATCATGATTATCGGCAAAGCACAAAAGGTGTTTCCCCTTATAAAGCGTCCATTCCTCAGGCCCGAATTGACGCAGAAGCGAATGAACAATCTCAAACATGTTCATTGAGTTAAATGAGGAATACACGCCTTTATAGCACTCATAATTTGTACAGCTGTGGCACATTTCATCATTCACATATCTGCTGTAATCGCCGTGAATAAGCTCTCCCGCAAGAAAGAAATCCTCCTTAAGACTGCCTGTAAAGCTTCTTAAGGCTTTCAGAAAATCAAAGGGCAGACAATAAGCGACATCAAGCCGCAGTCCGTCTATATCAAATTCTTCAATCCAGTACCTGACCGCATCAAAAACATGCTCCCTGACTTCAGGATTATCAAGTCTCAGCTTTACCAGGTCAAAATTCCCCTCCCAGCCTTCATACCGCAAGCCGTCATTATAAGGTGAATTTCCGCCGAAATCAATATAGAACCAATCCCTGTACCGCGAGTTCTCCCTGTTCTTTAAAACATCCTGAAAAGCATGGAAGCCGCGCCCCACATGATTGAATACACCGTCAAGAACAATCCTTATACCATTTTCGTGAAGCCTTTGGCAAACCTCTTTAAAATCCTCATTTGTGCCGAGCCTCACATCTATTTTTTTATAATCGCGCGTATTATAACCGTGGGTATCCGACTCAAAAACAGGTGAAAAATAAATCGCATCCGCACCAAGCTTTAAAATATGCGGTATCCAATCATTCACCTTTAATATTCTGTGCTCCTGCACCCCGTCATTTTCAAAGGGCGCTCCGCAGAAGCCCAGGGGATAAATCTGATAAAAAACACTGCTGTAAGCCCACATAAATAATGCCTCCCGATAAAAAAATAAGAGCATGACCCGTGCCATGCATAATATTATATCATAAAAAGCGAAAAAAAGCAATATAAAATCATAAAAAATAGCACTGTAAATTGCAAAGCAGCTCCCATGCCGGGAAATATTAAAAAATTTTTATTTTTTAATTTCAAATAGAGTATCTTCTCAAATAATCAAGAGCTGAAAAACGCTGATATTACTGCGTTTTCAGCTCTTTTGTCATTATAAAATCAGTCTTGAAATATCGTCTGCATAGCCGCTTTGGTGACATTTTGGTGACCGAACTCAATGAGCAGTTATAAAAAGATATAAAGGCTTATAATCAGTTACAGTTCAAATCCTATATATTTGTTCTTCTTTGGCGTTGGAATGTTCTTCCCTGTCATGGGTTTAAGCGCTTGTCCGTCAGCTTTATCAATTTCTGAATGATATACATCTATGACTTGTTTCTTTCGTTCCATACGAACATCCACATATCTTGACGTTACCATTTCAAAGTTGAGTGACATTCCCAAAGATGCCGCTATTCCGGTATGACCTAAAATTTCACCTACCGTAAAAAAGTCACCTGTAAGCTGGTGCATATTTGTCGCTGCTCCGTGTCTTAAATCGTGAAAACGTATATGTGGCAAATCTAAAGCTTCAAGAAGATGCGAAAATTGTGTTGAAATCCAATCAGGTAAAACAGGAGTTCCGTCTTGCTTTGCAACAACCAAATCATTGTTATAATAGATAAGGTTGTTTTCCTGCGCATACTGCTTTTGCATTTCCTGTATCTTTAGTTGCTTCTCAAAAAATGGTTTTGCATATTCTGTAATCGGAAGCTGCCGCATACTTGCTTTTGATTTGGTAGGTGCCATTTCTTTGATGATTGTTGTATTGGGAGGCAATTTAAAAGGCAGTTGTTCAGCTACCTCAAAAATATTATTTTCAAGGTCAACATTCTCCCATCTAAGCCCAGATATTTCAGAACGCCGTAAACCATATAATCCACCAAGAAGCACAGGCATTTCCCACACTGTATTTGATACACTCGTTAAAAGTGTTTTCATTTGTTCTATATCAAACGGCGGAGCTGTGTTTTGTGTCGGACTTAGTTTTGTCAGTGTGTCTTTTGCGGCATTGGTTTCAATATAGCGATATTTTCTTGCGTGCTCCAATGATACACTTAAAAGACGTTTTATATTTAATACAGTGCTCGGCTTTAAACCACTGTCAAGATATTGCTTAAACATTTTATCCAGCATTACAGGTGTTAGCTGCGTCAACTGAACATTACCAACCTTTGGAACAATATAGTTTTTTACAATATTTGAATATGTAGCATATGTACCGGGACGCAAATTGGTATGAACGTGAGTTTCAAGCCAATCATTCAAATACTCTTTTACTGTTTGATTATTTTTTGATTGGATAAGTTCAACAAAGTTTGGATTAAGCAGCTTTGTTTTCATTTCCGCCTCATGCTTCTGTGCTTCGCGTTTTGTAACAAAACCTTTTTTTACATAAGCCTTGCGCTCACCCTCTGCATTTTTATACTTTACATTAACATCATAAACTGTTCCTGCTCTGCCTGTTAATTTTCCGTCTGCGTCGCGTTTGTTTTTGACTTGCCTTGCTGATACTGCCATACTACACCGCTGCCTTTACGGCTGTTTTTGCGCGGTTATACCAGTCCCAGATAGCTTAGTCTGCGATCAGGCGCCTGTTACCGTTTTGTATAAATTCAAGTTCTCCATTATCCATAAGCTCACGCAGTTTATTAGCTCCTATACCGCTTACACGGCTCATTTGTTCAACTGTTTTCAGCATAGGCATAATTTCATTCTTAATGGTTGTTTTAGCCATATGGCACCTCCTTGTCAATATTTTGTACCGTACTTGCCACAATCCCCGGTACGGGGTATTCATCTAACTGCCGACAGCTTCCGGCATCTCCGATACGTTAAATCCAGCTCATTCTTATGACCTGCCGCACAATGCAGTGACGCGTTCAATGCGAGGGGTATTACAATAATCCTATATCCACATCAGCGTATCTTAGCTGTATATGCTTATCAACAATGTTTGTCGCTCGGAAATATCAAGGCTGCTTTGCAGGTGTTTCAGCTTGCCTTTATCGCATGGTAGAAGCTAATATATCGTCTTGGCGCATTGCTGCGGAATACGGTGTCATCGTAAAGTATCAGATGAATCGTGTATTTAATTGTCAAAGAACATATCCGGCTTATCAGCCTGTATAAGCGTATTCCTAAGAACACGTTTATATAGAATGACAAACTGTTGGAGGGGTGGGAGCGTGAAAATGAAAAAACACGCTCCCTCTATCAATTAATAGTTAATGTCAAATTTATTTATAATTCCGGCAATTAATTTAGCTTCAAGTCTTGAAACTATTTCTTCACCAACCCAAATATATTGATTGCCGTATTCATCAGTTAAAGTTTTTGTTGCCAGTGCTCTTATGTACATTCTGAAATGTGAAAGAATAAATCCTAACGCTTCTGAATCTCCTTGTACAGCACCCTCTATGATTGGTAAAGAAATATCTTGTATGGGTAGCTTGTCCACTACTCTCGTTCCTCCTTTCTTAGCACTTTGCGAAGCAATCTCAACGCGCGGTGACGTCTTTGAAAAACCGTTTGCGGAATGGTATTTATGTTTCTGCCGATATCCTTGTCGCTCATTCCTAAGAAGTATGACAGCAATATTATGTCGCGCTTGTCCTGCGGCAGTTTTTCGATTGCGTCCGCAAGCTGATCGCTCTTGACAGATACGGTTTGTCCTAATACATTAAATATATGCTCATTCTGAAAATACTCGTCCCATACACCTACATTATCGGCATATTCGAGAGGTACAATAGTGATACCGTTAGCGTGTTTCCTGTTTTGCTCGCGGTATATATCACAAATCTCATTATGTAAAATTCGTATGCAGTATTTCAAAAGCGGTTTAATATGCTTCTGTAAGTCTTTTCGTCCATATAGACACCCCCTTTCCGTAATGAAAGTTGATGTCCTTAACTGTCCCTCTATCTAATAAACGGAGTAAAATAAAAAATAACAACACTTTTTGAAAAATATTTTTGTTTTTTCGAGAAAAATTTTTGATAAACATTCTCCGAACCTCCTGATAAATTTTTTGTCTAATTCATCAAGAGGCTTACGGATAACGTATGGGAGGGATTGCCCAATTAAGAGATATAAAAAAAACTACATATACCGTGAAGATACCTGCAATTATAAGAAATTTTGCAGACGAGAATAAAAAAATTTTGACCGATATAAATATATGCCGTATAAATATAAAAAAGCGTAGAAGTATGTGTCATAAAAACACATATTTCTACGCTTTCTCGGATAAAGTATATAAATCTGTCAAATTTCGCACAGAAGATTAAAAAAGTCGAATCTGTCAACTGGATTTTTTTGACACATTCGACTTTTGTTTGTACAAGACAAATTCAAATACATTGTACCGTCTTATGTATATATATATAACTTCATTTTATAAAATAATTATTAAACAGATTTTCTAATATTATATGCTTCTTCTATTGCTTGGTTTTCTTGAATACTTTATAAAGGATTTATCTCTGTTATATTATCCTCATAGGTTTTTAATTTTTCTATCGCTGTTCGGATTGCTTCGCAGTTTCGTATTTCACTGTCAATAGCTTCCTGAGATACATCAAAGTTTTTAGCGTCAAGCGTAACCATTCCGTTTTTATATACCATTGTTAATCTATCCATAACATCACCTTCATACCTATTTTTTGCCGTCTAAAACTGCTTTGAGAATATGTATTCCCTCGTTAATTTCATCATAAGTTATATTAAGCGGCGGTAATATCCGTAGCTTATTTTTTGCCGTTAGTATTAAAAGTCCGTTGTCTATGCAATCAGCGGCAATCTCCGCCGCGTTTAATTCTTCTGATAAAGATATGCCTATCATAAGTCCCAAACCTGATATTTCAATAATTTCAGGGATTTCTAACAATTCACGGCGGAAATAGTCAGCTTTTTGTCTTATATCTGAAAGAGAATCAGAATTAGCTATTTGTCTCAATACTGCCGCAGCTCCGGCACATACAACAGGATTGCCGCCAAAAGTTGAGCCGTGATGTCCTGCTTGTAAAACATCTTTTACGGTTTCATCAGAAAGAATAGCACCAATAGGCAAACCGCCACCCAAACCTTTTGCTAATGTGATAATGTTTGGAAATACCTCGTATTGCTCACAGCATAGAAATGTTCCTGTTCTGCCAATGCCTGTCTGTACTTCATCAGCTATGAGAAGTATATTTTTTTCTTTGCAAATATTTTCTATTGCTTTTACATACTCTTTTGATAAGGCTATAACGCCGCCCTCGCCCTGCACAAATTCAATCATAACAGCGCATACCGTGTTATCAATGGCATTGTATAATTCCTGTATATCATTAGCAGCAACATATAGAAAACCCTCTGTAAAAGGGAAAAAATGCTGATGAAATACATCTTGCCCGGTAGCCGAAAGCGTTGTTACCGTTCTTCCGTGAAAAGAATTTTTAAGCGTGATAATCTTATTACAATTTTTGCCCTTTGTTTCAATACCGTGTTTTCTTGCAATTTTAATTGCGCCCTCGTTAGCTTCTGCGCCAGAATTGCCAAAGAAAACATTTGAATATCCAGTTATCTTACAAAGCATTTCAGCTAACTTTGCGTCCGGCAAGGTATAAAAAAGATTAGAGGTATGCTGTAACTGCTGCGCCTGTGATATAACTGCTTCAAGCCACTGTTCATTACAAAATCCCAACGCGTTTGTACCTATACCGCTGCCGAAATCAATATATGATTTTCCGTCAAAATCAATGACCCGTGAGCCGTAGCCGGTTTTTAGAGCAACATTAAAACGATTATAAGTATGCGCTATATATGATTTATCCTTTTCAATGACATCTTTATTTGCCATAATTACCACCACTTTGCTCAAATTCACGCATAAAATCAACTAAATATCTTACACCCTCAATCGGCATTGCATTATAAATACTTGCGCGCATACCGCCGACGGCTCTGTGTCCTTTAATGCTGATAATGTTATTTTCTGTTGCGGCTTTTACAAAAGCTGCGTCTAATTCTTCCGACTCTGTACGGAATGTTACATTCATAAGGGAGCGGCTTTCCTTTTCCGCAACACCGTGAAACATTGTACTATTATCAAGATAATCATACAAAATAGATGCCTTTCTCTCGTTAAGCTCTTTCATTTTTTTCAATCCGCCAAGTGATTTAATCCATTTAATAACCTTGCCGACAATATAAATATTATATGTAGGTGGTGTGTTATATAAGGATTTTTTGTCCGAATGTGTCTTGTACCTCATCATAGTCGGTGTTCCCTGCATAACTGTTTCAGAAATCAAAGGCTTGCGGATAATTGCAATTACCAAACCTGCCGGAGCTAAATTTTTCTGAACACCACCGAAAAGCATATCATAATCAGATACATTCATAGGCTCTGACAAAAAACAGGAAGAAATATCGTTTACTAAGATTTTGCCTTTGCTGTTCGGGCAGTCCTTAAATTTTGTTCCGTAAATTGTGTTATTTTCACACATATACACATAATCGCTTTCACGGGATATATCTAAATCGCTGCAATCGGGAATATATGAATAGTTTTTATCCTCCGAAGAAGCGGCAATATTTATCTGCCCGTACTGCTTCGCTTCATTGTAAGCCTTTTTCGCCCAATAACCTGTAAGAATATAATCAGCTTTTCTATTTCGCATAAAATTCATCGGTATCATTGAAAATTGGAGCGATGTACCGCCTTGAAGAAATAACACCTCATAATCATCGGGAATATTCATCACTTCTCTTAAATCCGCTTCTGTTTCGTCTATAATAGACTGAAAAAGTGCGCTTCTATGGCTGATTTCCATAACGGACATATCACTGCCCTTATAATTCATCATTTCATCTGCTGCTGCCTGTAAAACCACCTCAGGCAAAACAGCCGGACCTGCTGAAAAATTAAATGTTTTTCTCATTGTAGTTACCTCCAAAAAGCATTCTATTATTTACCTTCAAAATTTCTCTATGCTCCAAACTGTTCTCGCACAATCTGTATGACGCGCTGTGTATCTTCATCTGTATTCTTAATATCGCTCGGCAGACAAAGCCCTCTATTAAAAATATCTTCACTAACACTTAATCCGTCTTCTACCTGTATAAAATCAAATTCCTTAAATATCGGCTGCAGCTGCATTGGTTTCCATATGGGTCGTGTTTCAATATTTTCATCAGCCAAAGCATCCATAATCTGCATAGGAGTTACATTACTGTTACGGGAAACTGTTATGCAGGAAAGCCAGTTGTTATCTATGCTGTTCCTATTCAAAGGGTTCATCTCTATCTCAGCTATATCAGCAAAGGCTTCTTTATATTGATTATAAATTTTATGCTTTTTTTCAATGTGTTCATTGATATGCAGCATTTGACCGCAGCCTATCCCCGCAACAATATTTGACATTCTGTAATTATAGCCAATAACCGAATGCTGATAATGTCTGGCTGGATCACGAGCCTGCTGAGATAAGAAGCGTGCTCTCTCTACATCTTTTTCTTTTTTTGCAACAAGAACTCCTCCACCGGAGGTTGTAATAATTTTATTTCCATTAAAAGAATAAATTCCGTAATCGCCAAAAGTCCCTGTCATTTTACCTTTGTATGTAGTTCCCAATGATTCTGCTGCATCTTCTATCAATGGAACGTGATGTTCCTGACAAATACTGTATATTTCGTCTATATTGGCTGCGGTTCCATATAAATGTACTACCATGACAGCCGCAGGATGCGGATATTTCTCAAATGCCTTCCTTAATGCAGCCGGATCCATATTCCATGTATCACGTTCGGAATCAATGAAAACAGGAATTGCTTTTTCATATCTTATGGGATTAACACTTGCTGCAAAAGTTAAAGACTGAACAAATACAATGTCATTTTCCTTTACCCCCGCCAAAATGGTTGCCAAATGCAATGCTGCGGTTCCGGACGAAAGAGCGGCTGAAGAAGGCATCCCTACATATTCAGCCACTTTATTCTCAAACGCATTCACATTTGGTCCCAATGGTGCGATCCAGTTTGTATCAAAAGCCTCACCTATATACTGCTGCTCTTCCATGTGCATTGTAGGTGTTGCCAAAAAAATTCTTTTCTTTTTCATGATTATGCTCCTTTCATATTTCCAAATCAGAAAATGCTCTTTCCAAATCCTCAATAATATCATCTATACTCTCTAATCCGACAGACAGACGTATCATCCCACTTTCAATTCCGGCGGCAATCAACTGTTCATCTGTAAGCTGTCGGTGAGTTTCGCTTGCGGGGTGTAAAACACAAGTGCGAATATCCGCAACGTGTACCTCGTTTGAAGCGAGTTTTAATGAGTTCATAAACTGCATAGCTTTTTCTTTGCCGCCTTTTATGACAAATGAAATAACTCCGCTGCACCCTTTTAGATATTTTTGCGCCAACATATAGCTTTCGTCGCTTTCCAATCCGGGATATTTGACGCTTTCTACTTTATCAGATTTTTCAAGATATTCAGCAACTGTCATTGCATTTTCACAATACTGTTTCATTCTAACGGCGAGTGTTTCCAAACCGAGATTGAGCAAAAATGCAGAGTGCGCAGCAGGATAGACACCGAAATCACGCATAAGCTGCATTCTTGCTTTTACAATATAGGCTTTTTTTCCATAAGTTTCTGTATATGAAATACCGTGATAGGACTCATCGGGTTCTGTTAAATCCGGGAAATTGCCATTCGTCCAATCGAAATTCCCGCTGTCTACGATTGCACCGCCTATCTGAACAGCGTGTCCGTCCATATATTTAGATGTTGAATGAATTACTATATCTGCGCCATACTCAAAAGGCTTACACAGAATAGGCGTGGCAAATGTATTGTCAACAATCAAAGGAACATTATGCTTATGAGCAATACGGGCAAATCTCTCAATATCAAAAACCGTTAATGCCGGATTTGCGATAGTTTCCCCAAATACAGCTTTTGTGTTAGCCTTAAATGCTTGTTCAATTTCTTCATCTGTTGAATTTTTGTCAATATAAATACATTCAATTCCTAATTTTCTGAGCGTATGTGAAAACAAGTTGATAGAACCGCCGTATATTTCTGTTGTGCTGATAAAGCTGTCGCCTGAATTACAAATATTCAGCAGGGACAGCAATGTAGCCGCCTGACCTGATGTTGTACACATCGCTCCTATGCCACCCTCAAGCTCTGCAATTTTATCTTCTACCGCCATTACAGTAGGATTGCCAAATCTCGAATATATGAGTGATTTCATAGGATCATCAAATACGGCGGCTACTTCCTCCGTATTATCATAAACATATGTTGTACTCTGCACAATAGGCACAACTCTTGGTTCTGCATTCTTTGGATTGTATCCTGAATGCAAACATTTTGTTTCGTCTTTCATTTATATTTCCTCCGATTAAGATTTTAGTTTTTATTTTAACATACTGAATACACATTCCAGTAAGGTTAAAGCAAGAATAATATTGATTATTCGATAATATTTCCTGTACGCTTTTTGTATCAGCATACCCATTCCTATCCAAAGTGTAGTTGATATTGTCCCAATAGTTGCTATTATAATTTCAAATAACAGCAATATCCAAAGTGATGTGCTGTAATCTGTAATATATCCTGTCAAAGCTGTAATACCAAACATATATATTTTTACATTTACAAATTGCAGCATAAAACCTCTTACGAAAGAGGCGGATTTTTCCGTACATTCAGACGGTGGTTTACTTATGGCAATATGTATCGCAAGAAATAAAATGTAAGCGGCTCCTATATACTTCATAATGTTGAGTACATTTGGTAAAAAAGCACTTATTCCATAGACAAATACGGCACATATAATCTGAACAATATAATATCCTGCAAATATTCCCGTAAAAAGTGGTCTGCCTTTTTTTAAACCGTAATTTGTTACCGTATTAAGAGCCAAGATGTTTCCCGGTCCCGGAGTGATTGCATTTATAATTGAATATATAAAAAAATTACCTATTACATAATAAGGCATTTTTTCACCTTCCTTCGATTTACAATATAAGTGAATTTTTCATCCTTTATATTGTATCACAAAAAGCCATGTAATAGGTAATATATATATTTTATGTTTTAGCATAAGCTGAGCCTATGTATGAGTTATTTCAATTTCGTTCTAAATTATTCAACCAAGTTAGACTGATCCCGGAACGGAAATATCATACTACTGTATATCCATCATTTTTCAGCACACTAATTGCCCTTTCAAAATTTTCTCGTTTAGTTAATATATAATCTGTGTTATAAGTTGAAACTGCAAAAATACCAATATTGTTTTCTGCCAACAGGGTTGATATTTTAGATAATATTCCAATGAGAGAAAAATCCAACACGCCCTGAATGCGAAAAGCTTTCCAGCCGTTATCGCATTTCGTCACATTATCCGGTACATCTTCTGTCAGGCAAACAAGCGATTTTTCTTCATCGGTTTTCCCTATAAAACAATATACACTCTCTAAATTTACTTTTGAATAGTCTGCAACCTTGCAAACAGAAAAATCATATTCTAATCTCTTAATTTCCACAGTAAAATTCTAACCTCCTTAAAGGATAAAACAGATAAAACTCTGTTTTATTTGAATTTTTTCAGGGCATCAATATAGATTTGTCCCAATTCTGATAATTCTTTGTCTTTGTTTATAATATAGCCGATGTGCATCGTTTCGTTTTCATCAAGCGGAATAGATATAATTGAACTTCCGTGAAGATAGTTCGGAAATATACCGCTTGAAATCGTGTAGCCATCAAGACCTATCATAAAGTTTACTATTGCGGCTCTGTCGCTGACTTTAATGCTTTTTTCAGCATATTCATTACTGAAAAGCTCCTCCGCAAAGTTTGAGGACTCATATGAACCCTGAACAAAGCTAAGACGTGGATAAGGTTTCAAATCCTCTAATGAAACCGATTTTTTCTCTGCTAACGGGTGTTCTTTTCTAATAAAGATGTGAGGTGCCGCCGAAAACAATTCGATAAAATTCAAATTATATTGCTCAAACAACTTTTTCAGTACATTCTCATTACTGTCGCTTAAATATAAAATTCCTAAATCGCTGAACCTGTTTCTCACATCTTCTATAATTTGATGTGTCTGTGTTTCGTTTAATATAAATTCAAACCGTTCCTGACCAAAACGCTGTACCAATTCAACAAAGGCATTTGCGGCAAAGGTATAGTGTTGTGTGGAAACACAAAAGCGTTGCTTTGCTGCTTGATTATTAATATATTTTGCTTCAAGCAAATCCATCTGTTGAACAACCTGCCTTGCGTAGCCTAAAAATTCCATTCCCTCTTTTGTGAGTGCCACACCTGCTCGGCAGCGATTAAATATAGTGATTTTTGCTTCCTTTTCAACTTCTTTTATCGCTCCTGAAAGGCTCGGCTGCGATATAAATAATTCTTTTGCTGCTTCGGTGATTGAGCCCTTTTCGGCAACGGTAATCAAATATTTTAGATATTGTAACGTCATAAGATTTCCTCCGTGTGTATTCTGAGCTTGATCTCATAATATATTATAGTGCCTTAATCGTTCTATGTCAATTTAAAAATACAAAGTTTATAAAAATCACATATAAGCAAAAGGAAGTTATTACCCTCTCTTTATGCCTTAATAACAATTTGGTCCATGAAATACGGTAAATCCTACGCTTGAACATTATTGTTATGCTTTTATTAAATTAAAAATATAAATAAGTTGTATAGACGCTGTTTCTTGGCAAACAGAAAAAGAAATATTCAAATGAAATTTGATGTTACAGAAGAAGAACGCGAGCTTATCAGACAGAAAATGGCACAGTTGCCGACAAGTCAAATCGGCGCATATTTGCGGAAAATGGCGATTGACGGTTATATCATTTATACCGATATGACAGAAATCAAGAAATTCAATAAGGAGCTTCAAGCAATCGGCAATAATGTAAATCAGATTGCAAAACGCGTCAACACCACGAGCCGTATTTATGATACGAATATTGAAGAAATTAAAGAGAGGCTTAATGAGATATGGCAATTACAAAGACGCATCCTATTAAGTCTACATTAAGAAAGGCGCTTGACTATATCCTCAATCCTGATAAAACGGATAGTGCAATATTGGTGTCCTCGTTCGGTTGCTCTCCCGAAACGGCGGATATTGAGTTTGAATTTACGCGCAGATTGTCATCGGAGCGTGGTACGCACTTAGCGCGGCATTTGATACAGTCATTTGCGCCCGGTGAGGCAACACCTGAACAGGCTCACGAAATCGGTATGAAGTTGGCGGAGGAAGTTTTGGGCGGGAAATATGAGTTTGTAATAAGCACACATATTGACAAGGGACATACGACACAGGGGGACGGTTCTCTTGTGTTAAAAAAATGGGAAATACAGAAGGGTTTTGGGATGTTTTAAGAAATTTCTGTTATTAACTTCAATAAAAATTGAAAAAAAGTTATTTAATGTTTTAATGGTGGATTGTATTTTTACTGAAAAAGTCAAGTGGAAACCATTGCT
>JAGBHE010000053.1 GCA_017935675.1 Clostridia bacterium | reverse complement strand
GGGTTCCATTTCAGAATTTCAGTGGGAGTTTTAATCTCCCACTGAAACCCTGAGGAGCTAACGCTCCCTGCGCAGGTTGCAATCTGTCGCAAGCTCTGCTCCTTGCGAGCAAAGCAGGAGCATTGCTCCGATTTAAATGAACCGCTGATTAATCAGTGATTCCAAACATCATTCATAAGCGTGCAGACGCAGGCTTGTGTATGGTAAATAAAAAAAGGAGGAAGAGGACAATTAAAATGAAAAAGGTAAAAAGAGCTTTGGCTTACTCACTTGCTGCCGTTTTTTGCCTGATGGCATTTAACGGATGCTCGGAGAAAAAAGACGCGTCGGAAAAGCTTGAAGCAGGAAGCATTCTGGATCATAAGATCACAGACGAGCCGCTTGTGCTTACTTACTTTGCTTCTATGCCGGGAAGTTATGATGAGGAAAACAACATATTTAAAGCAGCATTTGAACATACGAATGTTATGCTTAAATATGCGATTTCCGAAAACGCCGGGGATATGAGTCAGCAGCTGGCTGTTGCTGTGTCTTCAAAGGATATGGCAGACGTTATTTATCAGTCGAGCAGGTCTAACTTTGTATCATACGGCAATCAGGGAGCATTTATACCGCTCAATGATTTGATTGATAAGTATGCTCCGAACATCAAGAAATATCTTGATGAAAATGAGGATGTGCGGAAGTACATAACAGCAGGTGACGGAAATATTTATTATATTCCGAATATTCTTGACGGCAGGACTTCAAGCGGTTGGTTCATCCGTCAGGACTGGCTTGACAAGCTGGGACTTAAAGCGCCTGAAACCATAGACGAACTCCATGATGTTCTTGTCGCATTTAAGAATAATGACCCTAACGGAAACGGCAAGGCTGACGAAGTGCCGCTTTTCGGAACAGGCACACCGGTCAGGTTTGCAATAAATGAATTCATCGGGATTTTTGATGCTGAAATGGGATTCAGATATGAAAACGGTAAAGCAATATACGGACCGACAACAGAAAACTTTAAAACAGCTATAAAAACACTTGCCAAGTGGTACCAAGAGGGACTTATAGATTCTGAAATATTCACAAGACAGAATACAAGAGAGTATTTCCTCGGAAATGACTTGGGCGGATGTACACATAACTGGTTCGGAAGCACAGCAGGCTATAACACCATGTATGCAAACTCCGTTCCCGGATTAAAGTTTTTAGCAATGGCGCCGCCTGCCGGATATGACGGAATAAAACGCGAAAAGAATGCCCGCTCAAAATCTCTTCAGGAGGGATGGGCTATTTCGGCTACTAACGAGCATCCGGAAGAAACAATGAAGTATTTTGATTACTGGTGGACTGAGGAAGGCAGAAGAGCAGCTAACTTCGGAGTAGAAGGAAAGACATATAATATGGTTGACGGCAAACCTGAATATACCGATTTTGTTCTAAAGAATGAAGAGCTTGTTCCTGCAGACGCAATCAGAACAACAGGCGCTCAGACAAACTTCGGATATTGGCAGGATTGGAACTATGAAGCCGGATATCTTAATCAGATAGCCCTTGACGGCATGAACTTATACATTAACGGCGGTTATCTGCCGGAAGAAATAGTTATGGTTGTATATACCGATGAAGAGGAAAAGAGGGTTTCAACTCTTTCCGCACAAATTACAACTTGTCTTGAAGAAACCGTTCAAAAGTGGATTCTCGGGAATGAAAGTGTTGACGCCGGGTTTGACGCTTTTGTGGAAAACCTTAACAAGCTCGGTCTTGAAGAATATACCGCTATCGAACAAGCGGCTTATGAAAGATATTTAAAATAAAAAAGTTAATATGTTGAGGAGGAATAACTATGAATAAGAAAAATTTGGCAGCATTAGTGCTGACAGCAGCTGTTGCTTTCAGTTCAACAGCTTTCGCAATGCCTTCATATCAGACAGCTCCGGACGCAGCAACATGGGGAACCGCAGAGGATACTTTTACAGCATTGGATTATTTGCAGACATCATTGCTTAAAGGAAGACAGGTAGGTCTCAGAGGAAATGTTGACGCAGGTGAACATTTAGGAGGAGGCATTTATTCTTCGCTTACGCTTCCTAAGGTTGATACAGAGGGCAGGGCTATTACATGGACCAGTTCCGACCCGAATGTCCTCGGCACAGACGGTACATATGTTAAGCCGGCAACGACAAAAACAGTAACGCTTACTGCAACAGCGGGTGAAAACGGTGAGTTCCAAAAGAAGTTTGAATTCAGAGCTTATGCTGATTATATATTGCTTGACCGCACTCCGGCAGTAGGTGAAATGATTGTTGATGAAAATTTTGCGGACGGGACCTTTGACAGTGATATTTTTGAAGCTATAACATATGCAGGTGATACGGCAGCTGTTAAAGACGGTGCATATTCAATAGAGTTTAATTCGGCAGCCAACGGCGGATTCAGAATATATCACTCAAAGGATCATAAGCCCCTTACAAGCGGTATATATGTGGAGGAATTTACCTTTGACAGAGATACCGGGGATAACCTTGGGAATTTTCTCCTGATTACCCCGTATGGTCAGGTAAATCACATTAAAAACGGTGTGTCTTCGGCTTTGATAGGAAATGTTTCAATCCCGAGGGGTGAAAATTATATTCGCGTAAATACACCTTTGGGCGGAGGTAATATTTATAACGGAACACAGATGCAAATTAACTGGGGCGCAAACGGAAACAAAGACGGTCACAGAATAAAGGACAGCGGTTCAATTCATATGAAGGTCGTTTATGACATTGATAACGGTAAATACAAGATTTATATAGACGGAACGCTTCTTTCGATAGGAGACATTGATCTTGCCCGGCTTGAAACAGGTGATGTTGACGAAAATGATCAGAAGGTTTACGGGCCTTCCAACATTATTTACACAGAAATAAAGCAAGCAGGCAGTACAGCCGGAGTTACAGACCATCTGGCAATAAGCGATTACAAGTTCTATAAAGCGGCAGACAGAATGACTGTTCAGTACAGCGTTGCTGATCCTGCTTACGTAGCGAGGTATTCAAATATCAATACGGTAAGTGTTCTTTACGACGGAGTAAACAGCAAGTTTACACTTCCCGACGGCAGAGTCCTTGAACCCGGCACTCCGCTTAAGGTTTATGTGTGTGCTTACAACAAAGGCTGCAGAGGCTTTATGGGAATTGCTGAATATGATATAACAGTACCTAACGGTAATACCGGATATTGGGCATTTAATCCTTATAATGACGAGGCCTTTAGAGCAGTATATAAGGGTGATGTAAAGACAATTATCGTTTATAATGATAACGGCAACCTCATTCCTGTTTCAAATGGTGAAATGGTAAGATATTGATTTAAACAAATTCGGGAGGAATATAAATATGAAAAAAATTATCAGTCTGCTGCTTTGTGCGGTCTTAATGCTTGCTGATATAAGTATTGCATCGGCGGCAAAGGATGAAAGCAGAATATACAGTCTTGGGTTGCTTGACAATGTACCGAAGGAAAATACGGTCTCAAGACTCGACTTTACAAAAGTAACTATGAGATTGCTGGGTTTTTTTGATGTTGACGTGATTCCCGGAGGATGTAAATTCAATGACGTTGAAGAAAAGGACAGCGGCTATGTAAGCTTTGCTGTTTCTATGGGTATAATTTCTCAGTCGGAGGACGGACTTTTCCGTCCTCTTGACAATGTCACAGATTATGAAGCGGTAAAAATGCTTGTTTGTGCCTTGGGATACAGCAGCTTTGCATCTCAGTACGGGGATTGGCCGACAGCCTATGCCGCCCTTGCCGCAAAGCTGAAAATGCTGAACGGTGTTAATGTATCGGGGAAGGATCTTACATATGCCGAAATGATTATCCTTATAAATAATGTTCTTGATTTATATCCTTTGGAGTATTCTTATTCAGGTGTAAATCAGGGCTTGGAGGAAGCTGACGAAACGGTATATGAAAAATTGATGTCACACCGTGAAATGAAAAAGATAATGGGTGTCTTTGAAAGTACAAGCTGTCTTTCGGTTGCAGCTTCATCGGCGGAGCTTGGCGAAAACAGGATTATGATCGGCGGAGAAGCTTACAATGCAAGCAAGGATTTTTCAAAATATCTCGGATATTATGTTGAAGCGTATGTTCGTGAGGAGGAAGATGAAGTTGTAAGCGTTGTTCCGTTCAGAAATAAGAACGAGGAAATTGAAGTTGACGCTGATAAAACAGAAATATCAGGTCTTGCTTTTGAATATTACGATGAAAATGACAAAAAGCATACGGAACATATTGATTCAAACGCAGCATACGTTTTAAACGGCAGAAAGCTTGATAATCCGACTGATGAACAAATCAGTATTTACAGCGGAAGCTATAGGATTTTGGATAACAATGGTGATGGTAAATTTGATATTGTATTCATAAATCAGGGTCAGAGCTTTGTTGCAGCCAAGATAAGCTCCGGAACAAATACAATTTACTTTGATGACGATTTAACATTCCGCGGCTCGGAAGCGCTGAGGCTCGATTATGATGACAATGATAAGACGTATATAATAGAAGATAAAGACGGAAATGAAATGAATTTCTCTGACATAGAGGTAGGAGACGCCGTTACGATATTTGCGGATTTGAACTCTGACTTTGTAAGAATTTGTGTAAGCAAGGAAAAAATTGAAGGCAGCATAACAAGCATATCAGAGGATGATGGCGTTGTGCTGAACGGTAAAAACTATAAAATTGCCGTTGACGACAGCGGCAAGGTACAGTATGATGCCGAGCTCGGAACATTGGCTGTATATGTGATAGATGTGTTTGGCAGAATCTGCGGTGTTGCGGAAGAGCTTGAAAATGAATATAAATACGCATATGTTGTAAGAACGGGCGTAGATGACGATGATAATGATAAGGTGTGGCTCAGGCTTATTACCGGCGCAGAGCCGCAAAAACACGTTACTGTGAAAAACGATGAGGAAATAATTTCGTATTATTATCAGAATGAAGATATGTTTACCCTGAATACGGAACAGAAGGTCGTTTTAAATGATAAAAGCGTATCGGCGGAAGCTATTTTGGACAAAAAGCTTGAGGGTAAGGTTATAGGGTATAAGCTTTCCTCCGGCGGCAATATTAAAAACATTTACACATATGATTTGCCGGGCAGAATATACAGCGCCACATTTAATGCAAAAATTACTGCGTTTTCTTCAAGCACGGACGGCAGAGGATATCTGATGAACAAAAAAACAGCAGTAATATGTGTTCCCAAAACGGTGAATTCGGATGAGGACTGGTATGTGCGCGTACATGTTGAAGACGAAAACTCAACAATGTGCGTATGGGGGCAAACGGTTTCTCCGGAAAATCCGCTGTATTCGGACGCTGCCAATGCAGAGCCTGTCGATTTCATTATATTAAATGCAGATATGGATTCAACACAGCCTGTACCTGTTCAGGACACCGACAAGGTTTGCATTCTCGGAAGCACATCTCGTTTGGTAAGTGAAATCGAAAAGGATTACGGAGAGGTTGTAACAAAGCTTGAGTTTCTTGAGGAAGACCGTCACGAGTTCAAGACTGTTGCGGCAGGAACTGAAGCCGAAAAAATCGCCGACGGACTTCATAAAGGCGATATTTTCCAGTATGTTGAGGACGGATACGGCAGAATTGTGACTATTAAAAAAATAGCTTCAATGCAGGGGCTCGGAAATGACTATAAAGAAACAATCTACGGTGATTATTTCGGATTGGTATCCGATATACGTCTCAGCCAGTACGATTATATTTCAAATAAAATTGCTGACATTGTTAAGATAGATATCGGAACAGGTGAGAGACAGGTTAAAATATTTAACGATGATCCTCAGCCCATTTACAGATATGACAGAAAAACAGGAAACATCTATGTCGGAAGCACAGAAGATATGGCATCCTACAAGCAGGTCGGAGATTTGGCTTCAAAGGCTTATGCATACATGGTTGACGGAGACCTTATTGCACTTGTTATAATAGAGGATTGATATTCACTTGACAAAAATTCGGAATGAGTGCGGAGGATTTTAAAAATAATGAATAATATTAAAAGGATTTTTGCTTTTTTAATTTCCCTGAGTATGGTTTTCGGCGCAGTGCCGTCAGCCTTTGCGGCGGAGGAGGAAAAGCTGATCGATGGGCTTTCGGATGAAGAAATCAGCGAAATAATCGAAGATATTGCAATGCAGCCTTTTATGGCGGAAGAAAACGAGACGCTTCCCGGGGCATTAGACGAGGCTGAAACGGGAGAATCGGATAAGGTTTCCGATACAGCCGCAGAAGACGGGGCTGAAACAGGGGAACCCGAAAAGGCTTCCGATACAGCCGAAGAAGAAAGCCCCGACACAGATGAGAGGCTCTTTTCGGCCGAAAATACAGAAACAAAATTTACTCCATGGAAAATGATTTATGCTCCTGATTATTCCGACGGCGTAATCGATTGCCATACAGATTGTGTGAGTGGTTATGAGGGCTGTGATATATTTGAGCAGAACAACATGCTTAATATAACCATGTACAACTTTTTGGGAAGCGGTATCAGAGTTTCTCCCGTTGCACCGAATGTGCAGATTAAGCAGGACTGTGTAATTGAATACACTATTTCAAGAACTCTTTTTGAAGCTCAGATACTGGATAGAATAGGAACTCCAGAATACGGCGTCGGTGTTACGGATATTCAGGTTCATCCGTACGGAAGCAGCTTGGTTGCGTACAGAACATCAACTGACCCTGACGCAGACCGGAGCAGAAAAAGCGTAGGCGGAGTCGGTGATAACAATAATATAAGATTTGTTATATTTGCACGCTTTTCTACCGGAAAAATGGACATTTATATAAATGACCGTCTTGTTGTAGACGATAAATATATGCGTGATAATATGACCGGATTTTCAACAATAAATCTTTATTATAACTGCGATTATGCAAAAACCAAATGCGCCGTTAAGGATATGAAGGTTTATCTTGTTGATGACGGCGGACTTTCGGATGAGGAACGGGTTAAGGCTGATGCCGACGCCCTTACCTTTAAAGGTCTGTGGCGTGAAGGCGGAGCGGAAGTCAATGGAATGTACAGCGGTAATCTTTGCCTTTATAACATTGCCGGAAACGGAAGTGACGTGACCTGGAGCTGTTCTGATCCTTCAATCGTTTCAGAGAGCGGAATTGTTACGTGTGATAGACCTCAGAAGGTTACTCTGACCGCAACATTTACAAGCGGCGGGGCTCAGGTGTCAAAGGATATTGAATTTACACCCCTGCCTACTGCAATCGATATAAACGAAATGCCGCAGGCTGAGGAATATATTTATGAAAATGATTTTGAGACCGGCGGAGAACTGCCGTATGAAATATCGGTGAATGATTACGCAACCGGTGATGTATCAATATCGGACGGTCAGCTTTGTATGGACAGGGGAGAGACGGGATATTCAGGCCCTACCGCATATATGTGGACTAAGGACAGAAAACCGGTTAAAGGACTTATCGGAGTAGAGTTTGACTGGGCAAAGGAAAGCGGTATAGGGTCATGGATAAGAAGCGGGCCTATTTTCTTTTACTGGCGCAGCGATAACGCCCTGATTTTGCAGACATGCAGGGATCCCGAATCAACAAATGTACTGGCAACAAACGCAGGCAGATATAGTGATCCTGTTCATGTTCAGTTTGTTTATGATACAAATACTTCACGTATTTCATGCTGGGTAAACGGCGTTTGCAGACTTTCAAACTCATATTCCAGACTTGCGGCACAAAGCACCTTCAGTAATATATATATGTGGATTTCCGAGGGTACGGGAAAGCAGTATATAGACAATCTGAAAATGTATTACGCAATACCTACTGCGCTTGAGAGGCTTGCGTATGAAGCAGAAGCTCTTACATATGAGGATTTGCTTACAAAGCCGTTTGTTGACGGAAATATAATTGACTGTGATTATCTTAATCTGCCGGATACTGCGAGATACGGAAGCTCTGTTACATGGACTTCCGATAATCCTGAGGCTATTGACGAGCTGGGAAGAGTGAACAGGGAAGGGTGGTCTGAAAATCCCGCTGTCACACTTACAGCAACGATAGACTGCATGGGACTTACGAAGCAGAAAGAATTTACCTTTGTTGTGCTTCGCGATATAGGCGGCGGCGACGCAGGTCTTGCCGATATGCAGGATCTTAATGAATCTATGCTTATTGACAAAAATGATACCGATAAGAATAATGTAACGCTTGCATTAAGACTTATGCCATACGGAATAAGAGGAACAAAAATAATGTGGTATTCCGATAATCCTCAGGTTATAAGTACTTCGGGCAGAGTTGTAAGGCCAAAAATGGGCGACGGTGACGCAGAGGTTACACTCACAGCTGATTTCGGCGGCGGCAGACGGAAGGAGCTTCATTTTACCGTTAAGGAAGACTACTATTATGACAAGCAATGGCATGCTGACGAGGACTTTTTCGGGCTGTGGAAAAACGGCGAATGGGAAAAACAGCCGCGGATAAATTATTCTTACAAGAACGATCAGAACCTTGCGCTGGCTGAAGATGCGGCAAAAAACGGTGATTATCAGGCCTGCAAAGCGCATATTCTTGATTACTGGAGAACAAGAAAGAAAACATCGTCATCCACATCACGTTTCCCCCTTGCAACAAAAATTGCGCAGGGACATATTTATCATGAAAATGAGGTTACATCAATAGACGTCGGTGCCGGAGTTGTTGCTTCGCATGATTATGAAAAAGTAGAAATTGATCTTGCAAACAAGCAATTATTTGCAGACAGCGCAGCATTGGGATTTTCCATCATGTCACTTTACAGCGAAAACTCTACCGTAAGCATTCTTTCGCGTGAATACGCAAACGGAGAGTATGCCCCGAAGCTTCAGCTTGTTGTTAACGGCGTTATAAAGACATATGATGTTTCGGAGGACCTTACAATCCGCGCCGGTAAATATGAGGGCGAATGCTACGGAAAGGATGATATACTTAAGGTTCGTCTTTTCGGAGATTTTTTGGGCGACGAGTCTCAGAGAACGCTTATGCGTTTTAACTATGATTATATAACAGGCAGCAAGGACACTGTTGATTCGGCAAAGCTTATTCTTTATGCCAAGGTGGATGAGGACTATGTTGAATCGAAGAACATTGCGCTTTGTGTGGATAAATCAAGCTTTAATGAGGATTCGTCATGGAACAGCTTAACAGGATTTCTCTATCAGTGGGACGGCATGCCGGGTAAGAACACATGGGCACTGACCCGCTATGCAAGCAGTGAGTATCTGTCTCAGTCGTGCAGATTTCTGTACAGAGGTCCTATGATGGCTGAGTATTCCTACACTAAGGATGAAGAATATGCTTATTTCCTGATCTCAGAGGCAATGGATTTTCTTATGGATCAGGGAATGGAACGCACATACTCCGGAAATACAGGCGCCGGAACATCACGTTCGCTTTACGGAAACTATCTTGCCTGTGCAGTCAGACAGGGCTTTTACCCTCTGATAACAAGTGATATAATTGACAGTAAATATATGACGCCTGAGGTTTTCGGAACCCTTCTTAAATCGGCGTGGGACTTTGAAGACGTAATTTACAGAACAAATCTCGGAACCGATATGGTGAACTGGGGTGTTATTTATTACAGAGCTTTAATGCAGGCTGCTTCTGCTGTCCCGGAGTTTATCTTTTCAGACGATGTTTTTGATAAGGCAGTAGAAAAGCTTGAATCCTTTATGCTTGAAACAACCTTTGAAGACGGCAGCTACAAAGAGGCTTCAACAATGTACAGCATTTCAACACTCGGAACCTACAGGCTTATTAAGCAAGCACTTCGTGAATATGGATCTGATACAAGTAAAAAATATGATGAAAGGCTCAGAAAGGCAGGTTTATATTGTATTCTTCTTAACGGACCGAGATATACAAGATGGGGAGATTCGGGCATGAGCGATTCGGGAGGCATACCGTCAAACCTTTATGATCCGTATGTACAGTTCTTTAATGATTACGAAATGCAATATATCGGTACTTTCGGCGCAAAGGGTGTTAAGCCGTCATGGACGAGTAAAATGTTCAAGGAGAATATGACGTGCTTTATGCGCTCGGATTGGAGCAGAAATCAAACATTTATGTTTGTAAACTCCAGAGGACCTTCAAATCATGCTCATTGCGATGATAATCATATTTTCCTTTCAGCTAAGGACAGAACCCTTCTTACAGACCAAGGTGTAGGAACATATGATGTGGGTAACGCGCAGCGTAAATGGCTTACCTCAACAATAGCACATAATACAGTAGAAATAAATAACACACAGCAAACAGGAAGCGGAAAGACGGGAGATTACGGATTGCAGGGCATTTTGCATGACTGGAGCACATCTTCTGCGTTTGATTTCCTGAGCCAGAGCACAATATCATACAGAGAGCACGATCACAGAAGAAGCATTACGTTTATAAAGCCTGAGTTTATTATTGTATCAGACAGAATCACGCCAAATGACCTGTCAAGCGAGAATACGTATAAGCAGGCTTGGCACACACCTGTTGCCGGTAATCTTACAGTTGATACCGAAAATAATTTATCAAAAACAAACTTTGCAGCCGGTGCAAATTTGTTTATTGCATCTACTGTCGGTGAGGCAAAGGCTGTAAAGAGTACAGGCTTTTACGATTACGGTGCAGGTCAGGTTGGTGAAGTACCTTTTGTTTACTATGAACTGGAAAATGTCAAGGGTGCCCGTGAGATAGATACCGTTCTTCTTCCGTATGAGGGTACAAATGTCAATCTGACTGTTGAAAGGCTTGAAAAGGACGTTAATCCTGCTGAAGTATCAACCCTTAAGATTTCCTCCGATAAGGATGGAATTAAGGAAACAACATATTATGCTTTGAACTACAAAGGCGGAGAGGCGGCATTCGGCGAGTATGTGACCGATGCGTTTATGGCAGCTGTTACGCTTGATGAAAACGGCAAGGTTTCAAGTGTGGCAATGGATAATGGAAGCTATATCAAGAAAAAATCAGGTGAATATGTTCTTAAATATTCAGATAAAATTGCAAATCTTTCATATTCCGTTGTCGGTGACACAGCGGCTGCAACGGTTGGTGATGAAATAGAATTTAATACATCGGATATCGGAATTTATTCAGATAACAGGCTTACAACCGTTAAAGTCAATGACAAAAATCAATATTTCGTTCAGAACGGAACGGAAGTATCATTTTCCGGCGGAACATATGATGACGAATTTAAAAAGGATAATAACTCCGGGGGAGGTATTGTTGATAAAGATACAGGCAGCCCCGGCGGTTCATCGGGAAAGGGACCGGGAGGTTCGCCGACAGTTCCCGGCACCTCACCGACTGTACCCGGCAACACACCGAACGTACCCGGCGGTGAAAGCGGCCAGCACAGGTTTAATGATACTTTAAATCACTGGGCTGAGAAAACCATTGATGAGATGGCGGATAAAAATGTTGTTGACGGCTATCCTGACGGCAGCTTCAGACCCGATTGCCTTATTACAAGAGCGGAATTTGTAAAGATGATTTACAATGCGGTTTACGGTAAGGCTGACGCTGTATACAGCGGCACTTTTAAAGATGTTGCTTCTGATGATTGGTATGCTTCGTTTGTTGAGGCAGCACTTGAAAAGAATATTATCTCAAAGGATATCTTATTCAGACCGTCGGACAATATAACAAGGCAGGAAATCTGCAAAATTGCAGAGAGCATTCTTGGCAATGCCTTGTATGAAAAGCCTGCGGATTTCACGGATAAAGAACTCATAAGCGATTGGGCACTGCCGTATGTTTCGGCAGCTTATGAAGACGGAATTGTAACAGGTTACGATGACGGCAGCTTCAGACCGCTCGGAGAAGCAACCCGCGCGGAGGCTGCTATAGTTATAAACAGAGTAATGCAAAAGCAAAATAACTAAAAAGAGGGGATGTAAAAAAGTCCCCAAACGTGGAACGGATCTCGGATTTTGGGGTCCGTTCCTTTTTCTTTGAGACCTTTTACATCCCCTTTCGCTATTAAAAACACGGTATTTTACCGTAAAAAACGTATTGGGAATAGGAGTAATTGTGGATAAAATACAGTTTTTGAGTATTGACATTTTACCATGGATATGCAATAATATATAATAGCTATATCTGAAAACAAAGAGGATAAATAAAATGTTCTTTAATATGCAGAATAAATATTTTCTTAAACTGTTTACGGTTTATTTGATAATAATTGCTTTAATTATTACGATAGTTCTTGCCGTCATTAACAGAAATCTTGTGAATAATGAAAGCTATGAACGGTATACGGATAATGTTATGTCATATCAGGCAGAGAAAAGCGCTCTTGATAACAGAATTAATGTTGCTCTTATGCTTACAAATCTTTTGTTTGAAAGTGATGAGCTGGAGAATTACGCAACGGATGAAAACGATTATGACAACGTTGATTTTCGTAATGTGGTGGGTGTTGCCTATAAAATTTCCGAATATCAGACAAGATTTGCATATCTCGGCTATAAGATTTTTGTAACCAATTTCAGAAATAATCTTTCAATCGGAGCGGGAAGAACCTGTGATCTCAGCGAGCTTGAGGAGGAGTGCAGGATTAACAGCTCCGGGATTGAAACGCTTTTCGGGAATAATATCGGTGATGAAACAGCTTATGAGCATTGTTTTTCCAAGGATGGGAACATGATTTTTTCTGCGAAAAAGACCATTGGCGGGAAATCGGACGTATACATAATTATTTATTTTGAGGTTCAGGAAAGCGGAGGCTTTTATGCTTCAACGCCGGACGGAACAGATATTATGTGCGTTTCGGAAATAAAGGGCGGATACAATGAGGATATAATAAAGCATATCCGAGCTTCACGGAAATCTGACAGAGCAGCCTCGGAGGACGGCATGTCAGCCAAACGGATAAGGCTCAGCTCATTTGACGGAACAGTATTTTTTGAAACGGTTAAGCAGTTTGACGATGTTGTGGCAATAGGCTACTATGAAAATGAAAGACCGGACAGGCAGAGAGGTGTTATTCTTATTCTGACAGGGCTTTTGTCCGCAGTTATTATTTCATTTCTTCTTGCGAGCATGACCTACAGACCTTTAAAAAGAGTTTCAAAGCTTCTGGAGCTCAGCCCCGGCGGAGGCAATTACGGAGATGAGCTTGAGGATATAATTTATAAGCTGGGAAATCTTATGGACGCCAACAGCTCAATGAGCAATAAGCTTTCGGTGCAGAATGAGTTTGTGCGGACAAAGGTGCTGCTTGATATTCTGAACGGCTGTGTGTGGGGAAAGGCCGCAGGGACGTATGCCGCCGAATACGACCTTGAATTTGTATGTGACAATGCGTCTATGTTCCTTATCGCATGCAATGATGTTTTCATAAGGGAAAACAGCTATATAACAAACGATTTTACAAAGCTTATAAATAATATTTTTACATTTGTTGACGATTATCTCAGTGACTACGGTATCAAGTTTATAAGAGCTCCTCTCGGCGGTTACAAATCTGTTGTAATACTGAAAAACGACAGATTTTCACAGGAGCTTATAAATGATTTGTATAATAAAATAATAGGGGGCTTCGGTGTAAGCTTCGTTATAATACTTTCAGACGACTATTCCTCATATGAGGAGATGAGCACCGCCTTTAACCGCCTTGCGGAGGTTTCGTCGAGAAGCTTTGCCTTTAACGGAAAGAATGTTTTCAGGGCTGATGAGGTTATAACAAACAGCGGACAGGGAATTTGTTATTCTCTTGAAGCGGAGACGGAAATAATAAATCAGTGCATTGAGGGAAACCGAGTTAAGGTTTTGTTTCTTTTAAAAAAGCTTTTTCAGGACAATGCACAGATATTCGCTCAATCCGGCGATAATATAAACACCTTCAACAATGCTATGCTTGTTACCGTAAGGAGAATACTTGACATATTAAACGAATCTCCCGAAAAGGTGCTGGAAGGCTGTATTGATAGCTTAGAGGGACTTGTTTCGGTGAGAAGCGAGAGTGAAGCTCACGAGAGCCTCAAAAGGATTTTTTCGCATATTGTGAGCTTTGTCGAGGAAAAATCCTCGGCAGCCGGTCAAGGTCCGTATGATGTTATTTTAAAATACATTGACGACAATCTCAGCCGTGATTTGTCACTTGTTGACATAAGTGATAAGTTCGGTATTTCGGTAAGTCATATAAGCAAGCTTCTTAAGGATAATTACGGAATAACCTTCAAGCGATATCTTAATGAGCAGAGGGTGCGGCGTGCATGCCGGATTATGGATGAAAACAAGCTTATCAAAATAAATGAGCTTGCGGAAATGGTGGGCTTTAACAGCGCCACAAGCTTTATCAGAGTGTTTCAGCAGTATATGGACATAACCCCCAAGCAGTACGCAGACAGCAGAAAATGACTGAAATCAAAGCAATAAACGAAAATGTTGATAATAAACATTTTTTGTTTATTGCTTTTTTTTATGGGCTGTGATATATTTTTATCTGAACAATAATGCTTTTTAAGAAAGGACCTGGGAAATGAATATAAGCAGAAAAAAACATTTGACAAAAAATAAAACTACGTTTCAGTATATTAAATCGGATATGCAGCTTTATATCATGCTGCTGCCGTTTCTTCTGTTTTACATTATTTTTGTATATAAGCCGATGTGGGGGCTGCAAGCTGCTTTCAGAGACTATAATATGTTCAAGGGAATGGCAGAAAGCCCATGGGTCGGACTTGATAATTTCAATGCAGTATTCAAAAGCCCGTATTTCGGGAGAATTTTGCGCAATACTTTGCTTATAAGCACGTATTCACTTTTGTTCAGCTTCCCGATGCCGATTATTTTAGCGCTTTTGCTGAATGAGGTGAGAAGCACAAAATACAAAAGCTTCATACAGACCTGTACATATCTTCCTCATTTTATATCAACGGTTGTTGTGGCAGGCATGGTAACAAGCTTTCTTGCACCGTCAACGGGAATAGTAAATATTATACTGTCAAAGCTGGGCTTTGAAAAAATTTATTTCCTGTCGAAGCCGGAGTATTTCAGAACCATTTTCATAACTCAGGGAATATGGCAGGGCGCCGGATATTCGTCAATAGTGTATATAGCGGCTCTTTCCGGAATTGATATGGCGCTTTATGAGGCGGCGAAGATTGACGGGTGCGGACGATGGAAGCAGACGCTTCACATTACTCTGCCGGGGCTTCTGCCCACAATTGTAATGATTTTTATTATTAACGTGGGGAATATACTTAATGTCGGCTATGAAAAGATTATTCTGCTTTATCAGCCGGCAACCTATGAGACTGCGGATGTAATCAGTACGTATGTGTACAGAATGGGAATTGAAAATGCAGACTACGGCATTTCAACCGCAATAGGGCTGTTTAATTCCGTAGTAGGCTTCATATTCGTATTTACGGCGAATACTCTGAGCAACAAGATTAACGGTATGGGACTTTGGTAAGAAGGGGGAGATTAAAGTTGAACAGAACAAAGGGTGAAAGGATTTTCGGCGCCTTTAACGGAATATTCCTGTTTTTTATAGCGGCTGTAACGCTGTATCCGTTTATTTACATTATAGCAGTATCGCTGAGCAGCTCGAAATATGTCAATATGGGAGATATCTGGCTTTTGCCCCGGGGCTTTAACCTTTCGGCGTATCATCAGATTATAAGGAAAGAGGGAATATGGACGGCGTTTTTCAATTCCTTTTATTACATGATTTTCGGAACGGCGGTAAGCCTTGCTCTGACTATTCTCGGTGCGTATCCTCTCAGCCGTGTAAGGCTGAAGGGACGGAGAATTATAAATGTGCTTGTGGTATTCACAATGTGGTTCAGCGCCGGCATGGTGCCTGCATATTTGAATTTCAAGAATATGGGGCTTCTTAACAGCCGTCTCGGCATTATCTTCGGTTTTGCGGTGTCCACATACAATTTTATACTTCTGCGGACGTATTTCATGTCGGTTCCGGACGCTCTTGAGGAGGCTGCGAGGATAGACGGTGCAAGTGATTTTCGTATTATGGCGCAGATTTTCGTGCCGCTGAGCATTCCATCTCTTGCGACAATAGGACTGTTTTATGCGGTTGAACGGTGGAACAGCTATTTCTGGCCGATGATTCTGCTTACAAATGAAGATAAGATTCCGCTTCAGGTGGTTCTTAAAAAGATGGTGGTGGATATGACAAGCAGGCTCGATAATATGGAGTTCGGGCGGGATATGGTTTCATTTTCGGAGGACAGCTTTATTTACAGCACAATGGTGCTTGCCATGATTCCGATGCTCATACTTTATCCGTTTATACAGAGGTATTTTGTAAAGGGAATAATGCTTGGATCGGTTAAGGGATAAGGAGGTAAGAGATGCGCTTGATTAAAATCATTTCCGCAGCACTTGTTTTTGCGTCTATAGGAGTTCATGTGTTCGCAGAGGAATTGTATGCGGTTTACAGCCCTGCCGGGGCAGAGGTTAAAATAAGCGGAGACTTCGGTCGGCCGCGTGAGCTTATTATGCTGATGCTTCTCCCCGAGGGAGTCAGTCCATCGGAGCTGAACGAAAATGACATATCGGAAAATAAATATGTAACAAAGACACTGAGAGCCGGAAGCGAAGGGGATTTCAGTGTGCTTTTGACCATGCCCGACTCTGCCGGCGGAGACGTTTACACGGTTTACGCCTTTTGCGGCGGGCTTTGTGCAGAGGCCGAGTTTTCTCATGTAAATATAATTGAGGTAAGCGGCTTTATCGGCCAAATAAACAGCGCTGATAAAATCGGTATTGAAAGCATTTTAAACACAAATCGGAAAAGCTTTGGAATTGACGCGGAGCGGCAGGCGGTTTTGGGGACAATATCAGAAATACTTTATACGGCAAAGCCTTCCGGAGGCTACAGCGTTTCCGATTTTTGGGATGAGCTCGGAAGAGCCTCGGCAATAGCGCTTATAAAAGACGGAGGGGACTTTGACAGTGCTGTGAGAAAATACGGCTCCGGGTTTGAGCTTGATACGGAGACTGAGCTTATAAAGCTTTCCGCAGAGCAAAAGAGTGTGCTGGCAAGCATAATTTCAGCCGAAATGCCTTACGGAGATACAGCCGGGTATTTTACGGGATGTCTGCTGCTTGCATGGAAGAATACGGCGTCAAGCTATGTTCAGCTCGGTGAAAAGCTTGAAAAATATGCTCAGGCGGCAGGAATATCTCTTGAAAAGTATAATAAAACCGGAACAAACAAGCCGAAGGTGCTTCAAAAGCTTTACGAAACGCCGGTAAGCAATATTGAAAGCTTTAAGGATAAGCTCGACTCAATCAGCAGTCAATACATCGCTTCTGCGGAGCCCGGCAGCTCCTACGGCGGCAGCGGTAGTGGCGGCAGTGGCAGCGGCGGCGGGAAAATTCAGAATGTTGCAACGGCAAGCGGAGAGATGACAAAGACGGCAGAAAAAGCAGCAGACAAGGGTCTCTCAGATATGGAAAGCCATTGGTGCAGGGAATATGTGCTTCGTCTTTCGGAGAGAGGAATAATATCCGGATATGAGGATAATACCTTCAGACCGGACAAAAACATATCAAGAGCAGAGTATGTGAAGCTGATAACGGGAGCTCTCGGGATCAGCAGCGGTGTGGGAGCGGACTTTAAGGACGTTTCCGCAGGAGATTGGTATTATGAATGTATATCAGCCGGTGCCGAAAATGGTCTTGTTACGGGCTCGGACGGTTTTTTCAGACCGGAGGATAATATTACGAGAGAGGATGCCGCAGTTATTCTGCACAGGGCGATGAAGCTCAGAAATGCAGCTTTTGATACCTCTGAGACCTTTGAGGACGAAACGGAAATTTCAGCTTATGCCGCCGATGCTGTTTCAGAGCTGGCTTCAGTCGGAATTATTACGGGTTATGAGTCCATGTTCAGACCGAAAAGCCTTGCAACAAGGGCAGAGGCGTCGGCAATGCTTTGCAGAATGCTTGATTATTTGAATTGAAAGCCGAGGTGATTGTATAAATGACAAAAAAGATTTTCTTTGCAGTGATTTTTTTCATTCTCTGTCTTATGCCTGCCGCATCGGCGGATAGCGGTGAGGCGCATGGGCTTGTGAACGCGCTGACCGAATGCGCAGAATATATGCCGGAGGACAGCGAAAAAGTGAGCAGAGCCCTGTTCATACGTGCGGTTGTTGAGACTCTCGGACTTGATACGAAGCTTATTGCTTCCGCAGACTTTAATGATATACAGGCAGGAGATGAAAATTATAAATATGCGGCGGCAGCGGTTACATATTCACTTATAAGCAATTCGGAAAAATTCAGACCGCAGGATGTGATTACAGCACAGGAGGCGGCAAAGATATGCGTAAACGTCTGCGGCTTCGGAGTTGAAGCAGAGCAAAACGGAGGCTACCCGAAGGGATATACATATGTTGCCGGAAAGCTCGGTATTTTTAAAGGCGTGTCAGTATCAGACGGCGGATTAACCGCAGGTGATGCATACAGTATTATATTCAACACCCTTAAATCTGATTATTTGGAGCTTTCCGGAACAGGCTATGAAATGTCCGGAGACAATGTTCTTTATGCCTACAGAAGCATTGCAAAAACAAAGGGCATTATAACCTCAAACGAATATACCGCAATGGGGAGCTATGATGCTGAGGCAATGACCGCAAAAGAGCTTTCGGGTACGATTGGAATTGACGGTGTGATTTATTATGCAGACGGAGATTTTAATAATCTTTTAGGCTGCAGCGGGGCAGTGTATATATATTCTGGGAATGCTGATGAACGGGTAGTTTTTGTATATCCTGAAGATAATGAGTTTGCCGAGGTGAAAAGCGGCGATATTGAATTTTCGGGCGGTGTCCTTACAGACGGTAAAAAGAAATATAAAATTGCCGCCTCCGCCGATATCATATATAACGGCAAGGTTAATTACAGCTACAGCATAAAGGATATAGAGAATATATGCGGAAGCGTACGGCTTATTAACAACGACGGCGATTCGGAATATGAGATAGTCATTATTGAAGATTATTATTATATGAAGGTTATGAGCTTTGACAAGGTGAATATGGTTATCAGGGACTACTGCGACCCCAAGAAGGCTGTTTCCCTTGACGGCGATGTTATCTGCACGGTTTACAGCGATGAGGAGCAGCGTGAGGCAAGTCTCGGCGAGGTGGAAAAGGAATCGGTGCTTGCGGTAAAACGCTCGGCAAGCGGTGAGCTTGTACATATAATTATTCTCGGAAGAGCTGCAGGCGGCAGAGTGTCGGCTGTTTCCGAGGGCAGAATTCAGATTGACGGACAGTGGTATGAAATGTCCCGGTATTTTGAGGAAAATGAGCTTTCACGGATAAGCGCCGGAAAAACCGCGGATTTTTACCTTGGAATAAATGATGAAATTGCGGCTCTTTCATATCTTGACAGTGAAATGAAGTACGGATATCTTGTAAAGGCTTATATAAATGACGAGGATGAAAAGCTTTATATCAGAATATTTACGGCAGCGGGGAAAATGACGGACTTTGTCTGCCGTGAAAAGCTGACGGCAGACGGAAAGCGCGAAGGGTATGAGACTGTTTATAACACTCTTACAGCCTCACATGATTATACTCAGCTTATAAAATATTCCGCAGATGCGGACAACGTTATAACAAAGCTTGATTTCAGCGAGAAAACAAACTTTTACGTTGATGATATAAATGGAGAAAATGACGACAACAGCCTTAAGCGTCAGATTTTCGGAAGCGCTTATTATTACAGACAGTCAACCTTTTACCCTCATTTCAACATAACAAATACAGTTGTATTCAGGATTCCCACGGACAGAAGCAATTATGATGATTACGGTATCGGCTTTTCCTTTAAGGATCAGAACTATAATGACGGTACAGACATAGAGGTCTATGACGCCGGTCTTGACGGTATGGCAAGCGCTCTTGTGGTTTATGCTGACAATGACGCCTCAAATATTGACAGGATAAACCCTGTAATAATACTTGTGGAAAGCATATATGATGCCCTTGATGATGAAGGGATGGAAGCAAGAGTTGTTTACGGATGGTGCAACGGAAAATTTGTTCAGTATTACCTCGGCGATACCGTGAAAATACTGAAGTGGCGGGAGGAGGCAGAGATAGAACCCGGAGATTTGATGAGAGTGACCCTTGACGGAGATACAATAACGGCAGCAGTCATTGATTTTGTGGGAGCTGACAGAAGCCCCAACAGCGGAGATAATCTTGCATATTTCAATATGAGAAGCGTTGATTGTCATTATCAGGTGGGAAGCGTATATTCCTTCAGCAATTCCTTTGCAATTATCTCAAAAGTAAAGGGCGCTTCGGGCTATGATTATTCCGTTGCCAATATGATAAACGTAAAAATTCCGGACAATATAGCTGTATTCAATGAAAAGACAAAGAAGATTTCAGTCGGGAGCCGGGATGATATTAATACATATCTGAACTCCGCAGATGATGCAAGCTTTATAGTTGTAAAGCAGTATTACAGCAGAAGTGATTTCTGCGTTATATATAAAAGCGAAGACTGAAGGACAGCGGATTTATGAAAGGAGAAGCTATGAATAAGTATATTTTCAGAAAATTAACCGCTGTCCTGACAGCCGCCGAATTATTGCTTCCGGCACTGCCTGCGGCAGCGGCAGAGACGGTTTATCTTGCGGACATAGGCTTTGACGAGGAAATAACAAACGACATATCCGAGCATGCCGCAGTAATGGGCAGCGAAACTGCGAGGGTTGCCGAAGACGGCAGCGGCAACAAATCTTATACCGTGGAATGCGGATATATTGATAATGCCATAACCGTATATTTTCCCGAATATAAGGCGGATAAAAAATATGCGGTGCAGTTTGATATGAGAGCTGAGGGAGCGCCCTTCAGCGGGAAAATAACCCTTAATAACGCTCTCGGCATAAGTGCGGAGCTTTTGATTATAGACGAAAAGGGTATTCTGAGAACGAACAAAAATCAAAGGCTTGGCAGTGTAAAATCAAGCAGAATGCAGACTGTTACGATAATGCTCGATACAGAGCTTAAGCTCTGCACCGCTATGGTAAACGGAAAATACGGGGCATATCGTCAAAGCATGGAGGTTTCTCTTGAAAATGCATCGGAGCTTGTTATTTCAACAAATGCCTCAGGAGCTGACAGCAGGATTTATATCGATAATGTGCGTGTTTATAACGGGGATGAGTACATAAACAAAAGCTATGCTCATACATACAATCCTGTTGAAGCAGAGTATATTCCGATTGACGAGAGTGCGGCTGCCGATAAGGTGTATTATAAAAATGCTCTTGACAGCTCGTCAAGCCTTTCAATGTCAAAGAATTTGAAGGGTAATCGGATGAGCTTTGAGACGGAGGCAGAAAACGGCTTTATAAGGATGATAAAGGACAACAGCAGCGATATGTACTTTGATATAAGCAATTTGGGCAAAACTTCAAAAAGGGTTGTTGCCTGTGCCGATTTCAGGTTTAAGAAAAGTATGCCGGAAATTATGTTTTATTTCAGAGACAACGTAACAGGCGGCACACAGACTAACTTTGCCCCCGTAAGCCTCAAGGGGAATACCGTTACTGCTCAGGGAACAAGCGTGCAGCTGAGAAAAAATGTTTGGTACAATGTAAGTATTGTCCTTGATATATCCTCACATAAGTATAAGGTGTTTTTAAACGATGATCTGATAGCGGAAAACCTTGCATTTAACAGCAGCTTCGGTGAGATTTCCGTTTGGAGAATGTATGTAAACGGCGGTACGCAGTTCGGAGCTGTGGACATAGATAATCTCGCGCTTTATGCCGGAACAGAGCCGAGGGATATTTCAAATGCCGGAACCAACGCAAAAAGCAGATTTAATGCAAATGATGCATTAAGCTTTCTCCGAGGTAAAAGAGCGATTTCCCTTTACGGAAACACAAGCTTTTCCGGCGGCGTGAAAAAGGTGCTTGAGGATAAAACGGAGATAAGAAGCGATGATGTGCTTATAAGCCCGGCAGTGTTCGGGGAATTCTTTGCAAAAGCTCCGCAGATAAACGGAGGTACGGTAACAATCGGGAATATATCGATGACCGTCGGCTCGGACACAATGAGGGTTGGAGGCGCGGAAAGGAAAATACCGAATCCTCCGGAGCTTATAGGAGAAAAGGTGTATATTCCTGCAATCGCATACGGCGAAGCTCAGACGGAGCAGAATTTTGTCAATGATGAGCACGGTATGCTTGTGATCGGAAACGGTATCAAGGAAAACGATACGCGAATGAAGGAGGCAAACATTTATCTGTTCTTTGAAAGAAAATCCGGAGAGGAGCTTAAGGAGCAGTTCCTGAAAAATACGGATAACGGGAGCGCTCATCCGAGACTTCTTGCAACGGCAGAGGATTTTTCAAGGCTTCGTGAGGAGGTTAAAACCGACCCCGTAAAGGCAGGGTGGTATGAGTCCGTATTAAATACGGCTGACACGATACTTAAGCAGGAGCCTTCAGAATATAAAATATCAAACGGCAGACTTCTTGATGTTGCAAATGCAACGCTTAGCAGAATGAAATATTTAGGCTTTGCATATCAGATATCTGGGAATGAGGCATACGCAAAGCGCGGAGTTGAGGAACTTGAAGCGGTATGTGCTTTCCCTGACTGGCACCCGGACCATTATCTTGACACGGGAACGCTTGCCGCAGGAGTTGCTGTCGGCTTTGACTGGCTGTACACTTATATGACTGAAGAACAGAGAGAGAAAATAGCCGCTTCCGCCAAAAAGCTTGCTCTTGATACGGCAAAGGACGGCTATTACGGAACTGCGGCATATAATGATTTCTGGTGCAAAACCGAAACGAACTGGGGAATTATATGCAACGGCGGCATAGCAGACCTTGCCCTTGCAACAGGGGAATATAATACTGATGAGGCGATGGACGTTCTTTCCAATGCCCTTATTTCCATGGAATATCCATGGTACAGGCTGGCACCGGACGGCGCATGGTATGAGGGAACAGGCTACTGGAGTTATCTGCTTACCCACCTTTCGCTTTTCATGGGCTGCTACGAAACATCGATGGGCGAGGTGTTCGGCAAGGATTACATGGGACTTGACAGATACGGATATTTCCAGACGTATTTCATGGGCCCTGACGGTCTTTCAAATAACTTTAACGATGCGGATGAGGAAAACGTGCAGTGCGGGGGACAGTTCTATCTTGCAAAAATATACGGAGACAGCAGCCTTATGCTTTACCGGCTTGACCAGATGAAAAAATATAACACAGCTCCTGATGTTTTCGATATCTTGTGGTACGATTCATCACTTACAGGACGTGATGAAATAGAGCTTGATAAGGACGCTTATTACCGTGAAACGGAGTTTGTGGCAATGCGTGAAAAATGGGGTGCTGAGGACGCGGCATGGCTTTCATTCCATGGCGGCATGTCAAATGCGGCCCACGACCATGTTGACAAGGGAACCTTTGTCTATAATATCGGCGGCGTCAGATGGGCTGTTGAAACAGGCAGAGAAATGCTGAGCTACAGCGTTGAAAATCCCGCTGCTGCGGCAGGCTATGACGGAAGATATTATTACCGCAGAAAGGGCGAGGGACATAACATACTTGTTGTTAATCCCGATAAAAACCTTGAAATGAGCATAAACGGCTTTGCCAAGGTAGGACGTCCCGTAACAGGTGAGAACGGAAGCTATGCCGTTATGGATTTATCCGAAGCGTATGCGGATAAGGCTCTCGACTATAAGCGCGGATGGAGGCTGTCAGATTCAAGAAGAACGCTTACCGTCCGCGATGAAATAAGTCTGAGGGCGGAGTCTGAGCTGCACTGGTTTATGCATACAAGAGGTCAGATAAGGATTGTTGACCAAAGCACAGCGATTATTTATCAGGACGGCAAACAGCTCCTTATGCAGTTTAAGACCAATGCGGAAGCTGCGGAGCTTAAAGGAATGGATGCCGTAGGATTTCCGCAGTCACCGCAGTTTACGCAGACTGAGAACAAGGAATTTACAAAAATCGATTATGAGCTTAAGGGCTCGGGTGACGTTACCGTAACAGTAAAGCTGTCGCTTCTGGGCGAGACGGGCAGCAAAAGCGGAGTTGACGAAACACCGATTGATAAGTGGAACGTAAATACCATTCCGGCAGGCGAGGCATATTCCTACTGCGGCAAGCGGCTTGACGGAATCTTTGCAGACGGCAGGCTTTTGACAAAATTTGACCCTGAAAGGTTCTCATATACATATTCAAAGAATCAAAGCGGGGAAATGCCTGAAATCACGGCTTCGGCTTCAGGCTGTGAGCCGACGATTGAGTATTACAAGCGCTATGATGATACCGATGTTGCCCTTATTGCTCTTACGGACGAAAATGGCATGAGCACCACATATACGGTCTTATTAAATGAATATGACGAGTCAAGCATTGATGTTTACAACGCATATTCCCTAAAGGCCGTAAAGGCAAGCTCAGAACAGGTTGAAGGAACGGAGCAGAACGTAAAGGAAAACAGCTGTGACGGTGATTACAGTACACGGTGGAGCGCAAACGGAAAGGGAGAATGGTGCGTTTATGACATGGGAGAGGTCAAAAGCATTGACGCGTTTGCAGCTGCGTTCTGGATGGGCGGTCAGCGGCGGTTCAGCTTTGATATAGCTGTTTCCGAGGACGGTGTAAGCTATAAAAATGTTGTGTCCGCCACAACCAAGGGCAATTCTGAGGATGCTGAGGTTTATCTGCCGAATGGAAGTGTCCGCGGAAGATATATAAAGCTGACAGGTCACGGAAGCAATGCAAACGATTGGAACAACGTTATAGAGTTCATGGCTCTTGCAAAAAAGTAAAGGCATAAAATCAAGGGAAAGGAAGGATACGATAAGTGAAGAGTAAGCTTTTTATATGGGTTAATCTGATTATCATTTCAGCCCTTCTTACGGTAGGCGGCGTGTCGCAGGCGGCAGATGAATGGGAGTGCTCCGCACTCCCGGACGGCTCCGCCTCTGCCGCGGCAAACGGCGATGAGCTTCTTATGAGCTTTGAGACCACAGGCGCTGCGTCAAGCGCGTCAGCGAGGCGGACGTATGACCTTACGGAATACGGACAGATATGTATTTCCTTCACAGCGGAATTCAGCGGTGTGTCCTCGTCACTGCAAAGAAAGCTGAGCATACAAAACAGCAGTCTTATGAGTACGGAGCTGATAAACATATGCGGAACCTCTCTTAAGCTTTTCGGAGCTGATACCGGGCTTGTGCTTGACGAAAATACGCCGGTCTGCTTTGATATAGGAATAGATAAGGAGGCTAAGCGGGCTGCCATATGGGTTGACGGCGAACAGGTATTTTGCAGAGATATTGCTTCAAAGTGGAAAAATTTCAACTATTCAAATATGCAGGTGTTTTTCAGGAACTACTGCCTTGCTGGGTCGGCTGCTTTGACCTCGGAGCTTAAAATAACCGATTATTTTCTGACAGATAAGGAAACGGGATTTGCATCTGTTCCGGAAAACGGCGCGGAATCGGTTGATACGGAAAGCTCCGGAATAGAGCTTTCCTACAAAGGTCTTAAGTCGCCGGAGGTATTCAGTCATGAAAACTACACCCTGACGTGCGGCGGGGAAGAGGTTGGCTTTACGGTCAGCCGCAAGGGCAGCAAGGCAATAGTTGTACCGGAGGGAGGATTTTCATCTGAAAGTGAGTATCTTCTTACAATACTGAGGATTGATGATATATTCGGGAATACGGAAAGCGAAAACCAAACTGTTTCCTTTAAAACCGCAATAAGCGGCTATGAAAAGCCGCAGCTTGAAATAAGCGCCGACAGTGAGCTTGTTTACGATACCGGGGCTGTTAATATATCAGCAGGTGCAGAATCCGCATTTGGTATAGAATCCATTGCGTTTTACGTAAACGGACAACAATACCGGGTGTTTTCGGGAAGCAGGGCAGAGCTTTCATTTTCTGCAGAGGCAGGTGTGTACAGCATATATGCCGAGGCAAGGGATTCTCTGGGCGGCTATGCGCAGAGTGAGACTGTTACCGTCACGGTAATTCACAATGAGCTGCCGCAGATTTCCTTTGAGGGCATAGTTAATTCGGGAATTTATGATGCCTCTGCACTGGCAGAGATTTTTGTAAGCGCCCGGGATATTGACGGAGAGGTTAGGGAGCTTTCGGTATATATCAATAATGTCCCCCAAAAAAAGGCGGCAGGTGACAGCTTAAGTCTTGACCTTAGCGGTCTTGAAGCGGGAATTTATATTATGACGGTTTATGCCATGGATAATTCAGGCTTTACCGGGTCACAGGATATAATGTTTACCGTTTCAAGGGGCACAAAGGTTATAACAAGGTTTGAGTCGGATTTCAACAATTATGTAAGCGAAGGCGATATTGCTCCGTCAGGAATGCAATTTATCATGGGTGGAGATGCAAAGATTTTATCAAGCAATGATTACGGTGAGGAGCATGGAACGGTTGCTGTTTTCCGGTCCGAGGGCGGCGAGGTGAACGGTAAAACCGCTCACGGCTCATGGGCAAGGCTTAACACTACCGGTACTGCAAACACTTTTTCAATATCAATGGATATAAATTTCAGAAATAAGGATGCGCAGTTTTATTACATGCTTAAGCATCCGTCACAATCCATTGTCTGTATCGATGTAATGTTCAGAGAGGGTTTATTTACACTCAGGGACGGCGGCAGTGTGGCTTATTCGATGGAATATGAGCCGGACAAATGGTACAGCATAAATTATACCGTTGATATAGTAAATCACAAATACTGGTTCACTTTGGACGGAGAGCTTATTGCTGACGGCTTCAGAATAGGAAATTCCGCTCACACACTTGTTGACGCAAGGCTTGTTCTGGAATTTCCGAGCGGTCCTGTTCCCTGCGGAATGGCTTTTGATAATATGAAGGTGGATTACATTGAGCCGCTGACGCAGATAACCTCCATAGGCTATGATGAAACCGCGTCAGCCGCAAAGGTATCGCCTTATGCGAAAAAGCTTCTTGTAAACCTCAATACGAAGCTGCAGGCGGAAACGCTTAATTCCGCTTCGGTGCTTCTTTTCTGCGGTGATGAGCAAATTCCCTATAAGGAGCTCAGCTACAGCTCGGAGGATAAGAGAATTACAATAATCCCTGCAGAGGGACTGAGGTCAAATCAAAAATATACGGTTAAGCTCACAAACAAGGTATGCGACAGCTCGGGTACTTATCTTACCGGCGGCCTTGAAAGCGGATTTTTCGTGGATTACGCCGACTTTGATGTGTATGAGCTGAAGCTGACAGAGGACGGCGGACAAATATGCGCCGAGGGAAGCATTATAAATAAAACGGAAAGTCCCTCGGATTGCTACATCATACTGAATATTTTCAGCGGTTCAAAGCTCGTGAACACCACTGTAAAAAAGGTTACGGCAGCAAGGGACGGGCATACAGCCTTTAAAACCGATTTATTGAGCAAGGACGCAGCACAAACAGCTGAGGCATACGTCTGGAGCTCCTTAAATAATCCGGTGTCGGTTGCATCGGAAATATATATCAAAATAACCCAAGCGCGGATGTCCCCCGCCTCTAAGGCGGCGGGTTCCATTTCAGAATTTCAGTGGGAGTTTTAATCTCCCACTGAAACCCTGAGGAGCTAACGCTCCCTGCGCTTGCTTGCAATCTGTCGCAAGCTCTGCTCCTTGCGAGCAAAGCAGGAGCATTGCTCCGATTTAAAAACGTGGTGTGCCTTCAGGCACGGAAAGGAGAAGAAAATGAACGGAAAATTAAAAAGAATAACAGGCTTTGCTGTTGCTGCGGTTTTGGCGGCAAGCCTTGTTCCCTCAGCTATGGCGGAGACGACCTATACGTATAATGAGAATTATAATGAGAAAACAGGGACAATGGGACTTGCGGATAGTGGCGTTGCCGGAGATAAAACAGGAACCGTGGGATATACGGAGGCTCTGTCGGGAATGGAAAGCGGAAATTATGCGCTTACAGCCACTGCGGATGGTGTTTCAAACTCAGAGCTGGCAAGTCTGGCGTTTGAGATCCCGTATTATTCATGGAGTACAAATAATGCAGCTAAAGAATACAGGACACTTGAAATGTCGGTAAAGTTCAACAATGAAGCTGATTATGTAGTTTTGCAGAGCTTTTTGTCAGCACATCCGTCGGCATGGCGATGGGATAAAATAGTTGATTTCATAAAATTTGAAAACGGAAGCGTTTTTGTAACCGGAAATGACACCGGACTTAAATACAAGCCCGGCGAATGGTACAGAATAGCGGTTCAGGAGCATTATGAAACAAAAAATTTAAAGGTTTTTATTAACGGTATCGAATATGAACCGAACATATCGGATTGGGGATATATTTTAGGCAATAGGTGGACGAAGCTCAGTGCCGTAATCAACGGCGGCGGAGGAACAAGAAATCTTTCTCTCAGCGTTGACGATGTAAAAATCTACAATGCTGAATACATACCCTCAGCTGACGCAAAGGTATCCTGCGAAATAACGGATAAGTCTCTGAATTATGACGCAGGATTAAAAGCACTTCTTATTGATGAAAGCGTAACTGTTGAAAAGGTTCTTGCCGGCATAAGCACGCAGAATACCAAGTATGTGATTGACTCTCTTTCGGGGAATACGGTAAAGGAAAGCGGAAATGTCAAAAACGAAAATGTCGTTGTAATCAAATCTGCTGACGGAAGGACAGTGGAATACATTCATATATACACAGATCCGGAGATGATTCACAGCGCGTCTGTTATTACGGAATATGACTATGCCGCAGATACAAGCTTCGGTATTGCACAGGACGAGGCGATGTACAGCTCAAAAGCAAATGTTACGGGTATTTACGGAAAGGATGACACAGACTATTCATATGCCATGGTATCTGCCGGAGTTCCGGCAGAAAAAGCTTTGTCGGACAGATTTGATTTTGCACCGGGTAACAGCTTTGATTTTTCAAGCGATGCATTTACGTTTGAGTTTTCTGTTGGCGGTGACGGGGATGTAGACGGTATCAATCTCCTTAACTACAACTATCTGTCTTATTGTGAGCCGGACGCGGCAACGGGAGAAAATGTTGTTAAAACGGACAGGGTTTACACGTCTCCTTTAAGACTTTGCGCTGACGGACGTATTATAGTGAATGAGAAAACAACCCTCACCGATATGACCTTCAGGAAAAATCAATGGTACAGGGTGGCAATAACATATTATACGAAGGAATGTAAGTATGACCTTTATATAAACGGTATAAAGGTTGCCGATAAGGAATGGGCATCATCAAACGATAAATACTTTGATTCCGATAAGTATGATTTGACAGGCTTTTACTGGTTCCAGCTTCAGCCGAGCTATGACGCAAAGGCTTCCGGCGGGGTACGGAGCGGGAGAGCTTTAGTTGATGACATTGTTTCCTATCGCGGCACATATTATGACGACCCCGGAAACACAGCTGTCCTTGAGGCTGCAGGCTTTACGGTTGATGAGGTGAATGAAAATATTTATATTCCCGAAAATACAGATGTTTCCGCAGTTGCGGAAAGCATCAGCTACGGCGATGCAGCTGTCGGCCTTTTCACGGACAACACATACCGGACACCCTGCGAAGACTTTGTATCCTCCGGGAATGTAATTGTACTTACATCACCTAACGGAAAGGTGTTCAAATATTATATGGTTCAGTCTCCGGAATTTAAAATTGATAATGAAATTACACTTTATGTAAATGGAGAAATGACAAATATTTTAGAAGCAGGTGAGCTTAAGGCGGAAATTAATGTGTATTCACCGGAAAATCAAAAGCTCAGCGGAACGCTTATACTTGCTGTTTATGAAAACGGTGCGCTTAAAAATATTTATACAGATGAAAAATCAATTGCCGGAGATACAGCTTTTTCAGTATCAGCCGTGATAGAAAGCGCTGACAATATAACGGCTAAGGCTATATTCGTTGATTCGCTGCAGAGTATTAAACCGTATCTTGCATCGGCACCGTATGTGACAATACAATGAGTATGGGGAAAAGACTGATTGCCGCAGTAATTGCTGCTGCGGCGGCACTTCCCTCCGGAGCGGCTTCTGCCGCTTCGGGGCGGAGTATAATTTATGAAAATGCCTTTACGGCATTGTCAGACTTCAGAATGGAGGGCGGTACCGAGTATGCGTCAAAGGGTGTAAGAACAGGTGTTTACGGCAGAGCCGATACAGATTATTCCTATGAGCTTAAGACAGAAAAGCTGCCGCCGGATGCAGCAGCTGCAAACAGATATGACTTGTCCTCACGCTCAGCCTTCGGCTTTGACGGCGATTCGTTTACATATGAATTTTCCATAGGTGCTGACGGCGATTTCAATTCCGTAAGGATGCTCACACGCACATATTTTAAAAACAGTGCCGGAGCAACGGAGCTTGTGTATTTTGAACCCTTTGAGCTTACGAATGACGGACGGATTTTATATAATCACGGCAAAAGCGTAAGCAGCATACCCTTTGTAAAAGGGAGATGGTACAACGCTGCAATAACCTTTTATCCGAAGGACTGCACCTACACCCTTTACTTTAACGGGGAAAAGCTGATTGAAAAAGCGTGGCTTTTTACGGGCAGCAAATATTGTGACAGTGCTGAGTATGATATGTCAGGCTTTTTCTGGTTTCAGCTTCAGCCGTCATATAATAAAAGCAGCGCTTCATCTGTTCGAAGCGGAAGTGTAATGGTGGATGACACGCTTTCGTATTACGGGGAATATTATGATGATTCGGACCGAACTGTTGAAATAACCGCCGCGGCGTACGAAATCAACGATGCTGACGGAACAATAAGTATTGAAGACGGAACTCCTTTTGACGAGGTTCTTTCCGGAATTACGACGAACGCTTCAGAGATTAAGCTTTTTGAAGATTCGTCATATGCGGTGAAAGAGGGAGGTGCGGTTTCTGACGGAAATATTTTAGTGCTTGTCTCGGCTGATAAAAGAGCATATAAATATTACACGGTAAAATCTCCCGAAACGGCTTATAAATTTGATTCGTATGCAAGAAAATGTCTTGAGGGGAAGACGGCTCTGCACACGGGAAGCGGATATCTTTACAGCGGCGGTGAAAAAAGGCCTTGCGCAGTTTTTCCGAAAACGGAGGAGGATGAGGCATATATATGTCCGTCGGATTTGGAAAGTCTGCTCGGGTCTGCGGTGGCTGAGGAAAGCGGCGCATATGTGATAGATGGCGTAACCTTTTATAAGGACTCGTATATATATTCAGACGGAGCGTCAAGAGCACGGCTCAGGCTTCCGGTTAAAGGCGGAAATGCCTTGCCTTTGCCGCTGATGTCTGTATGCAGCGCCCTTGGAATTGAAGTCTTTACCGATTTTAACGGACTTTACGTAATCGGAGATAAAAATATCGGCAGGGCTGATGCAGGAGAAATTAACGGATATCTCTTTTACAGCCGTCCCCGGGCAGAGCATTATAAAAGCCTTTTAAAACAAAACGGCGGGGAGCATCCGCGAATACTGTTAAACAGAGCCGGATTTGAGGAGCTGAAAGAAAAAACAGCTTCGGATATACGCCTTTCACAGTGGCACAATAATCTGATAAAACGTGCGGATAACTGTATTAATGAGCCTGTTGCGGTATATGAAAAGCCTGACGGGCTGAGGCTTTTGGATACATGTAACGCAGTTGAGTCAAGGGTGCTTGTCTTGTCATACGCATACCGACTTACAGGTGATACAAAATATGCTGAAAGAGGCCGGCGTGAAATTGAAGCGGCATGCGCTTTCCCCGACTGGAATGCGTCAAATCATTTCCTTGATACAGGTGTTATGAGCTTTGCTTTTGCCCTTTACTATGACTGGTGCTGCGATTATCTCAGCGAGGATATGAAGGATAAGATATATGCGGCAGTAAAGAAATTTGCACTTTTGGAAGCTGATAAGGCATACAAAATGCAGGAAGGCTGCATAAATCCCTTTTTTGCCGCAACGGAAACAAACTGGAACGGAGTCTGCAACGGCTCGCTTGCCTGTGCGGCATTGTCCTTTTTTGAACGTGACGAGGATTTTTTATCGGAGCTTTTGAAAAACAGCATAAGATGCATGGAGTATGCCGTATACGAGACAGGACCTGACGGCGCGTGGCACGAAGGTGTAGGCTATTGGTCATATTATCTTACATATCTTACAAGATTTCTGGCAAGCTATAAAATTGCGGCAGGAGAGCCTTCTGAGCTTGAGGGCTTTTCGGGAATGGATAAATTCGGGTATTTCGGTGATGATTTCACCGGGGAGCAGGGAATAAATAATTTCCATGATGCAAAGCAGGATTTTTATGCGCCGCCTGCACTGTCATATCTTGCAGATGCGTACGATAATGAGGATTTTAAAAAAATCAGACTTAAATTTATCCTTGAATACGGTATGACGCCTCAGGTTGAGGATATGTGCTTTCTGACAGCGGGCACGGAAATATATAAAGGTAAAAGAGATGTTTATTGCCGCGGAATTGAAGGGATAACACTTCGCGGAAATATCGGTGATAACGGTCCTGTGTTTTTCTCGGCACATGGCGGAGAAACAGAGGGGGCGCATTATCATTATGATGCCGGAGCATTTGTTTATGACGTTCTCGGCGAGAGATGGGCTATGGATCTTGGACCTGAGGATTACAATGCTTCTGCAGAGTACGGGAAAACCGGTATGTACAGAATCAGGAGTGAGGGGCATAATACTCTTACAATAAATCCCTCAGAGAACCCCGGACAGCTCAATTCCGGCTTTGCACCTGTAACGGCATTTGAATTAGCAGCCTCCGGTGCATATGCGGCGATTGATTTGACGAGCATGTACAGCGAAGCGGAAAAGGCGGAAAGAAGCTTTTATCTCGGTGATAACAGAAGGTCCCTTACAATACATGACGAGCTTGTTCTGAAGGAAAAGTCGGAGGTGCTCTGGTTTATGCATACCGATGCGGCAGTAAAAGACCTCGGAGACGGGAGTTTTGTCCTTACAAAAAACGGTAAAAGTATAAATGTTGTATGTCGTACAACCTGTGCGGACGCACAGATTTACGCAACAGCGGCTGAGCCGATGGAAACCTCGCCGGTGGCTGTACAGTCGGACAATACGGGAATTTCAAAGCTTTGCATCAATATAAGCGGAGCAGACAGGGCGGAAATAACCGTAAAGCTTTCTCCGGCCGGAGAGGGTATAGACAGTATACCTGATATTTCGTCCTTTAAGCTTCCTTTGAAGGACGAAAGCTTTACCGATTTATCCTCAGGCGGAGGCTTGTTCGGACGAGAGGCAGAGGATACAAGCATATTCGGTGAAAATCTGTTTGTGCCTGTTGATGCGGAGCTGTCTTCCGATAAGCAGTCTCTTCGGCTTAGCTTTTATGCGTCTTTTCCGGAGAGTGGCGGCGCAGTTAAAATCAAGGGAAGAACAGGCGGCGGAGCTTCGGACAGGGATTTGATTTCTTTCCCGGAGGCAGGGGACAGCTTTCGATTTATGAAAAACAAATGGTATAAGCTTGACTTTTTTATAACGGCAGGAGGGGAAAATACTTATTCCGTCTATGTCGATAATAAGCTTACAGCCGACAAAAGGGAAATGCCGGTGCCTGATTGTATTTCGGGGATTTTTGCGGAATGTGCGTATATCGATGATTTGTATGCAGAATTTAATCCGGAGTATGTACCCTCCGCAGTTACCCTTCTCAGCACTGTTCGGCAATTTAACAAGTATATTGCTGTGGGGGGCGGACTTTTGTCCTACTATGACAGCCCCGATGATATTTCTGCTTCTTATCTGTCAAAGCTCGGCAAGAAAAACATAAAGAATATTCAGCTTAAGACAGAGGGATTTTCAGATAAGTATCTTGTTATAACAACTGCTCAGGACGAGAAGCTGTATATGCCGGTATTCGGCATCGGAGAGCTGCTTTACCGCGGCAGAGAAAATGAAATATCTCTTAACGCTCCGTCATTTGTGCCTGTGACGGTGAAATACCGGCTGTCGGCAGATGGGGATTTTGAGATTTTCGCAAAGGACGGCAAAGAAGCTGTACGATTGTTTACAAGTGAAGGCTTCGGGTATGAGGCTGCTCATGAGCTTGCGGTTACGGTATATCCGGGAAAAAGCTACTGCGATGTTTATATTGACGGACAGCTGATATCAGGTGTTGGCGGATCGGCAATTACAGCTTTAGGAACTGCTCACGGCTTCTTACTGAGCGGAAATGCTCAGGCGGATGAGGTTATTTGCCATACCGGCGGATATTTCAGCGATGAGCGGTTCGGAGAGGTGTTTGCAGATGAAGTGAGCGCCGGATTTACAGCTCTGTCATTGAAGGACAGCAGTTGTACAGCATTGGCGGCATTTTACAGCGGCGGACGTCTTACGGGGCTTACGTCCCTTGATGCGGAGCTGACCTCACGGGAGAACAGCTATAAAATTACTTATGATAAAAAGTACGACTGCGATACCATAAAGATAATCATACTTGATTCAACACAAGGCTTAAAGCCGAAAACGGACGTATATATTACAGAAAGGAAATAATTATGAAAAAAATAACTTGTGTGCTAAGCCTCGTTTTGCTTACCGGGGTTCTTGCATCCTGTTCAAACGGCGGAGGCGGCGCTAACGGCGGAAATGCCGATTCGGAATATCTCATTGCTCCGAAAATGACAGAGCTTACCCTTTTTGCCGTGACGGATACAAAAATTGACGATACACCTGTGTGGCAGAAAATTTCTGAGCTTACTAATATTAAAATAAAAACAGTTTCCTCATCCTCAAACAGCGATGCGGACACGGCGCTTAACGTAATGCTGATGTCAGGGGAAATTCCTGACCTTATATTCAGTAACAAAATGAAAACCTTTGCAAACGAATACGGCCCTGAAGGTGCTTTTGCAAGGATTGACGAGCTTCTCAGCGATAAAACTCCAAGTCTGAAAAAGGTGATTGACAGACCTGAGATAAAATCCTTTATAAGCAACTATGACGGGCATATGTATTATATGTGCGGAGTCAATCCCGATACTGTAGCCGCCGGTTGGTTTATCAGACAGGACTGGCTTGACAAGTTAGGACTGAAGGCTCCGACAAATCCTGAGGAATTTTATCAGGTGCTTAAGGCATTCCGTGAGAATGACCCAAACGGAAACGGCAGCAAGGACGAAACCCCGTATCTTTCAAGATTCGGCACAATAGATGACCTTACATTTATTTTTAACGCCACTCCCGAATGGAATATGGAAAATGATAAGGTCTTCTACGGACCTGCACGTCCTGAATTTAAAACGGCTTATATCAACATGGCTAAGTGGTATGACGAAGGTCTTATTGACAAGGAGATATACACAAGAGGCGCAAAATCCCGTGATAAGCTGTTCGGTGACAATGTAGGCGGCGTTATTCACGATTGGTTCGGCAGTACAACACAGTTTAATGATATTCTCAAGGAGGACATTCCGGGCTTTAAGCTTGTTGCTTTTGCACCGCCCAATGAAGGAAACAAGGAGTACACAAGGCGTGATGTTGCCATAGCACAGGGCGTTGCAATAGGAGAAAACTCAGAAAACAAGGAGTATGCAATCGGTCTTCTTGACTTCCTTTTCTCGGAAAAGGGCGGACTTTTCATGAACTTCGGTATTGAGGGCGAGCAATATGACATGATTGACGGAGAGCCGATATTCAAGGATTATGTAATTCACGGCGATAAGACTGCTATTAACATTCTTAACGAAGCAGGAGCCTGCGGTCTTGCTTATGAGCAGGATTTCAGATATGAGGAGCAGTGGATTAACGATGAGGCGAGAGAGGGTATTGACCTTTATATCAACAATAATATGCTTGTTCCCAAGTTCCCGCCGGTATCATATACCGAGGAGGAGTTTAGCAGATTAAATGAGATAATGACAAATATTGACACATACAGAAGTGAAATCTGCCAGCAGTGGATTTTCGGCTCAAAGGATGTTGAATCAACCTTTGATGCGTATGTTGATGAAATGTATAAAATGGGTCTGAAAGAAGCAGAGGAAATTCAGCAGGCAGCATATGACAGATATATGAAAATGAAATGAGGAATACCTGACTATGACAACAGATGAAATAAAAGCCCTTGCGGAAAAGGTAAACGATTACTGGATAAGAAAGAATCCGGGGAGCGGAGACTGCGCATGGGAGCGCGGCGCGTATTTTCTCGGCTGCATGGCGGCATATGATATTCTCGGGAAAAAAGAGTATCTTGACTACGCTCTTAAATGGGCAGAGGACAACAACTGGAGCTTTTATAACAGCGGCAAGCCGAAAACACACAGAAATGCGGACAACAAGATATGCGGTCAGACCTATCTGCGGCTGATGGAGCTTGTTCCCGGTGCGGGAACGATGGATAACCTTATAAGGGATATGGAAATTGTTCTGAATGATCCTGACAATGATTACTGGTGGTGGGTTGACACAATCTACATGGCTCTGCCATTTTACAACATGATGGGTGTTAAGCTTAAGGATGAGCGGTATTTTGAAAAGGTACACAGGCTGTTTTATAACTCAAAAACCGAGCGTCGGTGCTACGATACAGAGGAGCATTTATGGTACCGTGACGAAAGGTTTCTGCCTGAGGCAGCACGCGGCACCTTCGGAGGAAAAATATTCTGGGGCAGAGGCAACGGCTGGGTATTTGCCGGAATCGGCAGAACCCTTGAAGTTTTGCCAAAAACAAATGCTTATTACAGTGAGTATGAGCAGATATTTAAGGGTATGGCGGCATCTCTTGTAAAATATCAGCAGCCGGACGGCTTCTGGCATTGCGATATTTGTGAGCCGAAGGCATACGATTCCCCGGAAACAAGCGGAACAGCGCTGATAACGTACGGGCTTATGCTCGGAATAAATCTCGGAATCCTTGACGAAAGCTATCTGAAATACGCAATTGCCGGTTTTGAAGGGATAAATAAAACAGCCCTTACGGACTGCGGAAAAATCGGCTATGTTCAGGTGGTGGCAGACAGGCCCGGCCCCATAGATAAGGACGCGGAAAACGATTACGCAGTAGGAACCTATTTGCTTATATGCCGTGAGTTTATAAGGTATCTGGAAAGATAATATAACTAAAAGAAGCGTGAAGGTGCAGTGCCTTCACGCTTCTTAAGCTTTTTACAGTAAATCTATGCATTTGCATATCATTTTCGCACATTCGCCGCGGGTAATGCTTCCGCCGGGGCGAAGAGTTCCGTCCTCGTAGCCGTTTACTATGCCAAGACCTACAAGAAGCCGAACCGAAGCTTTCGCATAGTCCGGAATGCTGCCGCTGTCCGAGAAATTTGTATCCGGAAATTCAGTGTCATTTTTTGAAATCCTTCCGAGAATTGCTATTGCTTCAGCTCTTGTCAGGCTGTCTGAACCGGAGAAGGTAACACCTGCTTCGGTCTGCTTGCCTGTTATAATTCCGAGAGATGCCGCGGCATTGGCGGCAGGCCTTTGCCAATCGGGGATATTTCCGCTGTCCGCAAAACCGTAATCCTCGTAGGAGGAGGTGTCAAGATTCAGATATCTTGAAATTATAACCGCAAACTCACCTCTTGTAATATTGCTGTCAGGTCTGTAAACAAGCCCGTTTTCCGTATTTTCTCCGGTGATTATACCTTCTTTGTACAGCGTTTTGGCATAATCCTTTGCCCAGTGGGAGCCCATGTCGGAGAACACCTCACGCTCTCTTATAACAATGGGTATTTCAAGGGTTTTTTCTCCTGCGCGGATATATACCGAGCCTGATTTTGGCGCGGAGGTGTCCGGCACAAAGTATCCGTTTTGGTCAATTGTCCCTATTGCCTCGTCACAGCTCCAGTTGAAGCAGGAATCCATTGAATTAAGCTCAACCGTATTTACAAATGCCTTTGCATCAATATCCGTTCCGAAGCTGTCCCCCACACTGTATGAAAGCTCGGATATGGGAAGATTATACGCATGAACGGTTATTTCATCGGGAGTATCATAAATACTATAGGTAAGATATTTAAATCCTCCTCCTGCATGAACCACCACATAGCCCTCTCCCGAGCCGGAGATGACGGCTGTGTTATTGTTTGTCGTGATATTTGTATACCCCGGATTGTCGGCTGTAAAGGTCAGGGTTGATAAATCAACATCATAGCCGCCCGTGTCAATAACACGGGTAACATTTATCGTATCGACATAACCCGAAAGGTAGTTTCTGTTTTCTGTCATATTGTCAAAATAGAAAAACTCTCCGTCACCTGTAGGGGTTCGTTCGTCTTTCAGAAAAATATAATTTGCACAGCTTCGGAGAGTGCCCTCGGAAGGACTGTTAATAACCGAATATTCATCACTGCCGGGGAATATTCCGGCTATTGCCGTTGAACCGCCGCCGTCAAGATTTATAGCGTTAACACAGCCAAGTTCAGCCATGCGCTTTGCAAGCGTTTTAATTTGTACACCGGTGCTGAAGCCTTTCTGGCGTCCGTCAATGACATAGAATATCAGCTTCCCGTCCGCTTTTACGCCGACAGCTGTACGCGGTGCGGTGCCGGCTTCAAAATTTGAGTTTACCGTCCCGTTTTCAATAAGCCTTCCGCCCACACTTCCCATGCCGTTTACTGCATTTGCCCAAAGCTCTTTGTCATAAACAGCTTCATTGCTCAGCGTGATTTCCGAACCGATTTCAAGACTGTCCATAAATGCAAGCTTTGACGGATCACCGTAGGTATTTGTCATTACGAGTACATATTTTCCGTCAGGGATTGCAATTTCTCCATCATAATCGAATTTTTCATCAACGCGCAGGGTAACACTGCTTCCGATTGAGAGCTTGCCGCTGACTGGTGAGAAAATGACGAATTTACAGCTTCCGGAGGTTTTTGTTGAGGAGGAGAACTTATCGGTAAGCAGATAGCTTGCGCTTATGGTAGGCTGACACCATTTGTTTATACAGTCAAGAAACATTTGTGTTCCGTCCGCCTTTGTAAAGGTGCCTTGTATCTGAAGCCAGGAAATAAATCCTGTTCCGTCAGCATTGAAGCCAATAGCGTTCTGACCTGTCGTATCCATGGTCACAAGCTCCCCGTCCATTATTGTGTGCCCCATAGGTATTCCTGTTTTAAACGAAAAATAATCAGCGTTTATTCCGATAAGCGGCTTCATGCCGTTTTTCTGCATATAGCTTATCGCCTGATTTATATTTCTTTTTCCGTAGATTGAGTCGCCGTTTACAACAATGGGAACAACCGAGGGATTCGGCTCATATTCCACATAGTATTCTCTTTGATATGTTTCTCCGTTTTTGTAAATGTTATGATAAAATTCGGTTTTTCCGCCCATGCCGGTATTGTAACCGCCGATTATTTCACCGAGTATGTCCGCCAGGACATTTATTTCAAGTGCAAATATTAATATGCATGATAAAAGTATTATAGTCCTTTTTTTTATTTTCAATTAAAAGCTCCTCCTCCGTTAAAAGCAATCAACACCTGTTTATTTTATCATATTATCTTTTATATGTAAATAGTATTTTTTATTGTTTAAAAAAATTTAAGGTTTGTACCTTACTTTGGAAAACCACCTATACAGTCTGAGTGCAGCGGAAGCGATAAACGCTTCCGCTGCACCTTACTTCAGCAGCTTAAGCATAAGCCTGTTCATGACGGAGCGGTGTATTTTCATCGCCTTTTTCGGGCAAAGCTCCTGACAGCAAAAGCATTTTATGCATTTTCCCTCGTTTATGACAGGCTTATTATTTTTCATTTCAATTGCGCCCGGCGGGCAGCAGCGCATACATTCGCCGCAGCCGACACATTTTTCAATATCGGGCTTTGGTGAGGCGGACAGCATGGCTGTGATTTTTTTGTTCAGCCCCGGAGGAAGCGATAAAAGCCTGAGCAGGTTAAAATGGCTTTCCGGTTTGACTACGTCAGGCATCATATGCTCACTGAGGCTGTCTCCCAAAATTTCAAGCTCCTGTGCAGTCCGTGGTATAAGACCGCGGTCACAGGCGTTTTTCAGGGTCGGGACCTCATGGGAGGAATATCCGATAATGTGGGCTGCGGCAAGGTCAAGGGCATGACCGTTTGCCGATGCAAGGATTACTCCCATATGCCTGTTTACTCCGGCAGTGGGACCGTCACCCTCCATGCCCCATACGCCGTCCATGATGCACAGGCACGGATTTATAAATTCATAAAGGTCAACAAGCATTGAGCAGAAAGCGTCTCTGTCATCAAGTCTGAAATGCAGCTCCGCTTTGTGAGTTCCCGGTATGCACCCGAAAAGATTTTTAACTGCTCCCGTGTAAGCTGTCATGGCGTGGGTTTTGAGCTTTGCAACGGATATGACCTTATCTGCGTCAAGGACAGGATTTATAACGGTTGTGCTTTTTATTGTCTGTCCGTTCGGCAGCATTACCTTTCTGAACCCTGTGTCGTAGTTTAATACTGCGTTTGTTCCCTCCGCGGCCCTGCCGGCACCGCAGCCGGAATAAATACTTTTCAAAGCAGCATGATTATAAGGCCCTCCGGGGCTTTCGGCAATAATCGGTTCCCCGCCTGCCTCTGATACAAGACGTATAACCGCCCTGATTACATCGGGATGCGTTGTTGCCGCTTCATCCGGATTTTTCCGTGAAACAAAGTTCGGCTTTATTACAACTCTGTCTCCTTTGTTTATAAAAGCCGTTATTCCTCCGAGAAGGTCAACGGATTTTTTTATCCTCTCGTAGCACTGCGGATATGTGTCGCAGGAAACAAGGGAAACCTTCATTATCTTCTCTCCTTTATCTGACCGCTTCTGTATGCGTTCAGAAGTGCTTCAAGCTCTCTGATTTTTTCACGGATTTCGGCGCCTCTGTCTGTATTTTCAACAAGCATACGCTCATTTAAACGCTCTACCTCATATATTACCGGCATTTCCCGGTTGTTTTTCCATTCCTCGGGACTGTGCTTTGCAAAAGCCATATATCTTGAGCTGTAAATAAAGGTATAGCCGCCGATTCCGGTTTTCGGCTGATATGCTTTTGAGATTCCGCCGTCTATCATGAAAAGCAGGCCTTCTCCCTTTACCGGGTTTTCTCCCGCCTTGACAGGTACATGACCGTTAATTATGTGAGCGTCGCCGCTGACTCCGAATTCCTTCAGAATTTTTTCGCATATCTCCTTTTTTTCAACAAGACGGTAATAATCGTTCATTTCTTCTTTGTGAGTCGATTTATCGTCTATGAAGGCGCGTTCAAAGGCCGCCAGCTTGCTTTTCCCGAAAAGCGGTGATTTCTTGCCGCACCACAGATACCAGAAAAAGTCGCTGTTTTTTGAATTTACCTCCTTTGAGGTAAAATATGCTTTTCTCACGGCTTCATTTATATATTCAAGGTATTCTTTTCCGCACATGCTCCCCGCTCCGAAGCTTACAGGCGAGAATTCGCCGTCCGCCGTCATCGGTATACAGCCGTGATACAGAAGATTGCCGTTGCATATATAGAACATGCTCCCCTTTTCGTAAAGAAAGCGTATATGCTTTTGCAGTGTTTCGCTGTGCATGAATGAGGCTGCAAGGGTATTCATAAGCTCCTGTTCCTCGAAAGTAAGCTCAAGAGGTGAGCTTGGGTCAACGGTGGGGAGCAGGGTATCATTAAGAATATATTCCTTGTTATCGACGGTAACAGTGCCTTTTTCAAAATTAATTTTTGATAAAAGGTCTCTGTCATCCATTTCATATTCGGGATGTCTTTTATAAAGCTGCCCTTCAAGCTTGAACTGTATTACGGCTATTGCCTTATGCATTTTTGCGGCAAGCTCAATGCTTACCCTGTCATATTTGCTTTCGTCAAGAATATGGGGCATGAAATTTCTGCATTCATCGTTTTTATAAGCCTCTGAGGCAAACATGGAAAGGGGACGCAGATTTATACCGTAGCCGTCTTCAAGACAGTCAAAATTATTGTAGCTTATTCCTACTCTTATTACATTTGCTATACAGGTAAGATTTCCCGATGCGGCACCCATCCAGACTATATCATGATTTCCCCATTGTATATCTGTATCGTGGAAATGCATAAGCTCCTTAATTATAAGGTCGGCTCTCGGACCTCGGTCAAAAATATCGCCTATGATATGAAGCCTGTCAACCGAGAGATTGCGTATCATTTCGCAAAGCCCGGTTATAAACTGCTCTGCAACTCCTGCATGAAGAATGGCGTTTATCATTCTCTCAAAGTGCGAATCCTTGTTTGCTCCGTTAAAATGCAGGAATTCATCTATTATATATGCAAAATTTTCCGGAGCTTTTTTCCGTACTCTTGAAATGGTGCATTTCCCTGCAAAATCGCGGCATACCTCAATAAGCGCGGAAACGGTTATTTTGAACCATTCATCAAAATCAGGCTCCCGGCTTTTTTCTTTGAGTATATGCTCCGGGGAATATATTATATCTGCAAGCGTGAGTCTGTCACGTTCTGTCATCGTTCGGAAAAACAGTTCGTCAATATGTGTTTTTATAACGCCTGAGGCGCTTTTCAGCTGATGTATAAAGGCTTCGTGCTCACCGTGAAGGTCGCTGAAAAAATATTCGGTGCCTTTCGGCATTCCGGATATTGTAAGAAGATTTATCATTTCTGCCGCTGCGGATTCAATATCGGGATATCTGTCCGATAAAAGACGCAGATAATGAATGTCAAGCATGTTTTTCCTCCTTAATGTCAGATAAATTCAGTTGCTTTTAAGGTAATCGACAGCCCTTTGCAGCTGTATGTCGTCTGCACGTTCAAGGCTGCTTATCGGTATATCCGCCTTGCCCGGCAGGGGCTCGGCAATAATATCGGGCGTTATTCCCTCGTCCTGAACGCAGGTGCCATTGGGTGTATAATATTTTGCAACGGTAACGGTCATTCCGGAGCCGTCTGAGAAAGGATAAACTCTTTGCATAACACCCTTGCCGAAGGTTTTTGTTCCGATAACGGCTGCCTTATCGTAGTCGCGGAGCGCTCCGGTAAGAAGCTCGGAGGCACTTGCGGAATTTCCGTTTACAAGTACGGCTATAGGCATATTAAGCTCGTTTTTATCGGAACGCAGCTCGTCGCGCTTGCCGTGCTTGTCTATGGTGTACATAATAAGCCCCTCGGGAACAATTTCGTCAATAATGGCGCTTACAATGTCAACATCTCCGCCGCCGTTGTCGCGCACATCAATAATAAGTTTTTTCATTCCCTTTGATGTAAGGTCCGAAAGTGCGCCCGAGAAATCCTCAGAGGTTGACTTTTCCTTGCTGCCGGAGCCGCGGTTAAAGGCGGTTATACGTATATATCCTATATTTTCATCCATCATTTCATATTTTACGGTATCCTGATGCATTTTGCGGCGGGTTACCGTTATATCCTGCTCCGCGCCGCTGCGCCGTACGGTAAGAACAACGGAGGTATTTTCAACGCTTTCCTTCTGCCCGATACCTCTGATTTTTGAAACTGCATCGTTCATCTGCGAGCCGGAGAACCTTTCGCCGTCGACTGCCAGAATAACATCTCCCGGGAGTATTCCCGCTTCCATACTCGGAGAATCCTCCTGAACCGAAATAACGTCAATTTCATCATTTTCTTTATCAAACACCACCGTAACGCCGATTCCTACAAAATCGCCGCTGCCGCTGTTCATATAGTCTGTAAACTGGTCACGGCTGTAGTAAACCGTATATGGATCATCAAGAGCCATTGAGAGACCGAGAGCAGCATAGTCGGCAAGCTTTTTCTCATCATAATCATACAGAAATGCGTCCTCCAGAACATTTTCTATTCCTACAAGCTTGCTGTATATGTCCATGTGTACAAATTTATCATAGATTCCGCGCCCCGCCCAGGCGATAACGGCTGCGCCGAGAGCTGTTATGACAAACGCCGCCGCTGTTTTTTTTCTGTTCAAGCCATGTCAATCCTTTCAGAGTGTAGTATTGCGCAAAACAGGCTGTTCTGATACGTTTTATCAAAACAGCCCGTTAAATCAGATTTTCATTGAATCGGATGCAAGGTATTTATGAACCATCATTGCAACCTTGAATACAATCGCCTGGTCAAATTTCCTTAAATCAAGACCGGTGAGCTTGTATATCTTTTCAAGACGGTAAACAAGCGTATTTCTGTGTACAAAAAGCTGCCTTGAGGTTTCACTGACATTCAAATCGTTTTCAAAGAATTTGTTAATCGTAAGAATAGTCTCGTCATCAAGAGAAGTAATGTCTCCTTTTTTGAATACCTCCTGAAGGAAAAGCTCGCACAGCTTGATGGGAAGCTGATAGATAAGACGTCCGATACCGAGATTATCATAATTCAGAATATATTTTTCTTCCTCAAATACCTTCCCGACCTCCAGGGCTATCTGAGCCTCCTTATAGCAGTTGTTAAGCTCGTCCAGCGTGGAAGCGATTGTTCCCACACCGACAAGAGTATTAAGGAAGGTTTCACCGTTTACGGTATCAACAACCGACTGAGCTATCTGCTGAAGCTCCTCGTCCGATGGAGTCTGTCTCATTTCTTTTATAAGAACAACATTTGCGCTGTCAACGCTTATTACAAAATCATGCTCCTTATCGGGGAACATGTTGCGGATAACCTCATAAATGCCTGTTTCAATCCGTTCTGTTACTTTTATATAAAACACCGCGCGCGGAATGTCAACGTCAACATGAAGCTCCTTAGCCTTCTGGTGCAGATCGAACGCCAGAAGATTATCAAAAATAATATTTTGCATAAACATTGTTTTGTCATACTTTTCATCATAATAATGACGCACGTTGTTAGCCGCTACAACAACTGCGCTGCAGCAAACCTTCGATACCTCATCGGTGCCCTCAACATATACAATGTACTCAGAATAAGGCTTATTGGAAAGAACCTTTACCGTATAACCGTCCTTGAACAGAATTTTATCACTGCTTGATACCGCATAGATAAGATCCTCAAGAACCTCTGCCCGCGGCTCAACTCCGGTTGACGCAAGTATAAGTCCCTGCGTATCGGCAATACCGAATCTTTTCGGAAAAACATCTGCCATTTGCATTACTATATTTTGAAACGCCTTGCTAATCATTGAACAATCCCCCCACGTAAAATAATATTACTGCGCATTCATTACTTTATTATACATCAAAAATAATTTTTTTGCAAGGCTTTTTTTTAAAAAATTATAAACTATTTGTAAATAATTTGTACCGGACGTGTAATTATACATACTTTCGCATCTGATTGAGTGCATTTTTTTCAAGCCGTGATACCTGAGCCTGGCTTATGCCTATTTCATTTGCGACCTCCATCTGGGTTCTGCCGTGGAAAAAACGCAGGCTCAGAATATGCTTTTCTCTATCGTCAAGATGCTTCATCGCCTCGTTTATGGATATATTTTCAAGCCAGCTTTCATCACTGTTCTTTTCATCCTTGACTTGGTCCATAACATAAATCGCCTCACCGCCGTCATGATATACAGGCTCAAAAAGGGATATGGGGTCCGACATTGCATCAAGGGCAAAAACAACATCATTTTTCGGAAGCTCCAGTTCCTTTGCAATTTCCGCTATTGTAGGCTCCTTCGAGTTTTGATTTACCAGCCGTTCTTTAACCTGCAGCGCCTTGTATGCGATATCCTTAAGGGAGCGGGATACGCGTATTGAACTATTATCTCTTAGATATCTTCTGATTTCCCCAATGATCATGGGTACGGCATAGGTGGAGAACTGAACATTCTGCGACAGATCGAAATTATCTATTGCTTTTATCAGACCTATGCAGCCGACCTGAAATAAATCATCGGCATTTTCACCTCTGTTTGAAAATCTCTGTATAACGCTCAGCACAAGACGGAGATTGCCGTGGACAAATTTCTCCCGCGCTTCCTTGTCACCCGCTTTAATTTTTATAAACAGCTCATCCTTTTCCGCTCTTGTGAGTGTCGGGAGCTTTGATGTGTTTACTCCGCAGATTTCAACCTTGTTAATCATTTGAAAAACATTCCCTTCTCTTTATTGTCACATTAAAGTGAATATGCCGGAAAAAAAGTAATATATTTTCCGGCTATGTAAAGTGAGAAATGTTTATTATCCGATATTATTTTTGCCTTTTTGGTATAATGTTATTCCGATGTGAGATTTTTTTTTGAAAAAATACAGATGTCCTGTTTATCGGACATTAAATAAAATATAATTAAAAGCAAAGAAAACAGAAGGGCTGCAACCCTGCCGGAAGGAGAAAACGTTATGAAAAATTATTTTGATATTTTAAAGGTTATTGTAATGCTGTGCATGGTAACGCTTTGCCGGAGCGGAGCTATGGCATACATAGTTGTTTTTGCCGGACTGTGCACCGTAAGCTATTTAGCCGAACGCAGAAGAAAAAAGCGCGGAAGGGTACGTTCGGCAGCGGGGAGGGCAGTGATATGCCGCAGATGGAGAAGAATATAACGTCTGCTTCGCCCAGGCAGTATATATGTATTACACAGAGCGGATGCTTTATTTCTTCGGGAGGTGCTGACTTTCTTATTGACCCCGGTGCAGGAGGCGCTCTGACGGCTCGATGCAGATATAAAAAGCCTAATGCGGTGCTGATTTCAAGCTCAAGAACCGAGTGCTCCGGCGGCTTTTCGCAGCTTTACACTCCGGGAGGGCAGATGCTGTTTTATACCTCCTCTATGACGAAAAAAATGATGTACAGACAGTATGTCAGATACGGAAAGCTGTTAAAACGCGCTGCGGCATGCTCCGACAGCTCTGCCGTTGAGGAAATAATGAGCTGCAGCTTCAGAAGCAGAATTGTAATAAATCGGGGAAAACGCAATCAGGCAGAGGTTTTTTTCTATCCTGCGGGCTCGTTCCCGGGAATGTCCGCGATTTATATAAGAACTAATCAAAGCAGTATTTTGTATACCTGCGGAGGTCTGCCGTCATGGGAGAAGCTTCCGGAGGCGGAGGTTTATATAATTCGTCTCAGGCGCAGAGCTTCATCAATGCCCGAGCTTTTATCATCCGGAGGGGCGGTTATAAATACAGGCAGCTTTTCGGATATTTTTGACGTCATTTCGTTTTTTAACGGCAGTGACGACAGAACGGTGGGGATTGACAGGAGCGTTCTTGAGCCTGCCTGTGATTTTCTGCGCTTCGGATATCCTGTGTTCTCGGAAAAAATACGTCCTCTGTCAGGCTGCAGGTCTGACCCGGAATTTATTATAAGTGCGCGCAGCCGTATTTATCCGGGCAGGATTAAAATCCCGTCTGAGCTTTTTTCACAAGCTCCCGCACTTTCGGATATATACGCCTTTTGCAGCAAAGATAAAGCAAAAAAGGTGTTTGTTGTAAGTCCAGATATAAAACGAAGCTGTGAACAGTACCGTGGAAATATTTTCTTCTGCGGCAGCGGTACGTATAAGCTTTAAAAATCCGCATAAAAACATAAAGCAGAGCATAAAGAAGTAGCAGAGTTTCAACACAAGGGGACGGTTCTCCTGTGTTCGATTTCGAACACAGGAGAACCGTCCCCTTGTGTTTCTGTCGTGCTCCTCTTGTGCTTTTTCAAAGCGGCAAGCTCGGGGGGTGTTAAAAAGAGTTTTGGCAATATTTAAAAATTTCTTGATTTTTCATGTAAATAATGTTATAATAATTACAAATGAATTTGGCAGGTGAGACATATGCAGCAAATTGCGGTTGTGCCTAATGACGGAAAGGATTGCGGGCTGGCTGTTACAAAGAGGCTTGTGTCGCTTTTGTCCGGCAGGGCGGAGGTTTTTATGCCGGAGAAGTACGCAGGGCAGATAGACGGCGTTTTATTTGAAAATGATGTTTATTCGAAGGCTCAGCTTGTTATTGTAATCGGCGGTGACGGAACGATAATTGAATCCGCCGCCCGCTGTGCAAAGCAGGATATCCCAATACTCGGCGTTAATTTGGGCAGAATAGGGTTTATGTCGGAAATTGAAGTGTGCAATCTTGAAAGCTCTGTTGAAGCGCTTTTGCGCGGAGATTATGATATAGAACGCAGAATGATGATGAAGGTGGAGATAATGCCGAAGACCGGAGGCGTTATTAAATGCCATGCGCTTAACGATATTGTTCTTCAGAAGGTTGACGGAATAAAGCTTATAGGCATGGAGATGTTTTCGGGAGAGGAAAAGATAAGCAGATATATTGCGGACGGGCTGATAATTTCAACTCCCACAGGCTCAACGGGCTATAACCTTTCCGCAGGAGGACCTGTTGTAAATCCTCTGATGTCGCTTTTTGTGGCAACGGCGATTTGCCCGCATATGCTGACGGCAAGACCTGCTGTTCTGCCTCCGGACAGCCCGATTGTGCTTCGCTCCGGCTGCGGCCTTGACAGCCGTGCCGCTGTTGTGGTTGACGGTGAGGAAATATGCCGTATAGAAAATGGCGACGAGGTTGTTATAACAAGGTCAAAATACACTGCCAGGCTTATAAAAATTGTCAGACGCTCGTTTTATGATACATTGATAGAAAAGCTTTTGTAACGGCAGGGCGGATTGAAGGGAGTATTGATTTTAAAATGAAAAATCAAAGACAGCGGATGATTTTATCCGTAATAAAGGAAAAGAAAATCAGAACTCATGAGCAGCTTGTGGATGAGCTGTCCCGGCACGGCGTCAGTGTTACGCAGGCAACTATTTCAAGAGATGTCAAGGAGCTTGGGATAGTTAAGGTTGCCGATGAAAAAGGCGCATTTTATTCTGTTTCCGCTGACTGGGACAATCCCCTGCAAAAGTTTTCCGCTGATATTATAAGTATTACCGGTGCCGGAAATCTTGTTATAATACGCACATGCCCCGGAATTGCTTCGGCGGTTGCAGCTGCGGTTGACCGGGAGCTTAAGGAGACAATTCTCGGCTCGATAGCCGGAGATGATACGATTTTTGTTGCCGTGCCGGGTGAGGCGGCGGCAGAAACAGAAAGGGCGCTTCGGGAGCTTTTTATGAAATAATGGGGGATGACAAATGCTAAGGGAACTTTATATAAAAAATGTAGCGGTAATTGAGGATGCCGGAATATCCTTTGACGGCGGGCTAAATGTGCTGACCGGTGAGACGGGTGCCGGAAAATCGATTATTATAGATTCAATAAATATGATACTCGGGGAGCGAACAAGCAAGGATTATGTCCGTTTCAATGCCGATAAGGCGAGAGTGCAGGCGGTTTTTGATGCCGATGAAAAGATATCGGAGCTGTGCGCGGAGCTTGGAGCGGAGGCTGAGGACGAAACGGTAATACTCACCCGTGAAATCACGGCTGAAGGGAAAAGCACCGCGCGTATAAACGGCATGGTCGTACCGCTTTCAGCTATGCGGACCCTTGCCTCCGTGCTGATTAATATCCACGGTCAGCATGATAATCAGGCGCTTCTTATGCCGTCACGCCATGTTGAGTTTCTTGATGAATATGCCGCCGCGGGAGAAGCCCGGGGCGAGTATGAAAAGCTTTACAGGAGACTTAAGGAGGTGCGCGGCGAGATACTCAGCTTAACGGCAGGCGAGAAGGAAAAGGCGGAGCGCGCTGACCTGCTGAGATATCAGATTGATGAAATAGATGACGCTGACCTTACTCCGGGTGAGGAGGAGGAGCTTTCAGGCATACGCGATGAAATCCTGAATGCGGAAAGGATTGCTGACGGAGCTATGCGCGCCTACGGCCTATTGTATGAGTCTGAGGGAACCGGCTGTGCTTATGATGCGATAGCGTCTGCGATTTGCTATCTGGAGCCGGTGTCGGGATATTCCTCGGTGCTGAGCGATGCGTGTGCGGCGCTTAATGAAGCTTCATACACGATTGAGGACGCCGCCCATTCCATACATGATTATGCCGATACGGTTGAGTTTGACAAGGCGGCTCTTGATGAAACGGAGCAGCGGCTGGAGCTTATAGGGAAGCTTAAGCGCAAGTACGGCGCGGATATCGAAAGAATCCTTGAATACCGTTCAAAGGCTGCGGAGGAGCTTGAGGGGCTTGATAATCTTGATGATACAATATCCCGCCTTGAGCAGGAGGAAAAGCAACTGTCAGAGGCAATCGGGAAGGCGGCGGAGCATCTTTCGAAAGTCAGGAAGGCGGCTGCCGCGGAGCTTGAAAATAAAATAACCGCCGCACTGCATGAGCTTAATATGGAGCATGCTGCGTTCGGCGTTTCCGTTGAGGAGGCGGAGCCGTCGGCGTCAGGTGCCGATGACATTCAGTTTATGATAAGAACAAACGGGGGGGAGCCTATGAAGCCGCTGACAAAAATAGCGTCCGGCGGCGAGCTGTCAAGAACAATGCTTGCCCTCAAGTCGGTGCTTTCAGACGGTGTTGATACGTTGATTTTCGATGAAATAGACACGGGAGTGTCGGGAATGGCGGCGAAGAAAATAGCTGTTAAGCTATTTGAAATTTCAGTTGGGAAGCAGGTGCTGTGCATAACTCATCTGCCCCAGCTTGCAGCAATGGCAGATCATCATTTCCTTATTGAGAAAACCTCTGACGATAACAGCGCAAGGACCTCTGTAAGGGAGCTTGACGGGGACGGAAGAGTAGTTGAGACCGCAAGACTGACGGGAGGCGACATAACTCCGGCGTCTAAAAATCATGCCTCCGAGCTTCTGAAAAGCTGTGCGGAGCTTAAAAGGGGGAAAAAACAATGACGCAGACCGGACGCGTTACTGAGGTTACAGACAGAGGAATTAAAATATCTGTTGTAAGAGAAACCGCCTGCGGGGAAAGCTGTGCTTCGTGCTCTGCAAAATGCGCGCTGAAGGATCAGTCGGTAATGGCGGAGTATATGCCGGGCATAAAAAAGGGTGACGCCGTGATTTTTGAAATGCCGGCGTCAAAGGTTCTTTTTGCGGCGTTTCTTGTGTATATTACACCATTGCTGGTGCTGCTTGCCGCCTATTCCGCCGCAGTATTCGCAGGAGCGGGAGAGGCTGCTTCGGCGGCGGTCGGAGTTGTTTGTATGGCTGTATGGTTTGTTGTTATACATTATCTGGATAAGCGGCTCCGCCGGTTTTATAAGCACACTATTGTCAGCAGAATTGAAGGAGACGGGTGATGTTTGGTTATGAAATTTTCCATGAAGATATTATGGAAACGATTATTGCTTCAATAAGAAGCGGGAAAAATCCTCATGCTTATATTTTTGAGGGTGACGCGGGGCTTGGCAAGCATACGGCGGCTTGTCTTGCGGCAAGTACCGCAGTGTGCGAGAATCCGAAATCCGCGCCCTGCGGTACTTGCCGCGCCTGCGTTATGGCAAAGGCTGGAACTCATCCGGACATAAAGCATGTTGTGCCGGAGGAGAAGAAAAAAACAATCGGTGTTGGCGTTATACGGGAGCTTAATGCGGATGCGTATATAAGACCGTTTTACGGCGGGAAAAAGGTTTATATTCTTGAGGGCGACCTTATGACGGGAGAGGCGCAGAATGCATTTCTTAAAACTCTTGAGGAGCCGCCGCTGTATGCTTTGTTTATAATTGTTGCTTCGGATCTTACGAAAATGCTGCAGACTGTTGTTTCAAGATGCGCCTGCGTGAGGTTTCCGCCGCTTTCAAAGGAGCGGATGAGACGGCTCCTTGAAGCCGGATATCCTGCTTTGAGAGAAAGCTATCCTTTTTATATAAGCTTTGCGGAGGGAAATCCCGGCAGGCTTGATTCGCTTCTGAAAGGACCGGAGTTTTCACTGCTGAGAGACGACTGCTTTAAGGCGGCGTCAAGGATTTTATCAAGAGATAAATATGACGCCTTTTTTGTGTCGGAATTTTTTGACGGGCACAAGGAGCAGCTGCCTGATATTCTTGATATTCTGCTTTTGTTTTTTCGGGATGTTTTAATGCTTTGCGAAGGTCAGCGGGGCAGTGTAATAAATGTTGATTATATGGAGAAATTAAAGACTGTGTCGGGAAGTGCTGCTCCCGAACGCGTTCTTTCTGCGGCGGAGCGGATTCCCGTCTGCGGTGAAATGATTAAAAGAAATGTAGGCGCAAAATATATCGGTATGTATCTTGCGCTTGGTGTAAAGGAGGATAAGCAGTGAGAGAGCTTATTGAAAAATTAAGCAATATGCGGGGAGTCTCCGGCTTTGAATACAGCTTTTCCGCGGAGGTTCAGAGCATGATGCGCACCGTTGCGGACGAATGCTTTACCGACAGCCTCGGCAATGTGATTGCGGTAAAAAAATGCGGACGTGAAAATGCTGTTAAGGTTATGATTGAGGGACATATTGACGAAATCGGTCTTATGGTGTCCGGAATCGATGAAAACGGCTTTGTAAGCTTTGCGTGTGTCGGAGGAATAGATTCGAGAATACTTCCGTCATCAGAGGTGATTCTTCACGGAACCCGTGATATAAAAGGAGTTATCGGCGCAAAGCCGCCCCATCTTCAGACGAAGGAGGAGAGCAAAAAGCCGATGAAGCCGGAGGATATGTCAATTGATACAGGCTTTTCCCGAAAAGAGCTTTGCGGAATAATTACTGTCGGTACGCCGATTACCTTTGCGCAGTCGGTTGGGATGATGAAAAGCGGCAGTATGAGCCTGAAGGCGCTTGATGACAGGGCGGGCGTTGCAGTCGTTATTGATGTTCTGCGCAGAATCAGCAAGGCTTCGCTGAATGCGGATGTTTACGCTGTGGCAACAGTTCAGGAGGAGGTTGGTCTGAGGGGAGCTAAAACAGCATCATACCTTATTTCTCCGGATATCGGGATTTCGATAGACGTATGTCACGGCGAGACCCCTGACAACAGTGCGGACGCGTTTCCCTGCGGCTGCGGCAGTGTCATATCTGCCGGACCGAATATCAGTCCTGCTCTTCGCAGACGTCTGACGGATACGGCAAAGCGGCACAGGATACCGTTTGAAATTGATGTTGACGGCGGATATACGGGAACAAATGCATGGGTTATCCAGACCGCGCGCTGCGGCGTCTCAACAGCCCTGCTTTCCATACCGCTTAAATATATGCATAATCCTGTAGAAACTATAAAGCTTTCGGACGCTGAGGCGACGGCAGACCTTATAGTGAGATTTATTGAGGAATTGGAGGGCGATATTGAATATGAATGAGGTTTTGCTTGAAAGGCTCTGCAATGTCTGCGGCGTAAGCGGTGACGAGAGCAGAGTAAGAAATATAATTGCCGAAGAAATAAAGCCGTTTGCCGATTCCGTTGAAGCTGACCGGCTGGGAAACCTGACGGCTTTTAAAAAGGGAAAGCGCAGCGATAAAAAAATTATGCTGTCCGCGCATATGGATGAGGTCGGATTTATTATAAGCAAGATTACCGAAAACGGGTACCTCAGATTTAAAACAGTAGGAGGTATAGATACACGTGTAATTTTAGGGAAAAGGGTTATTCTTTCAGGAGGAACTAAGGGTATAATAGGCGTTAAGGCAATTCATCTTCTGTCAGAAGGTGAACGCAGAGAGGTGCCGAAGGTTTCGGAGCTTTATATAGATATCGGTGCCGATACAAAGGCAGAAGCTGAGAAATATACCTTTATCGGTGATTATGCGGCTTTTGACACGGAGTTTGAACATTTAGGCGGAAGCAGGATAAAGGCAAAGGCAATTGATGACCGCGCGGGCTGTGCTGTGCTTGCCGGGCTTCTTAATGAGGCGCCCGAATATGATATGTACGCATGCTTTACGGTGCAGGAGGAGGTAGGTCTTCGCGGCAGCGGCGTCTGCGCTTACAGGCTGAGACCGGACGCAGCTCTTGTTCTTGAAAGCACAACATGCTCAGATGTGTACAAAACAAAGCCGGGAGAGCAGGTAACAATATGCGGAGGCGGAGCGGCGCTGTCTTTTATGGATGGCAGAACGATAACCGCCGCAGAGCATCTTAATGAGCTTATTCGTATGGCGGAAAGAAATAAAATCCCTGTTCAGCTTAAGAAAACAACGATGGGCGGAAACGATGCCGGAAGCATTCATTTGGCAGCGGGGGGAATAGTTACCGCCAGCGTATCAGTGCCCTGCCGTTATCTTCATTCGCCGGCAGGTATTGCGGATATGAAGGATATAGAGGCAATGGAGTCATTTGCCCGTGCATATATAAAAGAAATCGGAGGAATTATGAAATGGAGCTTTTGAAACATCTGACAGAATGTAATTCGCCCTCCGGCAGGGAGGACAGCGTACGCGCAGTTATTGCTGCGCAAGCACAGAAATACTGTGATGAGATTTATACAGATACGCTCGGAAATCTTATTGCCCGTAAGGGCAGCGGAGGGAAGAAGATAGTTTTGTGCGCGCATATGGATGAAATAGGCGTGGTGGTAACCTACAGGGATGACAAGGGCTTTCTGCGCTTTGCACCGGTAGGCGGTCTTGACAAGAAAAATCTTGTAAACCGGCGTGTTATTTTCCCGGACGGAGTTCAGGGCGTTATCGGGATAGAACACGATGCTGAAAAAAATGAAATATCAAAAATGTATATTGATACGGGCTGTGCCGGAAATGTACAGCCCGGAGATATGGCATGCTTTACCGGAGAGTTTTGCGAAAGCGGAAGTATAGTAATTTCAAAGGCTCTTGATAACAGAGCAGGCTGCTATGTTTTGCTTGAAGCAATGAAAAGGCTTGAAAATCTGAGCTGTGAAGCGTATTTTGTTTTTACGGTACAAGAGGAGGTAGGGCTTCGCGGCGCAAAAACCGCTTGCTTCGGAATTGATGCAGATTATGCGGTTGCGGTAGACGTAACGGATACGGGTGACACACCTGATTGTGCGCCTATGTCTGTCAGCATGGGCAGCGGCGCCGCAGTTAAGGTGATGGACCGTTCCGTTATCTGTCACAGCGAGGTAAGAAACAGGCTTATCAGCCTTGCGGCGGAAAACAATATACCGTATCAGCTGGAAATTATGACCGAGGGCGGAACAGATGCGGGAGCAATTCACACGACGGGTACGGGAGTGAAAACCGGAGGAATTTCTATCCCGACGCGGTATATCCACTCCAATTCGGAAATGGCTGATAAAAACGATATTAAAGCAGCGGCGGATTTGCTTGAAAAATTTATCGTAAGCTTCAGCTGATTAATCAGCTGTTCCCTAATCATATTTCTCCCATGTGCGGCATATATTGTTGTATGACAATGCACAGAGGGGGACTTCACAATGGCATACACAAAATCAATAGAAGAAACAGAAAAAAAATATAAAACGAGCAGGGACAAGGGTCTTAGTGCCAAGGAGGCAAAAAGGCGGCTTTCCTCATATGGGCCGAACAAGCTTAAGGAGGGGGAAAGCAAGGGTATCCTGCTCCTTTTTTTTGAGCAGTTCAATGATTTTTTAATCCTCATTCTTATTGCCGCCGCATGTATTTCTTTTTTTACAAATATACTTGAGCACAGCGGAGATATTGCGGAGCCTATTGTAATTATGGCTATAGTTGTGCTGAATGCAGTGCTTGGAGTTGTTCAGGAGAGAAGAGCGGAAAAGAGCCTTGAAGCACTGAAGAAAATGTCTGCTCCAACAGCCTCGGTAATCCGGGATGGCAAGGAAATTACCGTTGCCGCAGAAGATGTATGCCCCGGAGATGTTCTTGTTCTTCGTGCAGGAGATGTTACGGCAGCCGATATCAGGCTTTTTGAAACAGTAAATCTTGAGATTGACGAGTCGGCGCTTACGGGAGAAAGTGTTCCGGTTCATAAGGATTCCGAATGTGTTGTCGGGGAACATACGCCTCTTGCGGAAAGAGTCAATATGGCGTATTCCGGAACGTATGTTACCGGCGGAAGCGGAAAGGGTATAATCTGTGCTTCCGGAATGGATACGGAGGTGGGGAAGATTGCCGCCATGCTGACACGGGAGGAGGCAGAACCTACTCCTTTACAGCGCAAGCTTGAGCATGTCGGAAAGGTGCTTGGAATCTGCGCCCTTTGTATCTGCGCCCTTGTGTTTGTAATCGGTGTATTTCATAAGCTGTCGCCCTTTGACATGTTTGTAACCTCCATAAGTCTTGCAGTGGCGGCAATACCGGAGGGACTTCCTGCAATTGTTACAATAATGCTGTCTCTCGGCGTGCAGAAAATGGCAAAATGCGGAGCGATAGTCCGTCATCTTCCGGCAGTTGAAGCCCTGGGCGGAGCAGATGTTATATGCTCCGACAAGACGGGAACGCTTACCCAGAACAAAATGACGGTTCAGCATATCTGCGGCGATGAACAGTCGGTTCTGAAATATGGGCTTATGTGCAGCGCGGTGAATACGAAAAATCCCACAGAGCTTGCAATTGCAAATTATGCGTCAGAAAAGAAAATCACCTCTCCCGATGCTGAAAGAACTGCGGAAGAGCCCTTTTCCTCAAAGACAAAGCAAATGCGCGTTATGTACGGTAAGCTGCTGACGGTGAAGGGCGCGCCGGAAATAGTTGCCGGGCTTTGCACTCATTATCAGAATGGGAATAAAGCAGAGAAAATGACGGATATGAAAAGAAACGCCATTGCTTCGGAAAACAGGAGATTTGCGGCGGAAGCCCTGCGCGTTATTGCAGTGGCATATAAAAGAGAGGCAAGCTCAATTAACGACAGCGGTCTTGTTTTTTGCGGTCTTGCCGCCATGTCAGATCCGCCGCGGCCCGATGCAATTGAGGCGGTAAGGCTGTGCCGGCTTGCGGGAATAAGACCTGTTATGATAACCGGCGACCATATAGGAACAGCGTGTGCAGTTGCAGCTGAGGTTGGAATTTCGGCGTCGGATAAGGAATGTATTTCCGGACGGGAGCTTGATAAAATGTCTCAGGCGGAGCTTGAACAAAAGGCAGAGAGCTACAGCGTTTTTGCGAGAGCAACACCGGAGCATAAAGTAAGAATAGTAAAGGCACTGCGGAAAAACGGCAAGGTTGTGGCAATGACCGGAGACGGAGTAAATGACGCTCCTGCGCTGAAAGCGGCGGATATCGGCTGCAGTCTCGGCTTGACGGGTACGGATGTTGCAAAGGCATCCTCCGATCTTGTGCTGACTGATGATAATTTTGCAACAATAGTAAAATCTGTAAGGCTCGGCCGTGAGATTTATGAGAATATCAGAAAATCAGTAAAATTTCTGCTGTCAAGCAATATAGGTGAAATAATAACCGTCTTTATAGGTATTCTTTTAGGATTGCCTACACCCCTTTTGGCTATGCAGCTTTTATGGATAAACCTTGTGACCGATTCATTGCCTGCAATCGCTCTCGGTGTTGACCCCTGCGATGAGGATATGCTTCTTTCCGGTAAAAATACCGTAAGCCTGTTTACACCTTCAATGGTTGTATCGATAGTATTGGAAGGAATTATGATAGGAGCGCTCAGTCTTTTTGCGTTCAGTGTCGGAATAAACGTTTACGGCAGTCTTACGGCAGGACGCACGATGTCTTTTTGCGTACTCAGCCTGTCTCAGCTTATTCACGCATTTAATATGCGCAGTGAAAAGAGTGTTCTCGGCGCAGGCTTTTTCAAAAACAAGCTGCTTGTTTTGTCCCTTGCCGTCGGGGCTGCACTGCAGATAGGTGTTGTTTGCTTTTTCCCGCAGCTGTTCGGCGTCACTATGCTGAATTCAGCTCAGTGGAGGCTTGTAGCAGCGTTGTCACTGGTGCCGCTGGCAGTTGTTGAGCTGCAGAAGAAAATAAATCGTATGAGAAGTAAAAAATAATAAAAACTGCGTCCGGAAACAACGGACGCAGCTTTTATCCTCCGCATCTTGGGGAATAGCCCATTTCTTTTTTAAATATTTTATAAAATGTAGAATAGCTGTCAAAGCCTGCGTCAAGGCTGGAGTCAATGAGATTTTTCCCTCCCGCATGTATTTCCCGTGCAAGAATCAGACGCTTGTAATTAATATATCGCGTCAAGGTCATGCCTGTGTGTTTTTTGAAAATTCTGCAAAGGTGATACTTGCTGATAAAAAAAATATCTGCAATTTCATCTAAGGTTATCCGCTCGGTAAGATGATCGTTTATGTATATAAGAATCTGTTTCACACGCTGGTCTGTTGATTTTATGTTTTCCTTGATATAGTCGGATTTGTTGATAAGATACATTATTTCCGAAATAAGATTGCGGATAACCTGCGATCGCAGCTCATCATCGGGATATGTACTGATGTAATATTCTATTTTTCCGCAGATTTCATGTATCAGCTCATTCTCTTTGGGACTGAGGCATAAAAGATTGCCTGTTCCGAGCTTTCTGTTTATAAAAATACTTTTAAGCTCCGGCAGCATGTAGAAAAATTTATAATTTGTTGTTATAACTATTCTTTCATATTTACCCTCGGAGCGCACAACCATACGGTGAAGCTCATTGCTTCCGGCAATTACGATATCGCCTTTTTTCATGCTGTAAACCGATCCTTCAACAATGAAATCCGCATTTCCGTCAAGAAAAATAAGGGTTTCAAAGCTGTCATTATGATTGTGCAATATAAAGTTTTTATTAATTTCGCCGTCGTTTCGTGAATGCGAATAAGAAAAGTCATTTCCGTCAACATGTATATCAATATCCTGTACGTCCATAATTCATCACTTCCCTTTCGCATGTTATGTTTATTGTATCATAAAAAACAAATAATTGCAATGATTTTGAAAAAATAATGAAAATAAATTTTCTTCCGGCATCTTGACATCGAATGAAACATGTGGTATACTGAGACCGAAAAAAAAGCCGGAGGAAATAATAATGGATTTAAAAAATTTTTTAAGTGACAATAACGAAAAGCCCCTTGACAGAATAGTTACGGACGGAGGCTTTTGCGGAATATTCCGTAAGATAGGCTGCATAGGCGACAGCCTTTCATCAGGTGAGATGGAATCACTTGATGAAGAAGGCAACAAGGGATATCATGATTATTTTGAATATTCATGGGGACAATATATGGCCCGCGATATAGGGTGCACGGTCTGCAATTTTTCGAGAGGAGGCATGACTGCAAAGGAGTATTGTGAGACCTTCGCAACCGATAATGATTATTGGAATCCGGAAAAGAGATGTCAGGCGTATATTATAGCAATGGGAGTCAATGACATAACTGCAAACGGCGAAAAGCTCGGTGATATCAGTGATGTTGATAAGGAGAACTGGGAAAATAACAAAAAAACCTTTGCCGGATATTACGCGCAGATAATACAGCGTTTGAAGCTGATACAGCCAAAAGCAAGGTTTTTCCTTGTAACGATTCCGAACGGCAGGGGAGAGGAACGCCGGGCGGCAGAGGACAGGCATCGTGAGCTGCTTTATGAATTTGCTGAACTTTTTGAATATACATATGTACTTGATATCAGAAAATATGCGCCTGCATATGATGATGAATTTAAAAAGAGCTTTTATCTCGGAGGCCATTTAAACGCTGCCGGATACAGGCTGACTGCAAAAATGTTTGAATCGTATATTGATTATATAATCAGAAATAATATGGAGGATTTTTCTCAGACTGCGTTTATAGGAAAGCCTGTGCATAACGCAGGTGCAAGATGGTAGCTTGAAGTCTGAGCATATCAGCCGATTGCAAGGGATAAAATTCATGCTTTGGATTTTATCCCTTTTCTTTGGCTGAATACTCTGATATATTAAGTAAAAAAATTATGAATTTTCTTTCGCGAATATTGTAGTTTTATATTCTTTATGATATAATCTTTTACATGTGAAAAATATATATTTCGAGGGAGGAAGTACTTTGGAAAATCAGGAAATAAAAGCTCTTGAAATTACCGGGCTGTGCAAAAGCTACGGGGACAAAACGGTTCTTGACAATGTTTCGTTTTCCGTTGACCGCGGAGAGATTGTCGGTTTTTTAGGCCCGAACGGAGCCGGAAAATCCACTACAATGAATATTGTAACGGGATATTTATCTCCGTCAAAGGGTGAGGTGCGCGTGTGTGGAATTAATACCTTGGAGAATCCTATCGGTGCAAAAGCCAAGATTGGATATCTTCCCGAAATACCGCCGCTTTATCAGGACATGACGGTTTATGAGTACCTTTGCTTTGTATTTGACCTTAAAAAGTGTAAAAAGGACAAGAAAAAGCATATTGCCGAGTGCATGGCGCTTGTAAAGCTTATGGATGTTGCCCACAGAATGATAAGGAATCTTTCAAAGGGCTACAAGCAGAGAGTGGGACTTGCCCAGGCATTGATCGGAGATCCGGAGGTTCTTATTCTGGACGAGCCTACAGTGGGGCTTGACCCGTCTCAGATAATGGAAATACGTGATGTTATCAGACTGATAGGCAGGGAGAAGACAGTAATCCTGAGCACTCATATTCTTCAGGAGGTAACGGCTGTATGCGATAAGGTTATAATAATACATCAGGGGAAAATAAGGGCATGCGATACTTTGTTAAGTCTTGAGAGCGGCGGAATAAATACATACAGAATTACGGCTATGTCCGACGCTGCGTCTGCCGCCGGAATCCTTGAAGCAATGGGGGTTGAATATGAAGAGGCGGAGTGCGGCGAGGAGGCGGCGTGTGCCTTCAATATGAAGACCTCCGAGGATACGGATATACGGGCACAGGTGTTTAATGCCTTTGCGTCTGCCGGAATACCTTTGCTTGAGTTTACCGCTACAACCAGGTCAATTGAGGATGTATTCAGGGATTATACAGACGATGAATGGCTTCAGGCAAGGGAGCTTGAGGCAGCTGCCGCCGAAGCGGCAGAGGAGCAGGAAGCAGAAGCTGCACAGGAGGAGGACTCCGAAGAGCTCCGGGCGGCGGAAGCTCCGGAAACAGAATCTGAGGATGAACAGGAGGCTCAGCAATGAAAGCAATACTGATTAAAGAATTAAAAAGCTATTTTATGTCTCCCCTTGGCTATGTGTTTATGGGAGTTTTTATACTGATTAATGCATTTTTCTTTATAAACGGTCCGATTGCCTACGGAGTAGCCGATATCGGTTCGCTGTTTTCAAACGTAAACGTAATATTTCTTTTCCTTATCTCAATACTGACGATGCGGCTTTTGTCAGAGGAAAAAAATAAAAAAACGGATCAGCTGCTTCTTACTGCGCCGGTCAAGGTGTCGGATATTGTTCTGGGAAAGTACTTTGCAGCAGTATGTGTTTTCCTGATAACACTTGCAGTTTCCATGGTTTTCCCGATTACGCTGTTTATATTCGGCGATCCGCCGCTGGGTGAATGTATAGGCGGATATTTCGGATTCATACTTTTGTGGGGCGCTCTAATATCCGTGGGCGTATTCATATCGTCTCTGACGGAAAACCAGATGATTTCAGCTGTTTTCACCTTTGGCGTGCTTCTTCTGATCAACTTTTTTGATTATATTGCTTCAAGCATATCAAACGAGAAGATAAGTAAAGTTGTAAGCTCTCTTTCTCTGTTCAAGCGCTACGGAGATTTTGAAACGGGAATATTGAATATTGCCAATGTAATATTCTTTATAAGCTTCATTTTTGTTTTCTTATTCCTTACGGTTAAGGTTATTGAGAAAAGAAGATATTCTTGATTTTGAAAGGAGACCGACATGAAGAATAAACTTAGAATTAATGCTGCAATAACAATAGTTGCAGTGCTTGTCTGCGTGGTGCTTCTTAATCTTGTTGTCGGCATTATTGCCGAGAAAAAGCCTATGAAAATTGACCTGACCCGTGAGGGTGTTTATGAATTTTCCGAGCAGACAAAGGAGATAACCAAAGGACTTACATCAGATATTGAGGTTTACGCTCTTTATCCGGAGGATATATCAAACGAATATGCGAGCTATGTGCGGGAATATTTAGCAAAATATCAGACCCTTTCGGACAAGTTTCATGTTACATATGTTGACCCGTACAATGACCCTACCTTTGTAAAAAAATTTGAAGCAAACGGTGATTCCGTTGATGTGGGAAGCGTTATTGTGACCTGCGGCGACAAATTCAGGGTTATTTCATTCAATGAACTGTACAGCTCAAATCAATATACAAACTCCGTTTCCATTGACATGGAGAAAAAGATGACCGCCGCTATTATGAATGTAACCGGAACCGGCTCTCAGATAAAAGTGTACTTTACCGAGGGTCATGACGAATATAGCTGCAGTAATCTTAAGTCTCTTTTTGAGGGTGAGGGCTATACCTGTGAACCCTTAAACCTCGGAATGTCAGAGGTGCCGGAGGATGCGTCAATACTTGTTATTGCAGACCCGTCCAAGGACTTTACGGCGGAGGAAATAAACGCTATTGACGTATATGCCGATAAAGCCGGGCAGATTATGCTGTTCATGCAGCCGGGAAAGGATATTCCTGCGCACCTTGCGGAATACATTTCCGATTGGGGAGTTACAATTGAAAATGATTACATTATTGAAAGCGACCCGAATCACGCATACCGCTCACAGTATGGCGGTTCTGTTCCCGCGCCGATTATGCAGCAGCATGACATAACGGAAAATCTTTCGGCGCAGAAGCTTAATTTTATGTCACCCATGACAAGAAGCATTACGGTAAGGGATAATAATGTTTATCATGCTCAGCATGATGTCCTTCTTAAAACAACCGAAAGCTCCTGGGGCGAAACCGACCTGAGTGCTTCAAGTGCTTCAAAGGATGAATCCGACACGACAGGACCTCTCAATGTTGCTGTAATGACTACCAAATATAATTCTGACAACGTGGCGTCAAGACTGTTTGTGCTCGGTTCTCTTGCGGCGGTAGAAACTGACGGACTTCTTTCTCAGAGCAGCTACGCAAACGGGGACTTCCTTCTGAACGCGGCATCATTTATGACAGAAAGCAGCGATGTGCTTGATATCCGTGCAAAGCAGATAAGCGATGAAGCCCTTACAATGTCACAGTCACAGATGATTCTTGTAAAAATTCTTCTGCTTTATATACTTCCTATTGTGATTTTTGCAGCAGGGATTGTAGTATGGTGGCGCAGAAGGTACAGGTAAGCCGAAAGGAGACAAGTTGATAACATGAAAAATAAGCTTTTGCGTAATATAATTATCGCTGTTGCTGCTATCGGTATACTGCTTGGTATGTATTTTTGGGCTGTTAAATGGGAGCCGGCACAGGAGGCTGAACCGGAGGCGACAGAAACCGCTCAGATAGTTGTTCTTGAAATGAATGATGAGGATATTGTAAGTCTTGACATAACAAACGAAAAGGGAAGCTATACCATAAAAAGAGTTGATGATGGATTTACAATTGTCGGACTTGAAAATGCAAATCTGACTTCTGCAAGTCTCGGGAGTCCGTTCTCAAACTTGAAAAAGCTGACGGCAAAGCGGATAATAAAGGAGAATGCAGACAATCTTGAAGATTACGGACTTGATGCTCCGGCTGCAAGCGTAACCGCACACCTTTCGGACGGCAGCACCGCTCTATTAAAAATCGGTGATAAAGCGCCGACGGACGACGGATATTATGCCATGACAGGTGATTCCGATAAGGTGTATCTTATCTCAACCTATTACGGGGATTATTATTTCAAGGGTGCGGAGGAATACAAAAATACGAATATAGGAACTCTTGACATGACCTCTGTAAAGAAGTTTGAGCTTTATAAGGGCAATGAGCGTATTACGGAAATACATGAAAAGACAGACAGCGATATTCTGCCCCATGCCGTAAACGAAACTCTTGTTATGTCATATCCGTATGTTGAATATGTATCGGGTCAGAAATTCTCAAAGCTTTTTGAAGGTATTTCCGCAATAACCGCAAGAAAGATAGTTGAGGATACAACCGAAAATGCGTCAAGGTACGGAATCGGTGCATATACCTATAAGATTACGGACGCTTCCGGCGACCATGTGATTAAGCTTGGTAATACTGATGAAAACGGAGATGTTTATGCTGTTTATGAGGGGAACAACAGTATATTTACCATGGATTCTTCTCTGCTTAAGATTGCCTCTGATTTCAGACCCTTTGAGTATATAAATAAGTTTATTCAGATTTTTAATATTGATGATATCTCAAAGGTGGTATACAGCGGGAAAAGCACATATGAGCTTTCCATAGACAGGACCGATGCAGAGAACATTGCATATACAATTAACGGTCAGTCCACAGAGGAGGATAAATTCAAGAAAGCGTATCAGGAGGTTATAGGAATACTGTTTACCTCCGCTTCCGAAAATCCCGGTATGGGAGCAAAGGTTGGTGAGGTCACCTTTACTTTCAACGACGGGTCTGCGGATACTGCTGTATATTATGAATATGATGAGAGAAACTATGCTGTACAGAAAAGTGACGGAACAGTATATATTGTTCTTAAAAAGAACTTTGATAATGTCAGCACCAATATAGAAAATATTATCAGCTCATCCGGCGAATAAAATCAACACGAGGGGACGGTTCTCCTGTGTTCGAAAGCAAACACAGGAGAACCGTCCCCTTGTGTTAGGGTCAATTGTCTGACGGTATTTAAAAATTGCGGAAACGGAGAAAGCTATGAAGGGTGAATTTGACAGAGGCAGGCTGCTGCCCATAAATGTAATCAGAACCGGATTTAAGGAGCATCAGTATCATGTGATAAGAAATGAGGGCTACGCCGCATATCAGATATCTGTATGTGTTGACGGAGAGGGGAAGTTTGTAAGCCGCAATGAGGAGCGCAGCATATGCCGCGGAGATGTTTTTCTTTTTTCTCCCCGTGTGCCTCATGAATATTATCCTGTTTCAAAAAGATGGCAGATGTATTTTTTTGTTTTTGCGGGCGACTGTACGGAGAATGTTTTCAGATATTTTGATTTCTCCGAGGTTGAGGTTTTTTCCGTAAAGAACGATGAGGAGAATAAAAGGATTCTGGAGCTTTGCCGCATACTGAATGAAACCGGGGATGATTATATAAGGTCTCTGCGCATATACGAGCTGATGGGCATTCTGGCGCGGCAGCGGCGAAGCAGTCCTTCCGCAGCAAAGCTTGACAGCAATGAACGGTATAAAAAAATGGCTCCGGTGCTTGACTATATCAGAAATAATTACAAGGAGCCCCTTACTCTTGACGAGCTTGCGGAAATGATCGATGTTTCAAAAAGCTATCTTTGCCGCATATTCCGTAACGCCTACGGCGTAACACCCATAAAATATCTTCAGAACTATCGAATAAGCCGAGCCAAACAGCTGCTTATTTCAACTGATATAAAGCTTAAATATTTGTGCAGAGAGGTCGGTTTTAACGATATAAGCTACTTTTGTCTGATCTTCAGACAGTATGAGGGAATGACCCCGGAGGAATTCCGAAGCCTTCATAACGATTAGTAACGCAGGGTTACGGTAATATTGTTGAAAAACGGAGGTTAAAATGTTTTTTAAGCCAATAAATTTAAAAGTAAATTATACAAAGCCGGAATATGCGGCTGCTGATACACAAAGACCTGTTTTTTCATGGGGAGCAAGACTTTCCGAAGGAGGCGGCGAACAAAAAGCTTATCGGATAAAGGTTACATTTGACGGTGATGTTCTTTGGGATTCCGGCTTCACGGAATCACGGGATTTAAGTGCGGTTTACAAAGGCATGCCGCTTCCGTCCGGGGCAAAAGTGGAATGGACTCTTGAATTGATTGATAATAAAGGCAATAAGAGTCAAAAAGCATACTCTTTTTTTAAAACGGCTTGTTTTGAAGCATTTGAGGGCTGCTGGATTGCTTCAAATTCCGAAAAAGCCCATGAGGTACTTTATTTTAAAAAGAGCTTTGAGCTTTCAAAGGCGCCTTGCCGTGCGGCTTTATATTATTGCGGTCTCGGTCTTTCCAAACCGTATCTGAACAACAAGGAAATAAATAATTTTTATCTTCAGCCGTCACACTCAAACTATAAAAGAGAATGTTATTATGTAACGGCTCCGATTGATACGTCAATGCTTGTCAGTGGTGAAAATACTCTGATTGTACAGGTGGCGGGAGGCTGGCGGAAAAACTACGGAGAATATCTTGATAATATGTCATCAGACCGCAAAATAGAATTTATGGGAGATATGTGCTTGTTCTGTGAGCTTAAGCTTTATTTTGAGGATGGAACCGAAAAAACGGTTGCAACGGATGAAAGCTGGGTTTGCGGAACGGGACCCATTACATACTCACATTTGTTTAACGGCGAAATATATGATGAAAACATAAGCCCCGGCAGTTTTTCCCCGGTTAAGAAATCAGACTTTCAGCCCGAGGGGCTTACTCCCGATTATCTTGAGCCTGTGCGGATAAAGGAGGAGATAAAGCCCCAAAACCAATATTTCATCGGTGATAAGAGAATATATGATTTTGGAGAGAATTTAGCCGGTGTAATAAAATTACAGATAAACGGCGAATGCAAAAATGCCCGGTTTATTCTGCGCCATTCGGAGGAGGTTTCGGAGGACGGTGACCTTTTTACAGCTCCTCTGCGAAGTGCAAGGGCAGAGGATGTCTTTATTGCGCGTGACGGTTACTGCAAAAAGGAATTTATACCGCAGTTTACATATCACGGTTTCAGATATGCTTCTCTTGAAATAGAGGGCAGCTTTTCAGGTGATGTTTATGTATCGTCATTAAAAATATACACCGATATTGACACCGACGGTTTTTTTAAATGCTCGGATCAGACAGTAAATGAGTTTTATAAAGCAGCAATGCGCACAGAGCGGGCAAATCTCCATTCAATTGCTACAGACTGTCCGCAAAGAGATGAGCGTATGGCCTGGATGAATGACGCCACGGTGCGGTTTATGGCAATGCCGTATAATTTTAATATTGCAAGGCTGTTTCAAAAAATTGCACAGGACATTAAAAATGAGCAGGATGAGCTTGGAAGATTAACCTGTACCGCCCCTTTCGTATACGGCGAACGGCCGGCAGACCCTGTTTGCGCCGCTTATTTTATTGCAGTGCTGGAGCATTACAAGCTTACGGGTGACATTTGTTTAATAAAAGAACATTATCAGGGCTTTAAGGCGTGGATGAGGTTTTTAAAATCAAGAGCCGAATCCGGAATTGTTGATTATTCATATTACGGTGACTGGGCAGGACCTCAGGATTGCTGCTATTCCACAGCAACTATCGGAAATTCCGAGGTTTTAAAGCCGGAGGAATACGATCCCGGTGCCGCAAATTCGATTTTTGTCCCCGGTGAAATGATTTCGACGGCAATTTATTATATGAATCTGAATATAATGACGGAATTTTCGAATCTCATAGGAGCAAATGAAGAAGATGAATTTTTGAAAGAAGCAGAGCGGGTGCAAAACGCATACATGAAAAAATGGTTTAACGGTGAAGCGGTAACCGTGCATGACGGCTCCGCAGCGGTTTTGGCACTGTCGCTTTTTGTTGATATTATTCCGGAGGCATATCGTAAAATTTTAGCAAAAAAAATGGCGGACAGGGTTATAAATGACGGCTGCAGGATAAAAACCGCAAACCTTACAACACCGATGCTCTTTGATACGCTTTCAAGGTTCGGGTATACCGATATCGCATGGAAGGTTTTTACGGGAGGTGATTATCCGTCATTCGGGTTTATGCTTAAAAATGGTGCCACAACGCTATGGGAACGGTTTGAACTGAAAAAGGAAAGCGGAATGAATTCTCACAACCATCCTATGTATGGGGCTTCGATAAGGTATCTTTATCGCTCTGTTGCGGGCTTTAAGGTTCAAATACCGAACAGGGAATATATAATTTCTCCGAAAATCCCGAAAGACCTGTTATATTTTGAGATTAAAATACCGGTTCTGTGCGGTGAGATTTATTTGAAATATGAAAAGAAGTACGGCAAAGCCGATTTGTTTGCGGATGTACCGTTCGGAATAGCCGTAAAGCTTTTCTTTGAGGGTAAGGAATACAGGCTGGAAAGCGGATTTCATTCAATTTCGGGTACTTTACCCGAGTCAGGGAAAGGAATGCTTGGAAAATGAATATTTTAGAAAAATTCAGTGCAAAACAAAGGGATTATCAATCAGCGAGAACGCCGTCGATTGCTTTTTTTGGCGACAGTGTTACTCACGGCTGTTTTGAAATCTATATGAAAAATGAAAAACTTGAAACAATAGTGGACACGAAAAACGGTTATCCAGAAAAGATTCGCGGTATTTTTAATATTCTGTACCCGGATGTCCCGGTAAATATTATAAATGCGGGAATAAGCGGAGATACTGCCGGTAATGCGCAAAACCGCATTGAGCGCGATGTTTTAAGCTTTAATCCGGATTTGGTTGTTGTATGCTTCGGCTTAAATGACGCTATGCAGGGGGCTGAGGGAATAACAAAGTATAAAAACGCGCTTTGCACTATATTCCAAAGAATAAAAAAGAGCGGTTCGGATATTATACTACTGACCCCAAACCTCACAACGGATAAGGCTGAGATCCCGTTTGATGATGAAACACTTGACGGCGCAGTGAATTCGGTTATAGAAAACGAATGGCTTTCAAGTTATCTTGAAGAAGCAAAAAAAGAGGCACATTCCCAGGGCATTCCTGTTTGCGATTGTAATGCGATATGGGAAAAGCTTATTGAAAACGGTGTAAATGTCAATAATCTTTTATCAAACAGAGTAAATCATCCTACAAGAGAAATGCATTGGCTTTTTGCATATGAGATAGTTAAAACAATTTTTAATAATTAAATAAGGGGCTGTTGCGTTAAGCAACAGCCCCAGGGGGTTTTGTTTTATTAAATTGTTAGCCTTTGACACCGCCGATGTTGATTCCGCCGATAATTTTCTTTTGGAATATTACAAAAATAATTAACTGCGGCAATATCGAGAAGAGCAGAGCCAGCATTTGATAGTCCATGGTGAAGGTTGATGATTTCATATTAAACAACTGCACACCCAAAACCGTCAGTTCTTTTTTTGTTATAAGAAGGTACGGCCAGAAAAATTGTCCTACGCTGCCGTTAAAGGTGAATATTGTAACTGTCATGAATACCGGTACAGACAAGGGTAATATGATTTTAAAGAATATATTCATATTTCCTGCGCCGTCTATCTGAGCTGCTTCAACAAGGGATTTTGATATTCCATCGAAAAAGTTTTTAAATAAAATTATATCAAATACATTTGCTGCCGCCATAAGCCATATCGGTATATAAGAGTCCGTAAGCTTAATTCCCAAAATCGGAAAGTTTATAAAAGTCTTATAAAGCGACACGGTTCTCATTGTCCCGGGCATAAGCAGGACCCAGAAGAAAACCGTAAGAATAAATTTTGTCCCTTTGGGCTTTAATCTTGATAATGAATATCCGGCAAGTCCACAGACAAGAATATCCGCGATAACGGAACCTAATGCCATTATAAATGTATTTATATAATATTTGTAAAATTGCATACTGTTCCATACATCGGCAAGCTTACTGAGCTTTATTTCCTTTGGGAAAAGACTTGCCGGTATTGCATACATTTCCTTTACATCTTTAAAACCGGAAAGCAATATCCATATTACCGGAAAGCCGCATACAACACAATAAAGCAGCATCAGTGTAAACATGGACCAATATAAGGCTTTGTATTTGGGAAGCTTTAAATCTGCATTTGTCAGGATGCCTTTATTCATATTTTTTTTTAATGTCATTTCCTTATATCCTCCTTTTTACCCTTGGCTGCTTTCTACCTTCTTATTAAGATAGAAATAAAAACATGTAAACACAAGCAAAATCAAGAACATTATAACTCCTATTGCAAGTCCGATTTGAGGACGGTTTCCCGGAAAAGCAAAATCGTATGCTAAAAGTCCGAGCGTGTATGAAGCACCGTTCGGTCCTCCGCCTGTCATCTGCAGCGGCTGTTCCATAATAGAGAATATGCTTATAATTTGTCGGATAAGGAATAAAAGAATTATGCCCGACATATGCGGAAATGTTACAGTCCAAAACCGCTTCATAAATCCTGCGCCGTCAATAAGCGCCGCTTCGTAAAGCTCACGGCTTACACCTTGAAGGCATGCAAAGTAGTAAATAGCAGTTGCGCCGCAGCCGTTCCATGTCATGCTCAGTACTATGCCTAAAATCGCAAAGTCAGGGTCCTGCAGCCATACATAAGGTTCAATCCCAATCTTCATTAAAACCATGTTTAAAAGGCCGCCTTGGTCGGGATAGTAAATCATGTACCAAAGGGTCATAACCGCAACAGAAGGCAACGCGCTTGGGAAGTATACCCAGAATCTGAAGCCGTTTCTAAGGTGTACCATCTCATTAAGTATAACTGCCAGTATAATCGGAATGGGAAAGCCTATAACTAATGATAAGAATACATATTGCAGTGTATTTAACAGAGTTTTTAAAAATCTGGTATCTGACAAAACTCTTATGTAATTGTCAAGGCCTGCAAAGCTTTCGATGGTATAACCGCGCATATTGAAGAATGACCAGTATATTCCGGTAAACTGCGGACGCAATATAATAAAGTACACACAAAATACCGCAGGTATAATTAAAAGCCATGAATTGATATTATTTTTGATAACGTTAAAGCTTATATTTTTACTACCTTTAGCTTTAACCGTTTTAGCTTTAACTGTTTTCACTTTTTCTATCTGTCTCCTTGTCAATCAATTTTCGTAGTTAAGGAAGTTAGCTTGGAAATCATCTGACGCCTGCTGCAGTACGCTTGCACAGTCGGCAGCTTCGTTTGTCAGTACTTCTTGAATACATCTGTCAAGTGTAGAATACAAATCCTGTGCGCATACAGGTTCTTCTGCCTGGAATTCTATGTTTTGCTTATCGTTATATGATGCGATGTTTTCTTTAGGGATGTTTCTGAACTCTTCTTTAATCTCATTCTTATATGCTTGGCTTGTGGCCTTTTCATTCCAGAATGCCAAGTCCTCAATGCCGATGATATCAGCGCCTTGTTCTTTTTTCTTTTCATAGTTTTCACGAAGTCTTGCTTTGCCCTCTTCATCCAATTCGGGTGTAACACCGACAAATTCAATCCATTTAAGCACGGCGTCAATCTGTTCCGGAGTTGCATTAGGCTCTATTACATAGAATGAACCGCCCATAAGGGTAACATTCTTTACAGGGCCGGCGGGCATTTTTGCTATACCGATCGAGTTAATGTCCATAGCATAACTGTTTACAAGACTATTGAGCTGTCCCGGATGGGCAAAGCTCATAGCGGCCTGATCGGTACCGATAAGCTTCATAACCTCTTCTGCATTAATCTTTGTGTTTAAAGGAAGAGATTTATCCTCCCATTTCATATCACGGATAAGCTTTAATGCGGCGGCGCATTCATCGGACGCAAAGGTTGAAGTCCATTTTCCGTCCTTTTCTTCCATAAAATGTACGCCATAGCTCCACGCAATAGGCATAAAGTTCCAGCCTCCGACATTTTCGGCAGTGGGCATAACAAAGCCTGCTTTTCCTGTTTTTTGGGTAATAGTACTTGCGGTTTTTCGGAGTTCATCAAATGTTTCGGGAATTATAGGTGCGCCGTTTTCATCAATAAGACCCGCCTCGCGGAAAAGGTTCATATTAATTACAAGCCCGAGGGTATACATTTCCGAAGGAATTAAATATATCTTATCGTTTCTTGATATATTTCCTAATATATACTCATTGATTTTATCATAATAACCATGATTTTTTACTGCATCCGTAATGTCTGCGGCATATCCCAATTCCATAATTCTGTTTGCCTCGGTAAAGAATGCCCTGTAAAGCGTCGGCAGGGTACCGCCTTCTGCTTTTGCCGTAAATGACTGAACGTCGAACTTCCAGTTGTCGGGCTCAATATATATATCGGGATATTTATCCATAAAATCTTTGCGCATACCCTCCATTCGTTCATAGTTTTTTGGGTCTGCCTCCTTATCGGGCCATAAGCCTACTGACACCACGGTTTTCCCGTTTTCTGTTTTTGCTTTGTTATTTTGCCCGCTGCCGCTGCAACCGGATAATACAGATATACTCGTCGTACCGGCAAGAAAAACAGACAATACTTTTTTTAATTTCATGATTTTTTCCTCCTGATTTTATTTTTTTTATATTATTCTATATTAAGTATTCTATCAAACCTTTTATAATCTTACAAGGGGCAGTTTTTTTGTTGATTATCAATTGTTTTGCGTTATAAAGTGCCATTTTTTTCGGAAGTGTCATTATTTATGTTACCATATTTAAAGAGTTGACAACGCCGTACAATAATATTATAATTATTACTGTAAATAAAATAATAGCCGTCGGAGGAAACGAATGTATGAATCGTCGCATATTTATATTCAAAAATACAAATACAAAGGTGAATATAGTCCGCTCTATGCTTTTTCCTTTTTTCCTTGCAATGTTATCATTAGTTTTAATGCTATCGTATAATTTTTATCGCAATAAAGAATTGACACTGGAAAGCTGTTTTTCGTCAATGCAGCTTTTTTCCCAGAGATGTGAAAATGAAATTATGAATGTTGTGCATTCGGCAATTTTTTTCAGTGAAAACAATAATTTTTTTGGTGCCCTGGACGATACTGCGGATTTGACGGATTCACGGACTGTGTTCAGTATAAAAAATTCCATCCTGAATTTTGAAGAAGCTAATCCTGTGGTATGTAATGTGGCAATAATAAACCGTAATAATGAGATGGTTTTTTCTTCGGAGGGACTGCTTACGTTTAATGAGTATTTTAACGGTATTCTTTCTTATAATAACTATAATAAGGATTATTGGAAAAATTACAGGCCTTTCGTTTCATCGCAATATACTATTTTATCACCGTCCGGGTTTTCCTGTCGGAATAAAGACGGAGCTGTGTTTCCTGTTATCATATTTGAAAATAATAATAAAAGATTTAAAAACCTTTTGGTTGTAAATATTTCAATAGATACTTTGATTTCGATGCAAAATAACTATCTTGCAAATGAGGATACAAAAATATTCTTAATGAACAATCATTCGGGCGATATATTTTATAACTCCGAAAGCACAACCGTAACGGAAAACATCTTAAATTCCGATTTGTACAGCAGCCTGTTAAATGAAAAGTTTTTCAAACAAAACATTTCAGAGCTTGGAAAGTGTTTTATTGCCGCTTATTCAACACGGAATAACTTAAACGGTTATACATACTTTGGAGCAATTCCTTGCGGCAGTATATATAAAATACAATTTACGGATATTTTGATTTTTATTTTTTTATTCTTATTTCTTGTGGCTGTTTCGGTATCCTATTCAATCAACAGCGCGAATAAGATTTTAAACCCCATACGAAGAACAATAGAAGCCATTTCTCAGCAAAATGTTTTGTCGGACAACATTTTTGAAAGCTTAGAGCTTGCGACGGCAAATATCAGCAAAACGAATAAGGAGCTTTTCACAACCCTTCCGTATGCGCAGGAAAAATATCTTATAAACTTTTTAAATTCGACGGATTATCTGGTTGCTGAGGAAACAAAAGAAATCATCAAAAATTCTTTGCCCTTTCGGCACGAGTACTTTGCATCGGTAATACTTCAGATTTATCCGACGAAGCTGTTTTTTGAGACATACAGCCAAACGGAATATTTAAATATTCTTTCAGGGCTTTATTCTCTTATAAGACTGATGTTTTCCGAAAAGTATCAGTCATTTTTCCTGACAAGCGACAAGGATACTATATATATAATTTTAAATACCGAAAATGATGATGTCAAAGAAGATATTAAAAATACAATCAGTGAAATAAACGGACTTTTGAAGTATGATAATGGATATTTTAATATCTATGTGGGCCTTGGCGGCATTTATAAAGATTGGGATGGCTTGAAAAAAGCGCATCTTGAGGCTATGTCGGATCTGAAGTACATGCAGCAGGATTCGCTGAAAATTATTATAAACAGTAATGAGTCCTTAAATGACGCAGAAATATCTCAGCTTTATAATGTGCTTATGGCTTACGATATAAACCAAGCGAAACGGCTTATAGACGAGTACAGCTTAAAGGCAAAAGGGGACCAAAGATTGCTGAAGCAGCTTTATACGCAAATTCTTACAACAATTTTCAGGGTGATGAGAATGCGCAATATTTCATATAATGATAACCAGCTTGATTTTGAAGTGTATTCAAACATTCTCGTAAAGTCATGTATGGAAATTTATAAGGAAATAGTTTTGCTGCTGAATGCAATCAGCAACGCAAAAAACGCTGAAATCCCCGTAAATTTAGGCGAGGAAATAATAGATTATATTAATAATAATTTTACCGACCAAAGCCTGTCTCTTGATGTGCTTGCGGAAAGGTTTAAGGTTCAGCCCACATATATTTCCACAATTATCAAAAATGCTCTCGGCGTTGGCTTTCACCAGCACCTTACAACGCTCAGGGTGTCAAAGGCAAAAGAGCTTTTGGCAAATGCCGGCATGAGTATTCAAGAGATTTATGAAAGCTGCGGATTTTACTCCAAGTCCACATTTTTCCGGGTGTTTAAGAAGAACACAGGTGTAACGCCGAATGATTACAGAAAAATACATATTGATTAATTTTAATAATTGATACTTTTTATAGAAGTAGGACTGATAATTGTTAAAGTTTTAAAACCAATTTGTATTATTACTTCTTGAAAATGCGGAATTTATAAATTACTATGATTGTAGGCTTCAATAAGGGGCTTTGCCCCGTCATTTAAAAAGCCCGCGGCATTCTTTTTGAAAGGATGTACAATACTGCCGTCCTCGGCAGAACGGAGAATTAAAATGAATAATATTAAGATTGATTTTGCCGTTACCGACCTTTATATAAAAAAAGTGGCAGACGCAGGCAGCTCAATTTTTTTCAGACTCGGGCAGAGTATAGAATGGGGCCACGTAAAAAAATATATAGCACCGCCGGAGGACTACAAAAAATGGGCTCAGATATGTGAACATGTTATACGGCACTATAACGAGGGCTGGGCTGACGGTTTTTATTACGGCTTTGAACGTTGGGAAATCTGGAATGAGCCTGAAATGGCATCTATGTGGCTGGGAACAAAGAAAGACTTTTTTGAGCTTTTTGATGTGACGGCAAAACATTTAAAGGCTTGCTTTCCGCAGCTGAAGTTTGGCGGATATGCCTCCTGCGGCTTTGCCGAGATTACAAGGAAGGAATTAAGCGACCACGAAAAAACTCTGATGCCGTATTTCCGCGATTTTTTAGTCTTTATAAAGGAAAACAATACGCCGATTGACTTTTTCTCGTGGCATATCTATTCCCTTGATATTGATGAGATAATAACCCATGCCGAATTTGCGCGGACCGCATTAAATGAATCGGGTTTTTCACAGCTTGAAACATATCTTACCGAATGGAATCACATATCGCCGCTAAAGAGACTCGGAATGGAGGGCGCATGCTATATAGGCGGTGCATTATGCGGCCTGCAATGCGGCGGAAACCTTGACGGTGCCATGTACTATATTGCTTCCATTTCCGGATATAACGCACTCTACAGCATAGTTACACACATTCCGGAGCGGCCTTATTATGCCTTCATGGCATTTTCCGAGCTGTACAAGTCAGGTACCTTTGTAAAACCTGAATTTTGTGCCGAACATATTTATGCCTGTGCCGCAAAAAGAGAGAATGGCAAGGCTGTAATGATAGTGAACGCAAAAAATGAAAAAGCGGAGATTAAGCTTGATTTGAAAAATCTCGGTGAAAAAAATACGATGGAGCTGTATCTTTTGGATAATGAGCATAATCTTGAGCTTATCAGAAGCGATTATTTTGAATGTCCCGATATCCGCACAACGCTGACACTTGAAGCGGAGACAATAATCCTTTTGAAAATCAAGGATTAAAATATTTTTTAAATTTATATTAAAGGAGACATGAAAAATGAAAAGAGTAAAAGACAAACAGATTTTAGTAGGTGCAGACTTTGCAGGTTATCCTCTTAAAGAGGCGGTAGCCGCACATCTTAAGGAAAAAGGCTGGACGGTTACGGATATAGGAGTAAAAGAAGATTCAGACCCTGATGATACGGATTTAATGTTCCATAGAGTGGGACTTCGCGCAGGCAGCATGATTTCCGAGGGTGAGTTTGAAAGAGCCCTCCTTTTTTGCGGAACAGGTATGGGTATTCATATTGCGGCAAGCAAATGCCCTCATGTACATACAGGTGTTGTCGAGAGTGTTCCGGCTGCGCTTCGGGCTATAACGGGTAACGGCGTGAATGTGCTTGCCATGGGAGCATTTTACGTTGCACCGGCGATGGGATGTGACATTGCCGACGCTTATCTTAATGCTGAGCTTGGCTCCGGATATGAATGGTGGAAGAATTTCTATGAGTTTCATAAGCTTGCCATTGATGAGCTTGAAGCGTTTGATTATGAAGAATACAAGAAAAACGGATTTAAAGTAAATAAGCTTGGAGACTTCCCTTTAAAGCTTGAAACAAAGCCGGAATAAAAGCAGGATTGCGGGATCCGTTTATGCTAAAAGAATGTGCTGTGAGGCGCGGAAAGGAAATAACATGAAAAAGAAATTTTTAAGCTGTCTCGAACCGTCCTCCTGTGTCATGATAGCAAACGCTATCATTGACCGGTTATTTCATCACGCAACGATAGTTACGATAAAAGGAAAATCCTATCGATTGCAGAGCTATTATGGAGAGGATGATAAATGATAATCAAGCTATTAAAAATAAGACCGCCATAAAAACTCCGACAAAATTTGTGCATATTTATTTGATAAAATGTGGCACTTTTTATATTGAAATTTATACACTTTACTGTTCAAATGAAAAGATTTACAATAAGTAGTATAAAAGGGTGTAATATTAACATCTTTTGAAAAAATATTATATTTATTATTAGGAGGAGACAAAAATGAAAAGAAAAATCTTAAGTTTGCTTTGCGTTCTTACTATGGCGGCGGCAATGATTCCTACAGCAGCATTGGCTGAGGAAACATATTTTAATGCTCAGTGGTTTGACGGCAACGCAGAAACAAGAAAGGTTCAGGCTGAAGTTGATGCAAATATTGCCGAAATTCACGGAACCAGAGCTGCTGACACAGTAAGGAAAACAAGTACAGCTACAAACACATACTTAAAGCTTTCTGACACATATGACGATGCGGACAAACCTTATGTAAGATATGAGATTTTTGCCGAAAAATCGGGTATGTATATGATGTACATTAAATCAAACACACCGGCTATTTCGAGCTCGGGAAATTATACAATGCATAGCCCGTATGCGGTAGAAATAAACAATGCAGGTGCGTTTAGCATTGATGGTTCTATTCATACAGAAAATGCTTTGGGGCAAACAAACCTTATTGGCACTACATATTATAAAGAGGGCACTACTCACTATCAATATGCAAGATTTTCTGTACCTGTTTATCTTAATGAAGGAAAAAATGATATAAAGTTTGTTGTTACAGGTAAAAGAGGTGTCGATGCAACATACAACTTCCAGCTTGATTTCTTTACTTTCGAGTATATGAATGACGGGGCGGAAATAATTGTAAATGCTGAGGATACAATCGGAGGCAATGCAAGTATTGCGGATGTGGCAGAGAGCAACGCAACCGGCGGTAAGTATTACTACTTATACAAGAACAATTCAACTGAAAATGTATATGCAGACTATGCAGTATATGCACCTGTGGAGGGCGAATATGAGCTTGAATTTGCAGGAACTCATCCAAGAACATATCTTTCAGGTTTTTCTGTTGCTGTAAACGGTAAGAAGTTTGTAACACACGGCGGTGTTGATGAAACTACCGGTTATCCTGATGCAACAATAAGTGATGATGTTACAACAGAAGCTATTACAGCTCCTGACTTTATGAAATATACAACAAAAGAAACTGTACATCTTAATAAGGGTGTAAATATAGTAAGAGCTCAGACAGAAACCCCTAACAGGCAGAGCAGTACAGCGTCAAGAGTATTATTCGGTCTTGACTACATCAAGTTTACATCTGCGGTAATGCCGGCTGTTGAAGCTGAAACAATCACAACTAATGTTTTAGACGGTTCAGCCTGCGGACGTATTCCGACAACAGGTTCAAGCGGTGAAATGCTGTATATGATTAACATTCCTGCAACAAAGGATACAGAAAGCGGATTATATAATACTATAGGTGCTGCAGAACTTAAGTATACAGTTAATGTACCTGTGGAAGGTAACTACGATATGTACATAGATATGTGCGGATATGTTGAGGCTGACGATGTAAACTATTCATACAGAGCGCCTATTAAAATGAAGGTTGATAACGGTGATGCTCAAAGACTTGCAGCAGAAGGTACATACACAAATAAGGATAAGTCAACAACACACCTTGAAGGTAATATTACAAAGGCAGCAAACCTTGATGTAGGAACAGCTTACGATCATATTATTGCAGCCGCAGTTGCGGGATATTTCGGAAAATATAAGCTTAACACTCCGCTTAATCTCACAGCAGGTCTGCATGAAATTACATTTATAGTTGACGATGTTGCAGCTAACAGCGTTGCACTTGCAGCTTTGGATAAGTTTGAACTTAAAATGGAGCAGACAGCAAATACAGTTGTTGTAAAGGCTTATGACAATACTCTTACAGAAGGGGAAATGACAGCAGTTACGGCGAATGTCTTTGATGCACACGGTATTTTGATGGAGGGTGATGTAACATATACATCTTCAGCACCTGAAATTGCATCAGTAGATGAAAGCGGAAATATTACAGCTAATAATGTCGGAAGAGCAATTATTACAGCAACAGCCAACGGCAAGATGGCCACAACAGAGATTTATGTATATGATGCTGATAATAAGTTTGTTATTCTTGGTGCTGAAAAGCTTTCAGATGGTGTTAATGTTAAGAGTGTTATAGGCGATACAGAACTTACATCGGTACCGGAACTTATCGCTGCTACATACCATGATGTTATCGGTACAGATTCTACTCTCGATGACGTAGGAACGGTACATATGACAGTTGGTAACAACGGTTCGGTTTCCAACACAAAGATTGAAGTTGAAAATATGACAAAGAATGCTGTTGTCTTTGCTTGGGACAGCCTTAAGGGTATGATTCCCCTGTATGGAAAGACAATTGCAGAATAATTGAGATATAGTTATTTGAATACAGGAAATTGCCTTTGTGCAATTTCCTGCACTTACTAATAAGCAATGCAGAAGGAAGGGTGAAATCAGTTTGAAAATAAAAAATAAACGTATTATATCTATAAGTATAGCAGCGTTCCTGTTTGTGTTGCTTGCAGATTTATCAAGTGCTTCTGCGGCAACTGTTAAGGTTGAGGGTGAAAACTACAGTGATATGTCTATTACTCCTGTAATGAGGAACAGAGCTGAATTCAGCGGAGGTACGATAGTAGAATACCTGCGTGAGGCGGAGGGGGATAAGGAACATTATATTGAATATAATGTAAATGTTGCGAAGGATGGCGCATATCAGGTAAATGTGGTTTCGACATTACTTGCATCAGCCTATACTGCCGACTATTATGTTCAGGCAAACGGCGGGGAAACAATTGATGCGGGGATGGAGCATACCATCATTTCAAAGATTACTTCGTCAACCTACCCCGATACGATTGAGAAATATAATCTTGGTACGCTTGGTCTTAAAAAGGGCGAAAACACCATTAGATTTATTATAAATACGGAAGATATTCGATCTGATAAGCTGTTGGCATTTTTTATTGATTATTTCGAGCTTGCAGAGGTTCCATTCGGTATAAAAAGACTTGAAAATTGTGAAGATTTGAATGTCTATGAACAAAACCAAAGGGTTTCCTTTAATATTTTGTTTAATACAAAGCTTACACAGGAGAAGGAGTTTAAGTTCATAGTCAAGGATTTTTGGTCAACGGTTGTGCTGGAAAGTAATTTCCTTGTAAGAAACGATACAACAGAGCATTATTTAAATCTTGGGAAATTTGAGAGCGGCTGGTATACAATAGAGGTATTTGAAGGTGATAATAAGCTTGCATATAATACCTTTTCGGTAGTTGTACCAAAAAGCAAGCGTGATAAGATTGACGATTCGCCGTTTGCAGTTGACTTTGCGAGCAATCAGCTTGTCAGAGGCGGAAAGGAAAATGTAGAGCGTTATATACGAGCGGCTGAGCTTGCAGGAATATCTATGGTGAGAGAGCGTTATCACTGGATAACACTCCAGCCTAAGGAGGATAACTACAGGTTTGAGGTCAGCGACAATGACCTACAGCCATTTGAGGATTCTGATTTAAAGATTGTAAATGACTTTCACGGTACTCCGGGTTGGGCAAAAGAAAAGGTGAAAGATCTGCCTACTAATCTCTTCCATGTATATAATTTCCACAAGGAAATGGCAACAAGATACAAGGAAACTGTTGATGCATGGGAGGTGTGGAACGAGGAGGATACAATCTTCTGTTCCGAACCTGCTGATTTTTATGCATCGGTTATGAAGGCTTCTGCATTAGGAGTATCCGATGCAAATGTCGGAGCAAAGACAGTTGTAGGTGGTTTTGCTTCAAGACCGGGACCGACAAGCAGCAGAACATATATTGATCTTGCACTTCAAAATGATGTTATGAGCTATTCCGATGCATATAACTATCATACACATCTTGCGTCTACCGGAGAAGATGTTGTACAGTATCTGCCAAAAACAGATAACCGTTCACTTATCTCTGATGCATATGACAGAAGAAAGCAGGAGGTATGGGTTACAGAGGCGGGCATGTATATGCCGGTGCCTACAGGTGGTTCGCCTACAAGAGAACAACTTCTTGAACAAGCGAGATACCTTGTAACATCAACAACACAGTCACTTTCGCTTGGTACTACCAGACACTTCTGGTTTGTACTTCCATCCTATGTGGAAGAAGGAAGAGAACTTGGAACCTTCTATGCAAGCGGAAGTCCGTACCCGTGCTATTCGGCAGAGGCAACTTTGACTCATATGCTTGGCAAAGGCAAGTACATAGGGGCATTGGACAATCTTCCGGAATTTGCGGAAGGCTATATGTTTAATAACGGAAAGAACGATGTGGCAGTTATATGGGCAGAACATGGTGATAAGGCAACCGTGAAAACAAATTCTGCAATTTCGCTGGTTGATATTATGGGTAAAGAAAAGGCGATTTCGCCTGTAAACGGTGAGGTTACGGTAGATATATCACATTATCCCGTATATATTGTTTTTAACGGCAAAAGCTCTCTTGATAATTACTATCCACAGGAATTTGTTGTAGAAAAGACAGAGCCGCATACTTTTTCAACGGCTCAAAGGATTATTCTTCAGCAATATTTCGGAAGCAGTGAGGTGCAGTCGCCTAAGCTTCAGGGATATCAGCTTAAATTTAATCAGTCAACAGAAATGACACTTAATGTCTATAACTTTAATGACAGCGAACAGAGCGGAGTTATAAAAGCAGTACCGCCGGAAGGGGTAATTGTAACACCTGCTGAGGTTAACGTCACTGTTGGTGCAATGTCTATGGAACCTATTACATTTACTATTGAATACAGTGAAGAGGCAGAGCCTAATGTTACGAGCTTTCTTAAATTTGAAGGTGAGTTTGCGGGTGATAGCATCAGTCCGTCAGTATCAAGGCTTTTTGCTTACAAAGAAGTAGAAACGGATAATGTAACCTATTTTGAAGGCAGTGATGATCCTGCAAACTGGGATGGTTCAAACATTGTAGAAACTGCCGATCCGGCGGTTATTACTGCGGGTACAACTCAGGGGGCTGTTATGTTTGATATCAAATTTAACGGCGGAAATAAATGGTTTTATCCATTCTTCTATCTTGACGATCCGACAATTCTAAGAGGCTCTACAGGTGTGTGTTTCCGGGTATATGCTGATGAAGAGCTTAATGATGTAAGTATGAATTTCTTTGCTTATTTAAAGGACGGCAGACAATATTATCTCGGACACAGTAAAGGTAAGCAGGTAAAGGCAGGCTGGAACCAGATTGCAATTCCTTGGGAACATCTTGAACTTTTCGTAAGTCCTTACGGAAACCTTGATTTCAGAGATTTTGATACCGACCTTATAAGCCATGTTGCAATCGGTTGTAACAGTAATCGTGATGACGATGTAAAGCCGTATCAAATAAAGGAGTTCGGCTTCTATACTGAGGAAAAGAAAGCTGAGGAAGAAACTGATATTACAGTAAACGGTCTTGTGGAGAACAACGTTTATAAAGCTGCCGATTTGAATAGGATTGACGTTTCAATTCCCGAGGGTGAATATGATAAAGTTTATGTTTTGATAAATGATGAAGAATATGAGAAGTTTACCCTGGAAGGTAACAGAATGACACTGGATATGTCAACACTCGGTAAGGGGTATTATATGATTCATATATGTGCCAAGACACAAAGTAACTTTATTGTCAGAAAGGTTGTGAATATTTACATTGAATAAAATAAAGAGAATAACGGCTTTAGCTCTTATGTCAGTGTACACAATGGGTACAACTGCTTCGGCTCTTGAAATTTCGCTAAGCCGTGATGTGGAAAAGAATATGGTAACAGGAACAGTTACAACCGATGCAGGTACAGAAAATGCGCCAGTTTTAATACAGACCGTGAGTGAAGCGGGTGATGTAATATATTTAAATCAGATTTATACAGACAGTAGTGGACGTGCAAGCTTTAATTATATTCATGAAGTTGAAATTGCAGGTGCAGGAATTATGAGTGTTACTGCAAAAAGCATATCGGAAAGCAATTTTGCTACGTACAATCAGGCATCAGAAGAGGAAGTTGACACCATTGTGCAGACCGTTAAAACAGAATGTGCAAAAGAATTACCTGATATTGATGTAATCAGAGATGCTTATATTCTTAATACAGATAAGCTTGATTTTGATTTGACGGAATATAATACACTTGCAGACGGAAACGGAGCGGAAAAAATAGTTTTTTCGCATATTGCAAACGACACTGAAAATAAAACAAAAATTCATACCATAACAGATGTTATAAAAGCCTTCTATGCAGGTGTTGCAGTGGCGGTGATAAATAAAAGCGGACAAGCAGATGATGTTGTAGATTTGATAAACAATAATAAATATGTACATACATTTAATTTTGACTCAATTCCTAAAGATGCGGAGGGTATAAGTGTTTTTGACGGGTTGACGGAGGATGTTAAGAAAAAGATTTATGAAAAGCTTGCATCATCTGACAGCAGGAGCGCAGCGGACTTAGCTCAAAAGCTTGTCCTGTATACATTGACAGAGGAGCTTCGATACGGTGATTTCAATAACGTAAACAAAATGCTTAAGGCATACTCCGATGCGGGTCTTATCAGCTTATCTATGTCGGCATATAACACTCTTAATAATAAGAATGCAGTTGATAAGTTAATGTCAGGAGTTGAGTATACAAGCTATGACGCAGTAGAGACCCGGTTTGCGGAAATGGTTGACGCACAGTACAGTGCGGAGCATCCTACCGGTAACCCCGGCGGCAACGGCGGTAATACCGGCAATACAGGGAACGGAGGCGGCGGAAATTACAGCAAAAAAAGCTTTAGCTTTGCAGCCGCGCCGCAGCCCAATACCAATAATGGAATTTCGGATACAACTGAAACGAACAGTGACAACGGACTTCTTTCGGGCAAGATGATTTTTGCTGATATGGAACAGGCAAAATGGGCGATAGAGCCCGTTGAAGCTTTGTATAAAATGGGTATTATCAACGGTACGGATAATGACAGTTTTGAACCCAACAGGGGCATCAACCGTGCTGAGTTTGTAAAAATTCTTGTTTGCATGGCCGAGATACCGCTTGATACAAGCGAAAATATATTTACGGATGTAGCAGAAGAAAGCTGGTATTACAGATATGCATCTGCGGCATTTAAGGCAGGTGTTGTGATGGGTGATGATGAGGGCAGATTTAACGGGAACAAGATTATTACCCGTGAAGAAATGGCAGCTATGATATATAGGATAATGAACAAAATGGAAATAAGTCCTACAGAAAGCGACACCCTTGGTTTTGATGATGATGAGTTGATTTCAGCTTGGGCAAAAGAGTCGGTTAATTATTTAAAGAGATGCGGTATTGTAAACGGAAGAAACAAAAATTTTTATGAGCCCAAAGCGGAGCTTACCCGTGCAGAGGCGGCGGCAGTTGTACACAAGGTTTTGAAAACGGTATAAGGAGAAGTATTTTATGAGCAAAATTATCAACAAAACGATTTGCGTATTACTTGTGCTTGCTTTGAATATTTCAATGCCTCATATATATGCAGCGGATACTCAAAAAGATAACAGCACCGGTATTCTTGTCCGGATGGGAATTATTGATAGTGACTTTGCAATGTCTGATGATGTTGTTACAAGAGGAAAATTTGCAGAAATTTTATGCAATATTCTTGTATGGAATAATCTTGACAAAAGAGTACCTGCTACAAAACAGATATTTACTGATGTATCACAATGGGATTGGATTGCGGAGTATTTAGAATTTTTATCAAACAGAGGTATAATTTCCGGGTATGATGACGGAAGCTTCCGTCCGAATGAGCCGATGGACCTTTGTTCCGCATACTCTATGATGCTTAATGTACTTGAGTACAGAGAATTTGTAAAGTTTAACGGTGATTATCCGGCATCTGTTATGGAAGTGGCAAATATAACAGAGCTTGATTACGGGTTTGATTCGTACAGCTGCAGCGAAAAGCTCACAGCTGAAATGACAGCGAAGCTTCTTGACAATATGGTAAGAACCAAGATGATGAAATTTAAAGGAAAAACAACAAACGGAAACACAAGCTTCTCAACTGACAAAACCTTTCTTAATGCGTATATGAATATATACGAATATGAGGGAATAATCACAGGTGCGGGCGGAAAATCAATCTCAGGGAATATTATTCCTGCGGATAAAGTTGAAATAGACGGAAACATCTATAATAATATGGCAGGAAATATTTCAGATGTTTTAGGATGCAGTACAACTTATTATCTTGAGCAAAGTGATGACGGTTTTGATGATACGGTATGGGCGGTTATTCCGGATAAGAATAATAATATACTTGAGCTTGATGCTGATTTGGTTTATTCATATGAAAATTCCGAGGTGGTCTACTATGAAAATGGCAGGGAAAGAACAGCTGAGGTCGACCTGAAAGCGGATATTTTGAAAAATGCAGAAATGATAAGCAGATATTATACATATGTTCCTGATTACGGAAGTATCAGACTTGTTGACAATGATGATGACAGAACCTATGATGTTGTTATTATAAGCGATTATGATGCAATTGTTGTAAGCAATGTTGACACTGAAAGAGGTATTATCTACGGTAAGAATACAGACAGCAGCGGAAATCTTTATAAAATAGACACAACAGAGTTTGAATACAGCAGCATTCTTGATTCAAGCTATAACACTGTTGATATTAAAGCATTGAAACAAAACGGCGTGTTAACGGGTGAGATTACCGAAGACAAATACTTGAGGCTTATATATTGTGAGCAGACTTTAACAGGTAAGGTAACAAGTCTTGATTATGATGACCCTGATGTGATGAGAGTTACAATAGGAGATTTGGTGTATAAGGTAATAAATAACGTATATTCACCGAAAGAAAAATTGAGTGCCGGTATGAGCTGCGATTTTTTGCTTGATTATAAAGGCAATATTGCGGCGGTAATAAATGTTACGGGAAATCAGTGGTCTTACGGATATTTAATATCTGCGGGGCGAAATGAAGAAAACGACAGTATAGTGCTTCGAATGCTTACGCAGGCGGGTCAGGTAGAGTGGTTGGAGTGCAGCGATAACTTCAGGCTTGATTCGATACCGGTTGTTAATAAAGAGGAGGCAATAAGCACTTTAAAAACAAAACAGCTTGTTCGTTACAGAATGAAAAAAGAACAGATTGGTGCTGTCGATACTGCGACAGACCAAGCTGCGGATAACCTTGTAAAAAGCAGTGAAGACAGTTATAACTCTCTTTTGAGACGCGGTGATGCAACATTAACGTACAGACCGACGCTTAACATCTTCAAGCGGCCTTCAGAAGCACCTCCGTTACCTGCGTTAGACTGTGAAATTTCAATAGCGGCAGATACTGTAATATTCAGAGTACCCGAAAATCCCGATACTGCTCGGGAATGGGATTATAAGATTATTCAGAGGAGTTCATTGGCTGACGGTGATGAATGCAGGGTTGAAAGCTTTAATACAACAGGTGATGAACTGAGAGTTGAAGCGGTTGTCATGCATTCGGATGAAACTCCGATAAAATTGCAGGCAAGACCTTTTATTGTAAAAGAGATATCCCAAATATTAAATAGCGATGGTGAGGTTACATATAAACTCAAGGGCTATGCATCGGGTGGTGAGGTAGAGCGTACACTCAAAACCGCTGACCTTTTAACCAAAACCAAAAACAAGGTTACACATACAATAGAAAAGGGTGATGTATTAAGAACAAGGCAGAACAGTGACGGGTACACAACAAATGTAGAAATTATTTATACAGTGTCGGACGATTTTGGCTCATTGAATAAAAAATCACTGTTCGGAAGTAACGGAACAACCCACGGTGCGATATTAAGATGTGCATATGGTAAGGTTACTTACAGGAATGATGAAGTGTTTGCGCTTACCCGCGAAAAGGACGAGTTTAGCAAAATAACCGAACTGCACCCGATTAAGGGATTTACAATTTACGTATGTGATATGACGGGAGAGAATCCGGAGGTATATATGGGAACAGCCGCAGATATCCCAAATGTTATAGCAGGAGAGGAGTCGGAAGAGGAAATAATAATATGCACCAGTCAGGCTTCGCCTCGTGATTTAATAGTAATCAAAAAATAAATGGGAGTGACATAAAATGTTTAAGAAATTCATCAAAATAATAGCACTCCATGAAGGATTTGTTATGAAAAAATTTATATGTGCGTTTATTCTCTCTATGCTGCCGGTGATAAGTGCCAGTGCACTTGAAATCAAAATGAATGAAAAAATCGGTGATGTGGTCTCCGGTACGGTTTTAACAGGTTCACAGACAAAGTACAAGCCCGTTTTACTCAGGATAGAAAATGAAAGCGGAGATACGGTATATATTAACCAGATTTATACCGATATCAACGGTCAGGCATATTTTAAGTTTATACATAATCAAAACAAATCGGGATACGGCAAAATGACGATATATGCAGTAAGTGCGGAGGAGAGCGGTTCTGTAGATTATTTTGTTGAAGAAGGCAGTGCAGATCAATATGTTTCGGTGGAGTGTGTTGATATTACAACAAGCGGCAATATGTCTTCAATGCAGTATAAAATAACAAACACCGGTATTGTCAGCAGAGGTATCTATGCTGCAGCAGCAGTTTACAAGGACGGTCGGCTCGAATATATAGTGTCCGATAAAATAATACTAAAGGGCGGACAAACGGTTACTGATAATATAAATGTTCCGTACGCTTCAGGCAGTGACATAAAAACATTTATGTGGGATATTGATACTATGACGGCTTATTGCGATCCTATTGTCTGGGAGAAGGTTGTTCCTGAAACGATAAGAGTAGAGGCGGAAAATGCCGTAACATATGACTTTACACCACAATATTTAAGCGGTGACGGAGTATCGGGTACACTTGTGCATTTGTATAAATCAACATTTAATCCTGACACAGACTATACTCTTACCTATGAGGTTGATTGTGCAATATCAGGGGTATATGATGTATCTGCCGTTATATCTAACAGCTATAAGGGCGGTTATACAGCAGATTGCTTTGTTTCTGTAAATAGTGAGGAGCCTGTACACAGCAGCGAGGCGGTGCTTGTTGAAGATGTTACAGTCGGGGTTAATGGTCTGGCAGAAGATCAGCTTGATAAATATAGCTTCGGTCAGGTTTTTCTGGCAAAGGGTACAAACAAGTTGACCTTGAATATTGAAGGCAAAAACTGGATGAACAATTCAGCAGTTTTTCAAGCGGATTATTTTGAATTCACACCTGTTGAAAAAACTGCAACGGAAGCTGCTTTGAAGGCACACAATGCTGCACTTAATATCTTTGAAAAACAGGATGGTGTTAATTTTGACCTGTTACTTAATGGTATAGCGGAACAAGACAGTAGTGTAGAGTATACAATAACCGATTATTTTGGAGAGGTATGCGATAGCGGTAAGATTGTAATTGAAATGGGTAGTTATAAGGGCAGGATATCTTCTCAGGTGCTTGAAACGGGATGGTATGAGCTTGAAGTGAACGGAGCTTTGATAAATAACAGCGTTACATTTGCAGTTGTTCCAAACAGCAGTGAAAGAAATTTAACAGCATATAATCCGTTTGCTGTGGACCTTGCAACATCACATCTTGTTGGCTCGCATTATGAGCAAAGACAGTATGCCAAGGCCGCAAGACTTTCAGGTGCAGATTGGGTAAGAGACCGATTTAACTGGTCAGAGCTTGAAGCAAAAGAGGGCACATATAACTATAATTATATTAAAGGTGATACAGATACATTAAAGGACGAGGAACTTAGTGTAACCAATACCTTTAGTGCTGCTCCTGTGTGGGCAAGAAACAGCGGTGAAACCTTGCCGAAAAATCCTCAGATAATGTATAACCTGATTTATAATGCGGCAACAGGTCTTGACGGGTTTGTGGATGTCTGGGAAATATGGAATGAACAGGATGCATACCAATTCTCAAAAGAAGGTGCGGATAAATATGCCGCACTGTTTAAAGCTGCGGCAATAGCTGCAGATAATGCAGGAATTGACCAAATGATAGCACTTGGCGGACTTTGTACGTCTATTGATAATTCGAGCTATAATCACCTTCTTTTCCAGAACGGCGTGATGGATTATCTTGACATTTACAATTATCATACACACCTTACATATGAGGCACAGGAAGATACATTGCCGGTTCCGATGAAAGACAGAATGAGAATGTATAAGCTTTTAGCTGATTTGTATGGTATAGGCGATAAGACAATATGGCAGACAGAGTCAGGTATACGTCAGAAAATAAGCGATAATTCAGGACTTACCGCACTGCAGGAAAAGGCACAGGCGCAGCACATTGTGCCGGCATATTTGGAAGCTGTTGCAGCAGGCATTGATAAGTACTTTATGTTTATCGGAGTCCCGTATATTGAAGGCGGTGCGGATTTTGGTGTATTTGATGCAAACAATGAACCAAGACCTGCCTATGCGGCATGGGCTGTTATGACAAAGTTACTTGAGGGTACGTCATATCTGGGCGAAGTACATTCCTTGCCTGATGGTGCAAAAGGTTATGCTTTAGAGGACGATAGCAGGGTTATAGAAGTTTTATGGAGCAGTGAGATGATTAACTATACTGTTCCTTCAAATGCAACGGTATATGACCTTATGGGTAACCTAATTTTATCAGATTCAGTAACACTTTGGGCAAACCCTGTATATATGATTTATCAAAAAGAAGATGCACCTAATAACATTTATAAGAGAGCAGCAAGCTTTACCAAGGCAACAAAAACAACTTTTACCGATACACAAAAGATTGTTTTATCAGCCCAGTATCCGGTTACTAACATTGAAACAGACAAGGAAAACGGCTATTCAATGTCATATTCCAAGGATAATACAGTAACAGTTACCATTTATAATTTCTCGGATAAAGAAATGAGCGGTACACTGTCAGCAACGGGAGAAAACGGTAACGCATTTGATATTGTTTGTCCGACAGATACATTGACGGTTTTACCAAATTCAACTGCAACAGTTGATATTGTGCTAAAAAGAAATGCAAATACAGTATTTGGAGCATCGTATGATTTTGCAATCGGCGGTATATTTAACGGTGAGGAAATAAGCCCGTATGCTGCATGGGTATGTTTTGACAGAGACATTAGTAATTTTACAACACTTAACGGGTCAAATAAAATTACCGGCGACGGATGGCAGGCACCTGCAAAAACAGATAATATCAATGCTTCTGTCTCACTTGTAAGCAATGGCGTGCAGTTTGATATAGCCTCCGACGGCGATGGCGGATATTATTATCCGTTTGTATATTCGAGAAGTCAGGATTTAGCGGGTTATGATGGTATAACACTGTCTGTATGGTTTGATAAGACTGTAGCAAAGGACTTAAATAATTATCTGACAATACAGGTTTCAAACGGCAGTGCTACATTTACTTTGGCAGAAAGCGATAATGTTGCGGTAAAAAAAGGATGGAACAATTATTCCTTTAAATGGAGTGATTTTTCGAAGAAAATAAATGGCTCAGCTGACAGTATTAGTAATATTCTTGGTAAATATATGTATGTAAGAATTGGTGTTCAGACAACGCAGACAGCTCTTACATATAAGCTTGCAGATGTAGGCTTGTTTACGTCAGACGAAAAAGAAGCTTTGCCTGAAATCTCTGTAAATGCTCAAAGAGATGGCAGCGGTGCAGTTATTTCAGCGATACTTCCTGATAATGTAAGTGATGCAAGAGTGCTTTATGATGGTAAATATGTCGCATATCAAATAAACGATAATGAAATTTCTCTGACGGTAGATAATGTAGATGATGGGAAACACACTGTTGTTGTATCAGCATATACGTTAACAGGAAGAGCAATTTATAAACAGATTGAATTTTGACGATGGTATAGAATTTTTAATGACACAAGGGGACTTTTTAAGTGGTCTCGGACGGTTCTCTTGTGTTCAAAAGAATTGAGAAATGGATACAATAACCTAACACAAGAGAACCGTCCCCTTGTGTTATGGGCGGACTAGATGTCGGAGGTATTAAAGGATAAGCAAAGCGGGAAATAAAGAAACCGGATTGCATACGGATTTCTTTATTTCCCGCTGTTTTTGATCCGGTAAGAGGCAGCTTCTCAGCCTATAAACGCGTTATTATTTTTCAGTGTTGTCTGAAGCTTTTTAATATCAAGCTGCTTTAAAAGCGCTCCGTCGGCTTTGGCAATGCCGGCTGCGGTTCCTGCCGCTTCTCCTATACAGCATACGATAGGCATTATCCTGTAGGACGCCTGCGCTTCGTGGTCTGATGAAATGCAGCGGCCCGCAACAAGAAGGTTATCGGCATTTTTCGGGAGAAGGCTTCTGTAGGGAATGGTGTAGTACTGACCCTGGGGGAAGTAATAATGACTCGTTCCGCTGCCCTCGGGATTATGTATGTCTATATCGTAATTTCCGGCGGCTATGGCATCGTCAAATTTTTTGCAGTCAACAAGGTCTTTCCCGGTAAGAATATATTCACCCTTAATCATACGGCTTTCGCGGACGCCGATTTCAGGCGCGGTCATTATCAGAGTACTGTTTTCAAAGCCGTCGGCATGATTTTTAAGAAAATCATAAACCTCATAAATCTGTTCCCGCGCTTCAATCTCGGCTGCGGTCACATCCTCTGCATTTACGGGATTTTTTTTGACTATTCTGGTTGTATTAAAATGCAGAATGCCTTTTACGGGAGTATGGAAAATAAGAAGATCCTCTCTCGGATTTCTGAATTTTCCTTCCGCTTTATATTTTTTATAAAGCTCATTTACCAGTGATGAGGTTTTGTCAAAGGCTTCAACATCTACATTGGCGACGCGGAAGCAAAGTGTCATCGGCTGACACAGCTCATCCTCATCACGTCCGAGCCTGCAAGGGCAGCCTGCAAGGAATGCGATGTCGGCGTCTCCGGTAGCATCGATAAAATAGTCTGCGCAAAGCTCGGTTTTTCCGCTTTTATTTGCCGCAAGAAGAGATTTTACAGAGCCGTTTTCCGTTTTGACATCATATATATAGGTGTGGAAAAGCAAGCTGATATTTTCCTTCTGAACCATTCGGTTAAGGATAAGTTTAAGCTCTTCTTCAAGGAATAAGGTGCTTTTCATAGCGTTCCTTTTTTCAAGCTCATTGCAGATTTCCTCAAATATGCCCCGCGAAAGCATGAGCTTTTTGCCACTCGCCGTTGTCCAGTAGCACATAAAAGGATTTACAAGACAATTTACCGCCGCGCCGCCGAGACAGTTTGATTTGTCAACAATCAGTACGGAAGCGCCCTGACGTGCCGCAGCCAATGCCGCTGCCGTTCCCGCGAATCCGCCTCCGGCAACTATTACATCATATTTTTTCATTCCAAGTCCTCCGTTTTTTATTTAAATTATATCATATATATGAAAAAAATCTTATAAAAAATATAGCTTTTTCTTGAACAAAGGATACATTTTAATTATCCGCTGAAGTGAAAAGTTAAATTCCACTCCCGAAGACCTGTTTTGAATGAGTAGAAATTAGTCTTACAGGGAGTGGATTTTTCACAATAGTGGTTGCAATAAGTAGATTTTAGTGTTATAATTATTCTGTAACAGGCACGCT
>JAGBHE010000052.1 GCA_017935675.1 Clostridia bacterium | reverse complement strand
ATAATGATACTCCCGTATAGTCGAGGTTAGGTCCCAGAGTACGGCCCGGGCGCTGCCGGGGAGGTGAGAGTCCTGTGATGCTTTAAGTCAAAGCAGTTCGATTGATTGCCCGTAAGTCAGGGGACAGGAATAATACTGATTAGATAACATAGTAATAACAAATCAAAATAAATGCGATCAGAACATTGAGTAGGGCGACCTTGTGTCGCTCTGCTCGTGTTTTGGTTTAAAACAGGAGGTAACTTTATGGATATGAAGCAAAACGAAAATCAGATGACATACGATAGATGCATTGTAATTGAGTTACCGCAAATTCTTGAAAAGATAAAATTAACAGATGAACAATTATTGGAAGTGAAATTAAAGTTGCAACAGCAGCTTGGAATTGTTATAAATCCTTGTTAGTAGTGATACATTTTCGCTTGTTTTTTTATTGGGTTTTGTGAATAGACTTTCAAGAAATTATGTGGTAGTGTTTGGTTAACCTAATAAGAAAGGAGCGAGAATATCTATGGCAGAATTGCATGTAATTAATCCAACGATAGTACCCGAAGCGATAAAACTAAGGGTAGGCGCATATGTCAGAGTCAGTACGGATGATGAAGATCAGGAAAATTCCTTCATAAATCAGTTCGACTACTACAGCAGATACATAAAAATGAATCCCGAATGGGAATTCGTTGACATGTATGCTGATGAGGGAATTACAGGAACTGAAATGAAGAAAAGAGATGACTTCAACCGAATGGTAGGAGATTGTCAGGAAGGCAGACTTGATTTAGTGCTGACCAAATCAATATCACGATTCGCAAGAAATACATATGAATGTGTAAAGACTGTCAGAGAACTCAAACAGTTCGGTGTAGACCTCTACTTCGAAAAAGAGGAAATTGACACCAGAAAAATGAAAACTGAAACCGAGCTTGCAATGTTAAGCTCAATGGCACAGGAAGAATCGATATCAATATCGAAAAATGTAAAAATTGGTATCACCCATAAAATGATGGATGGAACATACCACTTCGGTCATATGCCATACGGTTACCGCAAAGAAGATACCAAAATGGTAATCGTAGAAGACGAAGCAAGAGTGGTGCGACTCATATTCAGAGAATGCATCAATGGTAAAACCACAAATGAAATTGCAAGAGAATTGACAGAAGCCAAAGTTCCGAAAGCAGACGGAACAACAGAATGGCAAGGGTGTGCAATAAGATATATGCTCAAAAATGTAACTTACATGGGAGATGTCCTCTTGCAAAAATCATATAGTGCAGGGTTCCCATTCAAGAGAAAGAAAAACTATGGCGAACTCAATCAGTACTATGTTAAAGATTACTGCCCGGCGATAGTGAGCAAGGAAACATTTGCAGAAGCAAACAGAATCCTTGAAATCAGGGGAAAGAAAGCAAAAGGCAGTAATAATGAAGAAAGAAAAGAAATATTCCTCTCAAATATGGTATTCTGCGATGAATGTAAGCAGAAGCTTGTGAGAATTAAATTCAACGAATCATGGTCATGTCAGGAGCATTCAAAAAGAAAACATGATAACAGAGTTGCTCCGCTGACAGATAAGAAAATAAGAGAAGGATTCGTGGTGTGCTACAACAGGCTATCAGCTAATGTAGAAAATGTGCTTGTACCAATAATAAAACAAGCACAGGAATATAAAGCACTACAGAATAGCTCAAATGTAAAAGTAGAGGAAATTAACAATAGAATAGCACAAATAACCGAGCAGATTCTGATCATCGAGAAGCTAAAAGCTACCGAATGTATGGAGTCTGCTATTTATATGCAAAAAAGCAGAGAATTAACAACGGAAATTGCAGAACTGAAGAAACAAAAGAAGAACCTGACAGGGAACAATGAATGCGACAACATTATAAAACTTACGACAAGAATAATCAGGATACTTGAAGCAGCCGAAGCCATCGCAGACTTCGATGAAGATATCTTCAAAGCGATGATAGTAAAAGTATGGAATGCTAAAAACGAAATCATATACGAATGCATCAACGGATTAAAACTGAGAGTAAGCAAAGAAGAGGTGTAAGAGTATGGTAAGAAAATTCAAATTCGGATACAAGTTCGAGAATATGCAAATTGTCATTGTAGCAGAAGAAGCAAGACTGATAAAACAAATGCATCAGGATTATCTTGCAGGAATGTCAACAAGCCAGATTGCAAAAAAACTGAACACTCAACCGATAAGATATAACGAAAAAAATTCGGAATGGGAACGAGGAAATGTGTCCTATATATTCAAGGACAAGGCTTACCTCGGAAATGAAGATTATCCCCAAATCATAGAGAAAGAAATAAATGATGCGGTTCTTGCACTGACAGAAAAAAATGTCCATCGAATCCCTGAAGAAGAACAGGCGCATGCAGAAGTGTTCAAGGATAAAATGAGATGCTCGGTATGCGGTGGTGTAGTTACAAGAAAATCTACAATAAAAGGCCGAAAAGACCTTGTACTTATGAAATGTCAAAATAAGGAATGTAAATGTAATGAAATATACATACACCTTATAAAACTTGAAGAATATATAAAAACACTATTCGATTCAATATCCAATAACCCTGACTTGATGGATGCTGAAACTCAAGAGAATAGGGAAGCTTACAGTGAAGAAATCGAACAGGAAACTGCACTGCTAAAAATAAGTATGCGAAATCCGACAGTAAGCAGAGCGGATGTTATAAACCAAATGATGGAGTTAGCATCGATGAGATTCAGTGAAAGCAGGACAAGCAACTACACGAGTGTGACAGAAAAATTAAAGGAAGAAATAGGTAAGGCTTCGCAGGATAGCAGAATAAAAGCTGATGCGATCGACAGAACCATTCAGAAAATACTCCTGACACCGGAGAGGATGGTAAGGATACGATTCAAGAATGGAAGAGAATTTGAAGAAAGGGTGGAATGATGTATGAATGCAATGGCTCAATTAGCACCGAATGTCATAATAATACCTGCCACAAAAGTTGCAGATAGCAATAAAAAGAAAAAGAAATTAAGAGTAGCAGCTTATTGCCGTGTAAGTACGGATGAGGAAGACCAATTATTGAGTTATGAGTCACAGGTTAAGCATTATACCGCAGAAATCGAGAAGAATCCTACATGGAAAAATGCAGGGATATTTGCTGATGAAGGTATTACAGGTGTATCTACGAAAAAAAGAGACCATTTCAACGATATGATAGATTTGTGCAGAGCAGGTAAGATAGACCGAATAATAACCAAGTCAATATCAAGATTCGCAAGAAATACAGTCGATAGTCTTCAATACATCAGAGAATTGAAGGCACTTGGAATATCAGTCTACTTCGAGAAAGAAAACATAGACACCCTAAACATGGATAATGAAACCATACTTACTGTATATAGTGCATTCGCACAGGCAGAAAGTGAATCCATCAGCGGTAACGTAAGATTGGGGAAAAGAATAAAGTTCAAAGCAGGAGAAGCTCCAATGATGTATGGAAATCTCCTCGGATACAGAAAGGGTGCTGACGGAAATCCGGAAATCATACCTGAAGAAGCCGTGATAATAAGATTCATATATGACAAATTCCTTGAGGGAAATGGCTACAGTAAAATATGTGACTTACTGAGAGAAAAAGGATATAAGACTAAGAAAGGTAAAACAGAATGGTCTGTAAGTGCGGTCAGGACAATCCTTACGAATGAAAAATATAAAGGTGATGTCATAATGCAAAAAACCTTCGTAGTCGACCTATTCAGTAAGAAAACGGCAAGAAACAACGGTGACCTGCCGATGTACCTCGTTAAAGACCACCATATACCAATAATTGAACCTGCGGCATTCGACAAGGTTCAGATAGAGATTGCCAAGAGAAACAGTCTCAAGGCAATGACAGACAAGGGTATAACACCGAATTCGAGATTCAGTGGGAAGTATGCCCTGACAGGACTTGTAGAATGCGGAAACTGCGGTTCGAAATACAGAAGAACAACGTGGTCAAAAAGAGGGAAGAAAAAGGTAGTATGGAGATGTGTCAGTAGACTTGAGTATGGCACAAAATACTGTAATGACTCATCAACCATAGAAGAAGAGAGACTTCACAACGGCATCCTTAAGGCGATGAATATGATGCAAAAGAATGCCGAAGAAATAAGAACTCTGCTATATGGAACGATAGCGGAGGTGCTTGCATCATCCAATACAGACAAAGAAATGCTTGAGATAAAGAATAAAATTGATATGCTCAACAAAGAAATGATGAAATACATAGAGGATGAAGTGGCAAAGAGAACTCCAAGAGATGAAATTGAAGCACACTGCAAAGAAAAAAGTACGGAAATTCAAATCCTACAGGATAGATTAAACACTCTCAATGCAAAGCATCAAATGGAAAACCTCAATCGAAATTATCTCACGGAAATATATGAACACATTGCCAAAATCCCCGGCGAAATTAAAGAATATAACGACACACTGGCAAGATTGTCAGTAACTAATGTAAAAATACTGTCAGAAGAAAAAATGGAAGTGACACTATACGGAACAGTAACACTAACAGTAGATATGTAAAGGAGTGTATGGAAGTATGAAAAGAATAGCATTATACGACAGATATAACTTGGAAAACGGTAATGTACTGGAATTACATGGCATAATGGTTGATGACTGCAAAAAAAGAATCACCGATGCAGGAAATGAACTTGCAGTTGAATTCTATGATGCATGTAGCGAACTAATCCCACTTGAAGAAAGACCGGAGTATACAAAGTTATACGAGAAGTGTAAGAATGGTGAAGTTGATGAACTGTATGTAACAACTATGTCGCGCATATCAAGAAGAATGAGCTGGGTAACTCAAATGTGTAAACAAATGCATGAATTCGGCATCAAAGTCACCTTTATGAATGAAGGAATAACAAGCGAACAACTTCTGAATTCTCTTGTAATTAAAGGCATCGGTGATGCAGTAGAGCAGCATATGGGTATGTGATAACCATGATTACGGAATACGAACTTATAATCATAGAAAATAAGGATTGCGGAGAGGTAATTATATTCAAAAGCAATGCCTTCTTAAATGATTCAAATGAAATTATAACAGAAGCAATTCGCAAAGGCTTTATTGGTGAATCTTGCAGAAAAAATGTCAGGGTTGCCAGAGGGCATGTAGAATATGAATACGAGTACATAGGAATGGGGAGGAAAATTAAAAATGTCAAAAAGAAGGCAAAATTATAAAGTTGCAATTTATCTAAGGTTTGGTAGTGAGGTATATACATCTTTTGAAGAGTTGAAAAGAGAACGACAAAAGAGAATAGCAATGAGCAGAATGAAACCGGAGCAGATAGAATTTTGTGAAAAGATGAAAAAAGAATTTGAAATACGAAATTGTATTTCATCAAGATAAAACAGAAAACAAGGCAGTTTCCTGTATGGAGGCTGTTTTTACTTTTGGAAGGAGAAAACATTATGACTATCAATAACATATTAAAATCAAGAACACTGCAGGAATTGTTGGGTGCTACAGAAGAATTCTGTAAAAAGGCAATTATCCGTGATAATGATGATATTTGCATCGAATTGAGGGAGAAACTTGCTTCTTCTGAAGATAATGAGTATCTTATTATTTTAGCATCGTATATGTCGGCAGCAGAAGATGGAGATGAAATCGTCGAGGCATTATACGAGTTTGCGGCGAATTGTAAGGGCTTTGTTGAGGTTGATGAAGAAATAACACAACAGGTAACAAAAGAAGAATTTGAGACCGTATTAGCAGAATGTGAGGACAAGTGCGCCCTGAAAACCTGTATTGAAGATAGTCATGTGCTTAATGTTGCTGAAATTCCAATGTATAATCAGTACAGAGAATTTGCATTAAGATTTAAAAATGATGCGATCAATCTGTTCCTTCCAAGAATAGATATCAACAAAAACATCAGAGAATACATAGCCGAAGAACTTGGGTTAATACTATATAAAGTTTTGACAACAAAGTTTGATGAAGACTTCATCCAACATGAGCTTTACAGATATATACCGGATGCAAGAAGGGAAGAGTTAAGAACAAAACAACTCTTTGTTAAATATTTTTATCAGGTTATCCTGTATCAAGAAAGGAAACCTGGTATTTATACAAAATTTGATGATCATATGCGAAGGGTTATAATTTTGGAATTCTATAAAAGAATAATTACCGCATATTTAGATAAAAACAAATAGGTAAATACCTTGGAAGCAAGGATTTACATATATGAACGGCTGCTGATAATAAATTCACAGGTTTATATCATCCTTCCAATTAACATATGTAAAAAAGAGTGAAGTGAATGTTGTCAGGCACAGGCATAGTCAGCAGCCGTACAAACATAATTTTGATTAATGTTTTACTTTGTAATCAGTTGCCCTTCATTCGAACAAGTGTCGGCGGAGTATTAGTGAAATCGAACTTCGCCGATATGAGTTCTTTACTTTTCTATTAAAGGAATCCTTAAAAAGTTATCGGCATAATGATGAAATTTCCAGATATCCATTGAAATTTCCAAACACCTGTGGTATACTATAAAAGTATAATTATAATCGGTGAAGAATTGCCTTAAAATGAGTGGCATCTAAATTGTTCACTGATTCTATAATCCGAGTTTGACACCCAAATAATATAAAAATGCGAAACTTAAAAATTGTGTATCTAAGACAATTTTTAAGCCATGTATATCTTTTGTTTTTATATTGACAACCGTTAGTTACTATGGTATAATATTCTCATAGGAGCTTCGCTTTAAGCCGTATTCTACGGCTTGCAAAATTTCATTTTGCCTATGAGTATATTGGCGGCTGCGTAAAAATGCTCTTGCAAGCAAGCATTTTTACTTATGGTATAATGTTATCATGGTGCAATATTATCAAAAAAATGCGGGTTGTTTCCCTGCAAGATTCTACGAAAGGTGGTTTTTTAATGCGCAAACAATTCATTTCCGGCATTATGGCTGCGGTTATGGCATTTTCATGCGCGTGTTTCTCTGCGGCGGCAGAAAGTGAAGTCGGAACAAAAGCAGACCAAGGTGCAAGTGAAACTTTTATTGAACTTCCGGAGCTGCCCTCCGGAATTGCGGCAAAGGTGATTGATATCACGTCTGCCGAAGATCTGATTTCTTTGCGGGAAAGTATAAAGTCAGATCCGAATTATTCGGTAAACGCTGTCTTTAACCTTACGGCGGATATAGATCTGGGAGGTATGGAATGGGAGCCGATAGGCTATAACTATGATTATATCTCTGATATATCAATACCTGTTGAAGATACATATCCCGAGGCTTATAAGAACTCATTCTGCGGTACCTTCAACGGAAACGGGCACACCATAAGCAATTTCACTATCTCCGATCCCAGGTTCAAATATACAGGACTTTTCGGTTCATTAAACCACGCTGTTATAAATGACCTTAACATAACCGGCGCGTCTGTCCTGACAGATACATCATCAATAGACACCGAGGGTCTTATATCGTACACACATTCAACCTTAAATGTAGGCGCGATTGACGGTGTTGGCAAGGCTGATATTTTCGCGCTATACCAAAACCCGACAACAGGCACCGTATACTATGATTCATGGACATCTGTCGAACTGCCCACAAGCATAAGAGCAATACTCGACAATGATGCTGAAATACGTGTATATAAAAGTTCAGAAACCACAGGGGAAACTTCAGATCCGCCGACTCCGGGACCTGATGAGGAGCTTGTGGCAGATATTTACAGGGTAAACTGCGACTCGATAGAATCGGCAGGAATTTTATGCGGCTATGCCAATGACACACGGATAAACAACTGCAGCGTCACGGGTAATATTGACATATATTCCGACAAAACATCAAAATGGATGATTGATGACCATCACGCTTTCAAGGCAGGAATGATCTGCGGCGCAGGCTCACAGCTTACACTCAATGATATTTCCGTAGACGGTACCATAAAGACCGAGACTCCGTACAAGGTTTTTATCGGAGGCATCACAGGAAATATTATAGAAACCGCCGAGAAAACCTGTTCAGAAATTTCAAACTGCGTATCCGGGGTCGATATAGATGTGAAAAGCTTCGGCAGCTCATATGCCGGCGGACTGCTCGGACGGTTCAAGAGCAGACATAACTCCGGTTCTTTAATGGAGTTAAGCGAATATGCGGACGGTTCAATGATAACAATGAAGGTTGAATGGTACAACAGCATTAACAGCAAGCCGATAGCTGATAACATCAACAATATCGCTATAGCCGGCGGCATATGCGGACGCAATGACGCTGTTGTTACAAACTGCCGTGCCGGTAATATTTCCGTCAATGTTGACAGCGATCTTGGAGGAAGCGCCGGCGGTGTATGCGGCTTTAACCGCGCGAGAATATCGGAATGTATATCAAATGCTGTTGTGAATATGGTTGCACGGGGCAGCTACGGCTGGGCAGGCGGCATATGCAGCAACAACGGTATTAATTACACCGACAGCATCGCTCCGAGCGATATTGAAAATATAATAGAAAACTGCACCTATGAAAGACCGGAGGGCGCTCCTTCAATTAGTCTTCAGTCGGCAGATATCGGTGATATAGGCTATATTGCCGGTGAAAACCGTGCTCCCGCCGAAATACGCGGCTGTACCGTAAACGCAGGAAATATGTCGTTTTACAGTCCAAGGTCTATATATGCCGGCGGAATATGCGGATATGCCAACGGAGGCAGAATATCGCAATGTATAACGGAAGGCTCAATAAATTCGAGATCGGGTAAAAGCGTTTACTGCGGAGGTATAATAGGCGCCTCTACCGGGCAGACATATACCCAGTACACGGATAAAACAAATACAGATACAGTGGGACATCTTGTCGGTGTGGATGTCAGCGACTGTATAAATAATATGGATATAGCTATCGGCGGTACCAGTATGTACGCCGGCGGTCTTGTGGGATATCTGAACTCGTCAAAAATATATGAAGATCATCAGTCCTCATTAAAGACAAGCTTTTCAACAGGAGATATTTCCATAGCTCCGAACAGTACCTCCTTTGCGGGCGGTGCCGTAGGCTATCTTGTAGACTCGACTGTTGATGACTGCTACTCAACCGGCAATGTTACTGTAGGAAATACAACTAAGCTCGTATATGCCGGCGGATTTGTTTCGCGTATAAAGCAAAGCTCAATCGCTACAACAGATGTTCTCGCCAAGGTAACAAACTGTTATTCCTCCGGCAGCGTGGCAACAGGAGAGCAGGCTTCAAAGGTGAATGTCGGCAGCTTTACATATGAGCTTTCCGACAACTCAGGTCAACTGAACACGGCGGGCAGCACAGAGAATCCGACAGCACCGCTTCTTAACAACTGCTATTACTACTCAGACGAAGAGCCTGCGGGAAATGCGATAGGAAATCGCCTTACCTCGGCTGAAGCTTCCGACAGCTCAAAATACATAGGCTGGAGCTTCGGCACCGACTGGAATGTTGAAAAGAGTAGCGGCTTTCATCAGAATATATGGTATACCGACGAATCCGGCGCACATCTTGCTTTTGAAAAGCCCGGTGCCTATGCCTGCACCGCACAAACGGAGAACGGCATTGATGCAAGAATTACTTCGATAAGCCTGTCACAGCCGCAGTACATAACCTCTGTTAAGGTAATGACAACGGATATTTTAGGCATGGAAGCCGAAATACCTGTTGAGCTGCCTCCTGAGAGATCCGCGCTGTTTATGAATATGCCATGCAATATAGAGCTTGATCCTCTTACATCTTCATATAGGATAGTAAACGAATATACTATTGCTGCTCCGGTGGAAGCATCGCTTATACTCGGTGATACTGCCCAAGCCAAGGTGAAAAATAATACAGAAAGCGCAGTCGAGGCATATATTGCCGAATACAGCGAAGCCGGAGATCTTATAGATATTTGCAGCTCTACAGTGAATGTCGGAAGAACAAAAGTCTTCAGCGCTGATATAAGCAGTAACGCGAAGAATGTCAAGCTGTTCGTATGGTCACAGAATATGGCTCCCCTTGCGGATGTTCTGACTGAAAATGTACAATAAAAAAATGAATTAAAATAGGAGGGACTCTTTATCGGGTCCCTCCTAAAATCATATTACATACCAAAACCTGAGCAATATACGCTTTAACGGGTTGCTTGTATGATACAGTATCCGTGTAAGCTTTGCGCAGAATTTGCGCAGTGATCTTTTCTCAAACATTTCAAGCGGCACATTGCCGAATACAGTTTTCTGCATAAGCTGCACCATTCTTTTATACTCCTCCGGGCGCACTCCGCTAAAGCGTTTTACCACAGTATCGGTACATTCTTCCGGCCGCGAACTGTCGCATTTTACCTTGCCGAGCGCCAAAAGCCTGAATATATGCTTATATATGTATCTTTCCGGCTCTTCCTGCGAAAAGCGCCGTTTCCGAATATTCTTTATAACACGCATCCTCACCAAAATCACCGCCGTAAAGATTACAGCTGTCAAGCATATAATCATCAGAACGGAAGCAGCTGCAGGAGCAGAATTATTCGGCTCATCCGGCTTTTCCTCAGTCCCTTGTTCCTTATATTCCTCTGTCATGCTGTAAGTGTCGTGGTCGTCAGCACCGTTTCCGGCGCTTTCGCGTGATATTTCGACTGTCTGTTCTCCCATTACCGTCTCACTGTAATATCCGGGAGTAAATTCCACGGGTATCCAGCCGACATGGTCTATATACACCTCCGACCATGCGTGAGCGTTCTTTGTGGTGATTTCTTTCGTATCCGATTGCGGATTTTCTGCGTAGTAACCTTCGGCATATCTTGCGGGATAACCGGCGGCGCGGAGGGCAAGCGTTCCTACTGTTGCAAAATAGACGCTGTTTCCGACTTTTGCGGTATTTAAAAACCAATCAGTAAATTCACTGTCTCCGGATATATATATCGGCGGTGATGATGAATATGATGTCCTAAGCTCAAGTACCGCGCGGATTCTTGTAACAGCCGAATATATACCCGTTTCACTCTCGGTGTTGTCTGAGGAAAAGAATATATCATCAAGCAGCTTTTCGGTGTCCTTGTCAAGACGTGTATACACGCTTCTTACAAATCCGCCGTATACATCTGAGGCACCGTTTTGTTTCGATAATGCCTGTCCCATAGCGGTAATCTCAGGTATATCGTACGCATTGGTGTCACACTCCATAAAGCTAAAGGTGTATTCATTCGTTCCGAACACTCCGCGCGAATTTACCGACAAATCTTTTTTAAGTTTATACCTGCCGGAGTTTATCGATGAAAGAAAGCTCGGCACATACAGATACCGTCTGTCCGCGCGTAAATTACGCACACTGATACTGCATTCTCTGTCGGTATGACCGGATTTATCTATTGCCTGTGCCGCGCTGAACTGCGAATGAAAATTCTGCGTATCAAGCCAGCGAAATAATCCGCTCCATTCTCCCGCAAATACCTCTCCGCCGTACTGCTCCCATTTGCCTTCCTCAGGCACATAGTCTGTTCCGACATAGCCGCCGAGATACAGCTCATTCGTTATATCGCCTTTAATTTCAAGGCGCTTGTCATCTCCGTCAAGCAGCTTATATGCAAGATGAAGATTACCTTCAGGTAAAGTATCGTTTCCGTACCGCGCCTTATAATAGGTGTCGATCATGGTGTCCTTTATCATCTCGACTGTGTATGAGCCTTGAAACGGTGCAAACAGGATACTGAACCCGACAACTGCGGCTGCCGCCAGCACCGCGGTTATAATCATGCCATGCGTATTTTCCATACTGTGGCTTACGCTTGTTTCCCATGTAAGCAGCATTGCCGCAAAGCAGAATATCATCGCCGCAAGGCTTATCCGTACTCTGAAAAACGACAGAGCCAAAAACTCCGCAAATATCAGCAGACATATCAGCTTATATCTTTTTCCGGCGCCGAGAGAAGAAATCAAATCCGCCGCAAGGCTGAACAGCACCGAAAAAAACACCGCGTTTCCGAAAAGGTCATTTTCAGCTGCAAACGGCGGCACCTGCGAAGCAAAACGGCTGTTCCACAGGTCTATAATATTGTTGAAAAAAGACAACATTCCTCTTGAAAAAGCTCCGAACATCACAGCGGCCGCAAATATCGGAACTGCCGTAACAATTATCTTTATATACCATTTATCGCCGAAATAATGTGCGGAAATACTTGATGCGGCAAGTGATATAAGCCCGACCGCGATAAATATCGCTGCGCGCAGACTGCTGACGGCAAAGGGCGCGAGCATACTTGTCACGGCAAGATATGCCGACAGTATTATTGCAAGCCTCCACCTGAAAACACGATGGGGATTTTCAGCGGCGGTACTGATATATATTATATCATTATTATTCATACACGCCTCCTATACCGTTATATAATGCTCGGTATCATAAAGACTGCTCTCGTCAAGAGACATTATCTTTATGCTGCCGTTATCCTCCGTTGCGGTGCGACCTTCTGAGTTTGTAAGTATGACCGTAATGTCAGCACTCTGCGCCGCAAGTCTCAGACTCCCGCTATCGTACTCTCTTGTTATGTATATGAGCTTTGAAACATCATCTGTATATCCTAAGTTGAGAAAAGCCTCAATCGTATTGTAGCTTTTTTTGCTCAGCTTCATACTTATTATCTCGTTTACCATTCTCGCATGATCATTAAGGTCTGAAATCACGGACATTTTACAGACGTCCTCGTTCATCATACATACACTGTGCACTACACCCTGCATTATAAGTCCGCGGCTCAAAGACATGGCTATGGATATATTGTTGCTGACGGCAGACTTTTCTATTACGCTGCCTGCAAAAGCAAGCGTCATATCGCATAGTATTACCGTATTATGGCTGTTCGGACGCGAAAATTCACGCACTACTGCCTTATTCAAACGCGCCGACAGCTTCCAGTGTATATTCTTCACACTGTCGCCTTTGTGATAGTCACGCATTTCAAGTATCTCTCCCGTATCATTTCCCTTTTTAAACGGGTCATAGGAAAGACCGTCCTGCTCTTTAGAGGAAAGCTGCGAAAAAACAGAATGCAGCTCAATCTCTGCCGGGTAAACGGCAATCTCTTTTATAAAGCGAAAGCCTGTGTCCATATGAAAAAGATAGAACAAATCATAGCAGCGTATGTGGTCTATCTTATATTCCACTCTTCCGCATATTTCGCTTTCAAAAGGAATCACTATCCGCCTTGCACCATGACTTATTTCCGCCGCAATCTGCGATACCTCCGTATCACCGAACAGCCTGTTCTTAACGGTACACCGCATAAAAATAGCGGCGTGTACAATGGGCAGTATCGAATTTATCTCAATTATAAGCTCTATTTTTCGTCCTGCCTCCGTATACTGCGCCGCGCTGCAGCTCAGATTCAGCGAACGCATAAACAGCTTCAGGCACAAAAACGAAAGGAAGGGTATAATTATCATTACAGCTGCGGCAATAAGGGGCGGCCGTGTATTTGTAGATATAAAAACGAATATATCCGCGGCAAGAGCCAATATATAAAATATACGCGGCTTGGTCATCTATGTCCGTACTCCCTTCATTTTTTTCGCTTTCCGAATGCCATATCCGGCGGCTGTACCTCGTTCATAATACGGTCCAAAATACTGTCCGCGCTTATATTCTCTATCTTTGCCTGAGGCTTCAGCACCATACGGTGGGCGCATACATCTTTATACACATACCTTACATCCTCGGGTATCACAAAATCGCGCTCACGTATTATAGCACAAGCACGAGACATTCTTGCAAGAGCCAGCACACCTCTCGGACTCACACCGCGCTCCACCATTGGATGCACCCTTGTAGCCTCGCACAGCTTTACTATATACCTTATAATATCGTCAGTCATGCGTATCATCGAAATATAGCTTTGTACCGATGCAATATCATCTCTTGATGCTACAGTAAGCACCTCATCAAGGGGATTTGTGTACAGTCGCTGTTTGATAATCTCCACCTGCTGCTCCGAATCCGGATAACCTATTGAAAGCCTTACCATAAACCGGTCGAGCTGCGAATCCGGCAAAGGCTGTGTTCCGACAGAGCCCTCGGGGTTCTGCGTTGCCATACATATAAACGGTTTCGGCAGCTCATGGCGCACTCCGTCAATGGTAACGCTGCGCTCTTCCATGGTTTCCAGCAGTGCCGCCTGCGTCTTTGCAGAAGTTCTGTTTATCTCATCTCCGAGGAACAGATTGCAGAATACTGCCCCCTCCTCAAATTTAAAGCCGCCCTCCTTTGGATCGTATATTGAAAATCCCGTTATATCCGAAGGCATTGTATCGGTCGTAAACTGAATACGCTTATAATCCAGACCCAGAACCTTTGAAAAAGCAAGCGCCAATGTTGTTTTGCCTACTCCGGGATGATCTTCAAGCAGGATATGTCCGTCAGCGTATATCGTCATAAGTGCTTTTTCAATAATTTCATTTTTACCGACTATTACCTTACTTATCTCTTTTATTATCTGCTTTGACTGTTCTATGATCATTCGCTTGCCTTATCTCCTTCCGTAGCTTGGGTATTAATCTGTTCTTCTTTGGCAACGGCGTCTTCAACCTGTTCATTTTTTGCAGGCTCCTCTGACGGCTTGGGCTCCTTTGCCGGCTCAGGTTTTTCTCCCGAATCCGGAGATGGAGCCGGAAGAGGCTTCTGCGACGCTTCCGGAAGCTCTGTAGATGCAGGCTCTTTTGACGGTTCCGGCTCATCTGCCGGCTCAGGCTCCTTTGCCGGCTCCGGTGTTTCTGACGGCTCCGGTTCTTCTCCCGAATCCGGAGATGGAGCCGGAACGGGTTCCTGCGTCGGTACAGGTGATGGAGCCGGCTTTAACTGTGCCTTTACAAGCTTTTCGGCAGCACCCTCACCGTAATCATCATCAAGTGTTTTGCGCCAAAATTCAAGGTATTTATTATATGTTTCCTCATCAGCTTCTCCGAGGAAGAAATAACTTTTTCCGGGGTCGGGACCGAATACAAGGCTTCCGATGCTGAATGGTCCACTGTTCACCGTTATCAGCTCAAGCTTATCACAGCCTGAGAAAGCTTCGCTTCCGACACTGCTCACGGAATCAGGCAGATTCAGAGTTTCAAGGGATGCGCAGTTTTCAAAGGCGTTGTCGCCTATGCTCGTCAGTGACGAAAACAGTATATTATTAAAGCCCATAACATCCGTTAAATTTTCGCAGTCCTTGAAGCAGCGGTCGCCTATCTCCTTAACGGAGCTTGCCGTTATAAGGCTGAGCCTTATCTTCTCAAGAGAGGTGCAGCCAGCAAATGCATCCTCAGGTATAGCTGACCCCGTTGCACCCCAGTAAACATCCTTAAGGGCAGTGCAGTTTTTAAAAACCCCATTGCCGACTGTTCCTATGTCCTGAGTAAGCTCAATATTCTTTAAAGAGACGCAATTTCTGAAAGCATACTCACCCACAGTAATACTATTCTTACTCGCTGCCTTTCCTTTTCGGAGCTCCATGCTTTCAAGCTTTTCGCAGCCGTCAAAAGCATATGCCGGTATCTCATTCACAGAGCGGTCAATAATCGCAGTGACCATTGAATCACACTCATCAAATGCTTCCGGGCATATTCCCGTTACTGTGGCATAATCACTCATATCAAAGTTCTTTGTTTTTGTGCCCGCTTTTATAAGCGTAAGCTGATTATTCTGAAGCGCATACAGATCACCGTTTTCATCGTCCGATATGTAGCTGTCTCCGTGCACATCAACAGCTTCTTCACCGAATATCTGCTTTGTGCGCTCTGAATTGACATTCAGAGCATATATTTTTTTATATATCTTCCCGCTTTTTATGAGGGCATCACCGTCCGTACCCTCAAGGTCTGGCAAATATCCGCCAAGGGCAAGAATTATCTTGGCGCCGTCCTCAGCAAAATCGCTGTTTATGACCTTTAAATCATCGCCCGCAATAATCGTATCAAGGTTCACGCAGTCTGCAAAAGCGCCGGCGCGTATTTCCTGTATCTGTGAATGATAAAGATTAACACTGTTTAGGGCTGTATTTGCAAAGGCGCGCTCGCCTATTATTACGGATTCTCCCCAATCGTCTATATTACCGAGGTTGATACAGCCGCAGAAAAGCCCTTCGGGTATTTCATCAAGAGCAGGCGGCAGCGATGCCGAGGTTATCAGCGGTGAAGAGGCAAAAACCTCAGTGCCAAGCTCTTCAAGGGAAGAAAGGTCTCCCAGCTTTATGCCGTCTGTGCCATTGAAGCCTGTAAGTGAATTACAGCCGTAAAACGCTCTGCTTCCTATAGCTTTAATGCTCGAAGCATCGGCAAGTGTTACTGCCTTGAGCTTGTCGCAGCCGTAAAACGCATTGCTGCCTATGTTATCAAGTGAAGCAGGCATTGCAAGCTCACCAAGAGTCACACAGGTATAAAATGCGCCTTCACCTATATCCGAAAGCGATTCCGCCTTTGTCATATCCACCTCTGAAAGGGAACGGCAGTTATAGAAAGCGTCCTCTCCTATTTTCCTGACTCCGCTTCCGAGGATTATCTTCGATATACCGGTGCAGTTATTCGCGGCGCCGTCGTATATCAGCTCTATATCATCCGCAATTTCAAGCTCTCCCTTATAGCTGTCCGGCACATACAGAAGCGCGTTATCCGTGCGGATAATACCGCTTTCATCCGGGCTGTAGCTTTCGGCAGCAGAGTGGATTTCGGGATACTTTGAAAGATATTCCTCCTGTACAGATGCCGGTACAAAGATCATACCGCTCTTTATTCCGGACACATCAAGAATTGATGAAGAATTTATAAAAAGCCTTCCTATTGTGCCTTCCATTGCGCCTTCTTCGATTTCGGTAACGGTATCGGGTATTATAGCGCTGTCAAGAGAGGTTTCGAAAGCACCCGCCATTATTTTATATGTACCCGGAGCCGGGACAAAATCCTTAGCCGCCGACGACATCACCCTTATAAGCACAAGACCGTTTTCATCGCGCAGATATCTTGCGCCGTCTATAGTCTCATAGCTGTCATTGTCCATATCAATAACGCGGTCGGAAGTGCCTTCTCCGCATATGCTGTCGATATTTCCGCCCCATTTGCTTATATAATCGTCGTAGCTTTCCGCAGGAACGTAAATTTTGAGCTGCTCAGCCGTTATCCCATCCTTAAGCATTTCAAAGAATGTATTATCCACCTTTGGCGGAGCTCCCTTGAATGTGATTGAAGAAAGGCCTGTCAAACCGTTAAAGCATCCGTCCTCAAGCGACACCGTACCCTCGGGGATTACCAGATCTGTTATACCGCTGCATCCCGTAAAAGCATCGGCAGCAATTTTCACCGTCCTCGGATCGCATGCAAAGCTTCCCTTGATATCACAGTATACACTTGACAGGGTAAGCTTTTCGGGAGAGTCAAAGAAGCTGTAAACAGCACCGTTTACAAGGCTGTTTCTTGTTTCGGCACCGCTTTTTGTGATAAGCAGCTTGGAAGCCGTGCCTTCACCCATAAGCTTATCTATCTCAACTCCCCATGTCGACATATAATACTGATATGCCCTGTCATACATGGAATCGGGAACAGAAATGACCGGAGCCGATTTACCAAAGCAAAATGCATTGCTGTCAAAGTCCGGTACATAAAGCGTGCGCGATACTATCATTTTCACGGAAGGTATATCGGTATCGGAATAAAACGCATTATCCGAAATATGGTACTTTTCTGCCGTTATCTCAAGGGTTTCTATCTCCGCATTACGGAAGGCTCCTTCCGATAATTCCTTCACTGTTTCCGGAAGTTTAATCTCCTCCGCCTTAACTTTTTCAAAGGCATTTTCGGATATCGCTGCAACGCCGTCTTTATATTCCGATATACTCTTTTTTGCAGGCGGCACAAACATAAGCATGTCACCCTTGTAGAGCACTCCGTCCACGGAGGTATAGACGGTGTTTGTCTCGTCTACGCGTATTTCCTCAAGATTCGGAAATTTCTCCGCTATTCCAGCTGTATTTATATTCTTCACACTGCCCGATATCGTAAGTACCTTGCAGCTTTCGTATACATTCCAGTTCGACACATCCGCATCGGTGACATCCTTTATCTCATATTCCTCACCAACATCATTTTTGTCGGGGACATCCATTGAAAGACACGGATACAACTGCATATCCGGCTTTGTCATAATGCACTCTGTAGTATATATTTCGTCACTGCCCGCATCACGCCAACCGCAGAAGTTAGGATTCAGCCGCTTGAATGCATTGTAATACCGCGACAAATCTATCCTTAAATTCTCATCGGGAATCATTGCGCTGACAGCAGTTGAGCCGTCAAATAAATGCAGTCCCAGCGACCACTGTGAAACACTGTAATCTATGTTTATATTATAATGTTTTGTATTGTATGTAAACGATGCGGAAGCTGTCGCCGAAGTCCGTTCGTTTTTCGTATCCAATCCTTTAATTGAAAAGCCGCTTGCTGTCGTTTCACTGTCCTTTAAAACCATATCTCCTTTTTCAAATTTAAGATATATGGCTCTGTTAAAGTACGGTGAAAAGACAGATTCTATGCTCTGCCCCACGCAAAGATCCATGAAGCTTCCCGTATAATGCATTGATACGGGCTTACCGCTGTAATCTCCGTGGCTGCCGCTTGAACTGCCTGTACTGCCGCCATGATTTGTGTTCGGCTTTTGCACAGGGGCAACGTCTGTACTGTTGGAAGGATTTGAACTTTCAGGCTGCTGCTGGCTTGGGGTGCTGCCCGAGCCTCCGGAGCCTCCCGAAGGCCGTTTCGTCGGGGCTGCCGTCGGTTTACTCACCGGAGCTGCCGTCGGTTTGATTGCCGGAGCGGGAGAACCTTGCGGTGACACCGATTTACGGTTATCCTCGGAGGGATTATTGTTGTTCATATTGCTGCCCTCCGACGCGGGTATGTTATTGCCATCATTATTTGCGGATGGATTATCCAAGGAAGTCCCTGTACCCGCTCCGGAAGTGCCTCCCGGAGCTTCAAGACCTGATACGAGCGTACCGCTGCGGTTATCTGTTACAACAGGGGCGCTGTTTTTTCCGGTGCCTGTACCGTACACGGCATCCACTGCCGAAGCGTCGGAGCCGCTGTCCGTAACGCGTCCCACCGTAAGCATACCTTCAGCAGGTATTTCTTCTCCTATTTCACGGTTTTCATTTTCCTTCAGTGTTTCATCGTCCCTGTGCTCGGATTCCGGATTCTCACGCGATACCGAATCTGTGTCTGTCAAATCGGAACCGTTTGAATACACCACCGAGTCAAAAGCGATTTTACCGGCTGCAATAGCTTCATTTGTATATTTATCCGGATCAAAGCTGACGCCTATCCTGTTGGAATTCACAATCACAGCTGTACCAATAAGACCGGCAGCTGCAACACCTGCCATAGTATAAACTCCGCGTTTTTTTCCTTCGCCGAACTTATTCTTTCTGCTCATTGCTTACCTCTCTTTCTTTAAGACATCACCGAATAAAAATTATACGTACATCCTGAATTACTTTATTTTCAATTTATTAAGGGTCTCATGAATAAGTTTTTTAAGCTCATCAAAGTCAATCGGCTTTGAAATATGTCCGTTCATGCCTATCTCCACCGAATGGCGCTTATCCTCAACATACGCATTTGCCGATAATGCAAATATCGGTATTGTGCGCGCATAATCACTGTCGATTGCACGAATCGTCTGTGCCGCTGTCCATCCGTCAAGACGCGGCATCTGTATATCCATAAGTATTACATCGTAATAGCCATCCTCGCTGTTTTTGAACATATCCACAGCTTCCACACCGTCCGAAGCGGTTTCCACCTCGGCTCCCTCCATGGTTGTAAGAATCTCTACAGCAATTTCTGCGTTAATAGCGTTATCCTCCGCCATAAGAATGCGCAGACCTTCGATTGAATACTTTCCGTCTGCCGCACTTTCCGATGTTCCGGATGTTTCAAAGGACTGATCGCCCTCTGCGATGTCAAACGGTATATACACCGAAAATTCACTGCCCTTTCCAAGAGCTGTATCCACAACTATGTGTCCGCCCATAAGCCTTACCAAATTATCGGCAATAGCCATTCCGAGACCTGTACCGCCGAATTTTCTTGTTGTGGAGGCGCTTTCCTGCTCAAAGGGCTTGAATATACGGCTCAGGAATTGAGGATCCATACCCTTGCCCGTATCTCCTACTTTAAACAGCATATGAACCTTTCCGTCCACCTTATTCATCTGACGAAAGGTTATGGTCACAGTTCCGCCCTTGAAGGTATACTTGCTCGCATTTGAAAGAAAGTTTATAAGTATCTGAAGCAGCCGCAGTGAATCGCCTATTACATAGCGCACGTCCATATCTTCACGCTTCATTTCAAATACGATGCCCTTCTGCTCCATGGTTCCCGCAAACATTTCATGAAGCTTATCGAATATTTCCAAAAAGTCAAATTTTGCATGCTCTAAGACAACCTTGCCGCTTTCTATCTTCGACATATCAAGGATATCATTTATCAGCGACAGCATAAACTGCGACAGATTATCCGCTTTATCAAGGTATGTCATAACCTGCTCTGCATCGGATATATTAAGCTTTGCAAGAGAAAGCATACCGAGAATACCGTTCATAGGAGTTCGTATCTCATGGGACATTTTGGAGAGAAAGTCGGACTTATGCTGTTCCTCGGTCTTTACTCTTTCCAGCTCATTCTTAAGCTCGTCACGGATAGCAATCTCTTTGCTGATCTCGGAAATCCTTATAATAAGGAAATCTTTTTGATATTCAAAGATACACAGCCTGCCGTTATGCCATTTTTCCGTATCTATATTTTTAAAGCGGAATTCCGAAGTATACTCCTTTTTCCTGTCCCAGTTTTTGTAATTCGAATAAAACTGTTTGCATTCATCAGCATCAGCGCACCATTCAAGAGAACAGATATCGGAATCCACCGTATCACGATCAAGCCCGAAAAGTGTCTTTACGCTGTCGGATATGTATACGGGAACCTTGGTTATGCCGTTTAGTATAATAAGAGCCTCTTCGCGTCCGTCTGCAAAGGCGCTTATAACTGCGCGCGCGCGTTTCTGTTCCTTGAGGGCCTTTGCAATCACAATCAATGCCGCAAGCGCAAGCGCACAAAATACTCCAAAGCTTATCCATGTAATTAATACATTTTCCATTCCCGATCCTCCTTCCTTTCAGATGACTGAAAAATGCTCATACAGATACAGTCACAGACATTACAATTATATCAGACCGCAATTTTTTTGTCAAGGTGGTTTGCGATATTTCCCACTTTTTTGTTTATTGTGTGAATTGCCAAAGTAAATGCAAAAGTTTAATTTGTGGTTGCATTCAGGGATTTTTCGGGGATTAAAAAAATAACCGCGTAGGTACGCAGTATCGCAAAAAGGTGGTAGTGAGCCTAAGGCGTAAATGAGCGCGCTTGCAAGCGAATAGCCGACGCGAACGTGCCTTTTTGCGAAAGAGGAGGAGCGGCGGAGTGAGCGATGCGGTGATTTTTTTGCATAAAAAATCGCCGCGAACGATATAAAGTCCGCGACGACATGGTGGAGATGAGGGGATTCGAACCCCTGGCCTATTACATGCGAAGCAATCGCTCTCCCATCTGAGCTACACCCCCGACTTAAATTTACCAGCTTATTATATCACTATCTGACTTGTATGTCAAGTATTTTTCCAAAATTTTTCCGGATTGCCGGCAACCCATAAATTACTATTGATTTATGTAAACCAATATGTTATAATAGTCCCTGTTGTGTTTGAGTGAGCCTCTGAAAAAATGAGGTTTACGCAATACATTAAATTTATGACAGTCAACTGTCTGAGATAGTGTATAGGGAGGTATATAACACTATGAAAAAAATATTAATAACAATTTCATTGGCGGTGCAGATGTTTTTGCTGATGTCGGCAGGTGCTGAGGCAGCGGCTGTACACAGGGTTGCTGCAGGAGACACAATGTGGAAAATCGCTGTTAAATACCAGGTGGGACTTAGTGAAATAATAGGTGCAAATCCGCAGATTTCAAATCCGGAGCTTATTTATCCGGGGCAGATTATTAATATTCCGGAAAATGACAGCAGTGTCCGGACGTATGAAAAGGAAGTTATAAGGCTTGTGAATGAAATCAGGGCAAAGAACGGACTTAAAGCTCTTACGGAAAATTGGGAGCTTAGCCGTGTTGCAAGGTATAAGAGTCAGGATATGAAGGATAATAATTACTTTTCTCATACAAGTCCTGTTTACGGCTCTCCGTTCAATATGATTAAAAGCTTCGGAATAAGCTACAGAGCTGCGGCGGAGAATATTGCCAAGGGTCAGTCAAGCCCGGCTGCTGTTGTCAATGCATGGATGAATTCGCCGGGACACAGAGCTAATATTCTCAGTTCATCGTATACTCAGATAGGCGTTGGATATGTTGAAAACGGAAGATTTTGGACACAGATGTTTATAGGCTGATTTTATCAGCGTTCTGGGGGCTGCTGCTTAACGCAGCAGCTCCGTCATTTTTGAATAACGTTTGCAGGCAGTTTTTATGATAAACGATAAAATATAAAATTTTTGCTCTAAAATTAAATAGCCTTGACATAATACACTCGGCACTGTATAATTGACGTATAATAAATACCTTACTGATTACAGAATTTGAGGGGAGAGCTTTCAATGGTAAAACTGAAATTTTTTGATACAGAAACAGCCGGGCTGGAATATGGTATCAGGCTTGCAGCGGCTGCGCGCGGTTTTGAGATTGCCGAAGACGGAGTGCCTGTACATGTAAGCAGCACCGGAGAGGGGCTTGTTGTCAGCGGAGATGCGGGGAAGTATACTATTACCTATGAAAAGAGGCATGAGTTTTTCAGAGCCGTGGCGTTGCTTGTCGGAATGCTTGAGGGAGGCAGAACGGATTTTGAAATAAGTGAGCAAAGCAGGCTGGAAATGTGCGGCGCAATGATCGATTGTTCAAGAAATGCTGTTCCGAAGGCTGATACTATTCTTGATTTGTTTGCAAAGGCAGCGCTTATGGGAATGAATTGTATCATGCTCTATACAGAGGATACATATGAGGTTGAGGGCTATGAATATTTCGGATATATGCGCGGCAGATATTCAGCAAAGGAGATGAAGCTGTTTGACGAGGCTGCGGCTTCCCTCGGAATTGATATGATACCATGCATACAGACTCTTGCACATCTTTCGGCGACTCTAAGATGGGAATATTCGAACGGTATGAGGGATACATCCGATATTCTTCTTATAGATGAGGAAAGAACATATGAGTTTATTGAAAGCATGTTCCGGAGTCTCAGAAAATCCTGTTCCTCAAAAAGAATTCATATAGGTATGGATGAGGCTCATGATGTAGGGCGCGGCGCATATATGGACAAAAACGGATATCACGACCGATTCGATATACTTTCAAAGCATGTTCGGAGGGTGTGCAAAATTGCGGAGAAGTACGATTTTAAGCCGATGATGTGGAGCGATATGTTTTTTAGGCTCGGCTCTGCGGAACACGACTATTATGAAACCAATCCGAAATTTCCCGAAAACATCACTGAAATGATTCCGGAGAACATTTCCATGGTGTATTGGGATTATTATAATTTTGATGAGAGCATGTACAAGGCTATGATAGAAGGTCACAGAAGGCTTGGGCGTGAGGTGATTTTTGCCGGCGGCGTATGGAAATGGTGCGGAATGGCTCCCGGCTACAAAATGACCTTTAATACTACCTTCCCGGCTCTTGCAGCTTGCCGGAAGGCTGGGCTTGAACGCGTATTTGCCACAATGTGGGGAGACGACGGAGGTGAAGTAAGCATTTATACAACACTTCTCGGAATGCAGCTTTATGCGGAGTATAACTATTATGAAAACCCGGATATGGAGCATCTTAAGGACAGGTTTGCTCTTTGTCTCGGTCTTGACGCGGAAGACGTGCTTAAGCTTGAGCTGGACGATATGCAGATTTCGGAAAATTGCTGCGATAACGCACCTGTTTCAAGGCAGGTTCTTTACCAGGATGTTTTATTGGGACTGTTTGACAAGAATTTTGAAAGCTTTGATCTTGAAAAGTATTATGATGAAAAAATAAAGCGTCTTGATACCGTGGCTTACGGCACAGAGCTGGATGGTATATTTGATTATTATCGTTCGTTAACGCGTTTGCTCAGAAGAAAGTGTATGATTGGCGTAAAAATCAGAAAAGCATATAATAAGGGCGATAAAAAGCAGCTTTCAGAGTATGCTGACGAGCTTTTAAAGCTTCTGGAGGATTATGCTGATTTCCATGAAAAGGCATACATTGTGTGGATGAGTGAGAATAAGCCCTTCGGCTTTGATAAATTTGAAATTCGCCTCGGCGGAACCGTACAGAGAATAAAAACAGCAGAACGACGCATACGCGAATTTTGCAGGGGAGAGATTGAAAAAATAGACGAGCTGGAGGAAAAGCTTTTGTATTACGGCTCAGCGGACAGCAAAGGCAAGCTGCCGCATGAGCATGCATACAGAAGAATTTCCTCAGTGGCATCAGAGTTCTGAAATAACATGACGGACTGCCGCATTAAATGCGGCAGTCCGTTGCTTAAATATACTGAATTTTCGTAGGAAAAGCCCGTGTGCGGTGCTTATCCTCTTTTTTTTCGGAAAAGCTTTAGGATTTTAAATTTTGTGCAAAATCTGCAATGCCGTGTTCAAAGTCAACGCCGTATATAGGATTTCTGCCGCTTTCACTTGTTCTTCTGATGGCGGCTGCGGTAAAGGTGACAGCCTCAGACGCAGCGTCCGGAAGCTGAAAGCCGCATAAAAGGGCAGCGAGCAGCACGCTTGCAAAAACATCTCCCGTTCCGTGATAAATTCCGGGAATACTTTCGTCAAAAATAAAGCTTGTTTCGTTTTTTGCTCTGTCATAGGCGGCACAGCCGAGAGAATTTTCGGAAAATGAAACCCCTGTAAGTACAATTTTCTCAGGTCCGGTTTCCGCAAGCCTTTTCATAATATCTTCTATATAGCTTTTGCTGTAGCCGGAGTCTTTATACGGCTGACTGAGAAGGAGGGCGGCTTCCGTAAGGTTCGGAGTTATAATATCCGCTTTTTTGCAAAGTTCCCGGAAGCCGGCGGCAAAGCTTTCCGTGAAATTGGCATAAAGCTTGCCATGGTCGCCCATAACGGGATCTACCATAACAAGGGTATCCCTGTGTGAAAATTCGTCTGTAATTCTGCTGACAAGACTGAGCTGGCGGAAAGAACCGAGATATCCTGTATATATTGAATCAAAGGTGATGCCAAGGCTTTTCCAATGTGTTGATATGGGCTCAATATCATCTGTAAGATCGCGGAAGGTATATCCTGTAAAACCTCCGGTGTGCGTCGAAAGCACTGCAGTCGGAAGAACGGAGGTTTCAATTCCGACAGATGACAATATAGGAAGCGCAACTGTGAGGGAGCACCTGCCGATGCATGATATGTCGTGTATTGCCAAAGCATTTTTCTGCATAGTAATCCTCTTTTCGGGTTTTATTGTACCATTAAAAATTTGTTAAGTTTTTTTGAATTCCATTTACAATGGAAAAAGAATGGTGTATAATGATTTTAATACAAAACACATGTTTTTTCAAGCCTTTTTTTTCGTTTTGTACAAGTAAACTATATGTCATGAATAAAATGTAAGGAAATTGGCAAATATATGTACTGATAACGTTTTTATCAGAAAGGATGCTGAATATGAAACGAAAAATCATACATTTGTCATGTCTTTGCATAGTGATTCTTGCCATCTCCGGCGGGAATGTATCTGCTTTGTCAAGGCGCGGTTCCCGTGGAAGTGAGGTTCGGGCGGTGCAGCTTGCGCTGTCGGAGCTTGGATATTATGACGGTGCTGTTGACGGCGTGTATGGCGGTAGGACGTATGAGGCGGTAAAATGCTATCAATCCGACGCAGGGCTGTCTGCCGATGGAATAGCAGGGGCGAGGACGCTGTCGGAGCTTGGAATTAAAAGCTCGTCAGATATCAGATTGCTTGCAAGAGTGATTAACGGTGAGGCAAGAGGCGAAAGCTTTGAGGGGCAGGTGGCAGTCGGTGCTGTTGTGCTTAACCGCGTAAAACATCCCGCTTTCCCGGATACGCTCAAAGAGGTTGTATATCAACCCGGAGCCTTTTCGGCGGTGGATGACGGGCAAATTAATATTAAGGTGACGGATTCTTGTATAAAAGCCGCAGAGGCTGCTCTTGCAGGAGCAGACCCGTCAGGCGGCGCAGTGTACTATTATAATCCGGACACTGCAACATGTAAATGGATAAAAACGAGACAGGTTATAAAAAGGATAGGAAACCATCTGTTTTGCAGATAAACTCGTTCAGTCATGACAGGGGGTGCTGCTTAAAGCGGCGCCCTTCAAAAAAATAGGAGGGTGATTTATATGAAGGAGCTTACTCTTGCAATCCTGCTGGCGGTATTTATAACTCTTGTGCTTGTTGATTTTGCAAGAAAAAAAGGCGGAAAAGCAAAGTGATGTGATGCTTTGGATGTATTGTCAGACTATAATATTTACAAAGCGGTGTTTTAAAATTTTTTATGAAAGGTTGTTTTAAGATGATTGCAGATTCAATTGAAAACAAAAAACAGTATGAGTGTCTCGGAGCAGGCTTTAAGCTTGGCTTTGAGTTTATAGAAAAGTGTGTGGCGGAAAACCTTCCCGTCGGTAAGTATGAGCTTGACGGAAAAAATGTATATGCCTCTGTTCAGGAGTATGACAGCAAGACAGAAGCACGGTATGAAGGGCACAGAGAATACATAGACATTCAGTTTATCGTTTCCGGCGAAGAGATTATGGAGTGGAAGCAAAGAAGTGAATCAGAGCAAAATACTGAATATAATGCAGAAAAGGATGTTGAATTTTTTGACGTTTCGGACGCTGTCCGTATTCCGTTTAAGAAAAATGAGTTCGCCGTGTTCTTCCCGAACGACGTTCACAGACCGGGCATGAAGCTTAATGAGAGTGTACCGGTTAAAAAGATACTTATAAAAATCCATAAGTAAATTTTAAGAAGGCGCTGTTTATGAAAAAGAACAAAAACGTCATGTACAGGGTTTCGAAATTTATAGTTGACAAGCACCGGGCGGTCTATTTTATGTTCGCCCTGGCGCTTGTGTTCTGTATTATGTCGATTCCGAAGGTTCGTGTAAATAATGATATAACGACATATCTTCCTGCCGATACCGAGACACGGCGAGGCCTGGATATTATGGAGCGTGAGTTTATCACATACGATACGGCGAAGGTACAGATTTGCAATGTTACATATAAGGAAGCGGAAAAGCTTTGTGAACGCCTTGAGACCATGGAGGGTGTGAAGGAGGTACAGTTTGACAATACCGACGAACATTACAAGGAATCCTCCGCTTTGTTTGATGTTACCGTGGAAGCTGGGCTTTCAGAGGATACAGAGCTTGATCTCCTTGATGATATAAAGGAGGAGTTCTCTGCATATGACTGTTATGTTTATTCAAATTCTATTGATGACAATTCAAGAACTCTCGAGTCGGAAATGTCGTTTATTCTTGTGTGCGCTGTTCTCGTAATTATTGCCGTACTTCTTTTTACCTCCGAAAGCTTTATGGAGGTTCCTGTATTTCTGGCAGTATTTGGCGTTGCAGCGCTTCTTAATATGGGAACCAATTATATCTTCGGTGAGATATCATATATTACAAAGGCAATCGCTGTTGTATTGCAGCTTGCCCTTGCAATTGACTACGCCATAATTCTGTCGCACCGTTTTACCGAGGAAAAGAATAACGGTCTTCCCGCCTATGACGCTATTATTGCCGCTCTTTCAAAGGCAATAATAGAAATATCATCAAGCAGTCTTACCACCATCTCAGGCCTTGCCGCTCTTTGCGTTATGCATCTGAAAATCGGTCTTGACATGGGTCTTGTTCTTTGCAAGGGTATACTGTGCAGTCTTGTAACGGTATTTTTGCTTATGCCCGGACTTCTTCTGATGTTCTCCGGACTAATTGACAAAACACGTCATAAAAGCTTTGTACCGGTCATTTCCGGATGGGGACGCTTTGTGTTGAAGGCGAGATTTGTTGTGCCTGTGATTTTTGCCGTGGTAACGGTATTTTGTATTTTCTTTTCGTCAAAATGTGAGTATGCCTTTGATATAACGTCTATTAAAGCGTCAAAGGTTACCGAGAAAAGCATTTCCGAAGAAAAAATAAAAAGCACTTTTGGGGCGGATAATCAGCTTGCGGTTATAATACCTAAAGGTGATTATGTCAAGGAAGGAAAGCTTCTTGATACAATTTCAAATATGGACGGCATAACCTCGGCGCTTGGCCTTGCAAATGTTGAAATAAATGATGATTACAGGCTGACCGATAAAATAACTCCGAGGGAATTTACCGAGCTTACCGGCATAGATCTGGAGCTTTCAAGACTGCTGTTTCAGGCGTATGGCGCGTCAAATGAGGAATATGGCGCAATTTTTCAGAATGTGGATAATTATACCGTAACGATAATTGATATGTTCATGTTTGTTTATGAGCAGATGGATCTTGGTATTATATCCCTTGATGATGAAATGACCGATAAGGTGAACGAGCTGCATGATACGTTGACTGATGCCAGGGCACAGCTTGAGGGAGAGGAATATTCACGGCTTGTTTTTACATACAATTATGAGATTGAAGCGCCTGAAAGCTATGAGCTGATAGACCGGATAAGAGATACTGTAAAAAAGTATTATGATGATCCGATTATAGCCGGAAACTCAACAAACAGCTTTGACCTTAAATCCACCTTCAGCACAGATAATAATAAGATAAGCCTTCTTACCATACTTGCGGTTATTATAATTCTGCTGTTTACCTTTCAGTCGTCGGGACTGCCGCTTATGCTTGTACTGACAATTCAGGGGAGTATATGGATTAACTTTTCAATGCCTTATCTGACAGGTTCGAAAATGTATTTCCTGAGCTATCTTGTTGTAAGCTCAATTCAGATGGGAGCCACAATTGATTATGCCATAGTTCTGACAAACCGATATGTTACCATAAAGGATACGATGGATCACAAGGCGGCAATAATCGATTCTCTTAATCAGGGCTTCCCGACAATACTGACCTCGGGTTCAATATTGACAATTGCGGGCTTTCTCATTGCTTTTATGTCATCAAACGCAATAATCGCATCTATCGGAATGACTCTCGGCAGGGGAACGCTTACCTCAATACTCCTTGTTATGCTTGTTTTGCCTCAGATACTGATACTGAGCGATAAAATCATTGAAAAAACGGCATTTGCCAAAAAGAAGGATAAAAGTCTGCATTCCGAAGCGGGTATGATATACGTAAACGGCAGGATACGCGGAGAGGTGTCCGGATTTGTTGACGGAAGCTTTCACGGCTTTATACGCGGGAACGTTGATGCCCGTGTTGAGGCAGGAGATGAAGCTGCCGATAAAGAACAGGAATTTTCGGAAAATGAGGTGACAACGATATGAAAAGGTTTTTTTCCGCATTGATATGTACTGCTGTTATATGCGGCGTTCTGCCCGGCAGCGTCTATTCAGACGGTAAAACAGTAATGCTTTCAACGGCTGAGGAATTTGTCAGGTTTGCAGGCTCATGCGTATCTGACGCATATTCTGAGGGAATGCAGGTGGTTTTAAAAAATGATATTGATTTTACAGGCGTAGATGTGATTCCTGTCGAAATCTTTTCCGGTTCCTTTGACGGCTGCGGCTATACTCTTAAAAATATCCGGATGAGCTTTGAGGGAGATGATAAGGGCCTTTTTATACGCGTTGCAAAAGGCGCGGAGATTGTAAATCTGAACATTGAAGGAAATTTTGAAAGCAGAAGCAGGGATGACGGAGGAAGTGTAAGCACAAAGAATGTTCTGGGTAAGCTGTTTAAAAATACGGGCGTCAAAAGTGAGCTTACAGAGGATTATGTAGAGATTTTAGGAGCTGTTGCGGCTGTAAATGAGGGTACTGTAAGAGGCTGCTCCTTTAAAGGCTCTGTTTCCGGAGAAAGTACGGTCGGCGCAATTGTCGGCTATAACAGAAATTCCGGTATGCTTGAAGAATGTGTAAATTACGGCGCTGTACAGGGAAATATCAATATCGGCGGAATTGCCGGAAAAAACGACGGATATATTAAAAACTGTGAGAATAAAGGAAATATAAATACAAATGCCAATGAAAAAAGCAGCTGTATCGGAGGAATCGCCGGCAGCTCTGACGGTGCGGTTCAGGGCGCGGTAAACAGCGGCGAGGTCGGATATATTAATCTCGGAGATAACATCGGCGGAATTGCAGGCAAGCAAAGCGGACTCATAACTGAGTGTACAAACAGCGGCAAGGTTTTCGGGCGCAGGGGAGTCGGCGGAATAGCAGGACGTTTTGAGCCGTTCAGCAATATTTCTGCCGAAACGCTGAAGGAGGATGTGAAATCAAATATTGACGATGTAAAAACGGATATTGATAATGCAAAGGAAGAGCTTGCTTCGCTTCCGGCAGACTGGAAGCAGGACATACGGGAGCTGTCAAAGGATTTGCTTGGAGTGGGCGGCGAAGGACTGAAACTGTCCGATAATCTTACAAGGCTTACAGATTCTATTGTGGACAACACCACGCAGGTTTCCGGAAGCACAAAGGATGTGCTTGACAGTGTAAACAGCGCGGTTCAGGACATTAACGGAAATAATTCGGTCAGCAAAGCTGCAGATTCTGTTTCAGACCTTACCGGCCGTGTGGGAAAAGCTGTAGATAAGGCATCTGAGAAGCTTGATTCTGCAGATACAGAGGGAATAGGTGAAAATGTCAGAAATGTTCTTAGCGGACTGGCTGATGTGAATGATGAAACAAAAGCGGCGGTTAAATCCCTTGACGGCGCGCTTACAGAAACTATTCGACTGCTTCAGGATAATGACGGGACGATGGACGATCTTTTTACAAGCGCGACCGGACTTATGGATGAGGCGGCTGCAGCTCTTGAAAACGGAGACGCAAATGCTGCGCAAAGCCTTGAAAATATACGCGAGCGCCTGGACGAGCTTGATGAGGAACTGATAGAGCCGCTTACAAAAAATCTTAAAACTACCCATGCGGTACTTAACAATACGCTGAAGCAGCTCAGCAACAGTTCTGCCGATATATCGGATGCTGTTTCGGGAACTCTCGGAGATATTGACAGGCTTTTGCGGCGCAGGATTGAACGGCTCGAAAAAATTGATTCAGCCATTGATGAGATACGACGGAAAATAGACGGTGTTATTGAACATATCAAAGGCAAACTCCCTGAAAATGCAAGGCTTCCGGAAATGCTTCTTCCGACTGTATATGCTGCCGAAGCAGAGGACAGCTCTGAGAAAAGCGATCCGGAAAGCATTGATATCCCTCTGCTACGTCCTGTTGCCGGAATATGGGTGGAGGATGCCCTTATAAGGTATTCATATAACAGCGGTGAAATAAACGGTATTGAATATACCGGTGGAATTGCCGGAGCTGTCGGAAGCGAGTCAAAGCTGAAAACCGGTGAGAACGAAACGGTATCGGGAGCTGAAATACTTGAAGAAGAAGGCTTTGCTAAGGCTGTTGTAAATGGTTCTGTCAATGAGGGCAGAATAATATCCAAAAACGGGAATGCCGGAGGTATATCCGGATTTTCAAATATAGGAATTATAAAAAATTGTATAGGAAGCGGAGAAATTGATGCTTCTGAGGGTAAAATGGCAGGAGGCATTGCCGGGGAAAGCCGGGGCAAAATAGAAAAATGTATAGGCTATGCGAAAACCTCCGCTAAGAGCGATGTGGGAGGAATTGCAGGAAAATCTGACAGTATCCGTCTTTGCTATGCATTCCCGGAGGTGACCGGAGGAACGGAAAGAACCGGAGCCATTGCCGGAAACAATGGGGATACAATTGAAAAGAATTATTTTATTGATGAAGGACTCGGCGGTATTGACGGAGCTGATTTTGAAGGAAGGGCAGCGGCGCTTTCAAAGGATGATATGACAGGCGATGGGATAATTCCGTATCTCATGGACGGCTTTATAAGTGATGACTGGTATATGGGAAGCGGAGAACGTTATCTTCCGCAGCTCAGATTTCTTGCAGAAAACGATTCTGAAATAATCGGCGGCTTTCTTAAAGCAAAATCTGATGAATTGGCGAGGCTTGAATTTACGGTCAGCTTTGTGATAGACGGAGAAACGGTGCAGACTCTTAAAGCGGAATACGGGACTGTGGTTGATTCCTCACAGGTGCCGGAACTGCCTGTTAAGGAGGGATTTAATCCGTCATGGGACGGGGACATTTCAAAAAAAATACTGAGAAATACAGTTTTTACATGTGTGTATAACGATGCTACAACGACTATATCAAGCGGCGAGAAGCCGCCGATGATTCTTGTTGAGGGCAATTTCAAAGAGGATACAAAACTTATTGTTGATACTCTTTCATTGCAGAATGTCGGTTTTGACGGATATAAGGTAAGCTCCGGTTATACGATAAGCACTTCAGACGGTTACTCGGATAAGGTACGTGTACGTGTTCGTGATGAAAAAGGAAAATGCGCGGCGGTAGGTATTCCCGATACCTCCGGAATGCACGTCACGGAGGCGGAGCGTGACGGAAGCTATATTGTTTTTGAGCTTGAAAAGCCCGGCGGCTTTTATCTTCTAAAAAAGAAGGCTGACCCGATAGGCGCTGTGATAATTATATTGCTTGTACTTGTGCTTGCCTGTACAATTTTCATTTTGGCTAAAAGGTTCAAAGCAGGTAAGAAAAAATTAGAAAAAACACAGCCGTCTGAAATTGATGGAGAGGAAAAAACCGCAGAGGAAAGCGGTTTTGAGGCAAATAAAAAAACGGAAAAAGCAGAATCTCAGATTGATTTGGAATAAATTACAGCTTGACTGACAGATGTGTTTATTGTATAATATATTTGCAGGAGAGATAATCCTGCAGGTAACCACAATAATCCTACATACCTTTGGAAGTATCGGCTTGACGGGGCAGCAGCATGGTTTTTGGCCTCCTTTTGACACGGCATGCCGCGCCGGCCGACGCTTCCGCAAAAGGAAAATGAGCTTGCTGTCCGATTCCTCCATCCGGGCATATAAAAAAGCAGTTCATTTTCCTTTTTTATTGCCCGGAGGAATCATTAACTACTGCGATTGTTGCAAGCGTGTCTCCCAGCTGCGCGAATACGGCGGCGTAAAGAGCCAACTCATCTTCAGTCATTACTTCCGCCAGCAGATTTGCCGCGGCCGTGACGGCGGCCGTTACTTGAATGGGCGTCATAATAACACCTCCCATGTATATTATGATTTCCCGCAGTTTTTGTTACGAGAGGATTGTGGCTATGATTCGATTATTTGAGATAAGAATGGAAATCACGGAAAGCCCGGAGCTTTTGCATGGACGCTGTGAAAAGCTTCTTGGATGCAGACTTAAAAGTGTTAAGCTTGTTAAACGCGCGATAGACGCAAGGCATAAAAGTGATATGTTTTATTCCTGTACTGTAGACTGTGAGCCTGAAGGACAAATCAGACCGGCAGGCAGAGTAAAATTCCGAAGCACAGATGATGCGGAATATGCTTTTCCGAAGCTTGAACCATCCGGAAAAATCGTTATTGTCGGAAGCGGTCCGGCAGGCTTGTTTTCAGCGCTTATGCTCGCAAGACAAGGCTTTTGCCCGACAGTTCTGGAGCGTGGCGGTGAGGCCCGCGAACGAGCGGCGGCAGTGAAACGTTTTTTTGATGAAGGAAAGCTTGATGAAAACACGAATATTCAGTTCGGTGAGGGAGGAGCAGGAACCTTTTCGGACGGGAAGCTCAATACAGGAATAAACGATATGCGCATAAGAGCTGTGCTTAAAGAGTTTGTACGATTCGGTGCGCCGGAGGATATACTGATTGATGCCGCGCCGCATATTGGTACGGACATATTGCGGAGCGTTGTGAAAAATATGCGTAATGAAATCATTTCCCTCGGCGGACGTTTTCTTTTTAACACAGCGCTTTCAGACATAATGCTTGAGGGCGGAGCGCTTCGCGGAATAAGGATCAAAAAGATTGCTGACGCGGCTGAGGCAGATATGGAATGTGACGCGCTGATTCTGGCTATCGGTCATTCCGGTCGGGATACGATGCGTATGCTGTACAAAAGAGGGCTTGCCATGGAGCAGAAGCCGTTTTCTATAGGCGTACGGATAGAGCATAAGCAGAAGCTTATAAGCGATGCAATGTACGGCTCCTTCAGTAAAGTTCTTCCGCCGGCACCTTATAAGCTTTGGACGCACCTTGATGATGGCAGCTCACTGTATACCTTTTGCATGTGTCCCGGCGGTTTTGTTGTAAATGCCGCCTCGGAGAGGGGCGGAGTTGTAACAAACGGAATGAGCAATAATGCAAGGGAGGGGGAAAATGCAAACAGCGCTCTCCTTGTCAACGTTTCGGGGCTTGGAGGCGGAGCGGTTTTTGCAGGTATGGAGCTTCAGGAGAAGCTTGAAAAAAAAGCATTTGCGGCAGGCGGAGGAGGTTACTTTGCTCCCGTCCAGACTCTCGGAGATTTTCTTGCCGGAAAGCCTTCTTCACGTCTTGGGAATGTGGAACCGACTATAAAACCGGGATATACTCTTGGCAGTATTTCCGATGTTTTGCCGGAGGACATTTGCAGTGTGCTGAGACGCGGAATAGTTAAGCTTGATAAGAGGCTTAAGGGCTTTTGCGCACCGGATGCGGTGCTTACAGCTCCTGAGACAAGAAGCTCGTCGCCTGTAAGGGTTATACGGGACAGAGAAACCTTGAAAACGAACATAGATGGTCTTTTTTCCGCAGGCGAGGGCGGCGGACATGCCGGAGGAATTACATCCTCCGCCGTTGACGGCATACGCATAGCAGAAGCCGCAGGCGCATTTCTGTCAGACAGATTTTCGCATTAAAGATACTCGAAAACAGGAGCAACAGAACACACGGGGACGGTTCTCTTGTGTCATTTTTGACACAAGAGAACCGTCCCCGTGTGTTTTTAAAAGTTGACAATACTTCCACCTGACATGGTGTTATAATATAAGCATGATGAATGAGTTAATAAATAAAAAATTGCCCCATAATCTATATTATGAGGCAACACGAAAAATGGCTCTACAGCTCACTTTTTCAAAATTCATCTGTAAAAATAATCTGTAATTATAATATCATACTTTCAAGGTAAAATCAAGCATTTTT
>JAGBHE010000051.1 GCA_017935675.1 Clostridia bacterium | reverse complement strand
TCGTTTAAATGTATTTAGGTCTTTCATAAAAACATCGCTCCTTTTGGCACCGTTTATAGTGTAAAAACATTTTCCATTTCAAAAAGGGCAAAAGAGAGCGCCGATGTTCTTTTGGAACACATGTCTTTCTTTTGCCTTTAAGTTACCGGTTCAATCACGATTATCATCTCCTATTCAGCCGTTCGATAACCATTACCACCTTACATCTTTCCTATAACTTAATTATATCATATATACGCTGAAATGTCAACAAATACACACGTACATTTCATAATTTTTATCACATTTCAGATTTACATCTATGCTTGACAGCTATGTATGTCTGTGATAAAATAGACTTAAATATTATTCTACAGGAGGGTACAGTAATGGAGGTTCGTGTTTTAAGATATTTTCTTGCGGTAGCGAGAGAACAGACCGTATCCGGTGCGGCAGAGATTTTGCACATTTCGCAGCCGACGCTGTCGCGGCAGCTTATGGATATGGAAGATGAATTGGGAAAACAGCTTTTTATACGCGGAAACAGACGAATTACCCTTACGGAGGAGGGCTTGTTCCTGCGCAAGCGCGCCGAGGAAATTGTGGATTTAATAGACAAGACTGAGGCTGAAATCATCTCATCAGATGAAATTGTCAGCGGAGATGTATATATAGGTGCCGGTGAAACGGACGCTATGCGCCTTATTGCTCGTGTCGCAAAATCTATACAAAATGATTATCCTAATATCCGATATCACCTTTTCAGCGGCAATGCCGAGGACGTTACGGAAAAGCTTGACCGCGGCCTGCTTGATTTCGGACTTCTCATTGAACCCACTGATATGACAAAGTATGAGTTTTTAAAGCTGCCTGCAACCGATACCTGGGGTGTTCTTATGCGCAAAGACAGTCCGCTTGCTCAAAAGGACGCTGTTGAAGCAAAGGATTTATGGGACAAGCCCTTGCTGTGCTCACGTCAGCGTCTGGTGGAACATGATATGCAGAAATGGCTGAAAAAGAAACCGGAGCAATTAAATATTGTTGCAACATATAATCTGATTTATAATGCTGCGATTATGGTTGAGGAGGGCTTCGGCTATGCTTTAACTCTTGATAAGCTTGTAAAGACGCCTGAGGACGGTATGGTTTGCTTTAAACCGTTTAAGCCCTCAATAGAGGTTAATCTTAATATTATATGGAAAAGATATCAGGTATTTTCAAAAGCCGCAGAACTGTTTTTAAAAAAGCTGCACGAAGCCTTTGATGAGGCTTAAAACCAAAAGGAACACGCCCACTCAAAAACGGGAGCGTGTTCTTCTTGAATTTCTATAACTAAAAAGCATAACTCTGTATTCAACATAAGTATTGGACATTTTATATCTGCCGTGTTAAAATATCTTCAGGAAATAAATCAAAGGAGGCGCGGCAAATGAATTATTTAAAGCTGCTGTGGGATTTGCACAGTCTGAAAAAGAATGTTTATAAATCGAGGGAGCAGATAAAGGCATTGCAGGAAAAGAAGCTGCGGCGTATGCTTAAATATGCCTTTTCCCATTCACCGTATTATAGAGTGACCTTTGCAAAGAACGGCATCAATGATAAAAACATTGACACAGCTCCGCTGTCGCAGTTCCCTGTAACAGATAAATCCATATTGCTACGGCACTTTAATGAAATTGTAACAGCGCCGGATTTATCTCAGGAGAATTTACGCAGCTTTGACGAAAATACCGCTCTTGACAAACGCGCCTTCAAAAACAAGTATCACCTTGTCCATTCCTCAGGCAGTACAGGGAAACCGGCATATTTTGTTTATGACAATAAGGCGTGGAATTATATGCTTGTCGGAATGCTCAGAGCCGCTTTATGGAATATGAGTATGACGGAAATTTTAAAATATTTTCTGCACACGCCGAGGCTGCTATATATAGCAGCAACGGACGGACGCTACGGCGGTGCCATGGCAATCGGCGACGGAATTGCAAATGTCGGTGCAAAGCAGCTTTTCATTGATGTAAACACACCGCTTGAAAAGTGGATTGAACAGATAAATAAATTTCAGCCGGATATGATTATCGGGTATCCGTCAGCTTTAAAAATTCTCGGCGAGTTGTGCGAGGATAGTAAAATACATATTAACGCATTTCGTACAATCTCCTGCGGCGAGCCGCTAAGCAGCAATCTGCGCAGCTATCTGGCAGATACCCTTAAAACCGAAATTATCAATTTCTACGGCGCAAGCGAGTCCATTGTAATGGGACTTGAGGAAACGCCGGAGGACGGAATGTATTTATTTGACGATATGAATTATATTGAGGTTGAAAACGGAACAATGTATCTGACATCTCTTTATAATTTTATACAGCCGCTTATACGCTATAAAATATCCGACAATCTGACATTTAAGGCTGACGGAAAGAAATATCCGTTTTCCCGCGCCGAAAGCATTTTCGGCAGAAATGAGGATATACTTTGGTTTAACGGTAAAGACGGAAAAAAAGAATTTTTACATCCGCTTGCGATAGAGGGATTTTGTATTGACGGGCTCCTGGATTATCAGTTTATTAAAATTGATGATTATGCCTTTGAAATGCTTGCACAGGCTTCCTCTCCGAAAGTTGAGGATAATATACATGCAGAAATGATGAAAAAAATGAAAGAAATTTTGATTAGCAATAATCTTGAACATATACAATTTTACGTTCGCTTTGCGGATGAAATCACAGCAGACCCGAAAACGGGCAAGAAAAAATTAGTGGTAAATAATTAAATTTAGGAGTGAATTTTAATGGACAACAGGGAGTTTTTAGAATATATGAACAGCGGCAAAGAGATTAAATGCTGTTCGGAAATTCATAAACACATGCACTTTTTAAGTCAGGAAGCGATGAAAATAACTGCGCAAATAAACGGTTCATACCATACGGAAGCAGAAATACGAGGTTTGTTTTCACAGCTTATCGGGAAAGAGGTTGACGAGCATTTCGTACTGTTTCCTCCCTTTACAACCGACTGCGGAAAAAACATAAATATCGGCAAATGCGTGTTTATAAACTCCGGCTGCCGCTTTCAGGATCAAGGCGGCATTACGATAGGTGACGGCACTCTTATCGGTCACAATGTGGTAATAGCAACATTGAACCACGCTTTTGAACCGGAGAACAGAGGCGATATGATACCTGCGCCGGTTGTAATTGGTAAAAGAGTATGGATAGGCTCAAATTCTACAATACTTCCCGGAGTAACAATAGGTGATAATGCCATTATCGGCGCAGGCTCGGTAGTTACAAAAGATATTCCCGCAAATACGGCAGCGGTAGGCAATCCGGCAAAAGTGATCAAATCAATAGGAGAACATAAGTCTTGAAAGAGAAATCAATACTTAATCTTAATAAACAGCTATCATTAAAAAGCATGATAGCGCTGGTTATTCGCCTTAGCATTCCCGCTGTTATGGCACAGATAAGCTCTATAATAATGCAGTATATAGATGCGGCAATGGTCGGAAGTCTCGGCGAAAACGCAACAGCTTCAATCGGTCTTGTCAGCACAACAACGTGGCTCATCGGCGGTCTGTGCATTTCCGCCGCAACAGGATTTTCAGTCCAGGTCGCGCAGCTTATCGGCGCAAGGCGCGAGGAGGACGCAAGGAGCGTATTCCGTCAGTCGCTGATTATTGCGCTGATTTTCGGAATTATTCTATCAGTAACCGCCGTTTCAATCAGCAGCCGGCTTCCTATATGGCTCGGCGGCAGCACCGAAATACGCCGCGAAGCGTCAAGGTATTTTCTTATTTACGCCTGCGCTCTGCCCGCGACGCAATTCCGGCAGCTGTGCGGAAGCATGCTTCAATGCAGCGGCGACATGAAAACACCGAGTATATTAAACATTCTGCTGTGTGTTCTTGATGTAATATTCAATTTTATATTTATATTTCCGACAAGAGCAATAGCGGTATCGGGCGGGCAGATACATATATACGGTTCGGGTTTGGGTGTAAGCGGCGCCGCCTTAGGTACGGCCTGTGCGGAGATATGTGTAACAGCCTTAATGCTTTTCTTCGCGTGTATCCGCTCGAAAAAATTAGCGTTCAAATACGGCGGTCATTGGAAAATACAAGGCAGATGTATGAAAACAGCGGCAAAAATCGCGCTTCCGACAGCCTTTGAGCATACTGTAATGTGCAGCGCACAGGTGGCATCAACGCTTATTGTCGCGCCTCTCGGCACTGCTGCGGTTGCCGCAAATTCACTTGCGGTTACAGCCGAGAGCTTTTGCTATATGCCCGGCTACGGAATAGGCACGGCGGCAACAACTCTTGTCGGGCAAAGCATAGGTGCCGGGCGCGATGACCTTGCACGGCGGTTTGCAAGAGCATCGGTTTTAATCGGCATGCTGATTATGTCCTGCGCAGCCGTAATAATGTTTTTTATCGCTCCGGCAATGTTTTCCATACTCACACCGTCATTGGAGGTTCGTCAGCTCGGAGCGCAGGTTTTGAGGATTGAAGCGTTTGCAGAGCCTTTATATGCCGCGTCAATCGTATGCGCAGGCGCGCTCAGAGGCGCGGGTGATACGCTCGTACCGAGTATTCTGAACCTTGTCAGTATGTGGGGAATACGAATTACAACAGCGTTGATTTTAGTTCCGTATCTCGGCTTGCACGGCGTATGGATTGCAATGTGCGTTGAATTATGCATACGCGGAATTCTGTTCTTAATACGGCTCATGAGAGAAAAATGGCTGAATAAAAAAATCATAGTATGATTAAACAGGCAGGGCTGAATTGCTCTGCCTGTTTTCGGTAGTGTTTATCGAATATTAAACATATATGCTTTATCATAATTTTCCCTATGGAAATATTGCGCCGTTCCCTGTGATTGATTATACACAATACTCCATTCTGTGGTTTCACCGTCATTAAAATGGTGCTTGCTCACGCTTTCAAGCGCATTTTTAACATCGTCAGCCTCCATAGTCGGATTTGCTGTCAATGCGTTTGTGAGCGTTTCAAACCGCATATGGGACTGTGCCGAGCCAATACCCTGTTTATTGCCCTCCGCAAGATAGAAATTCGTGACAACAGGCGTTTCGGTTACTACCATTTCATTATTGATATATTCAACCGCCACACATTTGCCATTTGCGTCTGATATTGCAAAGTGTATCATCATTCCGAGCGAGTCGTGCATATCGTATTGACCCAGCAACGCCACAGCTTCGTCCACGTCTGCCGCCTGATTTAAAAGCAGACGAATTGCGGTAGTTGTGGTAATGTCAGGTTTGTCGGTATCCTGATTGATTTCTGCGCCGTCCTCAATATACAGTACCGCCGCGCAAAGACCTTTTTCATTCATACCGTCAAGGGGCGCATACAGCGAAACAACCGAGCGCACTTTTTCGGGTAAGCTGTTAAAGCTGCGGTAAGCATTTTTAATAAAATTCGTATTTACCGTTGAGATTGAAGCATAGCCCTTTTGCGGCTTTGACAATGCCACAAGTGCGTCGCAGCCGTACCAATCAAAATTTCTTCCGAACAACGCTTCGCCGCTGCTGTTTTTAACCGATATTACCGAACAGCCGAACACATTTGAAATCAAGCCTAAGCTTCCCGCATTTTTTACAATATTGTTTTGCAGAAAGCCTACAAGCTCGGCATCTGTTTTCGCGCCGCCCTCAGAGAGAAATGTGTCAAACATATAATCTCCGTCATAACGGACAGCGGATAAACCGCTTTCAAGCTCTGTTTCGTGTTCGGTAACATTGATAAATTCAGGTGTATTCTCTGATGAAACCTCTGTGTTTGTCAAAGCCAATTTTTTTGAAATTGTTATCATCTGTTCATCACCGTTCCAACCCACATCAAAGTTAAAACTCTCGGCTATAAAACGAATCGGAAGCATAGTACGGTCATTGATGATGGTCGGAGCTGCGTCGAGCGTGTGGGACTCATTGTTATGATACGCAGTAGTATTATTGATTCCGAGTACAATAATATCCTTTCCGCAAGCCAAAATCACTGTCTGTGTTTCACTGTCCCATTCCACTTTGCCGCCAAATTCCTCAACAACTGCGCGAACAGGTAAGAGCGTTCTATCGTTTACGATAACAGGAGCCGTTCCCTGCTCGTCTATCGGTTTTTCCTCTCCATTTACCGTCATTACGGGATTATCTATCTGCAGGGTAATTGTCAAATCCTCTGTTTGAGCTGCGCAGGCGGAAATGCCCATTGTGCAGAAAATAGCAGATAAAATTATTGCTAACATTCTTTTCATGGCAGTTTCTCCTTTTTACATAATATCAAACGTAACGGTCACGCTGCCGCTGCCAAGAGCATCCTCCCAGCCTGCTAAATCGTCAATTTTTCCTATTCTTGTGTAGCTCCACGAATTGGAGCCGTAGAACATGACAATCTGATTTCCGTTGTAAAGAACTATGTCTCCGGCTGTTGTTGTCGTCTGAACATTGCTTGTTGTAAGGCTTCTTCCAAGTGAACCTACCTTTTCAAATCCTGAATAATCGTCCATATGAATAGTAATGGGTTCTTCTTTCATCATTTCAACCAGTTCGGCAACTGCGGCATTATCCTCAAGAGTGGCAGTAAAAGCCTTGTCTCCTATCTGAACCTTCATTTTTATATTCTCCTTAACTATTTCCTTAGGCTCTCCAAACGGATATATGTTTTCCATATCCCACAAAAATGCTTTAATCCTTTCGGCTTTTGACAAATATTGCGAAACATCTGCCGTAATAGTGCCGCTGCCGTCAGTCATTTGTACCTCATTCAGAATTCCATTATTGTACGCGGCAATTATAAGGGTCGAGTTGTCCGGCGCGTTTGTTACCGTAACAACAGAACCGCCAAGTTCAATAGTCGGAACACCTTCGGCGAGCGCGCACGGGGCAATTCCCAATATACTTATAACGGTTATCATCAAAATAATAAATTTTTTCATTTTTATTCTCCATTTTATCTGCTTTTTATTGAAATAATCTTATTTCCCCAACCTTCAAGAACAGGATTTTCTTCAACTGCTTTTTTCAGACCGTCAGTATTTTCTATTGTTCCTATTTTAGTATATTCCCCCGACACATCGGCGTCCTCGTAATAGAGCACAATTTGATTGTCCGCATAATACACCTCGCCCGCCTTTACCGAGGTTACAGCCGTTGGTTCATCAGGAATTTTATATCGGCTCGGTATGTCGTAATACTCATAGCCCTCATATGCTTCATCATGATAAACGGGTAAATTCAAGCTTTCCGTTCCGAGATACTCCATAAGGAATTGAGATGTCGCGTTATCCTCAACCGTCATAATGAATTCTTCTCCGTCATTTCCGAATTTTACGCTGAGTGCAGCCCGGCTGACTGCTGCAGCCTCCGGAGATGATGTCGGCTCCGGTGTCGGTTCAACCGTTGCTGCCGCTTCTTTTGTGATTGTAACCGTCTGAGTTTCGCCCTTCCAGTCAACATCAAAATCAAAGCTTTCCGCAATAAATCTTATAGGGAGCATTGTTCGGTCGTTAATGATTGCAGGCGCTGTATCAAGCGTCCGGGCTTCATTATTTAAATAAGCAGTTGTGCTGCCAATCGTAAGGCGTATTTCATCCTGTCCGTATGTGAGTGTTGCCTCCTGCGCCGCGCCGTTCCAGTCAACCGTTCCGCCGACTTCCTCTATAACCGCGCGTACGGGAAGTAATGTACGGTCATTTACAACCACAGGGCTTGTACCGATTCCGGGGTCTATTTCCTTCTCAACGCCGTCTACTTTCATAATCGGATTGTTAATCTGAAGAACAAGCTCTGATGGTGTGTCTGCCAATATCGCGCTTATCGAGACAAGTACAGCCGCTGACGCGATAAATGCCAAAATCCTTGATTTTCTCATTGATATCACTCCAATTCTTATTTTGATAGTATAAGGAACCACTAATTAATCAGTGTTTCCTTTAGTGTAACACGAAAGCTTCTCAATGTCCAATACTTAGTTCAAATACATAGATATGCCTCTAAAGCATGACTGATTTTATGCCTTAAAGGCATAACCATGTATTCAATATAAGTATTTGATATTTCTTGATTTTTGTTGTAAAATAATATCAGGATGAGTTCAATGCATATGTTTATGCGAAAAACACTATGACCTTTGCCGGAAAGGAAGATTAATATGACTACATATTTAAACGAAACACACGATGAAGAACGTGCCTTCTACGGTATCAGCAACGCAGTTTTAAAAGGCTGCGCGTTTAAAGGTGCAGCTTACGGAGAGTCAGCATTAAAGGAAACCTCAAATCTTGTAATTGAAGATTGTGATTTTCTCCTGCGCTACCCCCTTTGGCACACTGCCGGAGCCGTGGTTGACAACATCAGAATGACCGACACCTGCCGCGCGGCGCTTTGGTATGACCGCGATATTACAATCACAAATTCAATCCTCGGAGGTATTAAAGCACTGCGCGAATGTGATAATATGACTCTGAAAAACTGCAAAATCAATTCGACTGAGTTCGGCTGGTTTTGCCGCGGCGTTAAAATGACAGACTGCGAACTTATATCGGAATATCCGTTTTTACGATGCTCAGATATGGAATTTGACGGATTGCATATGACAGGCAAGTATTCTTTTCAGTACGTGCAAAATGCAGTTATCCGCAATTCGGAGCTCAACACAAAGGACGCATTCTGGCACAGTAAAAATGTGACTGTTTATGACAGTGTTGTAAAAGGTGAATATTTAGGATGGTATTCTGAAAATCTTCACCTTGTCCGCTGTAAAATCATCGGCACACAGCCGTTATGTTACGCTAAAGGTCTTGTATTGGAGGACTGCGAAATGATTGACTGCGATTTGTCTTTTGAAAAAAGCGATGTAACGGCAGTTGTTTTAGGAGAGATTATGAGCGTAAAAAATCCGCTGAGCGGGAAAATTACTGCCGACCGTATCGGAGATGTTATTATTGACGATCCCGATTGTCAATGTGTGATAAATGTGTCAGCCTGCTGTACGTCATAATATGCAATGAGTTTTTTAATACTGAAAAAAATATGCTTGCGGAAGCTGCCCTTGAGGCAGCCTCTGCAAGCATATTTACGTATTTTTTAAATAAAGTGTGTTCAGTTTAAATAACCTGACGCCCCTCAAGAGCCTTTATAAGCGTTATTTTATCGGCATACTCAAGACCGCTTCCGACCGGCACACCGTGAGCTATACGCGTCACCTTAACACCCATCGGAGATATGAGCCTTGATATATAAACCGCCGTTGCTGTCCCGTTTACCGTTGGATTCGTTGCCATAATTACCTCAGTAACCTCTCCTCCGGCAAGCCTTTCAATAAGCTCCTTTATCTTAATATCCTCCGGAGAGATTCCGTCCGCAGGTGACAGAGCACCGTGAAGCACGTGATACATACCGTTATATTCGTTTGTATTTTCAATAGCCTTGACATCCTCAGGGCTTTCAACAACACATATTACAGACCTGTCCCTCCTGTCCGAGGCACATATACGGCATGGAGTCTCCGCCGTAAGATTCTGACATACGGGGCAAAAAACTATTTTTTCCTTTGCAGCGCGTATTATATCAGCCATTGATGCCACCGATTCCGCAGACATCCGTTCAAGGATATGAAATGCTATGCGCTCAGCACTTTTCGGGCCGATACCCGGCAGCTGCTCAAACTGCTCCACAAGCTTTTCAACGGATAATTCCTCAGCCACCAAAAAAACCTCCTGACAAGCTGCCGCCTCAGAATAAGCCGGGGATATTAAGACCGCCCGTTATTTCGCCCATTCCCTCTGCCATCATTTCGTCAGCCTTTTTAATTCCCTCATTTACAGCAACCATAATAAGGTCCTGAAGCGTTTCAACATCCTCGGGGTCAACAGCCTCCGGCTTGATTTCTATTGAAACAAGCTCCTTTTTGCCGCTTACAACCACATTAACAGCCCCGCCTCCGGCTGAAGCCTCAACGGTTTTTGTTTCAAGCTCCTCCTGAACCTTTTCCATTTCCTCCTGCATTTTCTGAGCCTGCTTAATCACGCTGTTCATGTTCTTATTTTGATTCATGCCCGCGCCTGCAAAGCCTTTGTACTTTCCCATAATTACCTCCAAATTAATTTGCGGAAAAATTTCTCCGCTTATTTTGAAATCTATGCCTTGGCATAAAATTTTTACTGATCATCGTCCTGTTCGCCTTCTTCAAAAAATTCCTCTCTGTCATCATCGGAGCCTTCCTCTTCTTTATCATCAAGGGAGGCTTGCGAAAACTTTTCCTCGTCACGGTTAAACGTAAGGAATTCCCTGCCGTCCACGGAATCAACAAAATCCTCCATGCGTTCAAGGACGTCATTTAAAGGATCCTCATTGGGTGAAGGCTTGTGTGCACCGCTGTCACCGACATCGGATCCCGGTTCCGGAAGAGCCCAGAAATCAATTATATGATCCTCTAACTCATCCGAATATGCAATTTTTATTTTAAGATCTACACCGCATGCTTTTTTCACCAGCTGTGTTATTAAGTTAAGCTGGTTTTCGGCCATTTTTTTTGCGCCGATTTCCTTTTTTCTGTCATAAAGCAGTATAAACCCGTCATTATCTATTGTAATCGGTCTGTCAACAAGAGCTCCCGCAAGATACGGTCTTGACCTGGTAGCACTCGACGCTATTTTCTCCCACTTTTTCGCCGCTGCAACAATAGGATTTGCGCTGTTCAGCTTGTCCTTCGGTATAGGATTAAAAAGCTTTACGGAAACCTTTTTTTCCTTTTTCTCAGGTGCCGGCTTTTTATTTTCAGCCGTCGGCTCCAAGACCGGGGCTGCGGCAAATGCACCGGACGCAAGCTTTTCTTCAAGTCCGCTGATTCTTGCGGCAATTGATTCATTTGAAAAGTCAAGCTCAGGAACACACATTTTTACAAAAGCCATTTCATAAATTACCCTGGGGCTTTTTACCCACTTTGCAGATGCCTTGGCTTCGGTAAGAAGATTAACAGCATACCATATTTTTTCGTATGCTGCATGCTCCGCCATACTTTTAAACCTTACTATTTCCTCATCGCTGTAATCCAGCAGTTTTTCAGGCTCACCGGCTGCCTTGCAGACAAGAAGATTTCTAAAATGTCCGATAAGTGCGTCAACAAAAACATTAAGGTCACGTCCCGCGTCAACAACCTTTGCCGTCACCGCCAACACATCCGAAGCATTGCCCGAAAGGAGAGCCTCTGCCATATCAAATTCAATGTCAAGCGGCACTATTCCGAGAATTTCAACAATTCTGTCATATGTTATCTCCGTACCGCATGTCGAAACCACCCGTTCCAGCACGCTGATTGCGTCACGCATTGATCCGTCACCGAGGCGCGCGATAAGGGAATACGCCTCTTCGGTTATATTAAAGCCCTCTCCGTATGCTATTTCCTTAAGTCTCAGTATTATTTCCCGAGGCTTGATTCTTCTGAAATCATATCTCTGACATCTTGAAAGAATTGTCTGAGGTATCTGATCCGGTTCAGTTGTGGCAAGAATAAAAATTACATGCTCCGGCGGCTCTTCGAGGGTTTTCAAAAGCGCATTAAAGGCGCTGTCGCTCAGCATATGCACCTCGTCAATAATATAAATCCTGTATTTTGCCGAAGCTGTTACGTATTTTGTATCATCGCGTATCTCGCGTATGTTGTCAACTCCGTTGTTTGAGGCGGCGTCTATTTCGGTTACATCCATTATGCTCCCGTCAAGTATTCCGCGGCATATTTCACACTCATTGCACGGGCTTCCGCCTCTGTTGTCTGTGCAGTTGACAGCGCGGGCAAAAATCTTGGCAGCCGTAGTTTTTCCCGTTCCGCGTGTTCCGCAGAAAAGGTAAGCATGTCCTATCCTGCCGCCGGTTATCTGATTTTTTAAAGTCTGTGTTATATGGCTCTGACCGACAATGTCCTCAAACACCATAGGCCGCCATTTTCTGTATATAGCCTTATATGCCATACTCATTACCTCAAAATCAAAAAACACCATAAAGGCGTATATTGCAGACGATAAGCCTTTTATCGCATCCAAAAGCACCCTTTGGCGTCTTAATCCCAAAAAGAAGGCTCAGACCGAGTTTACCGTAACACATCAAAAGATCCGCTTATTGCTGCTTGGTTCCCCATCTGACAAGGTTCACGGGTTTCAATCGCACAGGCTCGGTCATCATCGCCATAAATTCACTCACTAACTTATTATACTACACTTTAAAGGAATTTGCAAGTGTTTTTTTAATATTTTTTTATTTTATTGTTTTTCAATGAATTAATGCAATGCATAATCAATAAGTTCATATAATTTAACTTGATATTTTAAGGGTTTTAAGATACGCCTTTGTTTCATCGGGAATTCTCCTGCTTTCCACAGCCTTTTGTATCGCCTTGTTATGCACCCACGCTGAAAGCCTGTGCTCTGTAAGATATGTAACGGCGATTTCATATTGCTTAAAAAGAGCCGTTGCGAAATACCAGGCAATCATCATATTGATATAGTACTCCTCCGATTTTACGGATGCCGCAAGGGCGGCAAGCTCCGGCGTAAACTCATCATCAAGATACAGGCTGAGCAGCAGACCTATGGCATAACGGACGGTATAAACACTGTCACTTTTAATCCATTCCCGTATTTTCGGAAGCAGCAGCTTTCTGTTTTTCTTAAAAACCGGCGGAAGCAGCATATCGCAGGTTGCCCAATTATCAATATAGGGCAGAAATCTTTCCGTTTCATAAACAGCCGTATCAAAATCCTTGATTCTTTCAATTAAAAAACCGTGAAGATTATTTTCATCATAGTAAATATGCGGCAGCGAATTCATAAACTGCCGGCTTTGTGGGTCTTCCGCAAGCTCCCTTGCATATTTTCGCAGTACAGGCGTACGCACTCCGATTATTGCGTCAGGCTTGACCTCCGGTATCAGCCGGCTGTGAAATTCCTTATATTTTTTATCTCCAAGCTCAAAAAGCTCTTTTTGTATATCTCTCATATGCTTTCACCTCCTTTTTTAATCATAAAATACCTGCAATAATATCCACAGCACAGGCAATAGCACAGGATACAAGTGATACTGTCAGAAGCCCACGGCCGCGGCAGGCGAGGAAAAATGCCGCTGCCGTACCGATTAAAGCCGAAAGAGTGCTGCCGGTGGAGGAAAACACATCAGGGAATGTCATTGCTCCGAGCACCGCATAGGGCACAAAATTCAAAAACGCTTTAATGTGCGGATTAGTTATTCTGCGGCGGAAAAATGTAAGGGGAAGAAGCCGGATTACATATGTAACAACAGCCATTATAATAATGGCTCCCGTAAGCCTTACTGTACTCATATGTCCCGCACCTCCTTTTCAGGATATATATACGCTCCGATTCCCGCAGCTGCAAGGGTGGATATTATTATTTTCCATCCTCCGGAAAGTCCTGAAAGTACAGGTATAATATTCAGCGCCGCGCTTACGGCAACTGCTATAAGAATAATATTTAAAACAGGTCTTGATTTCTTTGCCGGAGGAACTATTATTGCAATGAACATAGCATAAATTGCAATGCCGAGGGACTTTCGTATAAGCTCCGGCAGCAAAGCGCTTGCAAAGCCGCCGAGAAAGGTTCCGAAGCTCCATCCGATATAAGGCAGCGTCATTATTCCGAGAAAATACCTGAAGGTAATATCTCCGCTGCGCTGCATTGAAAGAGCAAAAATTTCATCTGTTATACCAAATGACATCACAAGCCTTTTCAGCGTTCCGGTTTTTGGGTCTACCCGCTGTGACAAGGACAGCGACATCAGCAAATATCGTATATTTATAATAAACGTGGCAAGGGCAAGCTCAAGCAGTCCTCCGTTTGAAAGAATAATATCCATTCCGGCAAACTGTCCGGCGCTTGTCAGATTTGTCATAGAAATAATTACGGCCGCTGCCAGTGACATTCCGCCCCTTGCAGCCATCAGTCCGAACGCAAAGGAAACGGAGATATAACCAAGACATATCGGTATTCCGTCCTTTAATCCTCTTATGTACTCTCTCACGAAAATTCAATCCTCCCAAAATTCTTGTCCGTACATTAAAAAAGACTGTTCAAAGGCAAAATGCCTTTAAAACAATCCTTTTTTTTACCAAGAAAGCTCTCCGGAGCTTTGCCTTGTGTAACCTGATCAATTACCGCTATTTCACGGCTGTGATCCTGCCCGTAAGACCCCAACCGAATCCCCTCCCCTAATGGAGGTTCAGAAACCCTTTTTAAAAGGAAAATACCAATAACCACCAAATACCACAAAGTTCAGCCCGGTGAGCGCTCTTGTTTATTTAAAGAATCTATAAAAACCCATAAATCCCTTCAGGCATAAGCCCTTTGGAACCATGTTTTCTTACAGAAATCTTATAATAACAATATTATTGAAGTGCAGTCAATGATTCAAGCACCTTATCAAGCATTGAACGGTATTTTTCACCCTTTTCACGCTCCTGCTCAACTACCTGTGCCGGCGCCTTGTCAACAAAGCCCTTATTTGAAAGCTTTCCTTCAACACGCTTTATTTCCCCTTCAAGACGCTTTTTTTCTGCTGTCAGTCTTTCAATTTCCTTATCGCGGTCAACAAGCTCCTCCATAGGCAGAAAAATTTCTGCCGAGGGCACAACAATATGTACCGCGCTCAGGTCTATTCCATCCTTTGACGTTGTTACCTCCACCTCCGAGGCAGAAGCAAGCTTTTCAAAAAATGAAATGCCGCAGCTATAGACCTCAGTTTCATCGGTAACAATAATTACTTTCGCTTTTTTTGAAGGCGGAACATTCATTTCCGCTCTTCTGTTTCTGACTGCACTGATTGCGTGCATTATAAGCTCCATGCTCTCCGCTTCCTGCCGGAAATTAAGCTTTTCATCATATTCGGGCCATGAGCTTATCATAATGCTTTCACCCTCATGGGGCAGGTGCTGCCATATTTCCTCCGTAATGAACGGCATGAACGGGTGAAGAAGCTTCATTGTATTGGACAGAACATACGTCAGCACATACTGCGCTGTTTTTGCTGTCGGATTTTCCTTGTCAAACAATCTCGGCTTTACAAGCTCAATGTACCAGTCACAGAAATTATCCCAAATGAAATCATAAAGGTTTGAAAGAGCAACTCCAAGCTCAAAATTATCCAGATTTTCCGTAACCGCCTTTACAACATCATTGTATTTTAACAAAATCCACTTATCCTCAAGCTGCAAATCCGCCAAGTCCGGCAGCTTATTTTCGGTTATATCAAGATTCATAAGCGTAAATCTTGACGCGTTCCAAATCTTATTCGCAAAATTGCGGCTTGCTTCGACTCTTTCTGTATAAAAACGCATATCATTACCTGGCGCGTTTCCTGTGGCAATCGTAAATCGGAGCGCATCCGCGCCGTATTTATCTATAATCTCCAGCGGGTCAACGCCGTTGCCCAAGGACTTTGACATCTTTCGTCCCTGAGGGTCACGTACAAGCCCGTGAATAAACACCTTTTTAAACGGTACCTCACCTGTATGCTCTATACCTGAAAACATCATTCTCATTACCCAGAACGGAATTATGTCGTAGCCCGTAACAAGCACACTTGTCGGGTAGAAATACTCAAGATCCTCTGTTTTGTCAGGCCAGCCGAGCGTTGAGAACGGCCACAGCGCAGACGAAAACCACGTGTCGAGGGTATCAGAGTCTTGACGCATTTCCTTTCCGCATTTCGGACATACCGCCTTTTCTTCCTTTGTTACGACCATTTCTCCGCAATCATCGCAGTAGAAAGCAGGTATTCTGTGTCCCCACCACAGCTGACGTGAAATACACCAGTCACGGATATTTTCAAGCCAGTGGAAATATACCTTTTTAAAATGCTCCGGAACAAACTCTGTTTCCTTGTTTTTAACAGCGTCAATAGCAGGCTGTGCAAGAGGCTTCATTTTAACAAACCACTGCTTTGAAACAATAGGCTCAACAGTAGTGCCGCAGCGCTGACACTGACCCACGTTGTGGCTATGATCCTCAACCTTTACGAGAAGTCCGGCTTTCTCCAAATCTTCAATCATAGCCTTACGGCACTCATAGCGGTCCATACCCTCGTACTTGCCGGCATACGCGTTCATCGTCGCATCGTCATTCATAACCTTGATCTGCTCTAAGTTATGACGCTGACCTACCTCGAAATCGTTAGGGTCATGCGCCGGAGTAATCTTAACGCAGCCCGTTCCGAACTCCTTGTCGACATACTCGTCTGCGATAACGGGGATTTCCCTGTCCGTAAGCGGCAGAAGAAGGGTTTTTCCAACTAAATTCTTATATCTTTCGTCCTCGGGATTGACCGCAACGGCAGTATCGCCGAACAGTGTTTCGGGACGCGTTGTCGCGATTACAACAAAGCCGTCGCTGTCTTTAATCGGATATTTAATGTGCCAGAAATGACCTGCCTGCTCCGCGTGCTCAACCTCTACATCGGAAAGGGCGGTAACGCAATGGGGGCACCAGTTTATAATTCTTGAGCCCTGATATATAAGCCCCTTATTGTAAAGGTTTACAAATACCTCCTTAACCGCTTTGGACAAGCCCTCGTCCATCGTAAAGCGTTCTCTTTCCCAGTCGCACGATGAGCCGATTTTCTTAAGCTGATTTATTATACGGTCGCCGTACATCTTCTTCCAGTCCCATACGCGCTCCAAAAACTTCTCGCGTCCCAGGTCATAGCGGCTAAGACCCTCTTTTTCGCGAATCTCCGCCTCAACCCTGGCCTGAGTTGCTATTCCCGCATGATCCGTACCGGGTACCCACAGAGTGCAGTAACCTTTCATACGCTTGTAACGTATAAGTATATCCTGCAAGGTCTCATCAAGGGCATGTCCCATATGAAGCTGACCTGTTACGTTCGGCGGCGGAATAACGATTGTAAACGGTTTTTTATTCTTATCCGGCTCAGCATGGAAATATCCTTTCTCCATCCAGTTGTTGTAAAGCTTATCTTCAAACTCAGCCGGATTATATGTTTTTGATATATTATCTTTTTCTTCCAAGATGAACATTCCTTTCAATTGCCGGGAAATGAAAACAATTTAATCGCGCACACAACCCATTATCTATCACAATACTATTATGCCATCTTTTTTGCGATTTGTCAAGTCGTTTTTATTTTTTTTGTATATATCCATAATTTGCACAAAAACCAACGTATAATATTTTGCTTACTTAACAATTAATTTTCACTAAAATGCACTAAATTCCGTAAATTATCCCTTGATCTGCGAATTCATTTTGTCCGACATCTGCGGAAAATCCTTCATTATTCTGCTTCGGAGGCGCGCCTCCATTCCGGATTTTTCCTCACCGCAGCTGCGCAGAGTGCGTTTATATCCCCATAAATGGGTAAATCTGTTATCTTTTCCGTTCATAAGGCTTTCAAGCGAAGAAAAAGAATCGATTTTAATTCCCATCTTGTGAGCCGTCATCGAAAGCAGTCTTTGCTCGGCAAAAACCATGGGGCAAAGCCTTCCTCCGCTTCTGCAGGTTTTTATAAAGCCATCGGCATAAGCAGTATACAAGGAAATCAGATCATTTCTGCCAAAGTATACAAACGCCGTGTTTGCCGGGAGCACGGTCCATGAAAAGCCATCATCATAATCCGCGTATTCGGCAGTGTTCGGATAAACCTCGGGCCTTAGAGTTTCTCTATGAATAACAATAAGTCCGGACGTTGTTTTTTCAAGCTCAAGAGGCTCCCATACAATAAAATCCGTATCAATTGAAACAACAGGCGCATCAAAGCCCCTGAGGGCATAAATTTTCCCCGCCGCCCAAAAACGGTCGGGATCTGCATAATCCGGAATATCATCAAGTGTGGTTTTTATATCATCCCATACGGTGCAAAGTCCTCTCTGTTCAAGAAGCCGCGCCCCGTCACTGTCGGTAACCATAGTAATTTTACCGTTTTTTTCGCGCCATTTAAGCGCAGAAAGAACCATTGTAAGTATTTCAAATTCCTCCGGGCTTTTTCCGTGAGCTGGTTTTGTCCATAAAGAGTGAAAAGCATTCATAAGCAGCCTCCGTCCGATTTTAGTTTCCGGCGTGCCTCAGATAAGATGAATTCCATACCCTCCGAGACCGCTTGCGGCAGAGTTATTATATGTTTCTTTCCGCGCACTTATTCTTACACAGCGGCCGTTCACTGTCAAAAGACCCGTTTTTGATTTTCTGTCGTATCTGAATGTAACTTTTTTATGCTTCAACTTAAGTGTCCCCCTTTTCCTGAAGGAATTCATTTATCTCCGCTCCCCACAGGAAAATATTCATACAAAAATACAGCCACAGCATGAGAAGAACAATGGCGGTAAGACTGCCGTAAATAAATGAATAATTCGTAAAATTATCTACGTAAAAGGAATATGTCAGTGAAAAAACCACCCAGCCGCATGCTGAGAAAAACGCGCCGGGCAGCAGCCTTCCGAAGGATATTTTCTGACCGGGCAGCATTCTGTACAGCAGCGCAAACACAGCTGTCAGCAGCGCAAGATACACAAGAGTCGGAAACCTTAGAAAAAATCCCGCTGTCTGCCGGATGACGGGCAGACCTTCCGAGGATACATGCACAAGATATTTGCTTGCAACAAACAGTAAAAGCGTGGCCGACAGCATAAGTATAAGTATGACAGTATACAAAAGAGATAAAAGCCGTGTTTTAATATATCCCCTTTCCACATTTCTGCTGTATATGTTATCAAGCCCCATAAGCAGCGACATAACGCCCTTTGACGCGGACCACAATGCGGCTGCGGAGGTTACGGACATGATGGGAATACCGTCGCCGGTGTATATTTCATCAAGCAGATTGCTTAAAAACGGAATGACTGCCGACGGCAGAAATCTTCCGCCGATTTCAAGCAAATCCCTCTGACTGTGCGGTATTACATACTGCAGCATACTCAGCATGAGCATCAGAAAGGGCAGCGCTGAAATTATAATAAACAGCGTTGCCTGCGCCGCATAAACCGACACCTTGTGCTCAGTTACCCTCCCGGCTGCAACGGCAGCAAGCCGTAAAATACGCTTCATAAACAAAACACCCCGGATCAATCAAGCTTAAGAACCGACATGAACGCCTCCTGAGGAACCTCAACAGAGCCCACCTGCCGCATTCTCTTTTTACCTTCCTTTTGTTTTTCAAGAAGCTTTTTCTTTCTCGTTATATCTCCGCCGTAACACTTGGCGAGAACATCTTTTCTGAGCGCCCGAACCGTTTCGCGGGCAATTATCTTTGAGCCTATTGCCGCCTGAATCGGCACCTCAAACAGCTGACGCGGAATTGATTCCTTAAGCTTTTCTGTCATGCGCCGTCCTCTGGCATAGGCACTGTCCTTGTGTACAATAAATGACAATGCGTCAACGACCTCGCCGTTCAGCAAAATATCAAGCTTTACAAGATCCGTTCTGCTGTAGCCGATAAGCTCATAATCAAAAGAAGCATAGCCCTTTGTTTTTGATTTAAGAGCATCGAAAAAGTCATATATTATTTCGTTCAGCGGCAGCTCGTAATGAATAAGCGCTCTTGTCTGCTCAATATAATCCATATTTCTGAAAACGCCGCGCCTGTTCTGGCAAAGCTCCATAACATTGCCCACATAGTCCACCGGAACAAGTATTTCGGCTTTTACAACAGGCTCCTCCATATAGTCTATCTCCGCCGGATCAGGGAGATTTGTGGGATTGTCGCACCAGAGCATTTCCCCATCCGTTTTATAAACCTTATACACAACGCTGGGCGCTGTTGTAACAAGGTCAAGATTATATTCTCTCTCTATACGCTCCTGTATTATTTCCATATGAAGAAGTCCGAGAAAGCCGCACCGGAAACCGAAGCCGAGAGCTGCTGAGGTTTCAGGCTCAAACATGAGAGAAGCATCGTTCAGCTGAAGCTTTAAAAGCGCCTCTTTAAGATCCTCATACTGCGCCCCATCCGCCGGATATATTCCGCAGTAAACCATGGAATTTACCTTTTTATAGCCCGGCAGCGGCTCTGCGGCAGGATTTGAGGTTATTGTAACCGTATCTCCCACCCTGGTATCCCTTATGTTTTTTATGCTGGCGGCAATGTATCCCACATCACCCGCCTTCAGAAACTCCGTGGGGATAAGACCTGACGGGTGCATCATGCCAACCTCAACCACATCAAACTCAGCGCCGGTCTGCATCATTTTTATTCTGTCGCCCGCCTTAAGAGTTCCTTCAATAACACGGACATACACTATAACGCCTCTGTAGCTGTCATAGTAGCTGTCAAAAATCAGCGCCTGCAGGGGTGCGCTTTCATCCCCCTTCGGCGGCGGAATAAGCTCCACTATTTTTTCAAGCACCTGCTCAACATTCATACCTGTTTTTGCAGAAACCCTCGGTGCATCCTCAGCAGGTATTCCGATAATATCCTCAATTTCAGAAATAACCTCCTCAGGTCTTGCCGCCGGAAGATCTATCTTATTAATAACAGGAACAACCTCAAGATTATGGTCAATGGCAAGATATGTGTTTGCCAGAGTCTGAGCCTCTATTCCCTGTGACGCGTCAACAACCAAAACAGCTCCTTCACAGGCGGCAAGGCTTCTTGACACCTCATAATTAAAATCCACATGTCCCGGTGTATCAATAAGATTAAGGGTATATATTTCTCCGTCGGGAGCTTTATAATGAAGTCTTACAGCATGAGCCTTAATGGTTATTCCGCGCTCTCTTTCGAGATCCATATTATCAAGGAGCTGATCCTCCATCTCCCTTTCGGCAACCTCGCCCGTAAGCTCCAGAAGCCTGTCGGCAAGGGTTGATTTTCCGTGATCTATATGTGCTATTATGCAAAAATTTCTTATTTTCTCCTGTCTTGATTTCAATCCGATTCCTCCAAAATCCAATTATCCTATATTGCAATTATTATAACATGAATACCGGCAGTTTGTCAAATATATTTTTATTTTTTGTAATCAAAAAGGATGCAGTACATTTCTTTTCGGTAAAGTAATTTGTCATTTCTCCGTTCTGCGACAAAATTCCTGTAAATAATTCTTTACTATTTTGTAAAATAATACATTTAACTTTAATTTATTTGTATCATTTTTGTAATAAATGTAAAATTCATACATATTATTAAAATATCTCTTGATTTATTTGGCAAAATATGGTATTATAATCCTGAACTTTAAATTTTACAATGAAAGGAAATGAACATAATGAACAACAAATTGACGGTACTTATTGCTGATGATAACAGACAGCTTACAGACAAGACAGCAGACTATCTTAAGCAGCAAAGCTATATAAGCGAGGTTTACAAGGCATATGACGGTGAGGAAGCATGGGAAATGATACAGCAGGTCAAGCCGGATGTCCTTTTACTTGATATAATAATGCCTAAGCTTGACGGTATGGGAATTTTGAAACGGATTAACGGGGCAGGGCTTAATAAAATTACAACTATCTGCGTTTCGGTCAGCGGCAGCGACAGAACAATGGAAACTGTAATGAACATGGGTGCCCAGCATTTTCTTATAAAGCCCCAGCCGCCGGAGGTTGTATCTGATGTAATCCGCGCACTGACGGACAATGTTGAAGCTGTTCAGACAAATACACAAAATCAGAAGAATTATGACCTTGAAACCATTGTAACCTCCGTTATACATGATCTCGGTGTACCGGCACATATAAAGGGCTATCACTACATACGTTCCGCCATAATGATGGTTGTTGAAAACATGGATATGCTGAACTATATAACAAAGCGGCTGTATCCCGAAATAGCAAAGCAGTACCAGACAACGGCAAGCCGCGTTGAACGCGCCATAAGACACTCAATTGAGGTTGCATGGACAAGAGGACATCAGGAAACCATGAATGAAATCTTCGGATATACCATTCAAACATATAAGGGTAAACCGACAAATTCAGAGTTTATAGCAATGGTTGCCGACAGAATAAGACTTCAGCTGAAATAAGCTTTGCCGGGCGGGACTGCTGTGTCAGACAGCAGTCCCGGAGGGTTTTGGATTCAGATGCAGAACGAACAAAACTCAGAATAATGCGGATTCTCCGCATTATTCCATGCCCGAAGGCGTACGGAGGTACGTCGAGTGGTGAGTTTTGTTTGTAGTCCATAGGCAGAAAGTTTATAATGTATAGACTTTATGCCTATGGACGGTCTGCGCTGAATGCAACACCCCC
>JAGBHE010000050.1 GCA_017935675.1 Clostridia bacterium | reverse complement strand
TCTGACGCTGCATTTTTTAAAAAGTGCGGCAATATTGCGGCGGAGCTTGGCATTACATGGGGCGGCAGCTGGAAAACACCGGACACACCGCATTTTGAAATAAGCGAGGGCTGGACACAGCCGGAAGGAGAGGAAATTGACATGGAAGAATTAAATGCACTTAAGCAGAGGTTTGACGAGTATGTGAACCACACGAACATGATTATTAATACCATGGGCGGCGAGCTGGAGCAGTACAGGAACATTATTAATATTATGGGACAGGAAATTGAGGAATTGAAAAGAAAGTGAGGTAAACATTTATGAATAAGTGGATTAAGGCGGCAGGAATACGGGCTGTAAAAACGGTTGCTCAGACGGCGGCGGCAACCATAGGCACGGCGGCGGTATTAGGTGACGTTAACTGGCAGATGGTTATAAGTGCGGCGGTATTGGCAGGAATATTATCTTTGCTGACGAGCGTGGCAGGACTGCCAGAGGTGAAAGAGGGCAGGGAACATGGAGAATAACGACATTATGAAAAACTGTCCCTGTGAGGCGGTAAAGGAATTAAAGGCCATTGTGGAGCGGCACGAGCACCAGCTGACAAAGGGCAGTGTTCAGTTTGCGGTCATAAACACAAAATTAAACATTGTCCTCGGTGTTCTCGGTACCGTGGGGGCTGCACTTTGCGGCGTTATTATTAAAATGATGTTTTGAGCAGAGGGGGTAGGTTGATTTGATATTGAAGGATTATTTAAAAAATGTTTTTGGTTTAAAATATGATGAAGAAGATGAAAAAGCAAAACATCAGACCACCGAAAAGATAAACAATATTCTCGGCGCCGACAGTGGCAGACCGTACAATCCTTTTGTAAAAAGCGACGGAAGTCTTGTAAACAAATATATCAACTACCAGCAGCTTCTTGACGATGAAAAGGTTTCAAAGTCCGCAAAAAATTACATAATGCAGGCAACAGGACTTGTGCCGTCTGTAAACTATAATCAGTCGCTTGGAGCAATCAATTCCGGCGACTCCGGAGGGGTCGGCGGCACATATCAATCCGGAGAAAGCGATAGCAAAGAAACGTATTCTTCCGGAACAAACGGGAAACTCGGAAGCATATTCGCAAAGTATGAGGCCGGGGGTTGGAACCCCGGCTCCGTTTCCTCCGGCAAAGGAGACTATGGCGGCGTATCGTATGGTATACCTCAATTCTCATCAAAGACAGGTTCTGCGGCTTCATTCGTTAAGTGGCTCGGCGGTCAAAATGCAGAAATGGGTTCATATTTCAACGGTTTAACGCCGGGCAGTACAGAGTTCAATAATGCATGGAAAACCGTATCTCAGAAGTATGGTGATAATTTCGGCAATATGCAGATGCAATATTCATACAACAATTATGCATTGCCTCTTGCGAAGCTTGCAAAAGAAAAAACCGGAGTTGATTATACTTCAAATCCTGCGCTTATGGAGCTTATTTATTCAACAGCGGTGCAATTCGGAAACGGTTCGTTAGGACTTAAAGCTCTCGGAAATGTAAAATCCGGAATGAGCGTCACAGACATTATCAACGCTTCATACGATAATAAAATAGCAAACTATAAAAGCTATTTTAAATCAAGTTCATCCGCTGTACAGGAAAGCGTTAAAAACAGGTTTATCAATGAGCGCAGGGATGTACTTGCTCTTGCGGGCGGCGGTACAGGTACAAATACAAACGTTAAAGCGAATACAAATTCAGGAGGCCTTGTAAATACTGCCAAACAGTACCTCGGCACTCCATATGTTTGGGGCGGCTCGTCTACAAAAGGATTTGACTGCTCCGGTTTTACACAATATGTGTTCAAGCAGAACGGCATAACCATAAACAGAACAGCGAGAGACCAGTATAAAAACGGCGTTGCTGTGGACAAGTCTCAGCTTCAGCCGGGTGATTTGGTATTCTTTAAGGGCAGCTCAGGTTCGTCGTCCGCTCCGGGGCATGTCGGATTATACATAGGAAACGGTCAGTTTATTCACTCTCCAAAAACAGGTGATGTTGTGAAGGTCAGCGGTTTGGACGGCAGAAAAGATTATGTTGGTGCAAGAAGAATTGCAGGTTAGGAGGAAATTATGCAAGTATATAACTTATATGATACAATAAACAGGATTGCTAATTACAAAAAGAATTATGAAGACAGCGTTGCAAACGGCGATATTGAAGGTGCAAAAAAAGCAGCAGAGACCGCAAAGCCGTTTTACAATGCACTTAGATCTGCAGGCGCAACGAGCTATGCGGACAAGCTGTCAGAAAGCAACTATGAACAGGCTACGAAGATTGCAAAGCAGGCCGGAAAGTACGGCAATACTCCGTTCAGAGAGTATATGTACAACAAAGGTCAGTCGAGAGGGCTTGATAAAAAAAAGATTGACAGCATGATTAAATTTGATAATGACACAGGTCAAATTTACTTTGGCGGCAAGAACATAGGGAATCCAACGGCTATTGTTGACGGCGTTTCGTATTACAGTGATACGTCTGTTCTTGATAAAGCGTTTGATGAATATGTGAAAAGGTCAGGGAAAACCTTGACAAATGATTATATTTACGGGGAAAATATGAAGAATGCTGCAGAAGCTAACAAAAAACTTGTTGATAAGCTTTTTGCAAATGAAAAGGAAAGAAATGATTACATATACAGCAATCCGTATGAAACCTCCGAAGCGGACAATATAAGAGGTTTTTATGGATTAAAGGGCAGTGACGCCGCGAACAATGCGCTTGCAGACGGTGCGGGGGCAAACGGCGGTAATATTGACAGCTTTGCGCAGGCCGATTACAATCGCTGGAAAGCATATTACAACAATCTTGCTGCTCAGAATATACTGAATCAATACAATGCAAGAATTGACGGCTCTATCAGGTCCGATAATGAGTTCAGAAACGGCATTCTCAGCGCGACAGCACAGCAGTCTCAAAATGCGCAGCAGGCTTTTGAAAACGAGAGAACCAAACAAAACGACGCTTTCGACAGACTTTTGCGACAGGCTGAAGTTACCGGATATGTCCCTGAGGACTTGGATAATGCAAACAATTATTTTCTGAACAGTGACGGTACGATTACAGATGAAAACATAGATTATCAAGCTATTATAAATAATGCACAGTCACAATTAAAAAATGGAAATGCCGACGCAGAAACTGCTCAAAGCCTTCGTAACACAATAAGATACGCGCAAGCCGCAAGAGCTAAAAAGATATTAGGAAACCTCGAAAAATACGGGAAATATTCCGACACCGTTGTATTGCCGGGGCGTGAGCTCACAGCAAGCGAACGGCAGGCTGTTCATGACAGAAGTGAAGATACAGAAAATAATAAAATAAACCGTTATGCTATCGAAAGCAGCATAACCGGAAAAACACCGGAAACGCTTACTTTAAGGAAAAACCCGTATGTAAATGAAAATGGAAACGTGGCAAACATCGATTATAAGACAAGAATTGATGAAATAGACAAGCTTTTATCAAGCGGAAAACTGTCGGCTACTGACAAAGAGGCTTACCAAAAAGAGAGAAAATACCTTTACGACGCACGAGTAAAGAAAATCTATGACGATTATGCAAATCTGAGCAAATATGCAGGTGATGTTATAGATACGTGGTCAGCACCACAGTCAGAGCCTGCAAGAGAATTTGACGAGCAGACTGCAAGCGCAGAGAGAATCGCAAATACCGGTTATGCAAGTGAAGTTTCAAAGTCTGCAATAGCAGCAGACACTGCAAAATATCAAAGCGACGTTGCGGCAAGCACGGCAGATAAGGACAGGGAAGCAGAGGAAAGAATGCTTGATAAGCAGAAAGAAGCTGCGGATGCAGCCGCGGAGAATATCAAAAACGGCACTTACACGCAGGATGATATTAAGACTTATAATGATTATTACAAAACAAAATATACGATGGATAATCCGCCTCAGCTTGATGGAGCTTTGCTTGATTCAGAAGGGAACTCAAACGGCGAAGAAAAAAAGACGATGTATGTTCCCGAAAAGATTGACGATTCGAGGCTGAAAGACTGCGGCGTTGACGAGCACGGAAAAAAGATGATCGAAAAACTGAATGAAAGAGCTGTTGCAAGCGGCGGAATGCTGAGTGAGGACGAAGTGCTGGAATTTGTAATTAATAATTCTAATTCGTATAATACTAATCTGAATCAGCTAAGAAAGGTTTATGATTATTTAGAGCTTGATAAGTCAAAACTTGACAAGTTTGAAGATGCCGGATTTTGGTTTTGGGAATGGGGCAAAGGTGTAAAACGTTCAAAAGATGATGAAAAAGATTCTAACAAGTAATTTTTTTGGAGGTAAATGCAAATGGGAGTTAAACAAATAACGTTAGATGAATACAACTCATTAAGAAATAATCCAAATTCATCATTAAGCAAAAGAAAAATGACGCAATCGGAACTTGATGAATTCAGAAAAAAAGCAAAACAAACAAATATACCTCTGGAAACAAAAGACGGCAAAAACCACGGAAATGTAAGTTACGGGGCTTTGATAGCAATTGAGAGTGATAATCTCGACAGCTATACGCCGAAAAACGATGATGAGAAAAGAGCTCTTGATGATTTTAAGAAATATGTTGATGAAATTAACAAAGAAAGCGTAGGAGAAGAGCAGAATAATCCGGCACAACAGAATGAGCCCAGTGAGAAAGACAGCTTCGGTTCATGGTTCGGCAAGCAGTTTATGTCTGGGATATCTCAAGTTAACAAATCATTTTTTTCTACACTTGATTTTGTTATGCCGACAGAATTTCTGGGTAAATATGATTTTATCAGCAATTTAAATGATTATTACGGAGGATTGAAGGACGCTTACGACACACAGGCACAAAAATCAAGCGCCTCCAGAGGCAAAGGGTGGAAAACTGCCGGTGATATTTTGTCGGGAACAGTTGCTGCTGCTCCAAACGCAATATTAGCATACATGACTGCAGGAACTTCTCTTGCAGGAAACGGTGGCGTAATGTTAGGGAATGCTGCCTCAAAAGTATCATCAACAACCGGGGCGGCAATGTCTTCTATAGCTAACAAGCTTGGAACAGCAGTTAAAACTATGTCAAAAAACCCCATGTATTGGTCCTCTGTTGTGCAAACCCTTGGTAACGATTATGAAGAAGCGAAAGAAAGAGGGGCAAATGATTTTGTCGCCGCCTCTACCGCAATCCTTACAAGCGCGGTTAATGCCGGAATAGAAATTGGCGGTGGTATTGAAAAGCTGCCTGATAATATAAAACGCGGCGGCAAGAATGCAATATTCGATTGGGCGAAATCTTTGCTTGAAGAAGGCAATGAAGAGGTGCTTCAAGGCATTACAACGAATGCCATGTCAAAGCTTTTATACGATCATGACGCTCCATTTTTTTCAACTTCAGATGAAAAAGCTGTTATTAATCCCGTTAAGTCAGCTAAAGAGTTTGGCATGGGCGCGGCTGTCGGAGGCATACTTGGCGGCGGTCAGATGGCTGCTTCTGGCATTATCAACACAGCGGAAACTACGAAAACGGGGAAATTTTTTAACAAGCCCGATATAGTACAAGCAATAATCGATACAGGATTGGAAAGCCCCGAGGACACTCAATCCTACAAATTAGCAAAAAGCGCTCAAAATAAAAAGGGCAAATTGTCAAACTATGAGATTGGCAGAATGTACTATGCGAATGTTGAGCAGATAAATTCAGAGGAACATGCGGCGGCTTTAGCTGAGGAGGAGGCTTCGGAAAATGGCTCAGTTACCGACAGCATAAGTGAAACGTCGGATATGCCTGCATTCAGCGCCAAAGCAAAGAAGCCTGATATGGCTGTCATGTGGGACGATTATTTAAACAGAATCGGCATATCTCCGGATACAGAAGCCAAACAAGCTGAAAATGCTCCTTCAAAAAAAACACCTATAGAAACATTTACGGATAATCTTATAAGCAAAATTTACGCAAACAGCACTGCTGCGCCTCCTGCTTCAGATACAGAAAATTTAAACGCAGTTAATAACGATTATGTAAGCAACGGAAGCGATATGCTTAATGTCGGATTTTTGAATACTTATGCTGCCACGTTTTCAAAGGCACTTGAAAATACTCCAACTGTTAAATCGGTCGGAGGTTCAAGAATATTTGCGACATCACTTATCCGTGACATTACTCAGGGAATAAAAAATCCGACGCTCGAGGGGAACAGGAATTACACCGTCATACGTAATGCATTTAAGAATATAGTCGGAAATTCTGTTTCCAGACTATATAATTATCGTGTCAGCGAAGGATATACCGACAATTCGGATAATTCCGAGGAATTACAAATCGAGGCAATTAAAAACGGAGATTTTACTGTATTCAATCACAAGCCGCAGGTGGGGCCCGATATTTCCCCTGAGACAAATACATCAGAGGTGGTTCCAGGAAAAAGCATAACGCTTAAAAAGGTCGGTGATTTCTATGAAGCGTACGGTGATGAAGCTTTGTTGCTTGCAGAAAAATTAGGTCTTACACCTACCACAAAAACCATAAACGGCGAAAAAGTGCAGATGGTTGGCTTCCCTGCATCTGCTCTTATGGATTATCAAAATAAAAGCGGTTATATGTTCAATATCGCACCTGTTATGGAACGACGCCCTCTGACAAATCAAGAGAAAAAGGTTTTTGTTTATGATAAGGACGGCAAAATTCGATTTAAGCAGGTAGATATAGACTATGATAACTACCGCTATCGTGAAGATAATTTTAACATTTTGGTGCAGGGTAAATCTGAAGTTGAAAATCCCAAAGGCGGTATTGTCGGAAAATACGGAGTACATAAAAAAAACAATGGCTATTTTGGTGTTACTCTTTTATCTTCAGGTATGGATGTTGCTGCCTTTTCAACATTCGATGAAGCATTGAGCTTTGCTGCTTATACGAATAAAGAGGTATCATTTAATGATATTTCGTATGTAAGAAATGCAGAGGGGCAATTAACAATAGATGCCACACCTGAATTTATGCAATACGGCGAACAGATAAAGTCCATAAAGAGCGAAAAAGCTTACTTGGAAGCCACAACAAAAGAAGCAGAAACACCCGAAACTGTAACGAGCATAAATGAGCAAAATATGCCTGTTACGGACCAAAATACAGCTGCTAATGATGCTGTAAACGACATAGCTGTTAATAAGGCAGAGAATGCTGAAAGCGTAATAAATTCGCAAAAAACGGAAGAAAGTGCCGCTATTTTGGAAGAAAACGGAGCATTACCGTACACCGACAGAGAAAAAGCGAATTGGGAAAAAAGCAATTCTATCATAGTATATGAAAGCGAGGAACAGTTTGACGCTTTTATTAAAGAAGTGCTAAGCAACAAGAACATTCACAAAAAAATATACTTTGGTAAAATTCCTGATGCCGCGGCTCAAATGGTGCTTGACAAAACAGGCGTTGATGTTTTCGGGCATAATATCGCATTAAAGGGATACGAAATAAGAAAAATACTTCTTTACTCACACGGCAAAGAAGCAACAGAGGCTCCGAGAGGTCAAGAGTTTGTAACAGCAGACGACTTGAAAAACATTCCTTCTGTGATAACTGACCCTGACAATGTTTCGTTATCGGATAAAGAATACGAGGGCAAACCTGCTTTATTGTTTGAAAAAAATATTGACGGCAAAAATTATGTAGTAGCGTATGTTTCAAGAAAGCACAAGGATATCGCAATACAGACAATGTATAAAAATAAAAATAAAAAAAGAAGCCTTGCTACTGCGGAAAATGCCGATGCCCTTCCCTCTACGCCCGAAACGACCAGTAGTACAGCTTCTATTGATAGTATATCACAAGAAGCTGAAAATGTCAAGGGTTTAAAAGAAATTTCTGTTGGAAAGCCGGAAAATACATTGACAGAGCCGGTGAAAGATGATATAATCGAGGGAAATAATATACCTTCCGGTGCGGAGCAAAACAAAGCCGTAAATGAGCCGAAGTCTCAGGCAATCGCTGATTTTATAAAAGGCAAGCTTGAAAACGGCGAGAACATACCGGCAAATGAGTTGTTCAAGAAAGCGAACGAGGTATACGGCGGCACTATGGCAGACAACACGTATACTGTCAAGGACGCTTACGACGCTATGGAGCTTGGTGTAAACGAATACATATTATCTCTTGATGATGTTTCTGCCGATAAGATGACTGAAATATTAAGCCATCTGCCGTCAGAGACAAAGCGCACAGAGGGACAGGATAAATTTCAGCAGTTCTCTACACCACCTACAATAGCATATCTTGCGAATTATGCTGCAAACGTAAATTCAAATGACATTGTGCTTGAGCCATCGGCAGGTATTGGAGGCATTGCTGTTTTTGCAAAGAAGGACGGTGCAAAGGTTTATGTAAATGAGCTTGACAACCGCAGACTGGAAATACTTAAAAACTTACCATTTGACGGTTTTTACAATGAGAATGCAGAACAGATTAACAATATACTCGGCAGCGAAATAGAACCGACGGTTGTTGTTATGAATCCGCCGTTTTCATCCTCTGCAGAAAGAAATATCAAAACTACCATGATTGGAGCAAAGCACGTTGAACAGGCTTTAAAAATGCTTGCGCCAAACGGCAGACTTGTAGCAATTGTAGGACAAGGCATGAGTGATACAGCGCCTGCGTTCAGGCAGTGGTGGAAAGATATTAAGTCTGAATACAACGTAGTAGCAAATGTAGGTCTTGACGGTAAGAACTATACCAAATACGGTACAAGCTTCGGCATTCGTATGCTTGTTATAGACAAGACCGGAAGCACAGAAACAGCGCCGATAACGGACAATGTTAAAACATTGGACGAATTAAAAATTATTCTGGAGGGAGTAAAAAATGGACGAACAGTTATTGAACATGATGAATTATCTGAACGAGGCGAGGAAACAGATACAAGAGGAAAACTCGGGGAAAGCGCAGAAACACGTGGGAAAACTGTTGAACAAAGGGAAAATAAAAACAAATCAGAACATAATGTTCGTGACACAGGCAGCACAACTGATACCGAAAATGCTGAAGTCACATCCGATGTTCCAACCGGAAATAGAGGAGCTGACGGAGGCATTAATAACAATGTCGCCGACAGAACAACTGATATGGACTCTGAACCTTCCGACGCCGCTCCCCGGTCAAATGGAAATGATGGAGAGAATACCGGAGCTGTACGAAACGTATCTGGAGTCTCTGACATCATCGAAGAAGAAAGCAGAGGAAAAGATACTGGAAACGAAGAATTTGCAGCAGCTAATGACACTGATACAGGAAAATCTGATAAGGTCAATGCAGATGATAACGGAAATGTAGAAAAAGGGAAGCCCAAAAAACGTAAAGAGCTGTCTGACAGTGTTTTTGAAAGCTACAAGACGCAGCCACTTACAGTAAAAGGTGCAAAGTCGCATCCTGCAAGAGTAAGCGAAAGCTCTGCAATGTTCTCGGTAACTCCCCCGAAGCTTACTTATGTTCCGAAGCTCGGGAAGCATATAGTTGAAGACGGTGTTCTTTCAGAAGTCCAAATCGAAGCTGTATCGTATGCCGGACAAGCTCACGAAAAAATACTCCCGGACGGAAAGCGCAAGGGCTTTTTTATAGGTGACGGTACAGGAATAGGAAAAGGAAGAACGGCTGCGGGAATAATTCTTGATAACTACAACCATGGCAGAAAAAAGTCCGTATGGATAAGCATGAACGAATCCCTTATGAATGACGCAAGACGAGACGTAAACGCTTTATTCGGTGATGACAACAATATGCTGCATCAGCTTAAGGGGGAAAAAGGTCTTGAAAAATCTCTTGCGTTTGATGACGGAATACTTTATGCCACTTATTCCACACTCGGAAAAGGCGTTAAGAACAAGAACGGCAAAAACCTTGAGGCTGTCATTAACTGGCTCGGTGAGGATTTTGACGGCGTTATAATCTTTGACGAATCGCACAATATGAAGAACTCGGGCTTATCCGAAGGTAAATTCGGGAACGTCAAAGCGAGCGGAATGTTCCTTATGGGAATGGAGCTTCAGAACAGACTCCCGAACGCAAGAATAGTCTATTCATCCGCTACCGGAGCGACAGAAGTAGAAAACCTCAGATATGCCGACAGGCTTGGTTTGTGGGGCGAGGGTACGGCATTCCGTGACGGTAATGATTTTATATCAAAAATCAAAAACGGCGGCGTTGCTACAATGGAAGTCGTTGCAAGTGATATGAAGGCGGCAGGAGTATATCTTTCGAGGAATATCAGCTATGATGATGTTAAATATGACCGTTTAACACACAAGCTGACAAGAGAACAGAAAAAGATATATGATGAATGCGCAAGAGCGTGGCAGGTTGTTCTTAGTAACATCGATAAAGCTTTGAGCGCGACAAACCAATCAAAGAGCGGACAAAGCAAGAAAAATGCATACGGTAATTTCTGGAGCAGTCAGCAAAGATTTTTCAACAGTGTTATATCGTCAATGCAGGTTCCGAGCGTTATTGAGGATATAGAAAAACAGCTTGAACAAGGAAAATCTTGCGTAATTCAGCTTACAAGTACAAACGAAGCCGCACAGAAGCGAGAGCTTGAAAGGCTGAAAGAGGAAAATCTCAATATTGAGGAATTTGATATTTCGCCAAAAGAAATACTTATGAGGTATGTTGAAAACTCATTCCCTGTTCAGCAGTATGAGGTAAGCGTTGATGAGTCAGGAAATAAAACGTCAGTACCTGTCTACGATTCGCAGGGAAATCCTGTTCTTAATCGTGAAGCGGTTCGTATGCGTGAAGAAATGCTCGACAGGCTGGGAAGTCTGAGAGTTCCGACATCTCCTATTGATATGATTATTAATCATTTCGGAACCGACCTTGTAGCGGAAAACACAGGCCGCTCAAAAAGAATAGTGGAGATTGACGGCGAGGTTGTACAGCAAACCTTGGGCAAAGCTTTCAAAGACTCTGATGTTAAGGCGTTTCAGAATGGCGATAAAAGAATTATGGTATTTTCCAAAGCCGGAGGCACAGGAAAAAGCTATCACGCAGACAGGAACGCAAAGAACCAACAGCAAAGGGTACATTATTTGCTCGAAGCAGGATGGCAGGCTGACGCTGCTGTTCAGGGCTTCGGTCGTTCTCACAGAAGTAATCAGGCGGTTGCTCCGATATTTAAGCTTGTTACAACAGACCTTAAAGGTCAGATGAGGTTTATTTCAACCATAGCAAAGAGGCTCGGTCAGCTTGGAGCACTCACAAAAGGCCAGAGGTCAGCAGGAAGTCAGGGCATTTTCTCTGAAGATGATAATCTTGAAAATTCACTGTCCGGATTAACACTGCGGCAATTTTACACTGAACTTTTGAAAGACGAACATGGAAAGGAAATAATAAAGAAACTCGGGCTTGAAAATAAGCTTGTAGACGAAAACGGTAAAATTCGGGATAATGCTTCTGAACTTCAAGATGTTTCTAAATTTCTCAACAGAATACTTGTGCTTGAAGTGGATGAGCAAAACGCCGTTTTTGATGAGTATTTTAGCATGCTGAAAACAAATACGGAAATTGCAATTGCTGCAGGTACATTTGATACCGGTATGGAAAATTACAAAGCTGACGGTGTAAAAATCAATCAGGTAACAACCATATACGATAATCCCGAAACCGGTGCGACAACTAAGTATTATGAATTTGAAGCAAAACATAAAAATAAGATATATCATTACGAAGATATTATAAAACGCATCGGTAGTGATAAGAGATTCATCGGATTTTACAGAAATAAAGACACAGGTAGGTTGTTTGCTGTAACAAGAGTTAAGAGCGAATCTGATAGCAGAGGCCGTATTATTGATAATTACAGATTTGAGGACCAAACATCTGTAAGATATACAAAGCTTGTAGATATTAATAATAATTGGGAAAAGGTAAGGGCCTCAGAAGAGGAAATAAAAGCGGAATGGGAAGAACAATGTAAAACTGCTCCGAAGTACAGGACAAACACGTTACACTTTATCAACGGAAATCTTCTGTCTATTTGGGACAAACTGCCTGATAATAGAGTTAGAATTTACAGAATTATGACTGATGATGGCGAACAGCTTATAGGCAGAATAATTGAGGACAGAGATATTGACGCGGTTCTTGACAGGTTTAAAATTAAGCGTGAAAGCAAGAACGTAAACATTAATGAACTGATTGAAAATATTAATAACGGAGATACAGTCGTTCTTGACAATGGCTGGTTTATATCAAAGCGCCGTGTTTCCGGCGAGGATAGAATCGAATTATCCGGCCCGAATTATATTAACTCCGGCACCGTTACGGATTTGGGTGTTTTTTCGGAAAGAATAGGGTATACAACAAGGTATTTCATCCCGAACAAAACAAATACCAAAAGAATTATAAACGATATAATTCAAAAAGTATCACCTGTCAAAAAAATACGTTCATCCAATGATATTTTCCACTCTATAAGGCGTGCAACCGAAGGCGGTAGTGAAAGTGCCGAAAATATGTGGAGAGCAGATAAAAACCCGACGGCTGAAACAAATAACGGCAAAAATCAGACGGAAATAAAATCAATTTCAGAAATTGTGGATGATATACGCGCTAAGCTTGGAATACCCATAAGCACGGGAAATTTCAGAGCCGAGAGAGGTACAAAAGCGATATACAAATCCCACAGCGAAGCGATAAGGACAAAAATAACAAATGATTTGCCGGAAATTTCACACGAAGCAGGACATCACATTGATAAGTTGTTTAGGTTTTCTGAGAATGAACTTATCAACGATGTTATTGCAAGGACTGACCCGGATTATCTTGAACAATATCCTGAAGAGGAACGTCCTGCAGAAGCGTTTGGAGAATTTTTCAGAGCATATTTACGTAACAAAGAGGTTGCCAGAAATATATCGCCTGAATTTTATGCATTATTCAGGGAAACATTAAACGAATCTGTTCTGAACGGTGAGAACGCCCTAAAGCTTATTGACAGCATTGCTGACGAAGTCAATGCATATATGTCCTCACCGTCAAGCACAAGATACGAAAGCGTTATTGTTTCCGGCGAACCGACACTGTCCGATAAGCTTGAACAGACCTTTTCGCAAAAGGCGAGGGAAAAAGCGAGAATGTCTATTATCGACAGTTTCGCACCGATTGACCGCATTTCACAAACAGCAGCAGAACAGCTCGGAGAACTAAGGGGAAATCAAAACCCGTATATACTTGCCACAAATACGCTTAATGCTGCCTCAATTGCAAGCTATATTGTAAATGAAGGCATGACGGACGCTGACGGCAATATTGATATAGGCAAGGGATTTATGGATTGTCTTAAGGATATAAGCAGCAAGGATTTAGACAGTTTTTCAAATTATCTTGTGCTGAACCATGCTCTTGAATGGATTGATAAGGGTATGAAAGTATATGCCGATGACAGCATAGAAGACCCGATTGAGATACAGGCGGCCATAGCTGATTTAGATGCGGAACATCCGGAATTTGCAAAGGCTGCTGATGATGTGTATGAGTATCAAAGGCAGATTATGTATAACTTCCTTGTAAAAACCGGTGTTGTCAGTCAGGAATTGTACGATACCTTATTGGAAATGTACCCTAAATACGTGCCGTTTTACAGATTAAAAAAAGGCAGAGACGCTGCAGGAAACAGAGCCAAAGCATCATTCGCCAATCAGTATAATCCTATACAGCTCGCAAAATCAAGCGGCGCAGGTATAATCAATCCTATTGAAAGCATTATCAGAAACACGGAAAAGTTTGTAAAAATAGGTCTCAGGAACAGGACAATGTCTGCAATTGCGGATATTTCCGAAATGACAGAAGGATTCGGATATATTATTGAGCGAGTGGCAGCTGATATGAAGCCCTCAGCAGTTTCTGTTGCTAAATACAAGGAAATGATTCAGGATGCGCTTTCAGAGAAAACTCCGGCTATGGCGGATGAAACTATGGATATAATTAATGAAATACTGTCAGATACCATCACAGATTGGTCGCCGATAGTAAGAAAGGACAAGAAAATCGTGTCTGTTCTTGTTGGCGGCAAGCCTCAGTATTATCAGGTACATGACGAAAATTTGTACAATGCGGTAGCAGAACTTACGCCGGCTCAAATCAATGGTCTTTGGAAGGCTTCGCAAGCGCTGATGATGCCTATGAAGCTTTTGACTACGCAATACAATATTATGTTCGGCAAAAATAATGCAATAAGGGATTTCCAGACAGCATACAAGAATACGAATACGGTATTCAACCTCGCTAAGTTTGCACGTGATTATATGGCAGCAGCTGTTGATATATTCAGAAATTCAGAGGACTATCAGCGGTATAAAGCGCTTGGAGGCGGTCATTCGGCGGAGCTTTCGACATACATTAACGAGACAAAGAAAAGCCTTAAAAAAATGTATATGAAGGACGCTTCGGCAATGGAAAAATTGTTCAAGCTTTACCTTAATCCGCTCATGCTTATACAGAATATTGCGGCTGTTAATGACGTTGTGGAAACATTGCCGAGACTTGCGGAATTTAAGCGAAATAAAGGTGATTTACAAAAAGCCATATATGAAGCTGACGACATAACTACAAATTTCAAAAGGTCAGGTACATCCGGAAGAAAGATAAATGCTGTATTCCTGTTTGCAAACGCCAGTATACAAGGTCTTGACAGGACAGCAAGAAGCTTCAAAAAAAGCCCCGGTAATAAAGTGGGTCAGCGAATTATTAAATACCTTTTATCTGCCTTCATCATGTCACTTGCACAGGCTATATGGAATAAGGGAGAGGACGAGGAAGGCTATAAAAACTTCTCGGGCTACATGAAAAATAACAATTACCTGTTTATGATTGGTGACGGTAAAGCCATCAGAATACCAAAAGCGCGTGAGCTTGCGTTGCTTGACAGTTTGTTTGAAAGGGGTATTGAAAAATACTTCATGGAAAACGAGGACGCGTTTTATGAATTCGGGGATTATGTAATTCAGCAGTTATTCCCTCCGTTCTTTCCGAATGATTTCAGCAGCGGAATATCAGGCATGGTGCATAGTGTTCTCGGAAATACTGTTGTCGGACCGTTCGCCGATATATTAGCTAACAAAGACTTTAAAGGTACACCTATTGTTTCTAAAGCTTATAAGGATAAAGTTCCGGAGGGTAAACAATACAACGCAAGGACGTCATTTATAGCCAAATTTTTAGGTGATGCCATGTGGGTATCGCCGTTCAAGATAGACCATGTTATAGCCGATTACGGCGGTATTGCAGGTAAAGTTATAAAAGCGTTCAACGTTGAAGCTGTGGAGAGCGGCAAAGGTGCAGGCGAAGTAATTTCAAACATGGCAAAGAACATGGTTATAAATGACCTGACGGCAGACAGCAACTATTCAACAGACAGAATAAATTTTGCATTTGATAAGCGAGACGGCTTTAAGAAGAAGCTGGACAAGACCGGAAATGTGCAGTCGGCATTGAGCTATGAGAAGTATGCACAGCTTACAAGTTATATCGGCGAGTACAACAAGATTATACGAAGTCTTCCCGCTTCCAAGCAGTCAGGCGCAAGGCGAAATATGCTATCAGCCATCAAAAATTGGAATTTCTCAAAGAGCCAGTCAGACAGAGAGATTTCGGCTCAGTTGAAAAACGGCACTGATGGGACATGGGTTATGAACAGTTTACCGAGTTCAACACTTGAAAAGACTGAATCGGGTAAAAAGCTTCAATACCAAATGACACCGCAGCAATATTCAATATACATCAAGGACGTATTATCAGAGGTTGACAAAAACAGAAGCGACGTTATGAAAAGTGCAGCTTTTAAAAAAGCAGCCGAAGACGATAAGGCCGAAATGATTAAGGATGCTGACAGCAAGGCAAAGAAAAAAGTTAAAGAGACTTATGTTTCTAAGCTGAGAAAAGAATTTAAATAATATGTGATTTTATTCAAAAATATTTATAAAAAAATCTATCTTGCGTAGTGCTATTCCCGACAGCTGTCATACACTTTATCTGTATGTATGCAAACAGCTTCTCTGAAACTGCGTTCGTTATTGCACTGTTCACTCATATTAAATCTCCCTTTCATTTTTTTGTTTTGCAGATAACCTTAAGCAAAACGATGGAAAGCAAAATCTCTCCGCCGTTAATAATAAAATATGCCGCAGCTTTTGATTTGTGTACATTATATTAAAAAGCTTATAAATTTTTTGCGGGAGGATTAATCGGGCGGCTGCATTTTTCGGGAAATTTCATGCAGCCGCCGTTTTGTGTTCTTGATTTTGGTTACAGAATGTTTTCTGCTTTTATTTTATAATTGCTGGGCATATGGTTCAGAAGAACGTCAAGGGAGGCACACTGTGCCAGGGCGTCAGCCTTCTGCCCGGAAAGGGTGAACATCCGCAGCTCCTTATAGGACAGCTCAATTTTTAAAAGCTCCTCATGGTTGCCTGTTGCCTCCAGAAGCACTTTGTTTTTTTCAAGACAGTCCTCAAAGGCGGAAATGGCTTTTTCCGCATTGATAAATTCATCATTCAGAATACATTCGGATATTTTGTTTGTTTCAAGCAAAAGCTCTGCCGCAATATCATCTACACGGTTTGTATACAAAAGGCTGCCCATGACGACAGCAACGCTTATTATAAGAGCTGTTATAAAGCTTTGCATTTACTTGTCACCTCTTTTTCTTTTGGGCTGAATAAATATTTCTCCCGAATCGTCAACCGACGCAAGAAAAACCTCGCGAACGCTTTTTATTCCGAACTTGGAAAAGCGCTCGTCAAGGCTTTTGCGTGTGAGCCCGGCACGGCGTATTTCTCCGTCGTTATAGGAGCCGTTGGAGACGACTGTATAAGGCAGTCCGGTCTTGCTGCTATCCTTTGATTTCGGAATAACACTAAGCTTTCCGTTTGTTTCAAGAACTGCAAATTCCACATCTGAAATATTGCAGCAGCCGTTTAGACGAAGCTCCTCCAAAAGGTCATTTACGTTGAATCTCAGCCTGCTGAGCTCCTTTTCATTGATGACGCCTTTATAAATAACAATGCTTGGTTCTCCTGATAAAAGCTTTCTGAACCACTTGCATCTTGACCCGAAAAATGACATGAATACCTCGGCAATAATAAGCGTAAGCACCGGTACTATGCCTGAAATAAGCGGAATATCAATAGCCTGCATGGGTACAGAGGCAAGGTCGGAAATCATTATTGCAACCACAAGCTCCGATGGCTGCAGTTCGCCTATTTGTCTTTTTCCCATGATTCTGAGCGATATTATAACTGTCAGATACAGTATGAGCGTCCGAATAACAATTATCAGCATGCCAAGTCTCCTTCGGTTTTATTGAGTACCGATCGGGATATATCGGGTACTCTGCTGATACTTATTGTTTTTCGTTTCCGTCAAAAAAATTCGCGGAATTAATTTTTTTTATTTCTTCTTTTAAAATATGAACCTGCTTCTTTATTTCCGTAAGCTCCTGCCGCACTTTTTCGTCGGGGGGGATAAGGTTTACCGGAAAGCCCTTTCCGGAAACGAATGGTATGCCGTCGTAGCCGTAGCAGAGATATGAACCGCCGCTTCGGGCTATGGTTAAAAGCTGAGGCTCTTTGCCTGCGCCGATATATCTTTTTATATCTGACCATCTGCTGCCGTTTTCTGAGGTCATATAGCGTATAAAGCAGCCTGATTTCCATTGAAGATACAAGCTTGCGCCGGAAATGAAGATAACAGGGTTTTCTATATATTCGTCATAGGCGGTGAAAATGCCGTTTACGGCAATATTATTTCCGCATTTGTAAACAAGAAGACCTCTGCCGGAGGCGGCGGTGCAGCATGGAAGCTCAGCGCCGGGGCAAAGCTTTTCTTCGGGACCGATATCCCGGGCGTCTGCCGTGCGGCTTACGAGAACATTCTCTGCCGATGTGTAATATATCCTTCCGCCGGCACAGCAGTAAGAGGCTGCACCATCGGACAAAGCACTGACAAGCTTTGGCTTTACTCCTTCGTCAACAGCACATCTGAAAAGAAGGGTTTCACCCTCGTAATCTGTTTTATAAAATAAAATCAGACGCCCGCGGTTTTCCGTGAGGGTGAAGTCGTACGGCTTTATTCCGTCTCTGCCGGTCATAATTTTAACAGGCTGCCTGCCGCCTTGTATGTAATATATGTCATTGCTTCCCGCCGCACCGATAATATGGGTAAGCTCATTCCTGTACAGTGCAAAGCCGTCAAGACCGCCGGGTAAAATAAGCTTTGGCTCTGTTTTTGCCAAAACATCCTTTCTGTAAATTCCATTGCCGCGGCGGCAGTAATAATGAGCGTTTTCCTCCGGAACAATATAATATTTCATGATAATATCCTGCCTTTCTGCCAACAAGTGATAAGCTGTAATGCCGCCAAAATCCGCGGCACTGTCATAAATATATGAAAAAACCGGCTTATTTATACTTTGTACATCTTCCGAATTATGAATTTAATATTAACTTTTTGCCGGAGGTATGGTATTTCGGGAGAATTTAGTATATAATCTTAATTGGAGAAAAGAAAGGCGTGATTATATGAAAATTGAAAGCATGACAGCGGAGGAATACAGGAACGCTACGCTGAATTATGCTTCGGCGCTTAAGAACCTGAATGTTATGTTTGAAACAATAAATGACGAGTTTATTTCGAGGGCTATGTCGAACCCGATTGAGCATATAAAGTCAAGACTTAAAACAACTCAGAGCATTATAGAAAAGCTGAAAAAGCGCGGCTGGGAGCCTACCTGGGAGAATGCGGTAAAATATGTGGATGATATCGCCGGAATACGTATAATATGCTCCTTTACAACCGATATTTACAGAATTGCAACAGTAATAGAGGCTCAGAAGCACATCCGCGTGCTTATGGTAAAGGACTATATCACAAACCCCAAAACAAGCGGCTACAGGAGCTATCACATGCTTATTGAGGTGCCGGTTTATCTTTCCGCAAGGGTCGAAAGGGTAAAGGTGGAGGTTCAGATACGTACAATAGCAATGGATTTCTGGGCAAGCCTTGAGCATAAAATGCGGTACAAGTATAAAACACAGATACCGATGGAGCTCAGTGAAGAGCTTAACGACTGTGCAAATATTGTATCCTTCCTTGATGAACGGATGACAAGACTGAATGAGGAAATTGAAAAATAAAAAATATCAGAGATCTGCCTGTGTATCACACAGGGAGTCTCGAGACCACTTAAAACAGCCGCATTTGTCAGTATTTTTTAATCAAGGAATTTATAATTAAAAGCAAGATGTCACCCGCCTCTATAGGCGGCGGGTTCCGCTTGCTTTTTTTCAGCGGAGATACAATCCCCCGCTGAAGCGTTGAATGACGGGGCTTTGCCCTACATTGTTTTTGGTAATTTACGTTATTTACAATACTTGATTTTTACAGTTACTGTGGTACCTCCGGTTTCATTTAACGCATATGAAAGATAGCATGAATCACCGTATTCAAGCTTAAGCCTCTGCTGTACGTTATATATTCCGTAGCCACTGTATGTTCTGTCATCTTTTTTTGAAGAAAGCGGATCTTCCTTAAAGCCGATGCCGTTATCCGCAACAGTTAAAATTATAAATTTCATATCGTCGGAGGCTTTTGCCGCAACGTTTATTTCACCTTTATATGAAATTTGTCTAAATGCATGGAGAACACAATTCTCCAAAAGCGGCTGAATTGTTATTTTAAGTATTTTACATTGCAAAAGATTCTCGGGTATATTAAATTTCGCGTCAAATCTGCCGGGAAAGCGCATCTGCTGAATTTGTATATAGCTTTCTGCGTGTTTTAATTCTTTTTCGAGAGTTATAAGTCTCTCTCCTCCGGACAGCCCTATTCTGAAAAATGTTGCGAGAGAATATGAGGTTTGTTCAATGCGGGGTTGATTTTCTATTTTTGCCATGCAGGTGATTGTATCAAGTGCATTGTAAATAAAATGCGGATTTATCTGTGATTGAAGTGCTCGTATTTCGGTTTCGCGCTGTTTTTCCTTTGCAGCGGTCAGGTCATTTATCATTTTGTTTATCATATTTGCCATAACATTGAAGCTTTCTTCCAATTCGGCAAGCTCGTTTGAGGTTTTGAATTTAATTACTTTTCGGGGATTATGTGCAAATTCGGTTATACTGCCTTTTAAACCGAGGTATTGCTTCAAAAGTTTGCGTGTAAAAGCAAATGCTGTCAGCAATGATATTAATGCGACAACCGCAAATATGCAATAGACAAAAGATTTCATTTTGTTGACTACCTTGTAAAGATTGTCGCTCGACAGCATTATAACAATTGAAATATCCGTAGACAGCATAGTTTCTCTGATATAGTATTTTCCTATAACATTATTGGCAAGCACAACAGGGCTTTTGTCATGCAGATTTTGCGGAAAGAACAGACGTGAACCCAGCATTGATTTATCACTGTGTGAAATGACATAATCATCGGAAAGTATAAAAAAACTGCTGTCTTTCAGCATTGATTCCTGATAAACGGAGTAAAAGCTGCTTTCGGGAATATACAAAATAAGCGTTCCTATTTCAAAACCGGAGTAAAAATCGCGGCATTTTGTACCTATAGCTATGTAGTATTCTTTTCCGCACATAATTGGTTTGTTGTAAACCGACATTTCGGCAGGCACAATATCCGTTATAAACGAATCCGGCATCAGAGGCAGTGTGATGCCGTTTTTGGAGTTGCGATATACTTTTCCGTCGAGAGTAACGATGTCCAAGGCGGCAATCATATTATGGTTGTTCAGAAATTCGTCTGTGTATTGGTGAACAAGACTTTCTTTCTCATCATTTTCGATTTCGTCATTCAGAATAATATTATAAAGCTCCGGCCATGTTGTTATATTAAGCGAAGAGATGTTTATATTTTTGATCATATCACTCAGAATATATTCAAAGCTTGAATATATGGAATTCATATAGGTTGTTAAATAATTATCCATTATAATATTGGACATGAAATAATTTGACACGCTATTGAGGAGCAGAAGTGCAGCTCCCGAAAATACCAGCACATAAACAACTATAACGGATTTAAGCGAATGACGCCTTAAAAAGTTGGTGAAAATTTCTTTCATATATTCTCCTTGCTTTTCTTTCCCTTGTAATAACTCGGATTGCAGCCGGTAATTTTTTTAAAGGATTTATAAAAATTTTTTATGTTTTTGTAGCCTACCAATGCAGCTATATCCACTATTTTATATTGTGTGGTTTCAAGCATATGAACTGCGGCTTTTATCCGATATTCTCTTAAATGCTCGGAAAATGGCTTCCCTGTTTCGGAGAGGAAAAGCCGGCTCAAAGAACGAGTGCTGACAAGAAGCTCTTTCGCAATGTCTTCGACAGTTATTTTTGAGGAATAATGCTCACGTATATAAAGCATAGCCTTATTCAGAGCCGGACTGTATTCAAGCGGCATATAGCTGTCATAGTATTCATCGATGCTTTTAATAACGGTTATGATCCAGCTGTGTATATCATCAAGTGTTCCAAGCCTTTGGAGTTCAACGGTAGGAGAAAAGCTTCGTTTAAATATAAATGATATTGCTGTCGGATTTTTAATAAGCTCGCTCAGCATGGCGATAACAAGTTCGGATATGTTTTCTTTAACGGAGTTTATATCTACGGAGCAAAGCGAACCGATTTTAGAGAAATAATTATTAACAGTCTCAATTGCCGCTGCGGATTTTCTATGTTTTATGCCGGAAATAATTTCGTTTATATTGTCGCTGCTAAGCTCAAGTGCCGCCTGTTCCGGATATGTGGAAATATCCGTATAGCTGATAAGGCTGTTTGTGCCGAAACTTGCTTTATAATTAAGTGCTGATTTTGCCTGCGTGTATGCACGTTTGATAATAGCCGGATTTTTAAATATTCCGCTGACGCCTATTGAAGCGGTATTGTCGGAAGAATTTTTATAATCGCTTTGTATGTTTTTCAGAAAATTGTATATATCCGTATCTGAGGAAAGAGAAAATACATATAAGACAACAAGCTCGTTGTTGGAAACAGTACTTAAAATGTAGTTTGCATTTGTCATAATATGATAGTTTACAATTTCTTTAAGTCTTATAAAGGCAGAACTCATATTAGAAGCTTTTGTTTCATCAACCTGAAAAACAGCGACGCAATATTTGTCGGACGGGAATTTAATGTCATATCGGTGGCAAAGCTCCTCTAATATTTCGGAATTTATTGTTTCCGTACCCAAAAGTTCAAAAAGAAAATCGCTTTTAACCATGTCTGATTGAGCCAAAAGAGCTGTCTGTATTTTTTGGCTCATTTTAATGTTTTTCTTGATTTTTAATATTTCGGCAATAATCGTTTCGTTTGAAACCGGTTTAAGCAGATATGCGGCAACATTATATTTCAGTGCGGCCTGTGCATATTTAAAATCGTCATATCCGCTTAAAATAATAATTCCGACATTTGGATTTAAGCTTCGTACATCCGAAATAAAATCCAGACCGTTTGAATCTATCATAACTATATCCGTAATAATAATGTCCGGCCGAACCTGTTTGTAAATTTCCAATCCCTCAAAAGCGTCGGAAGCTTCGCCGGCAACAGTGCAGCCGTATTTTTCCCAGTCAATTGTACGGCGCAGACTTTCTCTCACAAGAGGTTCATCGTCAACAATCATTATTTTGATCATAATTTTTCATCCCTCACTTTAATGCAATCGGTATAAGCATTTATTTTTTTACAAAGCTTGCGCAAGTCAAAAACAAATATGTTTGTAATCTTTGAAGATAAGAAAATACATACCACCAGTAAAACCGCCCAGATTACAGCCAACAGTAAAAACAGTTTGAACATAATCCCGTTTATATAACTGCCGGTGGAGGAGACTGCCAGCGACATATGCTTCGGAGAGAGAGGATATATGGAAGCTTTTGACTTGTCGGAAATGCTTTTATCCCCATTTTCCGAATACAGGAAAAAAGAGTCGTTACGGCAATAATCAGTGTTAGGCACTTTGAAAAATGTATTGAACTTTTCGTTGTTTATCAAAACCGTGAAATATCCGGTTTGAATGTTTTTTTCAGAATATATCGGTGTATTGTAAAACCAGAAAAGTTTTTTTCGGCCAAATTCGTCGGGAGTGTAAGCACTGAACCAGACAGCTTCTTTCGAAAGAAGATACCGGCGAAAAACACTGTCGGATACAAGCCGATTAAAGGTCGTCAGGGCATGGTTGCTGTTATAATAACGCGGTGTACCGCCGTTATCAAAGACCAATGACGAGGATATATCCGGGCAATAGTTTGCAGCATTTTTCAAATCGTTGTTTGAAAAACTTATATTGCCCGCGGCGGCATTTCCCAAATGGTATTTGAATGCATACATCCGAACCGAATTTTCGATTTGCGTCAGTTTTATGTCTGCAGTCTGTGCCATTTGCCTATGAAACTTCTCGGAGTTTGCGGAATAGTCGCCGGTAAGTAAAATTTTAAAGGAAACATACAGAGAAACAAAAGGAATTGTAATAACCGACATTATGGCGACCGCTATGCGGAACTTGAAATTTCTTTGTAATGCGAAAAACATATTGTAACTTCCTTTCGTTGTTATGTGTATATATCCATTTTATCATAAATCTATTATAATATCAATAATTTTTTTGATTTTGGCGAAATAGTACACGCTTTGTCCGAATAAGACCATTGTCGAATCGCAAAAGGTATGATATAATTGGATAAAAAATTGGAGGCTTGATTATGAAATTTAAAAAAATTATGGCGGCGGCAATGAGTGCTGCCCTTGCAATCGGCACGTTGGCGGGGTGTTCGCCGTCGAATGGCAAAAATGATTCAACGGATAAAATTACGATTAAGGTGGGCGGCTGGCCCTCTGAAGAAGGGAACAAAGAGGCTTACACAAGAATGGAGAGTATTAAAAAGAAATTTGAAGAAAAATACTCCGATATTAAAGTGGAGGAGGACGAATGGGGATTTGATCTGAATACCTTTCTTCCCAAGGCGGCGAGCGGGCAGCTTCCCGATGTATATATCACATCTATTACGGAGATGAAAAGGATAATTCGTTCGGGATATGCAAGCAATGTTTCAAAATATATGAAAAAGTATAAATATACAGATTATCTGCGGGATGATATACTTAAACTCATATCGGACGATAAGGGCGAAATTTATGCCTTGCCGAAGTTTGCATATTCCATGGGACTTTTGATTAATTTGAAGCTGTTCCGTGAGGCGGGACTTGTAAAGGAGGACGGTACGCCGCAAATACCCGAAACATGGGAGCAGGTTGCGCAGTATGCACAGACAGTAAAGCAAAAGACCGGCAAAGCGGGATTTTCCATGGCGACAATGAACAATGTCGGTGGCTGGCATTTTATGAATATCGCATGGGCATACGGCGTCACAAAAGAATTTGCAAAACAGGAAAACGGCAGCTGGACAGCAGATTTTGCAACGCCGGAGGGAACGGCGGCACTGCAATTTGTGAAAGACCTGAAATGGAAATACGATGCGGTCGGCGAAAATGCGCTTTTGGATTTCGATGAGATGTATAAGATGTTCGCAACGGGACGTACAGCCATGATGGTAGCGGACCCGCCGATGAATGCTCTTATTGAACAGTACGGAATGAAAAACAGCGATATTGCGGCAGTAAGTATGCCGGCAGGACCTGCCGGAAGATTCAATCAGATAGGCGGAGAGCTTTATGTAATGAAAAACGGCTTGTCGGATGAAGTGATTGACGCTTGCTTCAAATGGCTTCAGTTTAACGGAACGACTCCCGAACTGACGGATGACGTTAAAGAAAATATAGATTCTCAGTATAAAATGGAAAATGAAAAAGGATATGTTGTAGGAATTAGAAAATACAGTATGTGGAAATCGGATAATATTCCGCCGGTACAGAAGTATGAAGATGAAGTCAGAACTAAATATACCAACATAAATCCTAAAATGTTTACGGACTACGAAAATTTTGATAAGGTAACGCCGATTGCGGAACCGCCGGTAAGCTGCCAGCAGTTGTATTCGCTGCTCGACGGCTGTATTCAGAACGTATGGACAGACAAAAATGCAGACCCTGAGAAGCTGATGAAGGATGCGGCAAACAATTATCAGGTAAATTATTTGGACAAGGAAAAAAATTAATTGCAGCTTAAACCGGTGAGGTGTTTTGGTCGGACGGCTCACCGGTTTAAGAGGATTTGTTTTTAGGGCAGAATGGAGATTTTTTATGAAAACAAAAGTACAGGGAACGGCAGGCTTAAAGCAGTATGGGAAAAGAGGCAGCATGATGCTTTTTCGCGATGCGGGCGCATGGCTGCTGCTGCTACCGACCATTATTATTATATATTTTTTTACGGTAAGACCGATTATAATAGGTTTGTGGTATTCTATGCACGAAATGCAGGGATTCACGCCGAAAATGTTTGTTGGTTTTGAAAATTACAAAAGAGTGCTGGCAGATACGCAATTTCTCAAAACACTTATGAATACGGTTTTATATGTCGTATGGTCGTTTGTAATAGGATTTGTTCCGCCTATTTTGACTGCAATTTTGCTGAATGAAATGATACATTGCAGTGGATGGTTTAAATTCAGTATTTATTTCCCGACAATAGTTCCTACGGTTGCGGCAACCATGCTTTGGTATTACATGTATCTGCCGGACAGCAGCGGACTGCTGAATACGGTTTTGCTTAAATTGGGGGCAGAGCCGCAGGGTTGGCTTCAAAATTCAGTATTGACAATTCCGCTTATAGTTATTATGTCGACATGGAAAGGCTGCGGAAGTACGATGATATTATACCTGGCTGCGCTGCAGGGAGTTAATCAGGAGTTGTATGAAGCGGCTATAATAGACGGCGCAGGCTTTACAAAGCGTATAATACATATTACAATGCCGCAGATTATGGGAATAACGATTTTAAATGCGGTACGCCAGATAATAAACGTATTTCAGATAATGACGGAACCGCTGACCATGACAGGCGGCGGACCTGACGGGGCTTCAATGAGCATGGCGCTTTGGGGATATAAATCGGCATTTATAGAATTTAATACCGGAACATCTTTGGCTATAGGTGCAATAACGTTCGCTATATTGATTGTGCTTACCATGTTTTATTTTTATGCGGAAAGCAAAGTGGACTGAGGTGAGAAAGACATGAAAAGAAAACCTAAAAGAAAAGAACTCGGATTCATTACACAGGTGGAAATGTCCAAACCGAAAACGAAGCTAGTATATTGGTTTATGTTTGCGATACTTATGGTAATATCGCTTTGCATGATTGTTCCCGCACTTTGGATTTTGGTATCGGGATTTAAAGATACCGAAGAGTTTCTGAGAGTTCCTCCCACGCTTGTTCCGCAGTCATTTCATCCGGAAAAAATAAAGTATGTTTGGGAAAAGTTTGATTATGTACTGTATTTTAAAAACACATTTGTGCTGGCGGCAGGTACGATATTATTTACAATTGTGCTGAACGGGCTTGCCGGATATGTGTTGTCAAGACTTAAACCGCGCGGAAGCCGTGCAGTATTTACGATGATAGTGTTGCTTATGATGATACCCGGTACAGTCAGTATGGTACCCTTGTATATGACAATATGCGATTTTCCATACCTGCACTTCAGTATGCTTAATTCATATACGGCACTTTGGATTATGGCAGGGGCAAACTGCTTTAATATACTGATTTTTAAAAGCTTTTTCGATTCGCTTCCGAAAGCATATATCGAGGCGGCGCAGATAGACGGATATAATAATTTGCAGATATTTTATAAAATTATTATTCCTCTCAGTGTTCCGGTTATTATGACGATTTCTATTTTAACCTTTAACGCTTCATGGGGAGATTTCCTGTTTCCGTATCTTATTCTTACAGATAAGAAAATGTATACGATTTCGATATTTCTTTTTAGAAATAAGAGCGGAAGCTATCCTATAGACATTTATATGATAATGCTGACGCTGTCAATTCTTCCGCCGGCGATTATATTCGTATTTTTGCAAAAGCATATTATAGGAGGTATGACGCTTGGAGGGATTAAAGAATGAGAGAGTTGGTGAAAGGAGTTCGGAATATAAAAGTGAGAATTTTAATAAAAAAAGCAGCTTCGGTGATTTTTGCTGCAGTAATGCTTGGAGAAACAGCGTCGGCACTGTCAATTGATGAGATTGAAGCTAAGAACACACTTGTTACGGTGACGGTTTCAGACGAATCACCCGAAACGTATATAACCTTCAGAACGGTAAAAAATGATATCGAAGGGAACGAACTTAATAAAACAGCGGCACTGCTTCAGGAACAAACCGATAATGAGGGGAAAGCCGTCTTTATATTTGAAGTTCCAAACGATAACAGCAGAAAATATACCGTTATTGTAAAAAATGAAAATGGAGAAAAAGACGAAAAAACATTTGATTATATCGGCGGCGAACAGAAAAATGCAGCACTGTCAGAAATAAAGGCAGCTGCGGTGTCTTTGACAGGAAAAACCGAAAAAACGGAAATTGCCGAAATTCTTAATCCGGTTTTTGATAAAACGGAGATACGAAAAGCATTGGAGGGAATGGGAGCCGATATAGATACATTTTCGGTAATGCCGGAAGACTTACGCAGCGATACCGTATATCTTTTGTATATTCAATATGACTTGACAAGGACAAACGCAGATGAGATTGCGGAGCAGATGAATCGCAGCATGGGGCTTGTGCTGTATAATTCCGGCGACAGGCAAAACGGAATAAAGGTGTTTGGAAAAGACCTTGATATTTCACTCGGCGATTGGATGGAAGAAAAGTATACCGACAGTGAAAAATTTATTGAAGAGTATGAGAAAGCAAAAACATTAAAATCAATTAAAGCTGCAAGGGTGGACAGAGTCGCCGGGCTGATTTCGGATACAGCGGACAAGACAGGTATCGGCAGAGAAACTATAGTTAAGCTGAACTCACTCTCCGATGCGAAACGCAATATGGCATGCGAATATCTTGTAACGGCGCTGAGAAATAAAACAGTGTTTAAAGCCGAGGAGCTGGAAGCATTGATAATTGAAGCGGTGAATCGTGCCGACAAAAAGAAAACATCCGGCGCAGGAGGCGGCGGAGGCGGCGGTTCAAAAGGCGGCAGCGGGAATATGGTTTCAAGCTTTGAAGTGGCTGTAACACCTGCAAAAGCAAGTGTGTTTGGAGATATGGAGCAGACGGCGTGGGCGAAAGAAGCTGTTGAATGTCTTTATAAAAACGGAATTTTAAACGGTGACGGAAACGGGAATTTTGCTCCGGGCAGAAATATTTCAAGAGAAGAATTTGTTAAGCTTGCTGTATTGTTGTGCGGTTTTGAACCTATAGAAGGCGAATGCGCATTTGCGGACGTTGATAGGGAAGCGTGGTATACACCGTTTATAAATACGGCGGTTAAATACGGGCTTGTACAAGGGCTTTCAAAAGAAAAATTCGGTATAGGAGAGCCGATAACAAGGCAGGATATGGCGGTTATGGCCTTCCGTACAATGGAATATCTGACGGTTAGACCCTCGGAAATAAGACAATATAACGAGTTTCCAGATGAAAATGAAATTGCCTCATATGCAAAGGAAAGCGTTAAATTATTATATACAGTCGGTGTAATAAACGGCAATGGGATGGGGTTTGCACCTCAAAGCAATGCTTCTCGTGCAGAAGCGGCAAAAATAATGTATGAATTATGGAAGGGGGGGTTGACGAATGATTAAAAGAGTTGTAGGTTTGATTTTGGTGTGTATGCTTGCTGTTTCACCGTCGGGGATTGCTGCTTCGGACAGTTCCGAATATTCAGAGGAAATATGTAATGTACTTTATGCGCTGAACATCGTTCCCGATTACGATTCTTCGTCATATTTGCCGTTTGATAAAATCTGCAAATACGAGTTTGCACAGTATATCTGCAATATTATGGAAAATAACGGATATATCGGAGAATATGATGAAAATGCCCTTAATCGTGTTAAGCAGGCCGGAATAGTGAAGGATGACATCGACAGAACCGCAGAGCTTACGGGCTATGAAGCCGTTACAATGCTTGTGCGTTTGCTCGGATACGGGAAACGCGCGGAAAGCGGAGAGGGCTGGCCGTTAGGATATCTTATCGCCGCAGGCGAGCTTGGATTGCTGGACGGCTGCGGTGATATAGGAGACGGTGCAATTTTCAGACATCAGGCAATGCAATTGCTTTATAATGCGATTGATGCAGATGCGGCAGCTGTAGCGGCTATAAAAAATGATTCCGTGACTTACGAAAGAGGAAACAGTACAATTTTATATGAATACAGAAAAATATACAAAATCAAGGGAATTGTCGATGCGGACGAAATAACGGGACTGAGAGAAAATATTCATCCCGTGGCAGATATGATTTCTATTGACGGCGAACAGTATTACGGTGACGGAAAAGATTTTTTGGGCTATTCCGTTGAGGCGTATGTTGAGGAAAAAGATGATGGTGACGAGATTGTATATCTTTCAAAACGCAGTCAAAACAATGAGCTGACTATTGACGGCAAGGATATAAAGAGGATTGACGGAGATTTTGAAAGGCTTATATGGCAGAAAGATGGTGATAGGGAGCGTAGGGAAAATTTGAGCCCTGTAATTTCCGTTATTTATAATGGGACAGTCTATTCCGGATATGAAAAAACGGATTTTATGCCGCAGGAGGGCAGAGTTTTGTTAATCGATAATAACGATGATAAAATCTATGATGTGGCTATGATAACCGATACACAAACAATGGTGGTCGATTATGTTTCAAAAATTGATAAAACTATATCGAACAAATACACATATGATACGGCAATGTCGGTATTAAATCTTAATGACAACGACAGCGAAAGACTTTATATAATCAAAAACGGTAAAAAAGCTTCTTTCGAAGATTTAAATTACGGTGATGTCCTGCGTGTCGAAAAATCGAAAGACGAAAAGGAGTATATCACAATAATTGCATCGGATTTGTCAAAAACCGAAAAAATTATTTCGGCAGATACGGCGGAAAAGCGGATTACAACAGAAAGCGGTACATACGATATTGCACAGGTTATGCAGAATGCGGAGAAGTACAATGATAAAGAGTATGCTGAGCTTAAACCCGGTGAAACCTACAGACTGTATTTTGATGATATGGAGCGGATTGCATTTGCGGAACGCAGTGAATCAAAGCTTAATTATGCCGTTGCACAGAAGATGGGTATGAAAGACGGGATGGAGGAAACATATCAGATAAAGCTGTTTACATCGGAGGGTAAATGGGAAACGCTTGATACGGCGGATAAGATTGCCTTGAACGGCGGACACCGCATTTCAGCCGAAAAGGTATATGGGGAGATAGGCAACGATATTAATACCACAGGTACGGCGGTTATAGGCTATGTACTGAACAGTGAAGGTAAAATCAGCAGAATTGAAACAGCGCTTGAGGACGGCAGCGATGAACGGCTGACAAGCACCGGCTTAAAAAACGGGATTTTCAGAAGAGATAATTATTCGCTGTCATCAAAGACATTTCTCGAATCGGACGCACTTGTATGGGTGATTAGGGAGAATCCGAAAGATGAAGAGGATTATAATGTGAAAGGAGTTACATATCTCAGACAGGATACGCAGTATGAATATTGCGCATACAATCCGGATGAATACGGTTTTACAGATATGCTTATGATAACAGAAAATGAAAGTGAAATTGAAACGTCCGCACGGAGTAACAATCTTTTTGTTGTAACGTCTGTCGGCTGGGCGCTGGCATCGGACGGAACAGAGGCAAAGCAGATAATTGGGTATATGAGCGCATACCGCAACTTGCCAATCATACTTCATGAATCTCAAAATGATAAAAAAATCATTCCGGGAGATGTTATAGGCATACATACGAATTTGCTCGGAGAAGCCGATTATATCAAGCAGTATTATACACAGTCCGATAACAGAGAACTGCTTGACACAGCAGATCTGCATCAGTCCTCGTTTATAATAAGAGGTATTGTAACGGCAAATAATCCGCATGACGGCAGAATGAAAATAAACTGTGGCACGGAAAAGGTTCTTAAAACTTCGGAACAGACGCCGGTGCTGATTTATGACAGCGAAGAAAACAGAGTGACAAAAGGGACAACGGTGGATATTAAGACTGATGATTATGTAATCGTCAAAATAGATTATTCTGCCGTACAGGAATTTATAGTAATTAAATAGGAGGAATTTTAAATGAAAAAATTAATTTCTTGGTTTATGGCAACTATTATGATTGTAACTGCTATGAGTTTTTCTGCAGCTACGGTATACGGAGAGAAAGCTCCGAAGATTAAGGACTGGACAGTAACAAGCTGGTATGAAGGAAAGATGGTGGAATACGATGGGTCCAAGGTGTCGGCAGCAGTGTCGGAGGACGAAGCATACAGCGGAAAAAGCTCACTGCATATAGTACATTCAACTTCCAATTCTCAGGACAGCATAGAAATAGAAAACGCAGGCTACAGCGGCGTATTTGATGCCGCAGCTGTATATACGCTTACCTTTTACGTTAAGGCAAACAGCCTTGAATACAATTCGAAGGCGGGCGATGTATGGGGCAATGTGAAAATGATGATGGGTTGGGATATTGAGAATTTTACAAATGTTAAAATGATTGCAAAT
>JAGBHE010000049.1 GCA_017935675.1 Clostridia bacterium | reverse complement strand
GTGTTATAGTTATACTAAGGAGTGATTATCTATGGTCGTAAGCTTTTGCGGACACGGAAATGTACAATATTCTGATGAAATACGGGAAAGCTTATATACTATAATCGAAGACTTGATTAAACAAGGCGCAGATGAATTTTTGCTCGGCGGCTACGGGAGTTTTGACCTGATGGCAGCGCATACGGTTAAATCGCTTAAAGAAAAATATCCGCACATAGAATCTGTTCTTGTGGTGCCTTATATTAACCGCGGCTTTGATAAGGATTTATATGACTGCTCGGAGTATCCGCCGCTTGAGAATGTACCTATGAGGTTTGCTATTCTGAAACGGAATGAATGGATGGTAAGAAGTGCAGATGTTATTGTTGCATATATATCACATGATTGGGGCGGTGCCGCGAAAACCCTGAGTTATGCCCGCCGTAAGAAAAAAAGAATAATTAATATATTTGAGGAATAACAAAAAATGAACACAAGAGAACCGTCCCCTTGTGTTTTTTTAATTAAAATATTGAACGTTCTTCCACCCTTAGGCATGGTATAATTAAATATATATAGATTCTTGTGTTTTTTTTGTGCGCGGTTATTTTAATCATTGATTTTTACTGTTTTTGATTGATTTTTACATTGACTTTATTACTGTTTTTTTTTATACTTTAAGCGGAACATAAATAAAACGGGAGGAACAAATATGCGTGCCGCTGCACAGATTCAGATTAAAACAAGGGGAAAATATAATTTTGAAAAACTTAAGCAACAGATGACTCTTCAATCAATGGTTGTTCCCGGAATAATTTATCTGGTGATATTTTCGTACATACCTCTTGCGGGATTGGTAATAGCATTTCAGGATTTTGATTTATATCAGGGGGTCTTTGGAAGTCACTGGGTCGGATTTAAGCATTTTATTCAATTTTTCAGCGGGGATCAGTTTTTCAGACTTATGAAAAATACCCTTTGTATAAGCCTGTTAAAATTACTTTTCGGTTTCCCTGCCCCGATCATTTTAGCTTTGCTGTTTAATGAAATAAGACAGCAGAAGACGAGAAAAGCCATACAGACGGTTACATATCTTCCGCATTTTATTTCATGGGTTGTTGTTGCGGGAATGATAAGCAGTATGATGGCGGTTGACGGAGGTACATTAAATAATATTGCTCTGAAACTCGGATGGATTGATAAGCCGGTAAACTTCTTGTCTGAACCAAAGTATTTTCGGACAATACTGGTTGCGGCAAATGTATGGAAAACCGTAGGCTTCAATGCAATAATATTTATTGCGGCAATAGCCGGTATTAACCCTGAGCTTTATGAGGCAGCATCGGTAGACGGTGCAACAAGATTCAAGCAGATGTTTGTTGTAACGCTTCCGTGTATTGTGCCGCAGATAGTAATAATGCTTATAATGAATGTTTCGCAGATACTGAACGCAGGCTTTGATGATATCTTATTGTTGACAAACAACGGTGAAAACTCTATTTTGCTGGAAGTCGGAGATGTTCTGGACACATACGTTTACAGATACGGTATCAAGCTTCAGAGATATTCCTACGGAACGGCGGTAGGTCTGTTTAAATCCGTCGTAAGTATAATTATGCTTTTTGTAGCCAACGGTATTTCAAAGAGCTTAACTGAAAATAGCTTATGGTAATGAAAAGCTTTGAGTATAGCAGACAGAATAGGAGTCAAGTTTGGAAAAAGATAAGCGGCGCATCTCACCGACATCAGCGACTTGAAGTATAAACATACGTCGTCGTCGCCTCTATCGGCAATCTGCTTGCTTCTCTTTCTCCAAACGGCATTGGTGAAGGGAGTTCGGAATATAAATATGAAAGTACAATCAAAATCGGATATCATTTTGCAGGCTGTTGCTTATATAGTACTGATTTTACTATCACTTACTATTATATATCCGTTCTGGAATTTAATAGTCATATCATTTAACAGCAGTTCAGATACTATGCGCGGGGGTCTGACATTTTATACAAGGGAATTCACATTTGATAATTATGCAAAGGTTTTTGCTGATAAAAGACTGCTTGGAGCATTTAATATAACAGTACTCAGAACTGTTATAACGACCTTCTTTTCAACAATTTTTACAGCAATATTTGCATATGGATTATCAAGACGAAAATTAAAATTCAGAAGAGCATATTCTAAATTCTGCACAGTGACGATGTATTTAAATGCCGGATTGATACCTGCTTATATATTGATGAGAACACTTCATCTTGTGAACAGCTTCTGGGTTTTTGTTATTCCGTCATTATTTTCTGTCTGGAACATGATAATATTCAGAACTTTTTTTGATAATTTATCAAACGGGCTGATAGAAGCTGCAAAAATAGACGGCGCGGGAGAATACAGGATATTTTTCAGTATTGTACTTCCTGTTTCAAAGCCGGTTGTTGCGACACTTGCATTATTCACGGCAGTGAATCAATGGAATGCATGGTTTGACGGCGCAATTTATATAACGGACCCTAAGCTGATGCCGCTTCCGACATTATTAAGGCAAATTTTAAATACGAACGCTGCAAGTCAGCTTATGGCTCAGATGTCATCTACTGCTGCGGAACAGCTTGGAGACAAAATGATAAGTACACGTTCGTTATCATCAGCCACTATGATGGTATCAGTAATACCTATTGCGGCTATATATCCGTTTGTACAAAAATATTTTGCAAGCGGTGTAATGCTTGGTTCAATCAAGGAATAGGAGCCGGCATACACGTTAATTGCTTCTTTTCGCATTGGAATTAATACCGTCTCAGGACGGAGAATGGAGGATTTTTATGAAAAAACTAACAACGAAAGCGATGCTGGCTGCTGTAATGGTTTTAATTGCAGCCGTATCAGGATGCGGGGAAAATGAAAAAGAAACAAGAAAATCGGAAGACTTCAGGTTTGGGGAAGATGAGCTGACATTTTCATGGTACAACAACTCGGATGTTGCTGCCTCAACTCCGTGGGCAGATACAAGCTTGCTTGAAAAATGGGTTAAGGATAATAAAAAAGTGACAGTTAAATACATGGATCCGGGCGGTGCATCGGCTGAGAAGTTAGCAACTATGATAGTTTCAGATGAATTCCCGGATGTAATGACAATGCTGAGGGGTCAGGATACGGATAGACTGATAAGTGCCGGTAAAGTCGTGCCGCTGAACGATTATATGGAAAAGTATACATATATGAGCGGAAAGCTTAATGAAAAAGGTATTTTAAATATGATGAAGTATGCGGACGGAAAGAATTATGAAATTCCGAACTGGGCAAATATCGGCGACAGTCCTAACGGCAATAACGGATGGGTTATAAATACAAAGTATTACGAAGAGCTCGGCAGCCCGAAGCTTGAAAGCTTTGATGATTTGTACAGATATTTAAAAATGGTAAAAGAAAAATATCCGAATGTCGTACCGTATGAAACAACAGACACCTTTCAGGGTGAGAGATATGTTATGGCAGGCATGGCAGAAGACTTCCCGCCGGACCATCTGGACTATTTTTCATATCCGGAGAATGGGAAGCTAAAGTCTGTTTTTAAGCACCCGGCCTATAAAGAGACTATGATTTATCTTAATAAATTATACAGTGAAGGATTAATGACACAGGACGTATTTTCTCAAACCTCAGATCAGGTTAAGGAAAAGCTGAGCACAGGTAAGGTTGCAGTAATATCAAGTGCCATAGGTGTATGTGAAGACACGAGGGAAGAGCTTAAAAAGACAGGCGGGGACTGGATTTCCATAAAGCCGCTTATGAAGGAGGGGCTAAGCCGTGAAAAGGTATATTCACAGGGCTATGACAGGCTGGGCTGGACAGAGCTTTTAATTACTAAGGATGCCGAAAATCCCGAAGGGATATATGCCTATTTTGACTGGCTGTTCTCACCGGAGGGACAACGGCTGTTCTGCTACGGACCGAAGGGAATATATTATGATGATGTAACTCCTGAGGGGTATCCGATTTTAAACGAAAAATGGTACTCAGCCGATGAACCTATGAAAGAGCTTATGGGTAACGGCTCAGGTGTCGGGCTGGGAAATACATGGATGGACGGATGCGGCATTTATGTTGATCAGCACAGCCCGGAGGATAAACGTTCCTGGGGAAAGAAGCAGCAGCTTACTAACATATGGCCGTATGCAAAGGATATAACAGAGTATTCAAATATTATTCCCGGTTCAAGCACAGACGAAGGTATAATATATCAGACAATAAAAGACCTCCATAAAGAGGCAAGAGCCAAAATGATTTTTGCAGCTTCTTCACAAGAGGTAGAAGAAATCCTGAATCAGCTGATTAATGATACCGATAAAGCAGGAATGGATAAATTGCTCGCTGCCGAAGAGAAGGTGTGGAAAGAAAACAAGGAAAAACTGGCAGAATAAATTTATATGGTGACTTTACGATAAGTTTATGCTATAATGGTTACGTAAAATAAAACAGGAGATGGTTTTGTGAAACGAAAGAATATTTTCAAAAGCTACGGAACTAAGCTTATCGTAATATTTATACTTATTAATTTAATTTGTGTAATAGGTATCGGCGGAAGTGTATTTGTTATGCTTAATAATGTTACGACAGATAATTATGCAGCTGTTGTAAACGATATAGCAGAGCAGATGTCAAAGGATATGTCGGATAAAATCAGCGAATTGGAGAAGATGACCAACCTATTCGTGTTTGACAGGTATTTTCATTACTCTCTGCTGAGGGAATACAGCGGAATTGATAGACAGAATATATTGAATGACTACATTTTGACTAAGGGAAATACCGCTATGGTTTTAACAAAGCTTAAGGTTTCAATGGAGCTGTATTTAAATAATAATACTATCCCCGAATACTATTATACGGATAAAGATGAAACATATAAGAGCAGCAACAGATTTGAAGTATTTCATGCCGACAGGATAAAAGACAAGCCTTACTGTAAAGAGCTTTTAAATTCAAATCAATATATTATGTTTTCACAGGTTGAGGACGATATTGAAAGGAATAATATTTCCTTGATTGCTAAGCTGATTGATTTTTCGGGTATGCGGGAAAGCGGGTTTCTCAGAATTGTTGTCGATATGGATGAGCTTTTCGGAGACTCTCTGCCGGAGCAGTTTCACCAGTCTGTAAATTACAAAATCATTTCGGACAGCGGAGCTGTAGTTTTCCGCTCGGAAAATACTGATAAGGAAAAGGTTAAATATTTAAAGGCTGATAAAGACATTTCAATGAATTATCTGCTTACAATAAATGTGCCCAGCAGGAATATAAACAGCGGCATGGATTCCGTATTAAGAAATGTTCTGCTTATAGCTTTGGTTTTCTTTGTTATTACTACGGTTATCAGCTTGTTTTTGAAAAAACTGCTGTATGAAAACATCAGGGTGATAAACGATGGCATCAAGGAATTTACCAAGGGGAATTATGATTACGTAATTGAGAAACGCGGTGATGATGAATTTGCGGCTATAAGCAGTGCGCTTAACACATTTGCACAATGTACAAAGCATCTGATAAACGATGTTTATGAGGTAATGATTCAAAAACAGGATGCACAGCTGCAGATGCTGCAGGCAAAAATTAATCCTCATTTTATGTATAATATTTTCGGCATAATTTCTCAGCTCGCGTCAGCTTCAAAAACCGATGATATTGTTAAAATAGCTGATAAGACGTCAAAATTTTACAGATGTGCTTTATCAAAAGAAAATAAATTTAATACATTCGGTGATGAAATTGAGGTTCTGAACAGTTATTTTGATATTATTGATATACAAAGGCCGAAGGCTGTGAAAAAAATATATAAATTTGAAGATGATGTACTTGAGTGTTTAACTCCGAATTTTATTGTGCAGCCGATTGTGGAAAATGCAATTAAGCATGCAATGATAGACGGGAAAATAACAATTGAAATTATTGCTGAGATTAAAAATGATATGTTCATAATATCTATTAAGGACAATGGCGTTGGCATGACCGAAAAACAAGCGGAAAGCTTATTTGAGTTTAAAACAAAAAGCGGCGGTTACGGACTTTATAATATCAGCAACAGGATAAGGCTGAGATATTCTGACCCCAAATACAATATTCAATGCAGAAGTGAATACGGGAAGGGAACAGAAATTATTTTAAGTTTACCCTATGAAACGGAATTTTCCGATGAAGAAATTTAGAAAGGGGTACCCGGTCCATGTATAAGTTACTGATATGTGATGATGAAAATTATGTTTTGGAAAATTTAAAGGAAAACATAGAATGGGGAAAATACGGAATTGAAGTAAAAGCTACAGCTGTAAACGGACAAATGGGACTGCAGAAATTTCAGCTCAGCAGCTTCGATATTTTGCTGCTTGATATAAAAATGCCCGTTATGTCCGGTGTTGAAATGGCAAAACGAGTAAGGGAATTTGACAAAAGAGTACAGATTATTTTTCTGACAAGCATTGAGGAGTTTGAATATGCAAAGGCAGCTATTGATGTAGATGCGTGCGGATATATCTTAAAGCCCTTCAGAAAAGAGGATCTTCTGGCAACAATGCAAAAGGCCGTAAGCAGGCTGTCCGGCAGCGCGCCGGCTGAAGCTGATACCGATGAGGAATCAAGGGAAGAATTAGTTTACATTGTTGAACAGGTCAATAAATATATCAGGGAAAACCTGAGCAAAAAAATGTCCATCAAGAGGATAGCTGAGCATTTTGGTTATTCAACAAACTATTTAGGTAAGCTTTATAAAAATTATACGGGAATAAGCATGCATGATTATGTTCTGAAAATGAAAATGGAAAGGGCAGCTGAAATGCTGAGGGTTCCGCAGAATCAGATAAGTGATATAGCCTATGTATTGGGTTATACGGATTATGCTTATTTTATTAAACAGTTCAAGGAATATTACGGAGAAACGCCAAAGGTTTTTCGGGATAATTGCTTTAAAAAGAAATAAGGGGGATTTTAAGCCGTGAATACAAACACTAAAAAGGCGGTAAGCATTATGTGCTTGTTTGTTTTGCTTGCAAATTTACTTGGTTTTTCAGTGCTTGCAGACGATATGACGGGAAATGAAAAGGCGATTGAAGAAAAATTAAGCTTTCTGAATAAGCTTGATATTTTGCAGGAGAATTTTGATCCTGAGCTTTTTGTTAAACGAAGTGAAGCCGTGACCGCGGTTGTAAAATTAAGCGGATATGACATTGTGAATGTCAAGGGGCTGTTTAAAGACCTTCCGATTGAGCATCCGGATGCGGAATATATAGAGACTGCATATGCTTTGGGAATTGTCAGCGGATACGGGGATTTATTCAAGCCCGATAAGCATGTTACACAAGCGGAATTTATTAAAATGCTCACGGTCGTTTGCGGATATGAGGAATTTGCAAAAATGAAGGGAGGCTATCCTGCCGGATATGTACAAGCTGCCATTGATGCCGGTATTATAAAAGGCGGTTTGTTTGACGCCGGTAAAACATTAACAGGCTATGATATGGTGACCTTTCTGAATAATGCGTTAAATGCAGATTTGGTCGGAGCTCGGTTTACAAGCGACGGCAAGGCTGATTATGAGGTGATGAAAAATTATTCCCTGCTGGATAAGGTCTTTAAAATTAAAAGAATTGAAGGAATAATTACCTCGACAAATAAAACGTCTCTTTACTCCGCTTCATCACTTATCGGTTCAATCGGTATAAACGGTAATATATATGGGTGTGACGACAGTCTGAACGGTTCTTTGGGGTATAATGTAAAGGCGTATATTAATAAGGATGATGAAGTTATCCATATAGAAAAAACAAGATTTAATGATACTGTAAGGCTTGACGGAAGCGAAATAAGGGACAGCTCCGGTAAAGAAGAAATAATTTATGAAGGTTCGGCAGGAGGCCTTAAAAGATATTCATTATCACAGAATGCAGTGTTTTTTTACAATGACAGGTATTATGCCGGACTGGAAACTGAGCTTGTAAAAAACGAGGATTTAAGGAATCCGGAGGCTGTCTATATTCTGCTCGACAACAATAAGGACGGGGAATATGATTTTATATTTTGTGAGGAATATACATATATCCAGGTAAAATCAATTGATTTAAACAATAACATAATCTATGATAAACTAAACGGTAAGCAGCTTAAATTAACCGCATCTGACAAATTTATATATAAAGACGGAAGATCTGCCGAATATGAAGATATAAAATATAATGATATTATCGGTATAAAATTGAATAAGGGTCAGCAGACGGAGGATTTAAATGAAGACAGAACAGAGCCGTATGAATTCCTGCTTTTAAACGATGTCATTTCGGGAAATGCAGCTAAAATATCTGATACTGAATTGAATTTAAACGGAGAAAGCTATCTTATAAATAAAAACAGCTTGTTCACGGCAGATGAATATAATAAACAGTCCGGTTCCTTTTATACGGATGTCAACGGAAATATCCTGACGTATGATAAATATGACATAGGCAGCAAGCCGGAATATGCTTATATATCTAAAATTATGCGAAAAGACAATGCTGAGGAAACACCTGAAGCTAAGCTTCTTTTAGACGGCGTGGGGCTGTGCAGAAAAGAAATAAGCAGCAGGGCCGCTGTGTATGAGGACGGGAAACGATTATTATACGGAGCGGAAAATATAATAAGCAGTCCGGATACGGTAACGGGAAGGCTGGTTAAAGTGAATTTTAACAAGGACGGACAAATAAGCCGGATTAACCTTCCTGTGCCCCTTGAATTTGAAAAACGGGGAGAGAAGAATACATTTAATTTTGTCCGCAACAGAACCTATAAAAAAAGAGGCAATGTTATACTCAGCGATATGTATTATCTCCCGAAAACATCAAAGGTTTTTATTGTGCCGGTTGATGCATCGGACGATGAGGTATACAGCATCAAAGCGCTGCAGGATATAAGCATGAACGAAGACTTTGAATGTGAGCTTTATGAAGTTGACGATGAATACAATGCCGGCATTGCCCTTATAAAAATGAAGGATGCGTCCCAGGGAAATGTATCCTCCGAAGGTGCGGTATTTGTGGTTGAGGATATTTCAGAGGCATTAAATGCTGATGATGAAATGACTATAAGGATTGGAGGAATGATAAACGGAAATAAACAAAAGCTTACTTTCTTAAGCGGCGATCAAAAGGCAAAGACCTGGTTATCTGAACCGAGCACCATTGTGCCGGTTATAAGGAATATTACGGCAGATCAGATAAAGCCCGGTGATATTTTACAGATAAATGAAAGCTCGGGCATTATACAATCCTACAGAGTCATGCTTGATGTGAGCGATGATGAATTTTTTGCACGTCAGGGCAGTGATGATTATGAAGATTCTGCTGAGTGGGCAGGCCTTATATATCCCTTTGTAAGTAAATCAATGCTGTTTATATACGGTTTGATTGAGGAAAAGGGTGATTCGTATATTAAGGTGAATATCAACGGGAGCAGCAGGAATATGTTTGCCGGAAGTGTTCAAAACATATATTTGTTTGACAGTTCGGAAAATACATCAGAGAATACAGATATCCGGGACGAAAAAATAAAGGAAGGTGATAAAATTTTTGTGACAATGGTTTGGGGGCGTGAAAGAGATATAATTGTGTACAGGTAATAATATGAGAGGAGCTTTATTATGAAAAAGGTTAGTTTGATAGGTTTATTGGTTACGGCAGTATTATTCGTGTGGTCAGGCAGTTTTACGGCTTTGGCGGCGGATACAAGACTTGATGCGAGAAGCTTTACAAGCATGCCGCTTGAAAGCGGTCATGACGACATGGATAAATTGAAGGACGGTTCATATGAAGGAGCTGTTGTGGTAAGCACCGTCAATACTCCGATAAATGAGAATTCATATATAGATATTTATTTTAACGGTTATATTGCGAATGTAAACGCTTTGGAAATCGCATGCAATGAAAGCTTGTTTGACGCTCAGGGAGTAACCGGGATAGCGGTTCTCGGATATGATGACAATACTCAGCGCTGGAATGAGCTGCCCGACGAATATACCCCTGAATATATAGCTGAGGCAGGAGTAAAAAAAGCGCATGTCACTTTAAAAAGCACAATAAAGGCAAGCAGAATACGAGTATATATAAGAGAGGCTAACACGAAATGGAGCAATTTCAGACTTGAGGAGCTTGCAGCCTTCGGAAGCCTTTCAGGGGAAGATATTAACAGCCTTACAAAGAAAGCAAGCGTAACGGCAAGCTTTGACGGCGTGAGCCGGATTACAGACGGGAAATTTGCCAGCGAGGCTATTGTTGAGGGTGTGAAGCCAACGGAGTCAGAGCCTGCTGTTATAACCTTTGATTTTGGTTATTATTATAGTATTTCCGATATGGAGATGGTAACGCTTTTTGCAAGAAATGCCGGAATTAAATCCATGGATATAGAGTATAAAGAAAATAATACCTGGGCAAAGCTCGGAGATACGATTAATTTTACCCGCGGAGAAGGTAAGGGAAGCACAAATTTTGAAATTGACAGGATTCCGGTTAATATTACAACGACTGCACTTAGAATTTTAATTAAGGATGTTTATTATGACTGGTCACATTTCAGACTGAGTGATATTTTTATCTACGAAAAAACACCGGTGCTCAGCGGAACAAGGCTTGATGCGAGAAGCTTTACAAACATGCCCCTTGAAAGAGGTCATGACGATATGGATAAACTGAAGGACGGTTCATATGAAGGAGCTGTTGTGGTAAGCACCGCAAATACTCCGATAAATGAGAATTCATATATAGATATTTATTTTAACGGTTATATTGCGGATGTAAATTCTTTGGAAATTGCTTGCAATGAGGGATTGCTTAATGATCAGGGTGTTACTGCGATAGGTGTTCTGGGGTATGACGAAAAAGCTCATAAGTGGTTTTCAACCCCTGCCGAGGAATACGGGCTTAGCTATGCAATTCAGGACGGCAATGCGAGAAAGGCATATGTTACTTTAAAAACGCCGGTGAAAGCAAGCAGAATACGTGTATATATAAGGGATGCTAACACGACATGGAATAATTTCAGGCTGGAGGAATTAGCCGCGTTTGGAAGTCTGACAGGTGAAAAAATAGAAAATATCGCGGGAAATGCAGCCGTAACGTCAAGCTTCGGCGGAGAAGACAAAATTACAGACAGCAATTTTGCATCAGAAACAGTTGTTAACGGAGCAAAGCCGACAAAGGAAAATCCGGCTATGGTATCCTTTGATTTCGGGAATAATTATTATCGTATAACCGATATGGAAATGATAACGCTTTTTGCGAGAAACGCCGGAATAAAAGAAATGGATATAGAATATAAGGTGAACAATGCTTGGACAAAACTCGGAGATACGATTAATTTCACCCGCGGAGAAGGTAAGGGAAGTACAAATTTTGAAATTGACAGACTGCCGGTTAATGCTGTAACAAACGGTATAAGATTTATAATTAAGGATACTTATTATGAATGGTCACATTTCAGATTAAGTGACATTATCCTGTACGGAGAATCGGAAATGAGTGCTTCTGTTTCGTTTTACCATAATAACACGCCGGCGGAAAGCTTAAATGAGGGTGAAATAACTGCAAAAATCGATATAAGCAGTCTGACGGATGATGTTTATTGTTTTTTGTGTTATTATGATAATACAGGGCGGATGGTGAATGTTTCCGGAGGTTATATTTCAAAGGAGGACGCTGCACAGGGCTATGAGCCTTCCGTTTATGCACAAAACGGCGGTGCCGTCAAGCTGCTTATCCTGAATAAAACCTTACAGCCTGTTTTAATCAGTATTCTGAAGTAACCGGAATAAAATTACAAAGGATTAAATTAATGCTTTTTTATTTAAATCAAGCCTCTGAGCCGTCACCGAAACAGAAAGGAATTTAATTATGAGAAAAAGCGGTTTTACACAATTATTGGTATGTATAATAATGCTGGTAAATATTAATCTTTTTCCTGTGTATGGAGAAGATACCGGAGCTGATACAACAAATTCACCGGAAATACCCGTTGAGAACATAAAAAAGCTCGATGCTCGTTACTATACAAAAATGAGTGCTTATAATATAGATAATTCCAACATGGGAAGATTGCATGACGGTGAATATAATGAGCCTGTAATTTTAAACGTACCGGGTGGTGTTTTGGATGAGAACTCCTATATAGATGTTATTTTTAACGGTAATATATCTGAAGTTACGGAATTTGATATGGCATGTAACAGAGGTCTGCAGCCTAATCAGAGCATTTCAAAATTTGAAGTATGCGGTTTTGACGATAAAGAAGGAAAATGGTCCGATGAAAAAGAGGAGGTTTCGGTTAATTGGTCAGAAGCTGACGGAGATGTAATAAAGGCGAGGGTAAAGCTTGATAAGCACATTATTTCAAGCCGTATAAGAATAAAGCTTACTGAGGTTAAAGCAACCTGGGAAACCATACGAATACAGGAGTTCGCCGCATACGGTATTGGCGGCAGCGGTGAAAAAATAAAGGATATTGTCAGTGAAGCGGATATTTCAACAAACCTTACCTTCATTCACGGCGGTGTGAAGGACTTGACGGATAAGGAATTTGCAACGGAATTCAGAAGCGATTGTAAAATTACGGAGGAAAATCCGGCGGTAATTACTTTTGATTTCAGGAATAAATATTTTTATGTAAATGCAATAGAAATGATAAGCCTGTTTGCACCGTCCACAGGTGTTAAAAAAATGAATATTGAATATCAGGAAAACGGAAAATGGATAGAATTTGAAGATGCCTTCCGGTTTGACAGGCCGAACGGAAAAGGAACGGATTCGTTTGAGCTTGACAGAATTGATATTGGTAAGGTTATAAGCGGAATCAGATTTGTTATTAAGGAAACATATTTTGAATGGAATCATTTCAGAATAAGTGATATTATGATTTACGGTACTCCGGCAGAAGCTCCCGATTTCCCCGAAAATATTAATAATGAAATTATTTCGGAGGATATGTATAAATACATATTTGACGGAGACGAAACAACTGTGTGGAAATCGGGCAGAGTGACTCCGGCAACAGAAAACGATTATGAAGAAATATGCTTTGATTTGAGAAATTATTGTGAAATCACAGCCTTGGAGCTCTTTAGCTTCGATAAAAAAATATCATCAATTAAATTGGGATATTCTGATGACAACGGCACTGTTCATTTTACGGACAATATAAGTCTTAACTTCAATAATAATGCTGCAGACGTTAAAATCAATCCTGCTTTTATTGCAAAAAATGTTGTTTTAGCCGTAACGGGCGCAGAAGCCGGTTACACAATTAATGATGTGAATTTATACGGGGTAATTCCGTATCGCAATATTAAGGCTTTAATATCGGAATTTGAGAAAACAAAAAAATATTCGGATTATACGGCGGCGCAGGAGCAGATTAATTTAATTCCCGAGGCAGAACTGAGGACGGCATTTCTCAATGAACTGAACAGGCTGGCTGATGAAGTAAAAAAAGAAGAAAATTTAAATGTTGTTTTTGACGCGAACAGCAAGGTTCTGAAGCTAAAGGGTAAAATTTTTGAAGACGGCAATGCCGGAATTACAGCTTCAATTTTGTTTGAGGGCACAGAGGTGAAAAAGGCCGGTATAAATATTTCGGATGACGGTGAATTTTCGGATGAAATCAATGTCAGTGATTTAACCGATTACGGTAATTATACTGTAGAAATCAAGGATTTGAAGGCTGAGTTTATTTTCAGGGACGCAGATTCGGAGAATGATATTGTTATGTTCAGAATTGACGGAGTAAACGGAAAAATCACTTCAGACAGCATAGAAATTGAATTGCCGCCGGGAAGCAGCCTGCAGGGCAGGGTGCCGGTATTTACACTGTCGGAAAATGCAAGGCTGTATTATAATAATACAGAGATCATCAGCGGAACAACAAGCTTAGATCTGAGCAGAATAAATAAAGTAAGTGTTGTTGCCGAAGACGGCTCAAAAAAGGACTATGCTTTAAATGCAGCCGTTAAGCAGAAAACAGGCGGCAGCTCCGGAGGCGGAGGCGGCGGAGGCGGCAGAAGACCGGCAGGCGATACGGGAGGCAGGATTTCTGTTATACCCGAAAACAAGCCTGTGTTTGCCGATATAGATAAAAATCATTGGGCATATGATTATATTAAAATACTCAAGGACAAAAGCATTGTAGACGGAGATAACGGATATTTTTATCCGGATGAATATGTAAAACGCGAAGAAGCAGTTAAAATGCTTGTCATGCTGAATCAGGTTGAAATCAGTGAGACTGAAAGTAAATTTAAAGATGCAGAAGGAAACTGGAGTGAAAAATATATTGCCGCTGCCGATAAATGCGGATATGTAAAAGGCATTTCAGAGGAGGAATTCGGAATCGGACTTAATGTAAAAAGACAGGATCTTGCCGTTATGATTTACAGGGCGATGAAGAATAAGCCGCAGGCTGATTACGAAAATCCTTTTGCGGATGACGCTGATATAAGCGGGTATGCAAGGGAGGCCGTTTATGCCTTAAAGAGTCTCGGTATTATTTCAGGCTATGGCAATGAGTTTAATCCTGAATCTTTTGCAACGAGGGCAGAGACCGCTAAAATTATATGCTGTCTGAATGATTAAAGAAGGAGAAGAATATGAATAAAAAAGTCCTTGGCTTTATCAGCGCAATATCGTTTTTATTTACCGCTTTCCCTGATTTTGCGTTTGCCGAAGCTGACAGAAATATTGTAAAAAGTGCGGTTGTAAGCACTGATATACCTGAGTCTGAAGCTGAGACAGGTATTGAAATGATAAAAGATGAAAATGTTCTGACCCCAATGCTTTCAGGAGATGTTGAGTCAAATAAATTTCCGTATTATATAGAATTCGATTTTGTAAATTACATTGTAAGCCCTGATACGGTAAATATATATACTTCAATGGGAATGGATATGGGTGTAACAAATATAGATATTCAGGCTTATGTCAACGGGAAATGGACGAACGTGCAATCCGGAGTTGTTTTGAAGTGGGATAAAAACGATCCGTCAAAGGCTGAGAAAAGAACAATTTATTTTCCCGGTAAAAACAAATCGCAGAGGTTCAGGCTGGTAATCAACGAAGCAAATTTAAAAAAGAATCAATTCAGAATAGATGAAATTGAATTTTTAGGTGATTTTATAAGCAGGACAAGTAATGCGGAAATTAAAAAAACAGAAAAAGAATATTTCAGAATTGCCATGGATGAGGAAATTTCTTTGCCGGAGACCGTGCATGTATTTTTAAACGACGGAAAAGAAACGGATTTTAAAGTTAATTGGGGAAAATACGATTTTACAGCGGAGGGAATATATACTGTTGAGGGCAATATTCCGCTGTTTGAAGAAAAAGCAGTTTTAGTGCTTGACGTTTATGATAAGACGAAAAAAAGCGATGCGCAGAGCGGTCACTGGGCAGATGGGGCGATTTCATATCTGACGGAAAAGGGCTTTCTGGGGAGTGTTGATATTACCCCGGACAGAAATGTTACCTTTGCTGATGCGGCAGCGGTTTTATTCAGATTCAATAACCTGAATATCTGCGATGATGATAATAAGCTTTGGGGAGATGATTTCAGGTGTGAGCTTATTAATTCGGCGGTTGCAAACGGAGTTTTAGAGGGAAAAGCAGATGTAAATTCCGAGCTTACCAGAATAGAAGCAGTTTCAGCACTGCTTAAGAATAAATCAGTATCAGATAAACCGGAGGTTAATGAATCAAACCCATCTTTCACTGACATATCAGATCTGAGCGGCGAGCAAGCGGACGGCTTGCAGAAAGCATATAAAATAGGAATGATTTCCGACGCCGAAAAATTTAATCCGCATAAATCAATTACAGTTGCGGAGCTGTCAACAATTTTATACAGGCTTGACAGCGCAGGAGAAAAAAATCAAAAAAACATCAAGGAGTTTACGGATAATAAAAGTGTTCTTGTAAATCCGAATATGGGATTGTTCAGCTATTATCTTGATAACGGTGTTACGAATTATGATATACATTACTCTAACGATGAATATTTTGAAGATGTGGAAGGGTTATCAAATCTTTATATACGTATTCCGTGGTCCGTTATTCAGCCTGAAAAAGATGTGTTTGATTTTAGCATCATAGACGGGGCAATACAAAAATTCGCAGGTGCGGGCAAACAGATTTCACTTAGGTTTACAGCTTCTGAAACGGGATTTGTATATGCTACGCCGAAATGGGTTTTTGATGAAGGCGCAAAGGTTCATTGGTGGGGCGGAAGCGGCGGCACTGACCAGACGGCGCCGTATTATGCTGATGAAATATTTTTAAAGTATCTTGATGAATTTTTGGCCAAGGTTGCTGAAAGATATGACGGAAACCCGCATATTGCATATATAGATATCGGTACAATCGGTCTTTGGGGAGAAGGGCACACAGGTAATTCCGGTTATAATTTAACACCGGATGAAGTGCGTGAGCAATTTAAATTATATCATAAAAATTTCAAAAAAACAAAGATTATTGTACTGGATGACCTGGGAAGAGCTTATAATGACAGGTTTATCAATGATGTAAAGGACGATATAATAAAATATGGTTTTGGACTGAGAAATGACGGCTATGCAGGTGTAGACGGCAAAATGCGTTTTATACTTGAGGAGGATAAAACTTTAGGTGACGGGATATGGGAAAATGCACCGATTGTTATGGAGCCGGAGCATTACAGTGAAATGAAAAGGCTTGATATCTGGGGAACCGGTATTGACCTTGCACATTGGATTGATACCGTTCATGCAACATATCTTGGCTTGCACGGGTATTCAAAGGAAATGTATTATGAAAACCCAGAATTTATTGAATATGCCAATATGAGATTAGGCTACAGGATAATTCCCGAAAAGGTTGAGCTTTCAAAAGAAGCTGTCACTCATCAGAAGCTTGATATGAAGATTTCGTGGAAAAATATAGCCGCGGCTCCGTGTTATGACGGGGCATATCCCGCATTAACATTAAAGGATCAGAATGATAATATTGTGTCGGTCATGGTTGACAACAATTTTAATGTAAAATGCTTACCTGTTGCAGACCCGGGCAAAGCAGAAGCCGTTACGGAAGAAGTAAGCTTCAGAATGCATGACGTATTGCCGGGCGGAACATATAAAGCATATTTGTCGTTAGGCAATGAGTACGGCGGTGTTAAGATAAAAATGCCTATTGACGGCGATGACGGCGGCGGCAGATATTATATCGGTGATGTTTCTGTTAAGGGAGATTACGGTATTAAGGTCAGCGGACAGGATAGTGCAGGTAATATTACGGTTGATTTTGATTTTTATGATAATAATTATAATTACAGATCCTACTGGATGTATATTGCATTGCGTGAAAGCGGTGAAAACCATTGCTTTATGCCGGGTGATATGTATCAGGCTATTCCGGTTGATGACGGATTTAAGCAGGCGGTTGAGGATAAAACGCCGTATCAATTAAAATTTAAGCTTGAAATACAAAATAAGTATAAGGGTAAATTGTTAGAAGATAAGGCGGAATTAAAGGGCAAGAAATTTGATGTTTATTTTGTTATGGACACCATATCGGCAGGTACGGCACCCGGAATAATGCTGTCCGATAACGGCAGAGAGCCGCTTATAGGCCATGCATATATTGATGATAGTCTGAATATTATTTTTGAGCCTGTGGATAATTAGTTTTATTTTAGGCGGCAGTGCTTCCGCACTGCCGCTGTCGGAGGGATGATTTTACTATGGGAGTAAGCTTGGACGGATATGTTAAACAAACGGAAGATAAATTTCAGTTAAACGTAAACACAAAAATTCAGACAGATAATAATATAATTCGTGATTTATTAAAAAAACAATGTAAAAACGACGGTGAAGAAAATTATATAAGGTTCTCCTCCGGCATACCGGAGGAGATAAGCAGCCGGATACAGGATTACAAAAAGACTGATGATGAATATATTATTTGTGTTGAAAAGAATATTTTAATATATTCCGATTCCGAAAGCGGTTTGTTTTATGCTGCAAATGCGCTTATCAGATATATTAATAACGGTGAAATTACCGGCGGTATAATTTATGAGTATCCGTGTCTGCCGTTCAGATGTGTTAAGGTTTATACGCCGTCGGAGGATAATTGTGAATATTTTAAGGAGTTTGTAGACCTTTGCGCTTTTTACGGATATAATAAGATTATGATTGAAACGGGAGGTGCTATGGAATATAAGAACCATCCTGAAATCAACAAAGGCTGGGTAAGGTATTGTGAAAGATTCAAGGATTATCAGGGTCAGAGCTTAGATATCCAGAACTCTGCCGGCTGGGCAAGAAATTCCATCCATATGGAAAACGGCGGAGGCGGATATATAAGCCGGGAAAAAATGAAAGAGCTTGTTGCTTATTGCGAAGAAAGATATTTTGAGGTTATTCCGGAGCTGCCGCTTCTTTCACATTGTGATTATATGCTGACGGCGCATGATGAATTAAAAGAAAGAAAAGAAGATGATCTTCCCGACACATATTGCACGTCCAAGCCGGAAGTATATAAGCTTGCTTTTGAACTGATAGATGAAATAATAGATGTATTTCACCCGAGAATGATACATATAGGTCATGATGAATACTTTTCAATAGGACTTTGTGATAAATGCCGCAGCATTCCCGGAGAAAAACTGTATGCAGATGATGTAAACAGGATTTATAATTATTTGGAGCAAAGGTCCGTTAAAACAGCATTGTGGGGGGACAAGCTCCTTAATGCAATCGGTAAAAAGGGACAAACGTGGGGCGGAAGCAGAAGAGTGATTGTAAGTCAGGTAAACGGAGATTTTTTGGAGGAGGTCCCGTCTACATATAAGGCGATTGATATGATTCCCGATGATATATGTGTTTTCCATTGGTATTGGGGAATAAAAAGAGAATGGGAGGAGGAATTTATAAAAAGAAACATGCCTGTTGTTTTCGGAAATTTTGACGGAATGGCGATGATTGACTGGGAAAGCCGCAGAAGAAATATTGAAGGCATATGTATTTCCAACTGGAGTATGATGAATGCAGAACACGTCCAAAGGAATAATGTCTTGATGAATCTTGCCTATTCTTCAAAAATGCTTTGGTGCAGAAATTTTGATGAAAATAATTTTAAGGAAAATCTGCTTTTTATTGCAGCTGAATTATATAATTACAGAAAATCAAAATTAAAAAATTATATTGAAATTACTCACAGGACAACAGAATTTAAAACGCATAAAAAGTTTGTTGACGGATTTATGATTGATAAAAAAAGTGATTATTCGGGCAAATATATTTTAGAAACCGAATCGGGAGAAAAATATGAAATATGTGTATATTATAATTTGAATATTGGCACGAAGCAAGTGAATTTTGAGCGGAAAATGTCAGAGGAAGCCGATACATATATTTATGATGAGCAGCTGCTTGAGCCTGCATATTCCTGTGAAATCATTGAAACTGACGAAGGTGTTTTTTATAAATGCGCATTTGAAAATAATAATGCGGGAATAGTAAGCCGCATTACATTAAAGGAGGGCAGGGATATTCAAATCAGGGAGATTAACATATTGACATAATTGAACGGAGAAATTGTAAAAATGTATGAGATAGGATTATCAACCTGCGGAAAGGTTATATGTGAGGATTTGTTTAAAATGTATCAGCAGTCGGGAATAACCGTTATGGAGATTTCTCCGGCCGTTGACGAATATGATGATATAAACTATAAAAAAATAAAATTATGGGCAGAGGAATATAATATCAGGCTTTGGTCTTTTCATCTTCCGTTTGCACCGTTTTCGGAAATTGATATATCAAAGACGGATACCTGCAAAAAAACAATTAAGTATTTTGAGGAATTAATTAAAAAAGGCGCTGATATCGGTATAGAAAAATGCATTATTCATTCAAGCGGTGAGCCGATAGAGGATAATGAACGCCTTGAGAGAATTAAATATGCAAAAGAAAGTCTTGCCGGGCTTGCGGAATTTGCAAAAAAGAATAATGCTGTAATTGCGGTTGAGGATTTACCCCGTACCTGCCTTGGAAGAAACTCGGAAGAAATAACCGAGCTTATAAGTGTTCATGATGACCTTAAGGTTTGCTTTGACACAAATCATTTGTTAAGCGAAAATCCCGTTGACTTTATAAAAAAGACGGGAAACCGAATAGTTACAACTCATGTTTCGGATTATGATTTTATTAATGAGAGGCACTGGCTTCCCGGTGAAGGCAAGCTGGATTGGCAAGCGGTTTTGCAGGCATTGAAAGCTGTTGGCTACAGCGGTGCATGGCTTTATGAAATTAGCTTTTCCTGCCCGGAAACAATTATAAGAGACAGGGATTTATCATGTGATGATTTTGTAAAAAATGCAAGGGAATTGTTTGAAAATAAACCTATTACCGTTTTTTCAAATCCGAAGGATAAATTTTATATGTAAGCTGCCATACCGGCAGCTTATACTCCTCGGAGTATGAAAATTCCTGCGGCGAACATTGCGGCAACGCACAAAAGAATGAGAGTACCGGTTAGCGTACTCTTTTTTTGCGCCTTTTTTTGTCTTGTTCCGCTATAAATTTTAATATCATTTTCATCATATCTTGTCTTTTCGAGATATTCATTAACGATTCTTTCCGCATCGCATATTACCTTATTTTCTTTGGAGGGATCGTAATCATTTAAAACAATTATCGCCTGATGAATATAGGGCGAGGTGAGGTTTTCAAGGATTACTACTTTGCGCGTCGAATTCTTCATGTACGAACACTCCTTAACTTGTTGATATCGGTTTTCCCTGCCGCTTACGGGGAGATAATAATATTTTGTCCTTAATTTAACATATTTATGCAATAAATCACTTATAAAAAAAATTTTCATAATATATATTATACCCGTAGAATTTCCGCCCTCGGACGCATAAAGCAGAAGGCGGTTTTTCACGGAAGGACTGCGGTGCGGCTTCAGCCTTTGCGCCGCAGAAGCTATATGCAAAGAGGGAGGGAAGATGATGGCTGATATTCTTGCACAAGTCGGTGCCATTACCACAGCGAATCGTATATCAAGGGAACTGGAGAAATCCGGCTGCCTCGGCGCGCGCGTAGTTCATACACCCGCCGTACTCAGCAGCGGCGGCTGCTCGTACTCGGTGATTGTTCCCGGTGAATGCCTGGCGCCGCTTATAAAGGTATCTTCCGAAACAGGATTTAAAATAAAGAAAATATATCGTGAGCGTGCAGAGGGCGGAGGGAGTGTATATGATGAGATATCTTGATAACGCTGCGACCAGCGCTCAGAAGCCCTTAAGCGTTATTGCAAAAATGTGGAAGGAAACACTGCTCACTTCGGTAAACGCCGGAAGAGGAGCTCACAGGAAAAGCCTTCGGGCGGTAAACGGAATTAATAAAACTGCGGAAAGTCTTGCAAGGCTTTTTAATATAGCTGATCCGTCGCGTATTGCATTTCTGCCGAATGCGACATACGCTCTTAATCTCGGTATGCTCGGCGCGTTGTCGCCGGGAGATCATGTGGTGGTTACGGCGATGGATCATAACAGCGTGCTTCGTCCGGCGGCGCTGTGGGGAAATTATACTATTGTTCCCGCAGGACCGGACGGATTTGTAGACCCGGGACAGGTTGAAAAGGCAATTCTGCCGGAAACGGCGCTTGTGGTATGTACTCATGCCTCAAATGTATGCGGCACGGTACAGGATGTTAAAAAAATATGTGAGGCAGCGCACGAATGCGGAGCTTTATTTATGCTTGATGCGGCTCAGTCGGCAGGCTGCATGGAGCTTGACGCGGAGGACCTTGGCGCTGACCTTATAGCGTTTTCCGGGCATAAGGGGCTTCTGGGGCCTCTTGGCACAGGGGGGCTTTATGCCGCACCCGATGTTGAGCTTCGGCCTGTAATTACAGGAGGTACGGGAAGTCTTTCGGAAAGTCTTTATCAGCCCGACTTTATGCCGGATATCCTGCACAGCGGAACAATGAACACACCTGCTGTAATGGCTCTCGGCACGGCGGCGGAAATAATCGAAAATCCGGAGGAGATTTTCGTCAGAGAGCGCGCTCTTGCGAAGGACTTTGAAGCTGACCTTAAAAATATGGACGGTGTTATTGTTTACGGTACCGACGGCGATAACCGGAACGGAACAGTCTCCTTTAACGTGGACGGTACTGATCCTGCTGTGCTTGAAGAGTACCTTGACAGGCAGCACAGGATAATAGTCCGGGCGGGATATCACTGTGCGCCCCTTGCCCATAAGGCTTTGGGCAGCGGAAAGACAGGCTCGGTGCGTGTTTCTTTCGGATATTTCAGCACCGACTCCGACAGAATGGCAGTATCTGACGCGGTTTATGATTTTTTAAACGCACACAGGTGATTACGGAAAAATCTCCTCAGAGCCTTTTTTCTCTGAGGGGATTTTTTTAGCTGTTTTGTCATATTTGCAGGTCCATGCGACAAAATATTGTTTATTAAAAAAAAATTCACTAAGTTTTTAAAATACATATTGTTTTTTATTTGTTTTTATGATAAAATATTATAGATATTGTCCGGAAGGAGGAATGCAGGTGACGGTTACTGTCAGTAAAGAGGAAATAGAAAAACAAAAAGCGTTTATATATAAAATCAAACAGCGATGCAAAAGGTTTGCTGTTTCTCACGGAAGATCGCCTCTTGCTCTTACTGAAACCTACGGCTGTCAGCAGAATGAAAACGATACTGAGAGAATCAGAGGTATTCTTGAGGAATGCGGGTTTGAATTTACCGGGGATGCGAACGCGGCGGATATTGTTATTTACAACACATGTGCTGTCCGTGAAAATGCGGAGCAAAAGGTTTTCGGGCGCCTTGGAATTCTGAAGCACATTAAGGAAGCAAGGCCTGAGATGATTATAGGGCTTTGCGGCTGCATGGTTCAGCAGGCGCACATTACCGAAAGGATAAGAGAAAAGTATTCTCATGTGGATTTAATATTCGGAACTCATGCGCTGCATAAGCTTCCGGAGCTTCTCTGCGGTGTACTTGACGGAGGAAACAAGATTGTTGATATTCAGGACTCCGATGGGTTTATTGCCGAGGGTCTGCCGGTAAAGCGCAGTGATAAAAGCAAGGCGTGGGTTTCAATAATGTATGGCTGCAATAATTTTTGCACATACTGTATTGTGCCGTATGTACGCGGGCGTGAACGCAGCAGAAGGCGTGAGGACATAATCGGAGAAATAAAGGGTCTTGCGGCGGACGGAGTTACGGAGGTTACTTTACTCGGACAGAATGTTAATTCCTATGGCAAGGATATTTATGAGGACTATGATTTCTCGGAGCTTCTTAAGGCTGTAAATGAAATTGAAGGTCTTCGCAGGATAAGGTTCGTAACATCTCATCCGAAGGATTTCAGCGATAAGCTTATTGATACCATGGCGGAATGCAAAAAGGTCTGCCGTCAGCTTCATCTGCCGTTTCAGGCAGGAAGCGACCGTGTGCTTCGTGAGATGAACCGGGGCTACACCAAGGAGGAGTATCTTGATAAAATCCGGCGGCTTAAAGCGCGTATACCGGATATTGCTCTTTCTACGGATGTTATAGTGGGATTCCCCACCGAGACTGACGAGGATTTTCTTGAAACCCTTGACGTACTGGAAAAGGTACGGTTTGATAATATATTTTCTTTTATCTATTCAAGGCGCGAGGGGACGCCGGCGGCAAAGCTGGATTTTGTTCTTTCAGATGAGGATATCCACAGGAATTTTGACCGCTTGCTTGAGATTCAGAACAGAATTTCAAAAGAGAAAAACCTTGTTTTTGAAGGGCAGGTTGTGGACGTGCTTGTTGACGGCGTGAGCAAAACGGATAAAAACATGCTGTCCGGACGAATGGAAAACACAAAGATAGTTAATTTCCCAGGCCCTAAGTCCCTCTGCGGAAGGTATGTACGGGTCAGGGTTACTGAGGCTCACACATGGAGTCTCAACGGTGTGCTTGCAGATGAAGGCATTGCCGAAGATTAGTTTGCTGAAGGGAGTATTTAATTATGACGGAAATAATTGAAAAGACAAGAGAACTCGGTGAAATGATAAGGGACAGCGCCGAGATGAAAAAGCTTAAGGAGGCTGAGGCGAATCAGGCTCAGGACGAGAACGCAAAAACTCTTATGATGGAGTTTAACATGAACAGAATGAATCTCGGACGTGACCTGCAAAGCGGAAAGCTTACAGAGGAAGAGGCAATTAAGAGGAATAACGAGGCATTTGAGAATATGGTTGCAAAGTCTGATGCTATCAGGGAATATGTTGAGGCGAAAAAGGAGCTTGACAGGATTGTTACCGAGGTAAATGAGGTTCTTAATTTTTATATCACAGGTCACAGCTCAGGCTGTTCACATGACTGCTCAAGCTGCGGCGGCTGTCACTAAAGCAGGAGTTTAAACAGGAATGGATAACAAAATGACACCGATGATGTCCCAGTATCTTGAAACAAAAGAAGAGTATAAGGACTCCATTTTGTTTTACAGACTCGGTGACTTTTATGAAATGTTCTTTGACGATGCAATTCTTGTGTCCCGGGAGCTTGAGCTGACGCTTACGGGTAAAAGCTGCGGACTTCCGGAAAAGGCGCCGATGTGCGGAGTACCTTTCCACAGTGCAAATGTGTATGTAGCAAAGCTTATAGAAAAGGGCTACAAGGTGGCTATCTGCGAGCAGGTTGAGGACCCGCGCCTGGCAAAGGGGCTTGTTAAGCGTGAGGTGGTAAGGGTTATCACGCCCGGAACCATTGTCGATTCTGAACTGCTTTCGGAAAGAGACAACAACTATTTGGCTGCCGTTTACTGCGGCGGAGGCACTTACGGAATAACCTTTTCCGATATATCAACGGGAGAGATTTACGCAACCTGCGTAAGCGAAGGTATGCATGTCGTCAATGAGATGGCGCGCTATATTCCTGCCGAAATAATTGTAAATGATGAATGTGAGGCTTCCGTGCTTTCTGAAATAGAGCTGAGGATAAAAAGAAAGCCCTCCGTTCTGATTGATGAATTTTTCGAGTTTGACAATATGGACGCAATGCTGGAAAAGCAGTTTCCGGGGGAAGAGCTTGATTATAATATAGTGAATGCCGAGGTGTTGAAAAAATCAGTTTGTACGGCACTGCGGTATTTGGAAAGCACGCAGAAAAGCTCTTTTTCGTACATGAACAAGCTGAAGCTTTACAAAATCGGCGAGTTTATGGATATGGATGTCGCGGCGCGCAGAAACCTTGAAATTACCGAAACTATGCGTGACGGCGGGAAAAAAGGCTCGCTTCTGTGGGTGCTTGACAGGACAAAAACCTCCATGGGGGCAAGGCTTATGAAGCAATGGCTTGAAAAGCCGCTGCTGAGCGCAGATATGATAAGGCGCAGGCTTGACGCTGTTGAAGAGCTTACCGGTAAAATAATGCTCCGCGACGAGCTGTCTGAGGCGCTTTCCGGTATTTACGATATTTCAAGAATAACCTCCCGTGTATCTATCGGCACTGTTACTCCGAAGGATCTTATTTCACTCAGAAGCTCTCTTGCACAGCTTCCGGAAATTAAAAGAATAATAGGCAGTCTTGTAAGTCCTATGTTCAGGCAGCTCAATGACGGACTTGAGCTTATGGAGGATGTCAGGGAATTTCTGATGTACAGTATTGATGATGAAGCGCCTGCACTTCTCCGTGACGGCAAGGTAATTAAAAAGGGGTTTGACGAAGAGCTTGATAAGCTTAACCTTGCAAAGGAACGGGGCGGAGAATGGGTAAGAGAGCTTGAGGCGCGGGAACGCACCGAAACCGGGATAAAAAATCTTCGTGTCAGCTATAACAAGGTTTTCGGATATTATATAGAGGTTTCAAAATCCTTTATTCCGAATGTCCCCGAGCATTATATAAGGAAGCAGACACTGGCAAACGGGGAAAGATATATAACTCCGGAGCTTAAAAGCCTTGAGGATACCATTCTTGGGGCAAGTGAGAAAATTCAGGCGCTGGAATTTAAAATTTACGGTGAAATTATAGAAAAAATGCGCGGAAATTCCGAGCGGCTGAAAAAGGTATGCTCCGTAATTTCAGTATGCGATTGCTTGTGTTCATTTTCAGAAGCGGCGTCTAAGGGCAATTATGTAAAGCCCGAGATAACAGAGGACGGACGGCTTGAAATCAGAGACGGTCGTCATCCTGTGGTTGAAAAGATGAACAGAGGCTGTGTTTTTGTTCCGAACGATGCAAAGCTTGATACTGATGATAACAGAATGATTATTATAACCGGTCCGAATATGGCAGGAAAGTCAACATATATGCGCCAGACTGCGTTGATTGTGCTGATGGCTCAGATAGGAAGCTTTGTCCCCGCCGCGTTTGCAAGGGTCGGAATAGTGGACAAGATTTTTACGAGGGTCGGAGCGTCTGACGACATTGCCGCAGGACAAAGCACATTTATGGTGGAAATGTCCGAGGTTGCGCATATACTTGACGAGGCAACGCCGAAATCTCTTATTATTCTTGATGAAATCGGCAGGGGCACGAGTACATATGACGGACTCTCCATTGCATGGAGTGTTGTTGAATATGTTCAAAACAAGAAAAAGCTTGGTGCAAAAACGCTGTTTGCTACTCACTATCATGAGCTTACACAGCTTGAGGATAAGCTTGACGGCGTTAAAAATTATAACATAGCTGTTAAAAAGCGCGGTGAGAGCATAACCTTTCTGCGTAAAATAGTTCCCGGCGGTGCTGATGAAAGCTACGGTATTGAGGTTGCCGCCCTTGCCGGTGTTCCGGACAAGGTGATTAAAAGGGCAAGGGAAATCCTGAATTCAATCGAAAAGAATGACGGCTCGGGCGTTAAAATAAATGTCCGCGGCAAAAAAGCTGAGGAGCCGTCCGCACAGCTTGATTTTGCCGATACCGGTTCAATGGAGCTTGCACGGGAGCTCAAGAATTTGGATGCTACGACCCTCACGCCTATTGAGGCGATGAACAAGCTGTTTGAGCTTTCGGTCAGAGCAAAGGAGATTTTGGATTAAACGGCTTTGAGAGGAAAGGAAGAATAAAATGAAAAAGATTTTATGCGTTATGATGGCGGCGGCATTTTTACTTGCCGGATGTGACGTCAAAAGAGATGTTGCCATGAGAGTCGGCGATGTTGATGTAAAAACGGAGTACCTTGAATATTTTGAAAAGGCATATAACAATCAATCCGGAGGCACTGTTTCGGACGCTGTTAAGACCCAGGCAAGACAGACGGCGGAAATGTATGGTCAGTATGCCGCAATCGGTCATGCTATGCAGCTTGATGTTGCAGACGACTATGATGCATATGTTAAAGAGATTGAGGACAGCAGAGGAACCAGTGCAGCTGCCTTAAGGCAAAGTCTTGGAATTTCCGACGGTCTTTTTGAATTTATAAACTACGGAGATGTTTACCGAAAAAAGCTTCTTACTGTTTGTGAAGAGGAAAACAATATTACCGAGGAAAAAAAGGATGAATATTTTAAGAATAACTTCTGGCGTGCAAAGCATCTCCTGATTCAGACCCAGGGCAAATCAAGCGATGAAAAAGCAGCCGTTAAGAAGCAGATTGAAGAGCTTTACGCTCAGGTGAAGAACGGCGGTGACTTTGATGCTCTTATTGCAGAGTATAACGAGGATCCCGGCGTTTCCTCAAACCCTGACGGGTACGTGTTCACAGAAGGTGAGATGGTCGCGGAATTTCAGAACGGTGTAAGCGGAATAAATGTCGGTGAATATAATCTTGTTGAAACAAGCTATGGCTACCACATTGTAAAGCGTCTTGCCCTTGATGAGACTCCGGAGCTTTACGAAAAGTTCAAGAAGGACAATGAGGAAAAAATAAGTCAGGCTCTTGTTGCGGATATTTTTGATAAATTTATTGAGTCAAAGCTTGATGAGTATGATATTCAGACTAAGGATTACACAGGTGAATCGGAAAAAAATGTTGTAAATGAATAATTGCTTGTAAAAAAGCATACCGGTTAGGTTCGATTGGAGAATAAATGGAATTATTAACAAAGCTTCTGAGGTCGCAGGTAGCGCTTGCCGGCAAGCTTTTCGATGGTTTTTCTGTGGAAAAATCCCGCAGCTCGCAGGAAAAGCTCGGTGAGTTCATGGCGTACAAATACAAACCCGACGTAAAATGCAGTAAAGTTCCGTCATCTGATTTTACAGCTGAATACATTGTTCCCGAACAGATCGAGTCGAACGGTATTATTCTGTATCTTCACGGCGGAGGATATGTTTCGGGAAAGATGAACTATGCCAAGGGATTTGCAACGATACTCGCCGCTAATAATCACATCAGGGTATGTTGCCTTGAATACAGACTTGCGCCGGAAAATAAGTTCCCGGCTGCTTTGGACGACGCCTGTAATGCTTACCTTTATTTGCTGGAAAACGGTTATTCTTCAAAGAATATAGTTTTGTGCGGAGAATCTGCCGGAGGCGGGTTGGTATACGCTTTGTCGCTGAAGCTGAAAGAAAGCGGATTTCCGCTGCCCGGCGGAATCATTGCTATTTCACCGTGGAGTGATTTGACCCTATCCGGTTCTTCTTATGAGGAGAATAAAGAGGTTGATCCCTCTATGACAAGAGAAAGGCTGCAATTTTACGCAGAATGCTATACCGATACCGTTGATCATCCCTATGTATCGCCTCTTTTCGGCGATCTTACAGGTCTTCCTCCGTCTCTGATTTTTGTCGGCGGAGCCGAAATTATGCTTAGTGATGCTGTCGAACTGCACAAGAAGCTGCTTTCAAGCGGCTGCAGCTCCTCACTGCATATTGCGCCAGATATGTGGCATGTTTATGTCCTTTTCGATGTGAAAGAATTCCGCGGTGATTATCAATGCATCAATGCATTTTTGAAAGAGGTTTTGTATGGGATCTGAAAAACGCTTTTTTCTAAGCCTTGACAATGCGGCAAAAATATATCCCGCAGTAAGAACAAAAAAGTGGAGCAATATATTCCGCCTTTCCGTAACGCTTACGGAGCCGATTGATCCGAAGCTGCTGCAGTCAGCGCTGAATGTTACCGTCAAACGTTTTCCGTCTGTTGCCATGGGTTTAAGAAGGGGCTTTTTCTGGTATCGCCTTGAGGAAATCGACAAGGCTCCGCAGGTTATTCCGGACGGCCCGTACCCGTGTTCGGGTATGACGCGGGCTGAGGTGAGAAAATGCGCTTTCCGGGTCTTGTATAAGGGAAACAGGATTGCAGTTGAGTTTTTCCATGTATTGACCGACGGCAACGGCGGCTTGATCTTTCTCAAAACGCTTACAGCAGAGTATTTGTCACAAAAGAACGGCGTAAAGATTCCTTTTGAAATGGGAGTATATGATCGCGCGGAGGAGCCGAAGGAAAGTGAATTTGAGGATAGCTTTTTGAAAAATAACGGTGCTGTATCTAAGTCCAGACGGGAAAAAGACTCTTACAGACTTCACGGCACCGGGACGGACGGATTCCTTTATCTTACAACCGGGATTGTTAATCTGGAGGAGGTTCTGAACGTTTCAAAACAGCATCATGTTACATTGACCGTCTTGCTTGTGTCAGCTATGATTTATTCCGTCATGAAAATACAAGATGGTGAAACAACACTTAAACGCAGGCAAAAGCCGGTCAAGGTTTTAATTCCTGTAAATCTGAGAAATTATTTTGACAGCAATTCCATGCGGAATTTTGTACTGTATATCACGCCGGGCATTGAAGCGAACACAGGCGAGTTTACGTTTGATGAAATCGTGCAGCTGATTCATCACCAGATGAAGCTTCAGCTTACCGAAAAACAAATGCGTATGAGAATCACCGCTAATGTGAAGGCTGAAAAAAATTATTTTATTAAAAAGCTTCCGCTCTTTATTAAAAACATCGGCTTGAAAATTATTTACGCTTCTGTCGGTGAAAGGAAATCGTGCCTGACGCTGTCAAATTTAGGGGCGGTCAGTATACCGGAGCAAATGGAAAGCTTTGTGGAAAGGTTTGACTTTAATTTGGGCGTACAGCTCAAGAGCGTCAATAACTGCGGTATCCTATCATACAAGAATCATATGTATATCAATATGATCCGAAGCATTGAAGAACCAAAGTTAGAGGATAGTTTTTTTTCTGTCTTAGCTGACATGGGTATAGGTGTTACTGTTGAAAAAAACCGGAAAGAATAGTATATAAATTCAAAAGACCGTTTTTAATTCAAATTATATATACAGTATACCATATATAAAGCTTGTCAAGCGTTAAGAAAAATAAATTTTAAATGCACTAAGAAGAATATCAAGGGACGCTTACGCATCTATGCGGCTTAAAAGCATATGTTATGTTGTGTGTTCCACTTGAACTAAAATCAGTGTAACTCTCGAACACAAGAGAACCGTCCCCTTGTGTTGGAAGGGAGCAAAAAAAGCCGGCGCCCTGCGACGCCGGCTGATTTTAAATTTCAATCGTATTCATTATCTTTTTGCAAAGCACTCGCTGCAATATACGGGCTTATCGTGACGCGGCTCAAAAGGAACCTTGTCAACCTTGCCGCACTCAGCACAAACGATTTCATACATTTCCTTTGACTGTCTCATGCTGTTTTTACGAGCGGTACGGCATTCCTTACATCTTGAAGGCTCGTTCTCAAATCCCTTTTCAGCATAAAACTCCTGCTCTCCGGCTGTGAAAACGAATTCTGCGCCGCAATCCTTACATACTAAAGTTTTGTCTTCGTACATTGGTTTTACCTCACTTTAAAAAAATTAGTCTTTGCCCGGGCCGGCCTTGCACCGGCAACAAAAAAATTATCCGCTTTACTTGTTAAGCTACACAGGCATATATGTTAAGGCATACGCCTTAAGCTGACGTTCAGTCATAAATACACTATGCGTATTTTTCGTTCATTTATCCCAATACCATTTGAGCTCTTGCGGTTAATTTTATTTCTTCGGGGTCAGTCTAATCAGATTCGGTAAGCAATTAAGAAATCTAAAACCCTTTTCCGGACTGCTTGCCGGAAAATAAGACTAAGGGAAAACATATAAATAATATTTTCACTTTGATATCAGTATGCAAACATTATATCATATAAGTATCGGAATGTCAATAGAAAATAGTAAATTTTTCACAAAAAGTTTTTTTTGGTTTACTTTGATTATATCAGTTTATACAAACCTTCGAGATAATATGAAAAGCCGCAATGTAATAAGCGTGTTGCATTCAGCGCAGACCGGGGGTGTTGCATTCAGCGCAGACCGTCCATAGGCATAAAGTCTATACATTATAAACTTTCTGCCTATGGACTACAAACAAAACTCACCACTCGACGTACCTCCGTACGCCTTCGGGCATGGAATAATGCGGAGAATCCGC
>JAGBHE010000007.1 GCA_017935675.1 Clostridia bacterium | reverse complement strand
TTATATTCCGAACTCCTTTCACCAATGCCGTTTGGAGAAAGAGAAGCAAGCAGATTGCCACCGGAAGCGACGCCGACGTATGTTTATACTTCAAGTCGCTGATGGCGGTGAGATGCGCCGCTTATCTTTTTCCAAACTTCAGCAATCCTTTCCGCCGGCATACAGACTGCATTAATGAAGTCTGTACCCATATCCGTAAATAGTGTCAAGAGTCAGCTTCGGAAGCTTCTTCCTAAGACGTCTTATTGTGTCGTCAACCACTCTGTCAGAGCCGAAATAATCAAATCCCCACACCTTGTTTAAAATCTGCTCACGGGTCAAAACTATATTGATATTATCCGCAAAATAGCTCAGAAGCTCAAATTCATTATTTGTCAGAAAAATCTTTTCCTCACCGTCATATACTGTTCTTTCGCTCTTCATAACCTTGTAGCCGTCAACATCAACAGGCATTCTGCTTTTATTCGTATCGTCAGCATAAATACGCTCCATAAGCTTGTTAACTCTTATTACAAGTTCACGCGGCAAAAAAGGCTTGGAAAGGTAATCATCCGAGCCAAGCTCTAATCCGACTACTCTGTCAAGCTCTTCATTCCTTGCAGACATAAAGATAACAGGCGTGTTTTTATCAAAAAGCTTTATACGCTTTATTATCTCATACCCGTCAATATCCGGCAGCATGATATCCAGAAGCCACAAGTCAGGCTTATCCGGAATATGCTTTATCGCTTCGGTTCCATCAGAAAAGGGTATGACCTCATAGCCCTCCTTTTCAAGATACTTTCCAAGTAAAATATTAAGGCTTTTCTCATCCTCAACCATGTAAATCCGTCTGTTCATATTACTCTGCGCCCCCGCTCCTGTTATTAATTTCTTCGCCCGGCCTTTCTCTTCCGAAGCCGCGGATGCCGCCTCTTACCTGTGAAACGCCATCTTTGGTTACATATATATTAACTCTGTCGGGCGTAAACGTAACAGTTTCCGCACCGCCTGTGATAACGGTATATTCCTCTCCGACCCTGTATTCAGGGCAGGAGAACACTATCGATCCGAACGAAACCGAAGGCTGTGCCGTCAATATGGCTTCACCATTGGAATTTCTCACCTCCACAGCTGTTCCCGCCGCCTGTGGAGTATAATAGGAAATCATGAATGAAGCCTGTGCAGATGAACTTCCCGGCTGCTGTGCCATCCCGGAACTTCCTGCCGCTATAAGTATTCCTCCGTCCTGCACAATTCCCGTTTCGGCATCAATAGCACTGTTACCGCTGTTTTCAGGCCCGTCAATGATTGTTGTACCTCCGCATATTCTGAGCAAGCCGTTTGAGTCGAGTCCGTCTCCGCAGCTGTTTATATAAACATCGCCTCCGTTAATAAGAAGCAAGCCGCCGCTGCTGTTTGCGTTTATACCGTCATCCGATGAAATTATACTCAGGCTTCCGCTCTCTACAGTAACAAAATATGCCTCAAGCCCCTCATAGCTTTTTTCAATATTAACACTTCCGCCGCCGATACAAATATACGAATCCGAATGAACAGCATCATCACCGGACTGAATATTAACGGAGCCGCCGGATATTACAATACCGCAGCCGCTATGAATTGCATCGTCATAAGAGCTTACGGAAATCGTGCCGTCATTTATAATAACATTACAGGATGATTTAATTCCCTTTTTAGATACTTCACCGTCCGCAGTCTCTGCCGATGATATTTCATTTTGCTGCATCCGCTCTCTGCCGCGGGGTGCTTCGGGTGGTGCTCCCGTCTCTCCGACCGGTACTGATGACAGCATAAATTTCTCCTCCGGCGTTTTTTCCGGAGGTGTGAAATCTCCCTCACTATTCTCTTCGCCGTCTCTGCCCCGATCAGGTCTCATTTTGCGCTGCATCATATTATCTCCCGAAGGCTGTATCGGTCTTTCCGTGTCTTCAGGAGCACCGTCAGCATCCATCGGCAGCTGTCCATCGAATTTCATACCCCTGCCGCCGAATGAATCTGACGTATGCTTTATGTCATCAGAATATCCGCCTCCGGCTTCAATTGAAATCGTTCCGTCGTTTATTTCAACAGTACCTTCAGCACTTATTCCATCACCGCCGGCTGTTATTTGAACAGTCCCGCCGTTCAGGAGAATATCGCCGGAGGTATCAGCTGTATTGGTTGTCCGTATTCCGTCCTTGCCTGCGTTGACATTTATTACGGCATTTTCCGCTGCAAATGCATCACGCCCCATAAGTCCGTCACCCACCGCTGTAACGCTTACATTTCCGCCGGTTATTTTCAGCTTGTCACGGCTTGTTATACCATCATTATAATCTGCAGTTACAACAAGGCTTCCGCCGCCTGTTATTGTCAAATCACTTTTAGAGAATATCGCAGCTGTAATTTCGCTTTCACTCTCCCCGTCAGCACCGCCGCTAACTGTATTTTCCGTCCCGTCTGCAAGTATCAGCACTACCTTTGCTCCGCTGATCACATTAATCGGTGTGCTTGAAGCACTTGAAAGCTCTGCGCCGTTCAGGACGATATATATATTATCACTGTCAGTCTTATCGTCAACATTTACTGTAACAGAAGCATTTTCGCTTTTACCGGTTATTTCGTAAATTCCGGAGGAGGTAATCTCGCATGGCACCGAAATATCAAGCTTTTCGGCCGCACCTTTCCATTCAACCGGATAATCGCCCTTCTTAAATGTTACATCAGCCTTCGTTTTATAAGTAATGCCCACACAACTGCTTTCTTCATTCCATACAACCTGCGCCCCCAATGCCTCACTTATACCGCGAAGAGGAATCATAGTTGTTCCGTTTTCGATTTCAGGCGCTGAAGGAAGTTCTGAAACCGTACCGTCAGAAGAAAGCATATTACAGCTTCCTATGCTGATTTGTACATAATCTCCTTTTGCGTCAGAGGCTGTCACCGTCTTTGTGCTGTCGTCCCAAGTTACGTTTCTTCCCATTGCTTCAAAAATCACTCTCATAGGGACATAAACGCTTCCTCCTTTATTTACAGGCTGAGCCGGGAATCTCAATTCTGCGCCGTTAAGTCTTACGGTTATCTCATTCTCAGCAACTGTTTCCTGCGCCGAGCAAGAGATGCAGAAGGATAAAGCAGTAAGGATACAAACCAAAGTGTTTATAATTCTTTTCATAATAAAAGCCGCTCCTTTCATTTTCACATACGTGTTTCAAAGGCCGAAAGGGATATATTAAGATTATTATTCATACAACGAATCTTATCTATAAACTCCTTGTGATTGGCATTTTTCTTCATGTCAACAAGGTACTCAACCTCAAACAGCGATCCAAAATCGACAGTTCTTACTCGTCTGAATCTGTATCCGTCAGTAAATTCATCAAATATCTTGTCAAAAAGTCCCGTATAATCAACATTTTCAGGTATCGTAATCCTCACCGACATACTGCCGCCGTGTCCCTTCGGGAAATTAAGAAAATACAGTGCTGTCATTACAGCGCACATCACTGTGCAAAATACGGTAGCATAGCCTATATATCCCATGCCGCAGGCAAGACCCACGCCAAGGGCGAAAAAAACATATGCTATATCCTTAGGGTCTCCCGGCTCACTCCTGAACCTTATCAGGCTGAATGCTCCTGCAAGACTGAAAGCTCTGGCAACGTTACTTCCGATAAGCAGTATAATCATGGAAATGATTCCGGGAAGCATTATAAGCGTTACGGTAAAGCTTGACGAATAACCTTCCTTTTTATGTGTAAAAATATAATCCAGACTGATAACAAAACCCAGTATAAGTGATGAAAATATTATTAAAAGCGTATTTCCGAAGCTTAATGCTTCCTCCGCCTGTGATACCATTAAAAAATCAAGCATATTAATATCCCTCTTTCAGCCCGTGCTTATTATTTCCGGAACAAACGCAGGATACCTCGTCTGCGTCCGAGCATTATTATCGTCGGTTAATTTTTTCTTATAAAACGTACCGTATTTTGAAAAACTCACCTTTTTTATATCAAGCTCTGATATAATTCTTGCAAGCCACAGGGGCATGCTTCCGAGTATTTTTACTTCCATGATATAAAGACCGTTTTCAAGCAAACTTATATTATTCGTATCATTATCCGAAAAAAGGTTTTCGCTTCTTCCTTTAATATTTGAATCAACGGTCAGCCTGAATCCGCCGTCCTCTTTTCCGAAAAATGCCTGTCTGTCATAGCTGATATTTGCCTTAGGCTTTACAGGATGCTGCTTCAGGAAAAATAATATTTCCTCAGCCACCTGTTTGTCAAGATATTTTAAAGGCTCATGCAGCTCTTGCTTTTCCGTCAGAGCAATAGCGTCTGCAAGTGTCATTGTTGACCGGCGCTTTGATACTATTCCTCCGATTTTCTTTTTCAGTTCAAGGTATACCATATTCCCGGGATTTTTAAACGGGGCATAATCACGAAGCCTTAATTTCTCCTTATAATACGGCTTTGACAGCGAATGCCTGATTATACTGTTCCGGTCATCGTCGAAATAAATATTATGAATTGTATATTTTTCCCCTCCGACACAGTAAGCGTCAGGATTCATATATGTCCGTACCTCCTGAAGAAAGATATCAAGAATATCATCAGAAAGCAGATATTTTTTTTCATATCTCTTAAAGGTTCGTACAGCCATTGTCATCATTCCCTTCACTGATTTATTAAAATGAGTATAAGTCAGCAATTTCGTAAAAATTTCACACAATTATGTGAAATTAATGTGAAATACATTTTTTCGGGAATTTTGCAAAACAATAATATATTTATACCCAAAAAAGTGCGGCTGAAACACCGCACTTTTAGACATAGAATTATTCAACTGTAACAGACTTGGCAAGGTTTCTTGGCTTATCGATATCACAGCCCTTAAGCGACGCAACATAATATCCGAAAAGCTGAAGCGGTATAACGGCAAGAGATGGCATAAACAATTCATTTACACGCGGGAGCTCAATTACATAATCTCCCGAATCCTGTCTGTGCGGTTCATCAGCCTTTGCAAGACCGAGAACAACGGCGCCTCTTGCCTTCACCTCTTTTATATTGCTCACTGTTTTATCAAAAAGAGCATCGCCCGTTGCAAGAGCAACAACAAGAGTTCCGTTTTCAATAAGTGAAATCGTACCGTGCTTAAGCTCTCCTGCAGCATAAGCCTCCGAATGAATATATGATATTTCTTTAAGCTTCAGAGAGCCCTCAAGGCTTACGGCATAATCGAGATTTCTTCCGATAAAGAAAATCGAATGACAATTGAAAAACTTTGAGGCAAGATATTGTACCTGCTCCTTTTTTTCAAGTATTCCGGATACAAGTTCAGGCAGACGCTTGATTTCTTCAACAAGCTTTGTATATTCGGCATCATCTATTCTCCCTGCAAGCTTCGCCATATATACAGACAATAGGTAAATAACAGAAAGCTGGGTTGAATATGCCTTTGTTGTTGCAACTGCAATTTCCGGTCCTGCCCATGTATAAAGCACATCATCAGAAGCATTGGCAATTGCGCTTCCGACTACGTTTACAATACCGATGGTACGTGCGCCCTTGGATTTTGCCTCTTTAAGAGCAGCAAGCGTATCGGCAGTTTCTCCCGACTGGCTGATTATTATGGCAAGGTCCTTATCTGTAATCAGCGGATCCGAATATCTGAATTCAGAGGCAACAATAGCCTCAACCGGTATTCTGCACAGCTTTTCAATGACATATTTCCCGACAACACCTACATGATATGCGCTTCCGCAGGCAATAATATATATCTTATTTATGCCTTTTACATAATCCGCTGTAAGTGAAATATCATCAAGAACAATTTTCCCGTCCTGAATTCTGGGGTTAATAGTCTCTGCCAGAGCTTTCGGCTGTTCCTCTATCTCCTTCATCATGAAATGCTCATAGCCGCCCTTTTCGGCTGCGGACACGTCCCAGCTTACCTGAAAAGGCTCCTTTTTAACCTCCTCGCGGTCAACATTGTAAACCTTTACACCGTCAGCTCTGAGCACAACTATTTCATCATCCTCAAGATAATAAATGTTGCGCGTATGATTGAGTATTGCCGTAACATCCGAAGCTATAAAATTTTCACCCTCACCAAGACCCACGATCATCGGGCTTGCCTTTCTCACAGCTATAAATTCATTTGGCTGGTCAAGGGAAAGAATTCCCAATGCATAAGAACCTTCAACTCTTTCAATTACCTTTATCATTGTATCTATAACATCGCCGTTATAGTAATACTCAAACAGATGTGCCACAACCTCTGTATCGGTTTCAGATACAAATTCAATGCCCTTATCCATAAGCTTTTTCTTAAGGGGTATATAATTTTCGATAATGCCGTTATGTACAACGGCAAAACGTCCTGAACTTGAAAGATGAGGATGCGAATTAACGTCAGAGGGCTCGCCGTGAGTCGCCCAGCGGGTGTGTCCTATACCCACCGTTCCGCTGACATTCGTTCCGCTGTCAGTCATTTCCGATAAAACAGACAAACGTCCGCGGGATTTTTTCACGGTGATTCCGTCATCTGAAAATACAGCAATTCCCGCCGAATCATAGCCTCTGTATTCAAGCTTTGAAAGCCCCTCAAGCAAAATAGGCGCAGCCTGTTTGCTCCCGACATAACCAATAATTCCACACATAAATAAAATTCCTCCCAAAGATTTGTACCGCGCTGCAGCCTAAGCAGCCGGCCGCGGTTTCGAAACAGAAAGGATGTATAAATTCAGCTAATGCTCAAATTCAAACATGCTTCCATTATATTTATATATTTTACATCAAATCTATAAAAAAATCAAGTGAATTTTTTTTAAAATGAAGGATATTTTTTCAATTCGTTCAATTCTTTATTTTATGCGGAAAACAGCGATTTATACAGATATATTTGCATTAAAAATTTATAATTTCAGACACTGAGCATTTTTATACATATAAATTTACTGCCTTCCAAAAAGCTTCTGGGCGTACCGAACCGATTCCATAGCGTCCCTGCCATAGAAATCAGCTCCCATCATATCTGCATACTCCTTGGTAAGAACAGCGCCGCCAACCATGATTTTCACCTCGGGGCAAACACGCCTGAGCAAAGCGACAGTCTGCTCCATCGCAGGAACGGTTGTTGTCATAAGCGCACTGAGACCTATAAGCCGGGCATTTTCCTTCGCTGCCGCTTCAGCAATCATTTCCGGAGGAACATCCTTTCCGAGGTCAATCACCTTAAAACGGTAATTTTCAAGAAGCACCTTGACAATATTTTTTCCTATATCATGAATATCACCATGCACCGTTGCGATTATAATAATGTCGTTGCTTTCTTCTGCTCCGTCCGTTGACAGATAGGGCTTTAATGCGTCAAACGCCGATTTTGCCGCTTCGGCGCTCATTAACAGCTGCGGCAAAAATAACGTACCCTTTTCAAAGCCGTCCCCGACAACATCAAGCGCCGGAACAAGCTGTGAGTTGATTATGTCTATAGGCGTCTGTGATGTGACAAGACTTCCCGCAATAGCCGCTGCCTCCTCCGTCAGTCCTTTTATCACGGCATCGCACAGGGTAAGCTCACCGGACACTTTCTTTTCCTGCTTTTTTTCCTCCCGGCCGCTGCGCCGATATATATATCTTTCACAGCGTGTATCGTACCCCTTAAGAGCACAGAATGCATCATATGCCTCCATCATTGCATCGGAGCAGGGATTTACAATACCAGCACTCAATCCGTTTTCAAGCGCCAAAGTAAAGAAAGAGGAATTGATTATCCCCCGCGACGGAAGCCCAAATGAAACATTTGACACCCCGAGTACCGTTTTTACTCCAAGTGTTTCCGAAATAAGCTTCAGCGCAGTCAGAGTAGTTTCAGCGGCTTTTTCATCGGCACTTACAGGCAAGGTCAGCGCATCTACTATTATATCACGTCTTTTTATTCCAAGCTCCTCTGCGCGTTTAACGATTCTCTCTGCAATTCTGAGTCTTCCCTCAGCATCAGCGGGAATACCGTCCTCGTCAAGAGTGAGAGCGACCACAGCACCGCCGTATTTTTTCACCAACGGCAAAACAGCATTCATGCTTTCCTCTTTACCGTTCACCGAATTAACAAGAGGCTTTCCGTTGTATATTCTGAGCGCACCCTCCATGGCTTCATAATCCGATGTATCAATCTGAAGCGGAAGCCTTGTAACACGCTGCAAAGCCTGAACAGCACTTTTCAAAACTGCCGGCTCATCAATTTCGGGAAGTCCCACGTTTACATCAAGAATATCAGCCCCATGCTCCTCCTGGGATATTCCTTCGCGGAGAATATACCCTTCATCGCCGTCGCGCAGAGCCTGTTTAAACAGCTTTTTCCCCGTTGGATTTATCCGCTCTCCGATTATTACCGGACATTTGCCGACTACCGCACACTTTGCATATGAGGTTACATACAGATTATCGTGTTCATGCACCGGTCCGGGGCTGATTCGTGAGCAAGCCTTCACAAGCTCGGCAATATGTGCGGGAGTTGTTCCGCAGCAGCCTCCGACAATTGCGGAGTATGCAGCAATTGTTTTCATTTCATCAGCAAACTCAGACGGCGTTACATCAAAGTAGGTTTTCCCGTTTTCTGTTTTAGGCAATCCTGCGTTCGGGCTGACAATAAGGGGCACTGAGCAGATTTCAGAAAGCCTTTTCACAAGAGGCTCCATCATGGCAGGTCCCATTCCGCAGTTTAGTCCGAGAGCAGTCACTCCCAGCCCCTCAAGCATGGCTGCGGCAGTCTCAATATCGGCACCCGTAAGAAGCTTTCCGTGCTCATCAAACACCATTGTACACAAAACAGGAAGCTCACAGCTTTCCTTTGCGGCAAGAACCGCCGCCTTAAGCTCATAAGTATCACTCATGGTTTCGATTATAACAGCGTCAGCCCCGGCGTTTGCCCCCGCCTTGATTGTTTCTGAAAAAAGCTGTACAGCAGCTTCAAATGCAAGGTCGCCGAGAGGTTCAAGAAGCTTTCCCGTAGGGCCGATATCAACAGCTACGAAAACATCATCCCTGCCCGATTCCGCAGCAGCCTCCTTTGCAAGACGGACAGCCGCTTCCGCAAGCTCCGCCGCCGTCTTTCCGTATGGCTTGAGCTTCAGGGAATTTGTTCCGAAGGTGTCAGTCGTCAATATATTACAGCCTACATCAATATAAGCTTTATGCACAGCTTTCACCTGCTCCGGATTTTCTAAAGCCCACAAATCCGGCAGATACCCCTCCGGGAGACCTGCCGCCTGAAGCATTGTACCCATTGCACCATCTGCAAATAAAAGCCGCTTGCCAATTAAATCAATAAATCTGTTCATACCTATATCCTTTCCGAAATTTCAATTGCGTCATTTTTATGAAAAGAGTAAATATACACCTCAGAAACCTCTTTTCCCATCAGCTTTTCCATGGCATATTTATACCATTTAAGCTGTACGCTGTATTTGTCAGCAAGCTCACGTATATCAGAGCATTTATCAGTTTTATAGTCCACCAGAACAAGGCCCTTGTCATCCTCAAAATACAAATCGATCACACCCTGCAAAAGCATCGTTTCACCGGGTATTTCGTTTCCGGACAGGTCAATTGCCGGAATTTCAATTTCAAATGCTTCCTCACGCTTTATCCTGCCGCCGAGAGCGCGGATACCGAGGGTGCTTCTGAAAAAGTCCGTAATGCGACGGCTTATAATTTCAGTTTCAGAGCCGCATATACGCTCTGTTTCCGATTTGATATACTCATCAGTCATGTCAGGAACTATCACAATATTTTCCATAACTTTATGAACTGCCGTACCGAAAGAGGCACCCCGCGTTTCCTCTGCCTCCATAAAAGCCGGCAGCCGCTGCAGCTTTGCAGAATATCCGCTTCTGCTTTTCAGCTCCGAAACGGATATCTTTGACGCAACAGCCGGCGGAGTACTGATTGAATCAAACTGGTCAAGCAGTCTGTAAACCTCCTGCCTCACAGTCTCAATATCAATCGTCTGTGCCTCTTTCTCCTCTTCCGGCTTCGGACTGACATCGATATCCTTATATTCCGTTTCATGATAGCTCCATAGCCCGTTTGAGCATTTCTTTATAACCGGAGCAACGAAATCAAGATATTTTTTGCTGAGCGCAATGCTTTTTTCATTAACCGCCGCCCCTGTAAAATCAAAGGTGGTTTTAGCTGAGGTTTTCTTGTTTTCGGAATACTTTGCAACTCCGGTAATTATGAGCTTTTCCTTAGCTCGTGTGAGAGCAACATACAGTTTCCTTATCTGCTCTGACATCGCTTCATTGCGCTTTACCGCACTTATATAGCTCTTATTCACGGTAGACGTGGCAAAGGAACGCTCCGGGTTAATGTTCCTGAGCCCAAAGCCGTAATCCTTATGAAGGAAAATCTTTTTCCCGCTGTCGTCTGACACAAATTTGCGTCCCATACCGCATACGAATACAACCGGGAATTCAAGTCCTTTGCTCTTATGAATTGTCATGATCGGAATACCTGTATTTGTCACGGAAGCACAGCTAAGCCCTTCCGAATTAATGATGCGGCTCAGATACTTTTCAAAATCATACAGCGTTGCAATCCCACCGTCAGACAAAATTCTTGCACGTTCCATAAAAAGGCGGAGATTTGCCGGCGCCGCTTCGCCTCCGTAAAGAATACCCGACATATCATACAGTGAGCTTTCGGTAAGTATTCGCCAAATAAGCCTGTCCGCACTCATATATCTGCTCATATCCCGCCATCGGTTTATATCGGAAATAAGCCCTCCGCATTTTTCGGCAAGCCTGTCACCGCCGCGGCTGCGTGCCTTTACCGCATTCCAGAACTCGCCTGAAGATGCAAGGCGCACGGCGGCAAGCTCCTCGTCCGTAAATCTGTAAATAGGTGAACGCATAACAGATACTAAGGGAATATCGCGCATAGGATTGTTTACAGCGCGGATAAATTCAATTATCATCCGTATTTCAGTTTTCTGAAAAAATCCGACATCCTCGGAATATGCGTTTATACCGCGCTTCATCAAGGCATTTACATAATATTCGCTCGTATTCTTGACAGCATTCATCAATATAGCGAAATCGCCGGGTTCGGCACTTCTGAATTCTCCGCCGTCCAGAACCTGAAAGCCGCTGTCAATCATACTTTTTATTTTTCCTGCCACAAACTCAGCTTCAAGCTCCGTATCAATAACAGAATCCTCATCAGCAGAGGACGGAGCACCTTCAAGCACATAAAGCTCAGATTCATAAGCATTGCCTTCCGCCTCCGCATCGAACATCGTATTGCCGTAATGCAGAGCCTGCTCGGAATTATAATTCACCTCGCCCACATTATATGTCATTATCCGCTCAAACAGGTAATTTATGCTGTCAAGCACACCCTTGCGGCTTCTGAAATTTTTTGATAGTATAACGCGTTCTCCAAGCTCCGGATTTGCCTGATAGCTTTCGTCCTTATCACGGAAAATCATAGGATCACTCTGTCTGAATCTGTAAATGCTCTGCTTCATGTCACCTACTGTAAAACGGTTATCTCCCGTCGATATCATTGAGAAGATTTCCTCCTGAAGCCCGTTTGTATCCTGATACTCATCCATCAGAATTTCTGCGTATTTATCTGTAAGTGCCTGTCTGATATCATCATTTTCGCGAAGCAGTCTTATTGTAAGATGCTCAAGGTCATTAAACTCAAATTTGCACGCCTTGTTTTTCCTGTCAAAATAAAAATCCGCGAAGCCGTTTACAAGCCTGCTCAAAGCAAGCGCATGAGGATATAAGCTTTTTTCATACTCCGCGTCTGCCTCAGACAGACTGACCTTCACCATTCCAAGCAGAGTTCTCAACTCTGAGAGCGCATTTTCTCTTAAGTCTATAAAGCTTTTCTGTATCTGCTCCTCCTGCTTTGAGGAACTTGTTTTACGGAGGACCTCAAACGCAGAACGATTTTCAAAAATATCGTCCCACTGCGGCTTTATGCTTTTCAGAGTATTGATATCGTTTTTCAGCAGCGTCCAAAAGTCATACTTGCCGAAGCCGCAGAGAATTTCGTCATCCTCACTGCCTACAGCTTTTTTATACGCCTCTTGAAGCCCTTCAAGCTCAGCGCAAGCATATGCAGCCGACGAAGCAAAAGCTTTTTCTATTTCGGTGCGGAAACTGCTTTCAGAAAAGCTTTTGTAATCCTCGGCATGAGCTTCAAGCCACTTTTTCGGATCGGGAAGCGATCGGGTAAATATAAAAACATCATACAAGACATCTGCAAGCTCCCTGTCATCATAGCCTGTGCAGTACAGCGATGTAAGAAGCAGAAAATCAGAACTGCCGCTTTCATAAAGCATATCAAAATATTCATTTATACATTCAAAAACATATACTTTTGCTTCTGAAGAATCCATTATCGAAAACTTCGAGTCAATACCGAGAAGATGAAAATTCTGTTTTACAAGGTGCATACAAAACCCGTCTATTGTTGTGATATCGGCAAAAGGAAGCTTTTTTATCTGACCTGCAAGTACCCTTTTTATTTCGGAATTTTTTTCCGCCGCTGCTTTTCCCGAAAGAGATTTTTTTATTCTTTCCTGCATCTCACGTGCCGCATCTCTTGCAAACGTCACAACAAGCAGCCTGTCTACAGGCAGATAATTTCCCGAAGAGTCGGGAATAAGCTTTCTTATTATTCTTTCAACAAGAACCGCGGTTTTTCCCGAGCCTGCCGCCGCGCTTACAAGAAGATTTGTACCGGATTCTATCGCTGTTTTCTGCTCCTGCGTCCAATCTCTCATACTTATGACCATTAACTCCCTTCACAAAATAATGCGTAATTCGGAATTCAAATTTTTTCAGTTTAATTCGCGGCTCAGCTTTTTTCCCTCGGAACCGTTATTAACCTCCGCACCCTTACACATATCATACATACAAACACTTGTATACGGGCAAAAATTGCAAACACATTCATTTGCGTTTTTACTGTAAGGATATACTCTTACATCACCGTTTTCTATTCCTGCCGCTGCCGATGACGCAAGCTCTCTTACCTGTGCCCCCAGCCTTGAAAATCCTTCATGAGAAAGGACTCCGGAATATGCATCATACCTTCCGTTTTTCTTAAGCTTAAGAGGCAGAAACGAGCTTTTGAAATTGCTCAGCAAATCACAGTCCATATCTGCACCGTTTTTTACATCATATTCACTGCCGCTTTTATTTTCAAACACGAGGCCGCTGAGCTGCGTATCTTTTGCAAGCTTTTCCTCCGCAGCCTCGGGGCTTTCGGCATTAACAATATTTTTTTTGAGACTGTTATAGAAGAAGCCTGCAACCTCGGCGCCTCCGCCGATCTGTTCGGAAGCCGCCATCGCATAAATCACAAGCTGAAGGTCAAGACCGTTTAAAACGTTTTCAAGCTGTAATTTTTTACTGCCGGTTTTATAATCAACTATCCTGATATTTTTTATCCCGTCCTCATCATAGATGTCAAGCCTGTCAATTATACCTCTGAAAACTGCCCTGCCGCCGCCTCCCTCTAAGGTAAATCCATCAAAGGGAAGCTCATTATCCAAAACGCTGTATTTGCTTTTTCTGATTGAAATTACTGACATGTAAGCAGCACGGCAAACTGTTTTTTCAAGTCTTTCAAGGATATTTAATATTTTGGGGTCTTCCTCAAAATCCTTTCTGTAATCCGACATAATATCACTGACCAGCTTATCGCATTCTATATCGGTTATGGTGTCCCAGCAGTTTTCTTCGCCGACTCTTCTGCAAAATTCCGCAACGGCAAGATGTACAATATCACCTGCGTCCGTGTTTTTCATGCCGTATACCTCGTCATCATCAAGCTTCAAGCCATAGGTCAGAAAATATGAAAACGGACATCTGAAATACTTTTCAATCCTTGAAACACTGTATTCCGTAAGATTTTTATAAAGCTCCGCAGAAAGCTCGCGGGGTATAGAGCCGACAAGCTCCTTGTAGCCTTCCGCCTCTTCAAGCAGTTCAAAAGAGTTTATCCGCTCCTCTTTGCTCATAAACCAATCCCTTATACATTTATAATACGGTGAAAGCTCCTCCTCTGATGAAAGCTTTATAAGAAGCCTGTGCAGCATAACCTCCGGCGCTGATATAAACGGGTCGTTCCCCGTATAGCGGTTAATCTTAAGCCCCGGGAAACGCTCTGTAAGGCTGTCAAACAAAACAGACGGTTCTTCCCTGTCACCGTTTGCGTTTACGCTGCTGCAGCTTATGTACAGCTCCTCAAGCGTATCCGAAATACCGCGGAGCAGCTCAAATTCCTTAAACTGATTAATTCTGCTTTTCCCCGATGACTTCGGCAGAGAATCAAAAAGCTCTGTTTCATCCTCCGTAAGAATCCCGTCCTCCGTCCTAAGAGGAGGAACAGTGTCGCGCGTCGCTCCGAGTATGAAAAGCGCGCGGACCTCTGAGCCGCTGCGATGCCCCGTATCACTTACAGATACACCGTTTGTCACAGTCGGTATTATGCTTATCTCAGAGCCTTCTATACCTGTTTTAAGGTATTGACCGAAGGCAGCTCTCGTTATTTTTTCATTTCCCAAGCTGATTACCATCTGATCAAACATATTTATGAGAACGTTCCAGACATGTGTAAGCCTTGACGCTTCGTTTTCATCACCAATTTTCTCAAATTCCTCAACACGTCTCTGAATTTTGCCGAAAAGCTCCGTTTCGGTAAGATAATCAAAAAAGGCTGCAACATGCTCTTTTACCGTTTTTCTTCCCTTTGATTTTTCATAGTATTTCAGCAATGGCTCAGCCACAAGGCGGCGAAGCTCAAGAAGCCTTTCGCTTCCGCGCACCGGTCTTCCCTCTTTCTCGGTATTTTCATTAAAAAATCCGTCAGGAGCATTTTTAAAATATTTTTCATTAAGCCACATGCTTCCCTTAAGTCCGCGCTTTGCGGCAAAAAGAGAAAGCCTGTCAGCATCATCCTGATTGCTTATGATATAGCCCGTTTTGAGATACCTGTCCACAGCTGTCAGAGGGAAGCTTTTTTTATAAACAATTTCAAAAACACACATAAGCAGAATTGAAACGGGATGGTTTGACAAAGGAACCTTATAATCGGAAAAGTACGGTATTTTATACCGTTCAAAAACCGCCTCAATACATGACGCATAATCCTTAAGATTTCCGCAAAGCACAGAAATATCTGAGAATTTATAGTCTTTTTCACTTACAAGATCTATTATCCTTGATGCGGCATGCTCTGCCTCGGTATATATATCATCCGCATGGCTTAGAGATATTCCGCGCAAGTCTCCATGATATGAATTGTCATTATCATAATTATCGCAAAAAAATGAAATACATTTATTCATCTTCTTAGGGAAACATGCTTGCTTAAGCTGCAAATCATATCCGCCCGCTCCGCACATTTCCTCAAGAAGCCGCACAGCTCTTTGCGGCACCTCATAAATTCCTCCCTGAATTGCAGTAAACATAGCAGCTGCAGGCAGGTATATCTTAACCTCGGCCCCAACGCTTAAAAATGCGCTTATAACCTCAATTTCCGGCGGAACAAATTCAGTAAAACCGTCAATCCAGATATATGCATTTCTAAAACGTTTTTCCTCCCGGATTTTCCGTGCGGACTTAATCAAGAGCTCAGATTCATCAAAAAAACCGTTCTCTTCAAATATTTTGTTATACTCGCAATACACATCAAAAAGAGCGGACAGCTTTCGTTTCGGGGTTCCGTCTTCTGCATTTTCAATTTCAGACTTAAGCTTGTCCGGCTCAACGCAAAAACGCTTCCAATCGCTTATTACCTCAAGCACGCTTTCTATAAAACCCGGGCGGTCCTTTGAGGCATAAAAAACACAGTCCTCCGAAAAAAGTCCGGCGGTTATCTTGCCTATCAGCATTTGCTTTCCGACATTAGACAATGCCTCACCCGGATCAACAAGAGACCTTATCAGCTGTCTGAAGGTCATTACCGTAACGCCTCCCAGCCCGGCGCCGCCCACAGCGCGGCAAATGCTGCGCTCGGCTATATACGAAAATCTGTCCGGAACCATCAGAATCAGTTCACGATTCCGCACCGCTCCGGACAGCTCCTTAATTTCTTTAAGATATTCATCAGCCGGGCTGTAGGTAAGTCCCGACCTGATTATTGTAAGCGGCATAATTTTTCTCCTTCTACATTATCATACTTATGCTTTCCGTAACATCACCCACAACCGATGCAATTACCTCAGGAGCAGTCACATTCATTTCTCCGGTGACGGTTTTATATTCTCCCATCTCAAGCCGGCACAGACGGCAGACACCGTCTTTATCAGCGCATATGAAAAAAGACGCGCCGTCAGCAATCTTTCTTGCCGCCGCATAGACTCGGTTTCCCGATATTATGCAAAGCATATCATCTCCGTTTAACCTGAAATCACTGACAAGCTCCGCAAGTCCCGCGCCTGTCAGCGAGCCCTCCGGCGATAGTCTTGAGCTTCCGTCAAATAAGCTCACAATTACGGTTTTAAAGCCGCCGTCTCTGAATAAATACGCTGTCGGTATATCAAGATATGACGCAATTCGAAGCATCACCTCAAAATTCGGTTTAACATTATGACACTCAAGGGCTGAAATGGCTTTGCGTGACACTCCAACAGCGTCGGCAAGCTCAGTCTGGCTGATGTTCATACTCTTTCTGTAAAATTTCACGCGGCCTCCCATATCACGCCCGTCATCAAAGCTTATATCACCAAAAATAATCATTTTTCTACCGCACTGCCTCCTGAAATCGAATCGGAAATAAGAGCAAATTCCTTAGTTGACAAAGTTTCACCGCGCCTTGAAGGGTCTATCCCGGCACTGCGCAGCAAAAGCTCCATCTGCCGCTTATCAGCACCAAATCCGCTGCTTAAGCAATTCAGCAAAGTTTTTCTCCGCTGTGCAAAGGCCGCCTTTACAACGCGGAAAAAAAGCCGTTCATCCACCGGTGACGCTGCGGGAATTTCCCGGAGCGTCATGGAAACAACCGCCGAATCTACCTTCGGCTGCGGCACAAAGCATGAAGCAGGCACCACTGACGCAACGGAAGATTCGGTAAAATAATTACAAAGAACGCTGATTGCACCGTAATCCTTCCCTCCCGGAGAAGCGGTAAGGCGCTCCGCAACCTCCTTCTGAACCATTACCACTATCTTTGACAGGGGAAGCCTGCCCTCAAGCAGCATCGTTATTACCGGAGTTGTGATATAGTAAGGGAGATTTGCCGCAACCGAGACAGTCATATCACCAAAGCAATCTTGTATAACTCCCCTGATATCCATTTTCATACAATCACCGGATATTATTTCAACATTATCAAACTCTGACAGAGTATATGCAAGCACCTCCGGAAGGCGATTGTCAACCTCAATCGCGGCAACCTTTTTAAAGCTTCCGGCAAGAGCAGCGGTCAGCGTTCCGAAGCCGGGCCCTATTTCAAGAATTCCGTCAGCGCCAGACGCCGCACGGCATATATCCTCCAGTACTGAAGCGGAGGTTAAAAAATTCTGTCCGTATGCCTTTTTAAAATCAAAACCGAATTTTTTTCTTATTTCACGAATAACTGATGGATTTGTAAGCTCCATTCAATTCTCCTTTCACCAAATAACGCTGCCCGATTTAAAACAAAAGGCGGCTTTTCTTGACCGAACGGAAGGTCGTCCTGCGTACCACAGGCTTGTTCTCAAGAATCAAATCACCATTTTTCTCGACTTGGGAAATATATTCCTCACCAAACCTGTTTTCAAGCTCCACATACGCTTCGGGAAGTGTGTTTTTCCTTTTGACCAAACCGTGCATATCACTTCCGATAACATGCAGCTTGCCAGAGTAAAAAAGCTCAAGCATTTTTTTTCGTCCGCCATATGAGAGGAAAGCCTCTGAATTCACTTGGTAAAGCGGTCTTGTTTCATCAAGAGCCGCAAGGGCTGAACGGGGATATCCGAGATACCGGTCAATATGAGCAATTATGGGTTTAATACCGCGAACCGTTATATTATAGATGCATTCAAACATCCAGTCCTCCCACTTTGCCATCGGCATTTCCACAAGCATGTAATCCGTACCGCTGATACAAAGCTCATGCAGTTTTGAAAAGCGTGAAAAATCCGTATGCAAATTAACCTCGGCTGCAATTCTGAGCTGAGGTATTTCACTTCCGATGCAAAATTCTTCAAGTGCATTGACCCTTCTCTGTCTTCTTCCGAGGAATTCCGCAAGGGTACTTTCCTCTCTCGGATAGTAATGCGGCGTAAGTACAATTACATCAGTTCCGGAAGCATATGCCTGCTCAAGCATTTTCTTAGATGTTTCAAGACTGTCCGAGCCATCATCAATCTTATGAAGAATATGAGAATGAAAATCTATCATACTACCGCCTCCCTATATTTCAAAATCATATTTTTTCTCTTTGTTTATACCCCTGCGGCGTCTTACCGGGCGCTTCATAATGTCATATTTATAATCGCCGCAAACCGCAGAACGGATGCCTCTGTATTCACCGCGCCTGCGGCAGTAAATATGGTTTTCAAGCCCTTTTGCCTGCTCGGAAAAAAAGCAGTATGCACAAACATGCCCGATATTGTCGGAATACAAAACAAACACCCCTTACTGAATTTATTATACCATAAGTAAAAATGCTTGCTCGCAAGGGCATTTTTACGCAGCCGTCAATAATGCAGCCGCATTTATGCGGAAAGGCGACAGCCTTTAAAAACTTGGATTAACAAGTTTTTCTGCAATTATTATACCATAAGTAAAAATGCTTGCTCGCAAGAGCATTTTTACGCAACCGTCAATATTCTCATAGGCAAAATGAAATTTTGCGAGCCGTAGAATACGGCTCAGAGCAAAGCTCCTATGAGAATATTATACCATAAACACCTGCGCTAAGTCAATAACTATTTAATAATAAATAACCTTTCAGCCATTTCTATGGCTGTATTGTGCATATGTTTATCACCCAATGTTTGTATTATATCATAACCAATAATCATTTACAATAGCTTCTTTATAAATCTGTGCAACCTTCCCAATGTTTTTCAAAAATATCTTTAACAGTCCCATGATTATATAAGCACAAGAGAGTAAATGTCAATGGTCTTTTTCAAAGAAACATTTGCGGCTCTTTTTTTATGGCTGCCGGCAAATAAAATTTCACATATTTTTCACACATTATGGCGAAATTTCTCACGAAATAGAGAGCTAAAATATATATAAAAAAGCAAAATGCGGCAGGAGGAATGATGTGTGCATCGGATAAGAAAAATTAAAAATCTGAAAAAAATAATTATCTGGATTGTTGCGGCAGCGGTAATCGCCGGCGCTGCCGGAGGCTTTATAATCCGTTTAAAAAACAAAGCTGCCGGCAGCAAGGATACGGCAGCACTGTCGACAGTAACACGCGGTGATGTGGAAATGACCATTACCGGAAGCGGAACGGTGGAGCCGTATGAAAGATATGAAATAATTCCGCTGGTAAACGGTGAAATAACCGATTGCCCTTATGAGGTCGGAGATTATGTTGAAAAGGGAGAGGTTATTTACTCCTTCGACATGAGCGATGCCCTCATAAATCTTGAAAAACAAAATAATTCCATGCAGAAGTCAACAATTACATATAACGAAGCCATGGAAAATGCAAAAAAACTGACGGTCACGGCTGCTTCATCCGGCAGAATAACCTCGCTTAACGTGGCAGCGGGAGATGAGATAAGCTCAAATGAGATTATTGCGGTTATAAAGGATGATGTTAATCTGAGTGTTAAGCTCCCATTTAACAGGGATCAGATAGCTTATATAAAAAAAGGAAGCACGGCAACTCTGTCAAGCTCAACCCAGATGTCAAATTTCACAGGTACGGTTTCATATGTGGATACCACTCCTTCAGCAGCGGCTGACGGTTCAAGCGTATACTATGTTACGGTTGATTTCACAAATCCGGGTGCAGTAGCGGACGGGACAAATTTAGGCGCTCAGATAAACGGTCAGATAAGCCCGGGCTACGGCACTGTAACATTCGGAGAGGAAAAGCAGATAAAGGCAGAAACAGACGGCAGGATTTCAAAGCTTTACATAGCAGAAGGCGCATATGTTTCAAAGGGTCAGATGATTGCTTCGATTTCGAGTGAAACCATGGAAAACGCCATGCAGAAGAGCAAGCTGGAGTATGAGGACGCAAAGCTTTCGCTTCAGTCACAGCAGGACGCTCTTGAGGATTATAACATAACTGCGCCGATAAGCGGAACGGTGCTTACAAAAACTTCAAAAGCCGGAGATGTTATAGACAGAACAAATTCCTCTGTTACAATGATGGTAATCGGCGATGTTTCAAGACTTAAATTCAGCTTGTCTATAGATGAGCTTGATGTTTCAAAGGTATCAATCGGTCAGAAGGTAAAAATAACCTCGGACGCAGTTGAGGGGCAGGAGTTTGAAGGCGAAATAACAAGTATATCCATGGAGGGTACAGCTTCAAACGGCGTTACTACATATGATGCTGAGGTGACTATAAACGAGCCGGGCGAGCTTAAGCCCAGCATGAATGTTGATGCGGTCGTTGTAATTGATTCTGTTTCAAATGTTCTGAGGGTTCCGTCATCGGACGTTATAACTGCAATGGGACATTCATTTGTTTATGTTAAGGATGACGGCACTGTTAAGGCAGCAGAAAGCGCAAAGGCGCCGGAGGATAATTCTCAGCGCGGCGGAAACAGACCTCAGAGAAAATCAGAAAGCGGAGAAATGCCTGAGGTTGCAGAAGCCGGGGAATCAGCTCCGAATAGGAACGAAGCACCCTCCGACGCCAAGGCGCCCGGTTCAGAGGGCGAAAGCTCAAGGCAGCCTAAGGCCCCGGAGGGCTTTATAACTGTTGCTGTTGAGACAGGGCTTGAAGGTGATGATTATACGGAAATCATCAGCGGACTCCGAGAAGGTCAGCAGATTTATCAGCAGGAAACCGGATCTTCTTCAGCTAACGGATTCGGCGGCATGGGCAGAGGCCCCGGCGGCATGGGCGGAGGAATGCCCGGCGGTATGGGCGGGGGAATGCCCGGCGGCGGTGGCATGGGACCCAGATAATGAAGGGACGGTCGGTTTATATGATCAGGCTTGAAAATATAACGAAAACATATAAGATGGGAGAAACGGAGGTTCACGCTCTTGCCGGCGTGAGTCTCCATATAAGCCCTCACGAGTTTGTAGCCATAATCGGTCCATCGGGTTCGGGAAAATCAACTCTTATGAATATGATTGGATGTCTTGATGTACCTACAGGCGGAAGATACTGGATTGACGGTATTGAAGGCAGTAAGATGAAGGATAATGATCTTGCGGATTTACGGAGCAAGAAGCTTGGTTTTATATTCCAGCAATATAACTTGCTTGCAAAGCTTACTGCATATGAAAACGTGGAGCTGCCTCTTATTTACCGGCAGATAGGAGCAGCCGAGAGGCAAAAGCTTGTAAAAAGCGCACTGGAGCGTGTCGGTTTATGGGATAAGGCTCATCATAAGCCATCAGAGCTTTCAGGAGGTCAGCAGCAAAGAGTTTCAATTGCAAGGGCTCTGGCAGGGCGTCCGGCGCTTATCCTCGCAGACGAGCCGACAGGTGCGCTTGACTCGAAGTCCGGTATTGAGATAATGAAAATGATGCATGAACTGCATGATGAAGGGAATACAATTGTTATCATTACCCATGATTTGAGCATAGCAAAGCAGGCGAAGAGGATTGTCACAATCAAGGACGGACTTATAGTTGATGACGCCGACAACTCAAAGGACTGCAAGGGTGCCGAAAACGTGAAAGCCTCTGACCTTCATGATAATATGAATACAGCGGCAGCTTCATTGTAGAATTGAAAGGACTGAACAATAAATGAATCTAACGAAATTTTCCCAGTCTTTTAAAATGTCTATGAAAAGCATTCTGAGCAACAAGGGCAGATCAGCTCTTACAATGCTCGGAATAGTCATAGGTGTAGCGTCTGTAATTATTCTGACAGGCATCGGAGGAGGTGCGACAAAATCGATAACCGATTCCATTTCCGCTATGGGAACAGGCCGTATAACAATAAGAATGTTAAGGGGCAGGGATTCGTCAAGAACGATAGATATTGACGATATCACAGCGTATAAGGAGGATAACTCCGATACCATCAGCATGATGTCCCCGTATTTGTCAAGCTCCGTCACCGTGAAAAACGGGACGGATAATCTGATGACAACTCTTGACGCCTGTGATGTTGATTATAAAACGATAGGAAGCCTGAGTCTTGCGAGCGGACGTTTTTTTACCGCAAATGATATAGCAAACAGAAAAAAGGTATGCATTGTGGGAACATATGAGGTTCAGGAGCTTTTCGGCGGAGTTGACCCCGTGGGCGAAAATATCAAGATAAACGGCACAATATTTGAAATTATAGGCGTATACGAGGAACAGGCAGATTCAGAGGAGGGCAGTGATGATGATAAAATCACTATTCCTTATACAACTGCAATGCGTTTTCTGAAAACAAAAAACATTCAGACCTTTTATTTGTATGCAAGCGATGAGGATAATGTTGAGCAGGTGACAAACGATGTTAAAAGATATATCACTCAGAAGCTTGGAACAAGCGAGGGCTTCAATGTTTCAAACATGTCATCTCTCCTTGATACTATGGAGGAAACAACCGGTACCATGACGGCTATGCTTGCCGGGATAGCAGGTATATCCCTGATTGTAGGCGGAATAGGGATAATGAATATAATGACTGTTTCCGTCAGCGAAAGAACAAGGGAAATAGGTATAAGAAAGGCAATAGGCGCCAGAACAACAGACATACTTCTTCAGTTTCTTATTGAATCCGTGGTACTGTCCGGCATGGGCGGCATTGTGGGTATAATTCTCGGAATAGGTGCCGGGTGGATTGTTACAAAGACAGGGCTCACAACGTACGTTACCCAATACGATATGGTTGTTCTGTCATTTGTGTTCTCATTGTTTGTCGGAATATTCTTCGGGCTGAATCCGGCAAAAAAGGCTGCAAAGCTGAATCCAATAGAAGCCCTGAGATCAGAATAGTTAAAAGCGAGGTATTTCACTATGAAAAGAATCAGGTTAATCTTACTTACTTTTATCGCAGTTGTTTCCGCATCAGCCGGCGCTTCTGCATACAGTGATGTCTTCCCTTATGACGATTATTGTCAGGCAGTAAACCGTCTCGGAGACCTTAATATAATAAACGGATATGAGGACGGCAGCTTTCGGCCGTCGGACTGTGTAACGCGTGAAGAATTTGCAAAGATGATAGTATGTGCCATGGATAAGGCCTCCGACGCGGCGGCGATGGGTAGCTATACCTGCAAGTTTTCCGATGTTGCCGACGGTCACTGGTCAATTCCTTATGTTAATTATATAAGCGGTCAGGAAATAATGAAGGGCTATGTTGACGGTACCTTCGGTGCTTCAAAAAATATAAACTATGCTGAGGCATCCACCATACTTTGCAGACTTCTCGGCTATACAGAGGATAATGTAGGGTATTTCTGGCCTTCAAATTACGTATCAAAGGCCGATGCCCTGGGCTTTAATTTCGGAGCAGCCGACATATACGCGCCTCTTAACCGGGCAGTTATTTCAAAGATGCTTGACGCGGCTTTGTTTTCCGATGTAAATCCCAACGCACAGCCAACCCCGGTATTCACATATGCGAAGGATTCAACATTTCTTGCCGCGGCGGGCTATACCGTCGTTGAGGATGCAGTTATCCTTGCAACTGCGGCTGATGATGATACCCTGAAGACAGGGGAAATAAAGCTCAGCAATGATACGATTTATCTTACAAAAACTCAGGCGGAAACATATGAAAGTGCATCGCTTATCAAATATGCTGTTGTTAATGATGACGGGGATATAATAGCTGTTAAGGATAACCTTAAGGGTGCTGGCGCTGCAGCGGAGCTTGACAGGCTCGGATATACGGCGCTTGCAAACTGCCATATAATATCCACATCCTCAAGCGACAAAACCTTGTCATCTGACCAGATAAGAACAAACTATGGAGTTTACAAGTCTGATGTACCAGGTCTTTCCGGCTGCGTGGGAGAAGTCGGAACGCTTCTTTTGAATAAGGAAAAAAGAATTATCAGCGCCTCCACTTCAGATGCGGCATATTCGGAATACATTGTTGCGGAGGTAAACGGCAGCACAATAAAATATGTGTATGAAAACAATCTTATTACTCTGGACATACCGGAGGATTATCCCATATATGTTGACGGCGGAGCAAAGAAAAATTATTCACAGGCAATTGATGAATTCACTGCCGGCTCAAACCTTATTTTTTATACGGCAGACGGAGTGAAAAACGATTTTGCGGTTCTTGATAAAAATTCTGAATATACAGTATTAAACGACTGCTTTATCATAGCATCGAAGAATGAGGATAAAACAATCGGCTCAGATCAGGTGCGCACCTCGGGAGGTACATATAAAGTCCGGGACAGCTCGGTATTGTCAATGGCAGGCTCTATGGGAACTGTCGTACTTGACGGAGATAACAGAATTTACAGCTTTGCAGCAACAGACCTGTATTCTATGAGTGTTGGTGTAAGCAATGTTTCCGGCAATGAAATTGAGTATATTACTACAAACGGAGAAAAAGGCACAATAAAGCTTGATTCCGGATTTGAAACCTACGTGGACTATACGAAATCAACTTTTGCCGTTTCAAAATCAAGTATAACCTCCGGAACAGACCTTACTTTCTACGGCACTGCCCGCGGCAGCTGGGAGTTTGTTGTTGTGGATACCATAAATGAAATTACACCCGTGCTTGCGTCAAGAGATTATACAGAAAGTGATACAAGCCTTGAGGGAACAGCAATAGACAAGGAAAATCTGATAGTTTACAGAAACGGAACTTCAGCTGCGCTCTCGGATATCAGGACAAATGATGTCGTATACTACAATACAAAGACAAATATTATGGATGTATATAACAAGAAGGTTACCGGCATTTATTATGCCGCAAGCCCGTCAAAGGCTTATGTTACAAGCGTAACAGTAGGAGGGAAGGAATATGAGATAGGCTCGATTTCCGCAACAAATATGCTGGACGCTTCCCCGGGAGCTTTTGATATCGGTGACAAGGTAACTCTGCTTCTCGGAAAAAATGATAAAGTTGTGTTTGCGGCAAGTATTTCAGGCTTTAATGCAGGGGATTACGGTGTGCTTCTGTCAACCTCAACAAGAGTAAAGGAAAGCGGCGATGACGCCGGAAAGACAGAATATGTCGCAAGTCTGCTTATGAGCGATGGTGATACATATGAGTATGTCACCGATAAAAACTATAAAGATTACAAAGGAAGTCTTGTTAAGCTTACATATACAAATTCACAAATTTCACTGACTAAGATAACGAAGAATTCAAGTGTTTACGGAGAGCTTGATCCAAGTAAAATGACCATCGGAAAATATACACTTTCAGATGATATTGTTATCTTCCAGCTGATAAGCAATGATGATAACAATGAGGCAAAGGCTGAAGTTCTCGATATTAAGGTTCTGCCGGTGAAAAGCCTTTCCGCAGATCGGGTACTGAACGCAGTAACCGCAAACTCCTTTGGAGATATCGGGCTTCTGTTTGTGGAAGAGCTCACAGACAGCTCATATGAATACGGGATTCTTACAAGCACCGTAAAGCCCTCCGGAGATTCGACAACAACCACATACAATATAACCGCAGACGGGAGCAAGGGCTCGTACATAAGTGACAGCTATATGTCCGCAAATGTCGGACCTGTGAAATTCAGGACAGAAAACGGAAAGGTTGTTAAGATTTCAAGTCTGTATCAGTACGGTTCTGCATCAGCGATTGACGCAATTGACGGAACAAGAATAAAGCTCGGAAGCAGCATATACAGCATTGCATCGAACGTAATCGTTTATCAGAAGAAGGATATTAATACCTACGAGCTTTTAGGCTTCGACGAGCTTGAACATACGGCAGTGAAGTCCGTTACAGTTTACTCGGATGTTACAAAATCGCAAAACGGAGATATAAAGGTTATAGTAATTACAAGATAATCTGAAATTAAAACACAAGGCAGCGGTTTTTTTAAACCGTTGCCTTGTGTTATTTCCCCTCTGATAAATTGACTGATTTCTCAATTCGCTAAATAAAATTTATTCTTTTCATCGTATTTATAGGTAAAGTTTTTAAGAAAACACCAAATAACCGCAAAAAGTTTGTCATATTTATGCTTGATTTTCTTTAACAAATGTTATATAATCCCGAATTTGACAGTTTAAAGAAGCAAAAAGTCCCTCAATCCCTTGAGCTACAACGGATTTGGGACTTTTTTAAGTTGAAAAAATTGTACTATGTGAAATTCTTTTTTGAGAATGAAATAATTTTTTTCATATCT
>JAGBHE010000048.1 GCA_017935675.1 Clostridia bacterium | reverse complement strand
TGTGCCTGACTTCCAAGCTGCGAACTTATATGTTGAGCCGTCCTTGAAGCTTTCAGCATTGAAGCTTGAGTAGCTTGAAGACTGCTTCGGAGCTGCAGTAGCTTCTGTAGCATCAATTACAGGAGTTGTTGACAGAATTTCGCATGATCCCAGTTTGCCTGTTCTTGCGGTGTATTCATTTCCATATAATGTAGCATCTTCATCGGCCGGTGTTAATGCAATCTTTGTGATTTTTTGCAAAGCACTTAAGCTATATTCAACAACGCGGTCTATAGGTCCGTTTTCCGTGTTGTTAAGATGAGCTTCGACATCTGAAAGTTTATTAGAAATCGAATCTCCGTCAACATCGCCGAAGCCTGTGATTACTACGCTTGAAATTATATCGTAAGACTTTGTGCTGCCGTCAGAAAGCAGCAGCTTTAGCTGATCGGTCGAAGTTATGCCAAGACCTATAGCCATTTTATATGATGCAAGAACGTCTATTTCCGATGAATAAATTCTTCCGAACGGATCAAGCGAAAGGGTATATGTATTACCAACTAAAAGTGTGCCAAGACCTTTTACATATTCATATTTTGTTCCGTCGATTGAATATGTCTTTTCGTTAGTATCCACAGCTGTTACCATGCCATAAACTGTATCGTTTGTGGCGAGAATTTCAATTTGTTTAGGGTCTCGCAAGGTAGCACTTGTGTTATTTTGGAAATCAGTCTTGTAAGCGATGATATCGTTCTTAGCAAGAGCTGTCAGAGTGGTTTCACTGCCGTTCCTTGTAACAGACAGGATTGTGTCACCGTTTTCGATAGCTTCATCTGTTATTACGATTTCTTCATACTCAACGTCTACAGCTTCCCTAGTGATGATTGTAACAACAGTTTCACTGTTTTTATATTCAACAGAGGAAACCTTACCTACATTCCAGATGTCAACGGAGATTGTTTCATACCCGCTGTTAACGCCGTCATCAAGCAGGGTGATTGTGCCTCGTGCATTGCCAAGGTAAGCGTCAAGTTTATACTGAGCCTCTGTCAATTCGGACGTGATGTCTGATTCGGAATAAATCATCTCGGTCAATACACCGTTAACATATATCTCTACTTCATCTTCAAGTCTATAGTATTTGGAGCCGAACTTTATCTTGGAATTTGAAGTAGAATACTGATATGAATTATCTAAGTCTTCCTGCATTACATAATCGTCAGCGTCAAATTTCAGAACATTACCTGATAAGGAAAGCGGCTGTGCATCTAAGATAACATAGTCACCGTCGATTAACGTAAGCTCAAACTCCATCTCATATTTAAGATAATCACACAGGTCAAGCTCGGACAAAACTGTGTAAGTACCATCATAAGGAGTTGCTAACGGAATGTCATATATGACTGAAATTTGTTCCATTCTTGTGGCTAATGCAAAATAGTCATCCTCTGTGTATATACCGTCAAAGGTGTTTAAATCGTAAGGAATACGCAATTTGCTGATTTCATATTCACCATTTGCAAGATCATCACTTAGCGGCGTGCCTGCAACAATACCCCTTGCCGTAATTACTTTAGGGATATAATTTTCTTCAGCAGGATCCTGAGTAACCGGCGGAAGCTCAACGCCCTCGTCCATTTCATTTACGAATTCCATGTACACCTCGGAAAGTGTACGCATTTCGGAAATGTTGTTCCATACATAGGCTTTAACAACGCCTATGCTTTTATCCTGCGATGATACCACAAGGGAGGAGAAACTGGAGGTTTTACCCTTTTCCATCGTTCCTGCAACGGTTGTAAAGCCTATCATTGCTCCATCGGTAGAATAAGACGCAATTACAACAATATCCTCACCAAGTCTTTCAGCCGTCTTTGTCAGCTCGACGTTGACAAGACATGAGGTTGTCGGATTTTCCAGTATCCCACCTGACAGATTTGTAAAGTACACATCATCGATTGTGTACGCTGTGTCTGCAGCGTATGCAGACGGGAATAGTGCTAATGTCATTATGAATGCCATTAACAGTCCTGTAAGTTTTTTCATTTGAAACCTTCACTCCTTTGTTGTTTTTTATATTGTAATACACTTTCCACTTATTGTCAACATTTCTGTCCTCGGCTTATGTACACAATATTGTAACCGATTTTGGTTATATTATTGGTATTATAATATATCTTATAATTAATGTCAAGAGGTATTTGAGGTGAGATTATGTTTAAAATAGAAAATGAATTTAAAAATGCCAATGTTGCCAGAACGGTACGATTTACCGAAAAGCTGTTTGAGCGGCTTAACGAATATGCTGCGGAAAATGATGTATCATTTAATTATCTGGTATTGCAATGCTGCAAATACGCCCTGGACAACGCGGGAAAGTCTGAAAAATAGGCACACAACAAAACGGCAGGATTATCCCTGCCGTCTGCTTTACTATTTTACTCTTTTGTGATATAATTTATATATGGTGCAATCAGGTAAAACAAAGCGTAAGGACTTGCGTTTTTACCGGGTTTTATGTTATAATCAGTTTAACGGGGGAATTTGTGAAGGGAGGAGCAGGAGAAATCCTGCATACTGCTATGAATAATAAAATTTTGATTGTGGACGATGAAAAAAATATTGTAGAGTTGATCAGACTGTATCTGGAAAAGGAGGGCTTTAAGGCTGTATGTGCATACAGCGGCGATGAGGCACTGGAGCAGTTCAAATCGCAGGAGCCGGACCTTATTATTCTGGATATAATGCTTCCCGGAATGGACGGCTGGCAGGTGTGCCGCGAAATTCGTAAAACCTCTGCCGTACCGATTATCATGCTGACGGCGAAATCCGACACCTTTGATAAGGTATTGGGATTGGAGCTTGGAGCGGATGATTACATGACAAAGCCCTTTGAGGCAAAGGAGCTTTTGGCACGTGTGAAAGCAGTTCTCAGAAGAATTGAGCCTGCCGAGCAGGTACACAGCAAGGAAGTTAGCTTCACAAATCTTGTAATAAATATTGAAAACTATGAAATGAAAATTAACGGTGAGCAGGTGGACGCTCCGCCTAAGGAAATTGAGCTTTTGTATTTCCTTGCCTCCAACCCCAACAGGGTGTATACAAGAGAGCAGCTCTTGGAGGAAGTGTGGGGCTTTGACTATTTTGGCGATTCGCGTACAGTTGACGTGCATATTAAGCGTCTGCGTGAAAAGCTGGAGAGGGCAGAGGCTGACTGGCAGCTTAAAACCGTTTGGGGCGTGGGCTACAAGTTTGAGGTTAAGAAGTAGGTGCGGATTTTATGTTTAAAACTATATTCCAACGCCTTTTCTGGACAAGCACAGCGATAATTTTCTTCGTTGTGGCAACCGTTTCGATTTCAATGTTCGGACTTTTGAATAAGTATGTAATGGACGAAAGGCTTAATTCCGCAAGAAAGGCGTCAAACAGCATTGAGTATCTCACAGCAGCCATTGCGATGGACGAATTTGATTCAAGAAACCGTAGGCTGTATGAGTCGATGCTTTCGTCCTGGTCGCTGATGGTTGAGGCGGATATATCGGTTATTAACGGGAGCGGCACTGTTTTTGCGGCAACAAATACACGCCATTCCGTTCCTGACAAATATGTTGAGGGCGTTTTGGGGGGAGAGCTTGTCCGCGGCAGCGTAAATATGCCGGATGTGAACATGAGCCGCCGTATGTATGTTATAGGAATACCGATTCATTACGGTGATGCGGTTATCGGAGGAATATTTTACTTCTATCCGCCGGGGATAATGAAAAGTACCGTAAGAGAGTTTTCGGCGATGATATTTATATCGCTTTTGGTTGCGATGTTTATTTCCCTGTGTTTAGTATTTGTGGAATCAAGGCACATCTGCCGTCCGTTAAAGGAAATAAATAACGCGGTTTTGGAGATGGCGTCAGGTAAGTTTGATAAGCGTGTGAAGGTGTCAACAGGTGACGAAATTTCGCAGCTTGCGTCCAGCTTTAATTACATGGCGGATTCGTTAAAGCATCTTGAGGAGATGCGTGCGAGCTTTATTTCAGATATTTCCCATGAGCTTCGTACTCCCATGACTTCAATTTCAGGTTTTGTTCAGGGTATAATTGACGGGACAATTCCAAAGGATAAGGAAAAGGAGTATTTAAGCATAGTGCTTGAGGAATCAACGCGGCTGGCAAGGCTCACTAATGAAATGTTTGAAATGACAAAAATGACCTCGCCCGAATATAAGTTATCGGTAAAGAAATTTGATATAAACGAGGCAGTACGTCTTTGCATCATAAGTGCAGAGCAGAAAATTGATAATAAAGGACTGCAGCTTGATGTGTGGTTTGAAAACGATATTATAAATGTTCTTGCTGACCCCGATGCGATAAAACGTGTTATAATAAATCTTCTCGATAACGCGATAAAGTTTAGCTATGAGGGAGAAACCGTCACTATCAGGGTGTATGAGAGAAATAAGCGTGTGAATGTGGATATTATCAACTATGGCATAGGCATAAACGAAGAAGACTTGCCGCATATATTTGACAGATTTTACAAGACAGATAAATCGCGCGGAAGGGATAAGAGCGGTGCAGGACTGGGACTTTCGTATGTAAAAAATATCCTCAATCTGCATTCGCAGAAAATCACCGTTTCAAGCGTGCAGGCGGATAAGAACAAAATGAAAACAACCTTCGCCTTTACTTTGGAGAAGGCATAAATGAAAGGTATGAAAAATTATGGAATTTGATGTTATTGTAATAGGTGCAGGTCCGGGAGGACTTAACGCAGCACTATACTGCGGACGTGCAAATTTAAGAACGCTTGTTCTTGAAGGGGGCGGAATCGGCGGTCAGGTGAATTACACAAATGATATTGATAATTATATCGGATTTTCGGGAACGGGTGCAGAGCTTGCGGAAAAAATGTGTGAGCAGACCGCAAAATTCGGCGTAACCTTTTCGCAGGAAAGGGTTAAGGAAATCATAAAGCCTGATGCGGATATTAAAATTGTGCGTACAAGACGAAATGAATATCGTGCAAGGGCTATTGTTATCGCAACGGGTGCAAATCCGAGAAAGCTTGGTGTTGACGGTGAGGAACGCCTTACCGGAGCGGGTGTTTCGTATTGTGCAACCTGCGACGGGGCATTTTTTAAGGATAAGACAACACTGGTTGTCGGCGGCGGAAATACGGCGTTTGAGGACGCACTGTATCTGTCAAAATTTTGTAGAGCCGTTTACCTTGTGCATCGCAGTGAAAAATTCCGTGCAAATGCAAGACTGGTGGAGCGAGTAAAGGCAAGCTCAAAGATTTTGATACGTACCAATGAAACTGTGGAAAAGATACAGGGAGAAAAGGCGGTAAAATCGGTGGTTTTAAAGCACACGCTGTCTTCGCGGATAGGCGTTTTGGAAACCGACGCGGTTTTTGTTGCGGTAGGACGCGTGCCGGAGACAGAGCTTGTAAGAGATTTTTTGGAGCTTGACGATGCCGGATATATCATCACGGACGAAAATATGCGTACAAATATAAAGGGTATTTACGCAGTGGGCGATGTCCGCAATACGCCGCTTCGCCAGATTGTAACCGCAGCTGCGGACGGTGCGATTGCCGCTAACCATATTACGGGATTTTTGGAATAAGCTTGGCAGGAATAAAAATTCCTGCCTTAGGCTGTCGAAAAAATCGCATAACCGCAGAAAATACAAAAAAGCTATTGACATATAAAATCGGTTGTGATATAATAATGCATAACATATTTGGTAGAGGTGCATTTTGCAATCAGTATCAGGCAGATATTAGCAGTGACGAATGTGACGCTGCCTGTAGAAAGGTGCAGGTGCCGAGGACGGTCATGTCAAAGACTGATCCGGCAAAGTGAAATAAGATTTGCTTTGCTGTCGTGCCGTAAGGTGCGGAGAGCTATCCGTTTTTTTGTTTTTTATTCAGAATTACAATGATAGCCTGCCAAAGGGCTGTCATTTTTTGTGTGCAGACGGCCTTGGGACTATTTAACAGGTAGGAGGAATTAAAAATGCAAATTTGCAATAATATCGACACAAACGAGCAGGGAGTGCTGACCTTTACAGGCTACAGCACAGTAGAGCTTGCCGAAAAATATGGTACGCCGCTCTACTTAATGGATGAGAACAAAATTCGTGAAAAGATGCGTACCTATAAAAATGCGATGGAAAAGTATTTCGGAAACGGTGCCGCACCGATTTACGCAAGCAAGGCGGCAAGCTTTAAGCGGATTTATCAGATTGCGGCAGAGGAGAATATCGGAATTGACGTTGTTTCTGCAGGAGAAATTTATACTGCATTAGCTGCCGGATATGATATAAGCCGTGCTTTTTTCCATGGAAATAACAAAACCGAGGACGAAATTGCATTTGCCATAAAAAACGGAATAGGATATTTCGTGGCTGACTCGCAAAGCGAGCTTGAGGCGATAAACCTTGAGGCAAAAAAGCAGGGAAAGGTGCAGAAAATCCTTCTGCGAATAACTCCGGGTATTGACACTCACACAAATAAAAAGATTGCTACGGGAAATGTGGATTCTAAATTCGGTATGGCGATAGCAACAGGTCAGGCACATGATTTTGTGGGTATGGCACTTGAGTATGATTCCTTAAAGCTCTGCGGATATCACTGTCATGTCGGCTCGCAGGTCTTTGATGCCGAAACCTTTATCGACGCTGTGGATATAATGATGGATTTCACTCTTGAAATAAAGGAAAAATACAGCTTTGAGCCGGAAATTCTAAATTTGGGCGGAGGCTTTGGAGTGCGTTATGTAGCGTCTCACCCGGAGCTTGATATCGAAAACAGTATCCGCGAGGTAGGCGAGGTACTGGATGCAAAGTGCAGAGAGCTTGGCGTGAAAAAGCCGAGAATTATGATGGAGCCGGGAAGAAGCGTTGTGGCAGATGCAGGAATGACGCTGTATACCGTTGGAACGGTTAAGCAGATTACAAAGTTCAAGAACTATGTTGCCATTGATGGCGGTATGACCGACAACCCCAGATTTGCACTTTATGATGCTGAATATACCGTAATCAATGCGAAAAAGGCGACTTTGCCGAAGAATTACCGCTGTACGATAGTCGGAAAATGCTGCGAGAGCGGCGATATTATCCAGGAGGACGTGCATATTGCACCGCCGCAGAAGGGCGATATTATTGCGGTTTTAACGACGGGTGCGTATAACTATTCAATGGCGTCCAACTATAACAGAATCCCGAAACCGCCGGTTGTTATGCTGTCGGATAAGGGCGACTACGTTGCGGTTAAGCGTGAAACCTATGAGGATATTATCCGAAACGATGTATAAAGCCGCGTCACGCTATTGACATAAAATAACTAAAATGATAATATAAAATATAGATAAGTCAGCTGCGGAAAGACCGCAGGGAATGGAGAGATTAACTATGAAGGACAATTATAATGTAGGAATTATCGGTGCAACGGGAATGGTGGGACAGAGATTCATCGAGCTTTTGGCGGATCACCCATGGTTTACAGTTACGGTTTTGGCTGCATCTGCAAGAAGTGCCGGAAAGACGTATAAAGAGGCTGTAGGCAGCAAGTGGGCGATGGAGGGCGAAATCCCGGCTGCCATTGCCGATATGGTTGTTATGGACGCCGAGGGCGATGCTGAAAAAATCGCAGAAGCAGTAGATTTTGTTTTCTGTGCAGTAAATATGAAAAAGGACGAAATCAGGGCGTTGGAGGAAAAGTATGCACGTCTTGAGTGTCCTGTTGTTTCAAATAACTCGGCACACCGCCACACACCTGATGTTCCGATGATTATTCCGGAGGTAAACCCGGAGCATCTTGAAATTATCGAGGCTCAGAGAAAGCGTTTGGGAACGAAGAAAGGATTTATCGCAGTTAAGTCAAACTGCTCAATTCAGAGCTATGTTCCTGCACTTCACCCGCTTATGAAGTACGGCGTTACAAAGGTGCTTGCAACAACATATCAGGCAATTTCGGGTGCGGGAAAGACCTTTGAGACCTGGCCGGAAATGGTGGATAATCTTATTCCGTATATCGGCGGTGAGGAGGAGAAGTCCGAAATCGAGCCTCTGAAGGTTTGGGGCAAGATTGAGAACGGAGAAATTGTTGACGCCGAGGAGCCTTCAATCACAACACAATGTCTGCGTGTTCCTGTATCCAACGGACATACCGCGGCTGTATTTGTAAGCTTTGAGGACACTCCGTCAATTGAGCAGATTAAAGAGGATTGGAAAAACTTTAAGGGCGAGCCGCAGGATTTGGAGCTGCCTCATGCACCTAAGCAGTTCCTGCACTACTTTGAGGAGGACGACAGACCTCAGGCTAAGACAGACAGAATGCTGGAGGGCGGTATGGCCGTTTCTATCGGCAGACTGCGTCCTGACAAACAGTATGACTATAAATTTGTGTGCTTGTCGCACAACACCTTAAGAGGTGCAGCAGGCGGCGGCTTGCTTTTGGCAGAGCTGCTTGCTAAAAAAGGATATATGGATTAATAGTGGAAAGGAATGGTTTGACTATGAAAAAGCTGCCGTTTACCGGGTCGGGCGTTGCACTTATAACGCCTTTTCTGCCGGATGGAACTCCTAACTATGAAAAGCTGGACGAAATTCTGGAAATGCATATTGCAAATAAAACCGACGCTATAATTATCTGCGGAACAACCGGCGAGGCGTCAACACTTCCTGATGACGAGCATCTTGAGGTTATCCGCCATACTGTGGAAACCGTTCGCGGCAGAATTGCCGTAATTGCAGGAACGGGAAGTAATGATACACAGCATGCGATTGATTTTTCGGTTGAGTCTGAAAAATACGGCTGTGACGGAGTTTTGTGCGTAACACCGTATTACAATAAGGCAACGCAGAAGGGACTTGTGGAGCATTATAAGGCGATTGCGAATGCAATTTCAATTCCTGTAATTCTGTATAACGTGCCGTCAAGAACCGGCGTATCTATCTCAATTCCTGCTCTTCGCGAGCTTGCAAAGGTGGATAATATCGTTGCAATTAAGGAGGCAAGCGGAGATATCGGATACGCAATAAAAATCAGACGCGAGGTGCCTGAGCTTTATATGTATTCGGGCAATGACGATATGATAGTGCCGATAATGTCTATCGGCGGTAAGGGTGTAATTTCTGTTGTGGCAAATATTCTGCCTGAGGAAACTCACAACATCTGTGAGCTTTATGAAAGCGGCAAAACACAGGAATCGCTGGCACTTCAGCTTGAAATGCTTGAGCTTATTAACAATCTGTTTATCGAGGTGAATCCAATCCCGATAAAAACAGCGATGAATGTTCTCGGTTATGATGTCGGCGGATTGAAGCTTCCGCTTTGCGACATGGAGGAGAAAAATCTCGAAATTCTGAAAAAATCTTTGAAAGAATACGGTGTAAAAAAGCTGTAAGAGGGTAAAACCAATGACAAATATTATTTTAAGCGGCTGTAACGGAAAAATGGGAAGGGTTATTACGCGTCTTGTTGAGCAGGACAGCGAGTGTAGAATTGCTGCAGGTCTGGATATCAACGATTTCTGCGAAAATGACTACCCTGTTTTTACAAACGCGGCAAGCTGTGATGTTGAAGCAGACGTAATAATTGACTTTTCGCACCCGTCGGCTCTTTCGGGGCTTTTGGATTTTGCAGTGAGCCGAAATATCCCGGTGATTATTGCTACAACCGGACTTTCCGAGGAGCAGAGAGCGGCACTTTTGGATACAAGCAAGAAAATCCCTGTATTTTTCTCGGCAAACATGAGCCTTGGAATAAATCTTTTGATTGCACTTTCCAAAAAAGCAGCAGCACTTTTGGAAGGAAATTTCGATATCGAAATTGTCGAGAAGCATCATAATCAAAAAATAGATGCTCCGAGCGGAACCGCTCTTGCGATTGCAGACGGACTTTGTGAGGTTTTAAAGGAAACTCCCGAATATGTGTATGACCGTCACAGTGTACGCAAAAAGCGTGCGAAACGCGAAATCGGAATCCACGCTGTTCGCGGCGGCAGTATTGTCGGTGAGCATGAGGTGATTTTTGCAGGACAGGACGAGGTCATAACCTTGGCACATCAGGCAACCTCAAAGGAGGTTTTTGCGGTGGGAAGCATCAAAGCAGCAAAGTTTATGAAGGGTAAGCCGGTCGGAATGTATGACATGAATGACTTAATCGGTGAAATGATATGAGCTTAACTCCGAAAACGTGTTTTTTTACCGGACATCGAGTAATAAGCACAAAAAAACGCGATAAGGCAGTAAGCTGGCTTCGAGAGGAAATTCTCAATAAAATCAATGACAAAGTAACTGTTTTTATTGCAGGCGGTGCAAAGGGTTTTGATACCATGGCTGCCGAGCAGGTAATTGATATGCGTGAAGACTATAGCTGTATCAAGCTTCATCTTTATCTTCCATGCACAAATCAGGACGCACAATGGAATGAGGACGAACGCAGGAGATTTGAGGAAATCAAGAAATCTGCCGATAAAATATACTATATCACCGAGGGAGAATATGTAAAAGGCTGCATGAGAAAGCGTAACCTTGCTATGGTTGAGGCTGCCGACTGCGGAATTGCGTACTTGGTTAATGGGTGCAGCGGCTCGGCTCAAACAGTAAAAATGGCAGTTAAAAAAGGTATAAAGGTTGTAAACATTGCTGATAAGGTGAGAAGCGAACAGTAATGAATTATAAGAGAAGATAAAATTTAATATTTGTATTAATTTTACTTGACTTTTATAATAATATTAATTATAATAATAGTAGTTGCTTATATTATAAATAAGATAAAAGGAGAGAACTTATATGAGAGCAGTGACAAGGGGTTTTTTGGACTTACTTGAGAGTAAGAACATAAAGTATTCAATCGTACGTGAAGATGCAGAAAAGAACGATTACATAACAGTAAGCTCAAAGGCTGATAAGATGCAGAGCATGACTCTGTCATTCTTTATTGATGATAATGATATCTGTGTTAAGGTTTTTGGCGTTGCCAATGTTCCTGAGGAGAAGAAACCGACTGTTTTGAATGCACTTAATGAGTTGCACAAAAAATATCGTTGGGTAACATTCTTTATTGATGAGGAAGAAGAAGTGGTAGCACAGATTGATTCTAAGTTTAAGAGCAATGAATCAGCACCGGAGCTGTTCTGGGAGTTGCTGCTTAGAGCTTATGATATAGTTAATGATTCTTATCCTGAAATCATGAAGAGCATTTGGTAAAAATAACTGATGCTAAAAAGTTAAAGCCGAAACGAAATTTTCGTTTCGGCTTTTGTAGTTTTGTACAAATGGTGAAATACCGATTGCAGCTTCTATTTTGTACCTTTTGCAGATAAAAAATCACAAAAATTTTTTGCAGCAATGTCCTTAAAAGTAAATTTTCGGTGATACACATAAACTGACTGAACCTCCTTAAAGTCAATCACATCAAGTGGAATAATATCTTTTTCACCGTCGTCGAGTAAGGCATTATATGAGCCTAACGTCAGTCCCATACCGGCTTTGACATACTTGAGCAGGCAGTTGCTGTCGTTACATTCAATGGTGATGTTGGGAAGAAATCCAACGCTTTTTGCTGTATTTTCCAAAATTTTGCGTATTCCGCTGTTTTTTCGCGTCATAATAAAAGGCTGCTCGCTTAATTGCTCAAATCGCAGCTTTTGACCGCATAATGGATGGTTCTTTGATGCCTTGATGCAGATATTTTCCACGCTTAGCAGAAAACGCTCCAAATTACCGTATGTGTCTGACTGTTCATCAATGATAATATCAAAATCGGAGAACTCCCTGATGTAAAAATCGTTGGAAATACGAAAATTCACACATGGGTGAGTTTTTTTGTATTCGATAATTAAATCGGTAATCCATTTTCGCCTTGCCTTGATTAAAATGGAAATTTCTGTGTTTTGTGTATTGTTTTCCTGAATTTCTGCGACCGTATAATCTAATTTCTCAAAAATATCCCCTAAGGCTTTAGCCAATAAATATCCCTTATCGTTAAGCATGATGCGGTTGGACGAGCGGCTAAACAACTCTGTGCCCAACTCCTTTTCCAGTCTTTTTACCGACGCCGAAACAGAAGAGGGAGGAACCATAAATTTTTCTGCCGTCTTAGCAAAGCTTTCGCTTTTTGCACTCTCATAAAAATAACGTAACTGTAAAAGCTCCATAATATATCACCCATGCTATTGTACCATATCGTAAAAGTTATTGCAAGCACATTTGAGGAAATTGTTTACAATGTGCATGGCTTGATATATAATAAAGATAAATAAACGAGAAAAGAGGTTAAGAAAGCATGAAGGTTTGTATTATTCAGCCTAAATATTCAATGGATTACTCTAAATCCGAAGAACATTTTTTGAAAGAGTTGGAGTATTTGAAAAATTGTGATGAGTCAATGGATATTATAGTTATGCCCGAATCCTGTGATATTCCATGTTTTGCCGAAACTAAGGCGGAGGCAGAGGCAAGTGTTGAAAAATTCAATGAAAGACTTTTAAAGGAGGCAGCGGAAACCGCAAAAAGATGCAATGCCATTGTCTTCTTAAATGCCCGCGATAAGGCAGAGAAGGGATACAGGAACACAACCTTTGCTTTTAACAGAAATGGTGAGCTTGCGGGAAAATATTTTAAGCAGCACCTTGTTCCGAGTGAGGTTTCGGTTATGGAGCTTGACAGTGATTACACTTTTGAGTTTTCAGAGCCGACGGTTATAGAGATTGAGGGAATAAGATTTGGATTTTTGGTTTGCTACGACTTCTATTTTTATGAGGCATTTGCCAATATGGCACGCATGAATTTAGATGTGATTATAGGCTGCTCCCATCAAAGAAGTGACACACACGAGGCACTTCAGATTATGTCGCAGTTTTTGGCATACAATACAAATGCATATGTGATACGTTCTTCAATTTCTATGAACGAAAACTCGAACATTTGCGGAGCGAGCATGGTTGTTGCACCGGACGGAAAGGTTCTTGCAAATATGCATGGGCGTGTGGGAATGGAAACTGTTGATATTGATATCGGTAAAAAATATTATAAGCCTGCAGGCTTTGGAAATCCGCCGTCTGCACATTATGAATATATCGAAACGGGAAGAAGACCGTGGAAATACCGTCCTGCCGGAAGTGCAATAGTGAAGTATGATGCTTTGATGGGTTATCCGAGAGTGTGTGCCCACAGAGGCTTTAACACCGTTGCTCCTGAAAATAGCATGCCTGCATTTGGTGCGGCTATTGCCATGGGTGCCGAGGAAATAGAGTTTGACCTTTGGGCGACAAAGGACGGGGAGATAGTGTCTATTCATGATGATACCTTAGAGCGTGTTTCCGACGGCTGCGGTAAGGTTTACGACTATACATACGAGGAGCTTTTGAAATTTGATTTCGGAGTAAAGCACGGCGAAAAATTCAGAGGAATGAAAATCCTTAGATTTGAAGAAATTTTGAAAAAATTCTCCTGCCATACAATTATGAACGTGCATATAAAGACGCTCTCAAATACCTGCGACTATGACAGAGCAACACTTGAAAAAATTATTTCTCTTATAGATAAATATGACTGTAGAAAATATGTTTATTTTATGAGCGGAAATGATAAGCTTTTGCAGCTTGCAAAGGAGTTGGCACCGGATATTTGCCGTTGCCAGGGAGCAGGCGATGACCCTTGGGCGATTGTTGACAATGCTATTAAAAATGATTGTAAGAAGGTGCAGCTTTATAAGCCGTATTTCAATCAGGAAATGATAGACAAAGCACATAAAAACGGGATTATATGTAATGTTTTCTGGTCTGACGACGAAAGCGAAACAAAGAAGTTCCTTGATATGGGCATTGATACAATACTGACAAATGATTATAATATTATTTCGCAGGTAGTTAAAAAATAATGTTGTAATAAATAACAAATCCGAATGTATTATTTACATTCGGATTTTTGCTGTTGCTCCCATAAAGTAAAGACTCTTTCATATACTAAAAGTCTATTTTCGGTATTTAGTTTTAAAATCATATCAAACAGATTTTCCGTTGAAAATGTATCAAATTTTGTATCTCGGTTTTTGGAAATGGAAGATGTACGACCGACAAGATAATCAGTAGAGGTATTGAGGGCTTCTGCGATTTTGGACAAAATATCCGCATTTGGGATATTCGTGTCGTTCTCATATTTACACATCGTTGCATTTGTTACGCCTATTTTAGCGGCTAAATCTTTTTGTTTTATTTCATAAAGCTCTCTTAAATATAAAATTCTTTTTCCGATTGTATTCATGACAACTCCTCCTAATGTATATAATTATACAAAAGGAAAAATATTATAGTGGAAAATTGACAATAATATAAAATAAATGTTGACAAATTTCTTAAATTATAATAAAATTTAAAATATGAAATGAGGGAATATATGAGACCGGGAACGGAACAGCTTATTGAATTGTTAAGAGAAAAGCAAATTAAATATGAAATTTGGAATGAATGAGCAGCCAGGGATGACGATGGTTATAGAAAGAATATTACTTTATTTCCTGCTCCAAATTTTTGAATAAGTCTGAACAGAAAAAATCTTGGATTGATATTTCCAAACCATCGCAAAGCTTCTTTATGGTTGATATGGTTGTACTATTATTTCTTCCGCTTGTAATATTGCTTAATGTTGACTGGGTTACGCCGCTGATAGTAGCAAGCTTATTGATAGTTATGTTGTTACTTTCACATAATTCGATAATTCTCATTCTTACTGCGTCACCAATATTCAAAATTATCACCTCGGTAAAACTGATAATATAATTTTATCGTTATTGAGTTAAAAATATTACCTCAAATGAGTTGACTGCGATATTTTTTTATGTTAAAATAAATAATTAGAAATTAATATTAGTGACCTATATAAATTTCAATGTCTGAAAGGAGATAATATATGAGAAGTGGAACGGAACAATTTACTGAATTGTTGAAAGACAAGCAATACGCTAACCGCGATTGCTGATGTAGAGCTTCGGCACTATAATGCAGCAACAATATGCTATGAACTTCTTTGTCGAATGGTAAGCATTATTGATAAGTGTTACCCTGAATTGGTTAAGTACGAATAATTAAAAAGCCCGAATATTTCGGGCTTTTTAATTATTTTTTTGTATTATTAGTATTGTTGTTTGTGTTGTTACCGTTTGTTGCGTTGTTGATTGCATTGCCGGCGTCGTTCATGGCATTTCCTACACCCTCGCCGACATCTTCTACAGCGTTACCTGCACCATCCATAACATCATTGACAGCACCGCCGACGCCGTCACCTACATTGGCATCGTTAGTTGCTGCCGGAGACGGAGAAGGCGATGTATTATCATTGCTGCAGCCACAGCCTGCCAACATAAGAGCTGAAATTGCTGCGACAAGTAAAAGTTTTGTTTTATTCATAATTTAATCTTCCTTTCATATTGGTTATGTCCTTATTATTTGCAATTAGCTGATGATTTATAATGAAATTTAAAAATTTTTAATGACAGAGTTGGACATATAATGGTATTGTAGGTAGAATTAATTAAAAAAATATATAACAAAAATAAGGTATTTATGTGTATATAGACAGAGCGTTTTTGCCTTTTCGGAATTTGTCTTAACAAAAAACGGTTTTCGCTGTTTTGCGAAAACCGTTTTAAATTTTAGTTTATCAGACAATTAAGCCTCTGTAACGTCAGAAACAACGCCTGAACCAACTGTTCTACCACCCTCACGGATAGCGAAACGGAGACCCTTTTCGATAGCGATAGGTGTGATAAGTTCAACATCCATCTTTACGTTATCGCCAGGCATGCACATTTCTGTACCGGCAGGAAGTGTGATAACACCAGTAACGTCAGTTGTTCTGAAGTAGAACTGAGGTCTGTAGTTGTTGAAGAATGGAGTATGACGTCCGCCTTCTTCCTTAGTCAATACGTAAACCTCACCTGTGAACTTTGTGTGTGGCTGAATTGTACCAGGTTTAGCAAGAACCTGACCTCTAACGATTTCGTTTCTCTGAACACCACGGAGAAGTGCACCAACGTTGTCACCAGCCTCAGCATAGTCAAGAATCTTTCTGAACATTTCAAGACCTGTAACAACAACTTTTCTCTTTTCATCAGTAAGACCAACGATTTCAACTTCGTCGTTAACGTTGATCTGACCTCTCTCAACTCTACCTGTAGCAACAGTACCACGACCGGAAATTGAGAAGATATCCTCAATCGGCATCAAGAACGGCAGGTCAGCCTTTCTGTCCGGAGTTGGGATGTAGCTGTCAACAGCTTCCATCAGCTTGTGGATGCACTCATACTCAGGAGCTGCAGGATCCTGTGATGTGCACTCAAGTACACCAAGACCTGTACCTGTGATAATCGGAATATCATCACCCGGGAATTCATACTCTGAAAGCAGGTCTCTGATTTCCATTTCAACAAGCTCAAGAAGCTCAGGATCGTCTACTTGGTCAGACTTGTTCATGAATACTACGATGTAAGGAACGCCAACCTGACGAGCGAGCAGAATGTGCTCTCTTGTCTGAGGCATAGGACCGTCAGCTGCAGATACAACGAGGATAGCACCGTCCATCTGAGCAGCACCTGTGATCATGTTCTTAACGTAGTCAGCGTGTCCGGGGCAGTCAACGTGAGCGTAGTGACGAGCGTCTGTCTCGTACTCAACGTGAGCTGTATTGATTGTGATACCACGCTCTCTCTCCTCGGGAGCCTTATCGATCATGTCGTAAGCCTCGTACTG
>JAGBHE010000047.1 GCA_017935675.1 Clostridia bacterium | reverse complement strand
TTTTCAAGAAATTCCCACGTTTCATCAAGGAAATATCCCGTGTCATGTGCATGAAGTATGCATTTTCCGTCTTTTTCTATAAGATAAATCACACTTCCCGCATTAGGATCGTGATTAGCCTTCAGCGGAGTTATTTTATATCCCTCTGCCTCAAAGCTTTTAAACATTTCAATTTTATGCATATGAATACGGTCAGGCGTTCTATTTACAGCCCAGCCCGGCAGCGAAGCCTTTAGCGTATCATATGCAGATTCCGTCATATAGATATCAAACGGAATTTCCTCCTTGGGATATGCAAAATCTGCGTATCTTGTCAAAAAATCCATCGGATAAAAATGGTCCTCGTGATTATGCGTTATTATACAGGTATGAATATCGGTAAGCGGCAGACCTTTTACGGTATGCATAAAGGTATCTGCCGAAAAATCAATGAGCAGTTTATCGTCAACAAGCTGCTGACTTCTTGACATAATATTTCTGCCGCCTTTTTTTCTTGCCTCTTCGCATACCTTACATTCACACCAAAGTGCAGGTATTCCCTCTGCTGCTGCCGTACCGAAATATTTATATTTCATAATCAATCCCCCGTTAATCTCTGTAAACCACTACCGCTCTTACATTACTGTTACCGATACCGCAGACAACAAAATCGCCCTTTTCGATATCTGTTATACTTCCCACTGTGATGGTTTTATCAGTTCTGTTGACAACATACACACTTGACGTGTAATACGACCTCCACAAGCCTACAACCGGCTCCATGCCATCTTCGGAGGTCTCACCGTTTTGGATTGCAATTCTTCTCTTAGTATAATCCACTCCGGTTACGTGACCTATAATTTTTCCGCGTGAGCCTCTCATTGTTCCAAAGCTTCCAATTTGGTCTTTGTCAGAAAGCGAAGCATCAAAAATAATTGTGCCGTCGTAGTTGTTATCAATCGAGCCAAGACTTCCGTCAGCCTTCAGATAAACACCGGCAACATCGCCGAACTGCAGATGTTTTCCATTTGTCTTAGTAATTATTTCCTCTGAATCGGCATACCACTCACTATACTGACCGTTTAAATATCCTGTAACAAGATATACAATCTCATCGTCCTTGTTTAATGTTGTAGTCACCTTCTCAATCACCACCGGCTTTGTAACACTACTGCTGCTACCGCCTGCCTCTGTCATAAGATAAGGCACTCCCTCGTACAGAATATCACTCTCAAAGCCGTAGGTTTTTACGAACCAGTTATGGTCATTAGCGCCAAAGTAGCTGTAGCTGCCCATCTCCACAGTATACAGTTCCCTATCCTCAGGCTCCGAAAACGGTATCATAAACATAACCGTATCCTCATCTGCATAAAAGGATGGGTAAACACCGCCGGTCCATCTATAGATAAAGAACGCTCTCATACCGTCGCGGTACTGCACTCCCGGCGAAGCAGTATAATCACCGTGAGTTACAAAGCCGCTGCCATTTTTTACTGCATCTGCCTGAGTAAGAGATTTTAGCTGTCCTTCGTCATTCAATGAATACATTACCATTTGACGATCTGTAATTACCGTGAAGGGATATGCACCCTCAACACCTTCATCTACAGTTTCAAATGACTTGCCATCTGCTGCATAGTTAACATATCTGCCCCAAACGTCAATCATTTTGCCGCTTGAATCCACCTTTACGCCGTTCGCGTCGCCTTCGCACAAAAATGCCTCCACAAGCACATCAGCCTCTACGGTCTTATTATTAAGCTTAACCTTTTCTGCGGTTTCCACCTTAATCCATTCGCCCGTTTCTGTGAAAATTGTGAATATTCCATTATCGTCATCACCCATGGTTGCCTTGAAAAGATATCCGCAAGCCTCAGCTGACGTAATCGGCTGAAAATCTACAACATAGCCGAAAATGTCGAGCATTGCAATTACATTCTGTCCCAGTCTTGCATTCGTAAGACGTACAGCCTTGTATCCTGCAGAAATATCATACGCATTTTCGCCTATAGTTAATTCTTCCTCACCCTTTTGTTTTAAAGTTCCCGAAGCCGTTACACCGCATGCGACAATCTCAAGTCTTCCCGATGCAGGGTTTGGAGGATAGGCGATGTGCAGAACGTCCCATTCCTTAATATCTGTATAGCTTATTTCGGCTCCGTCCCTTAAAACGACAACATCTGAATAACTGCCCTCATCTACATACACACTGTCATAGCTATCCTTAACCAAAATTCTTTCTGTATTTTCCGATACCGCATCAGCTATTCTTACAGTATAGTCGGTTACAATAATTACGTCATATACGTCATTATTATCAGTATCGCTTAAAGTAACCGTTCCGACAGCAGGCGTTATAAGACCTACGTCATCAAACACCCTTGCCTGGCTGTTATATATAAGGTCAGCATTTACCGCAATTTTATATTTTTCAACCCTTGATGTACCCTTTGGCTGAAAATACAGTGCTTCCATTCCGCACCTTTCAGGAACAATATTTGACGAATCAACCTGAACAATTCGTTCCTCATCTGCCCAGATGTCCAAAAGAACATAGTCGCCACCCTCGTCCTCTGCCGCGAAATACTCTACATAGCAGCCGATAAGAGAAGCCGCGTCGGTTTCTCCGAGATAAAAGGTCTCGTCCTCTATACGCACTGTATCCCTGTTTGTACCTCTCGGAGTGTAAAGTGTTGTATATCCGTTAGCAGTAACAACACCCTCACCTTTTATCGCGTTATGTACCTCTTTAAGCAGGTTTTGCTCCTTTGAAATCTCTGTTTCTCCGTTAACTCCCGCCAAAACCATCATCGGAGCAGAAAGTGCATTATATAAAACAACAGCATAGTCACGTCTTGTTAAATCACCTACCGTAACCCTGACACGCTTGTTAAGGTTAATCTGTGACGCAATCTGAACATATCCGCCCGGATATCCGCCAAGGCTTAATGCAGCATTGTCATATCCCAGTGCCACGCAAAGCATTCTCACCAACTCATTGTAGGTGATATTGCTTTCCGGTCTGAAATCCTCGCCGTAGCCGACAATAATTCCGCTGTTTACAGCTGTTTCAAGCTCATCAAAATAGTCGTTGCCTGCATCAACATCTGTAAAGGTCGGCTCTTTTGTATCGTCATAATCTATGATCTCCTGCCCGATAAGCTTCAGCACATCGCTTACAGCCTCGGCACGCGTCACAAAATCATCAGGTCTGAAGTTGTCTGTGCTTCCAGTCTCATACAAAATGTCAAAGCAACCCAGCACATGCAGAACCTTCATTAAATATCTGTCATTTACGTCATACGGATCAGCAGCAAAAATGTGACCGCTGAGAATACAAAAACTCAGTATAACTGAAATTACTTTCTTGATATGCTTCATATTTGTACCTTCCTTTCTTTAAAATCACATCGCATTAATCAGATTATAAATTAATCTTGCTGCCTGTGCTTTTGTTGATTTTTCATTTGGTGCAAAATCAGTTTCGCTAATTCCGCTTATCATTCCGCTGTTTTTCAAGCTGTATACAGCCTCTTTCGCATAAAACGAAATTGCTCCGTCATCTGCAAAGGTGCTGCCTGCGTCCTCCGGCATAAGCTCAATGCCCTTATATTTTGCGGCTCTGTAAATCATTACCGCCATATCCTGTCTGGAAATCTCCATGCCGACTCCAAAGCTCTCGCTGTCAATTCCTCTTACAATATTTGCCCTTGCAGCTCTTGCAATGAAATCCGCATACCATGCCTCCGCGGGTACATCTTTAAACTCCACAGCTTTCTCTGCCGCCGGCAAATTCATTCCCAATGAAAGCATAGTTACGAATATCTCACGTGTTAAAGTCTGCTCCGGATTAAAGTTCCCCTTTTCATCACCATTTAAAACGCCGCTTTCCTTTAACTGCCTGATGCATTCATATGCCCAGTGAGTTTCAGGGACATCATTAAAGAATACATTCTCTGCGTTTTGCTGATTTTGTGTTAAAGAGGACGTTCCTGCAACAAGTGCAATACCGCTGCCGCCACTGCTGCTTCCGCCGCCTGTGCTTCCGCTTCCTGATTCATTGGACTTTTTGACCTCTGCCACAGCCTTCTCAAATGCTGTTTTAACAGCGTCGATTGTTGTGAAGCCCTTATTTGTCAGAGCTTTATTTATCGTATAAATATCCCTTTCATCGGTAAGAGCAAGATAATATTGCAAATCAGCCTGTGTAAATGCAAAATTATCAAGATATTTTTCTGTAGCTGTCCATACATTACGGTAATCGGTTACAGCATTAATGCTAATCAAAGCAAAGCTGTCGGTTACAGCCTTTTTAAAATCATCTGCTGCCTTCCAGAGCGTACCCTTTGCAGTATTAATTCTTTGATTTAAAAATTCTGCATCCGCATCTTCCAAATTATCATAAATATCATAATCTATTCCGAGATATTCGCCAAAGGCACGCATTTCTTCCATAGCTACGCTATTATCAGATAAATTTGTATTTAAAACCTCAAGAGCTATCGCGTCATTGAAGGTCTTTACAAAATTCTCCTCTTTATCAAAGCTGCCGACAAGCAGCTTTGCATTTACGCTCCCCTTTGCGGTATCACTCAAATCATCATATTCAGCTGTCAGCACACCCATCTGATTCAAGATAAGTCTGCCCTCCGATGAATTTATGTAACCCAAAAGCTCAGTCTCATCAGCGGCGTTTTCAACATTGTCTATATACCCATTTCTGCCCGATTCGGTGCAGTAGAAAAATGTCTGTGTGCCCTCATCATCAAGTGTTGAAGGGGTAAGTCCCTTTGAGCCTGCATACACCGTATATGTGCCGGTTGTATCCATACCTGATGCGTCAATTTCCGGCATAGTGAAACTGTGAGTGAAGCTTCCCGTTTCATCACTGGCAACCTCTCTCAGATAAAAAATATCGGTATAATCACCAATATCCCCCTCCGGCTTAATTATCTGCACCGAAACATTCTGACCTGCATATTCTGCCGGAATACTGCCTGTTACAGTTATTATCCCATCGCTTACGGTCGGTTTATAAAGGCTCACCTGCTCTGCAAAGGCTGTTGCTCCCAAAACCAATGCAGATGCCTGTATTGCAGCAATAATTCTTTTCATTGATTAATCTCCTTTATATGTATCTATTGTGTCATTTCAACAAGTCTGTTTGCCAGAACTGCCACCTCTGCACGTGTTGCCAAATTCTGCGGGCAAATCATATTACTGTCATTACCTGAAATCAGTCCGTAATGCTGTGCACAGCGTATATATGGCATCGCCCATACAGAAATTTCACCGCTGTCTGCGTAACTAAGCTCGGTCTGTGTAAGCGGAATATGCTTTCTTTTCAAAAGTGCATTGCAGTAAAGTGCAATCATGTCCTCACGCTTTATAAGCTCATCAGGTCTGATTAGCCCGCCCGCATAAAAATCTGCAGGCAAAAGCTCGCCCTCGACCGCCGCCTGAATATATTCGCTGCACCAGTGTCCTACAGGAATATCAGCAAAGCCGCCCTGATAGCTTGCCGGGTCAAGTCCTGCCGCCCGAACAAGGGTTGCTAAAAACTCACCCCTTGTCATGGTAAGTGCAGGATAGTAAAATTCGCCGTGTCCACGCAGTATTCCGCGTGATGCCATATTATCTATGGCAGTTCTTGCCCAGTGAAATTTCACGTCGGGATATGTAATATATGTCTTTACCTCATATATTACCGTCTGCTGTACTGCTTCGTCCTCTTTTACGGTTATATCGTTTACCTCCGGTCTTATAGCACCTGTAGTGCTTCTATCAGGGTCTTTATCAACAAGCTTCAAAACCCAGAAATCTGCTGCACGCTTTGTATCGGCGATACCGCCTGTGGTTTCAATCCAACCCTTTCTGCCGTCGCCATCATTTTCGTTCATACAAATTCCGAAGGGAAAATACTCACTCGGTCTGCCTGAGCTTAAAGTACCCCAAGGGAAAAACAGCTCGTATATAATTGAATCCTTTTCCTCTCCTACCGCAAAAACTACATCTTCAGGTCCCATGGTTGCTTTTCCGGTTTTATACCTGTAAACAACACCCTCTGTCGAAAATCCGAATTCCGGACCATACGAATTGTCAATTCCTGCCGCAAACTGGATAGAGTCACCGCTCCAGCAGCCTGTGCCGTTCACAACGTGTTTAACATTATCATTCACAAATGCCGCCATATATAAACCGTCCTCCGACCATGCAAACCAAAATACACCCGAAAGGTCTTCAGGTCCTTCGTATGATTCAAAGAAAGAAACCTGCACATCCTCCGTCGGCAAAATCAGGTGACTGTATGAATAGTTATCCCAATCTCCGAGCTTACCATCAATAACAATATCCTTCGCCTTATAAATATCATAGCTTTTTTCAAGGTTATATGCTCCTGCCGAAGTCGCAAACATCAGCATTAAGCTTGCTGCAAGCATCAATATCTTTTTCACCCTGTTCACCTCTTATTCCTCTATTTTGCCGAAATACTTCCAGATACCAGGTGTACCCTTCGCAATACAAACTGCACCGATATATCCTGTCTGATTGTCATTTCCAAAGTAAATTATCTGTCCCTTTTCCCATTTGCCTGTTGTAGGAATCTGTGACGGGAAGTTAAGTCCGCCCTCGGTATAGTTGTCCTCAAGGCGTACAACGGATGACTGCGTATTACCCTCTTCGCGGACATAGCTCTCATTTCCGAAATAATTGTTCTTTATCAGAAATACAGGCTTTACAATCGGACTTTCCGAATTTGCCACGGTTTTTATATCTACTTCCATTCCGCTTACGCTGTTTCCTTTTATATAAGTTACAACCGAGGTCTCCTTATCGTTTTGCAATGCATATATTCCTACACTTCCGCTATTAAAGTCAGTCGATCTTATCTGATTATTCTGTATCATAAGCTGATTTTTTGCAGGACCTGCCTTTAATGCAATTTCCTCTTTATCGTACAGACCTTCAAAAATCATCTGATTATCACTGATTAAAACAGATTTGCTTGCATTTTCGGTTAAATCAAGAGTTGCATTATAGAAATGATTTCCACTTACTGAAATCATTTCGGCATCTCCGCCCTTTACTCTTGTACGCACTCCGTTTAAACCATGGAAGGTATTGGCGGTGATGTTAACTGACTTATGCTCAAAGCCCTGAGGAGTTTTTTCAATATCAAACAAAACGGAATCATCTATGTCGTTATAAATCTCATTGGAGTTTATGTTAATGCCGATTCCTCCATCTTTTAAAATCATACCCTTGCCGCTAAGCTTATTGATCACATTACCCATAAGGGACGCATATCTGATATCCGCTGCCGAAATACCGTTTTTTACATTTTTGATTACGTTGTTTCCTATCGTTACCCTTTCAATATTTTCGGTTTCAATAGCTGTCTCGGAAATATCATTAATTACATTTTCCGAGCATACAGTATTATAAATTGCCTCATCGGTATTGTTGCAAAGACGTATTCCAATGCTGTACTCCTTTATAATATTTCCGATAACAATGCCTTCATTTGTATCCTCAAGAAGAATTGCAGGGGTTTTTGTTCCACTGCCGTTTAAGCTATTGTTTTTAACTAAAATATCATTACAGAAAACTGTTTCTTCGCCTGCATATGGCACAAAGCTCGAAAGTGCACAGCCGTCTGTAAAGTTATCTGCCAGCTGAATATCATCACAGCCTACAAATGCAGCTGCATAAATCTTATCTCCCGCAGCCGAAAAGCCTAAGCCTTCTATTTCTATTTGTTGCTTATTCTCCGCCTCAAAAATTCCCTGTCCGTCGCCGGTCATCGTTGTTTTAATAATTGACGACAGCGATGTACCGAAAATTCTTATATCTGACACCAGCTTTATCGGCTCAACAGTAATATATGTCCCTTTTGGGAAATACACCTCGCCTATATTTTTCTCCTGTGCAGCATTAACTGCAAGCTGAATTGCTGCGGTATCATCGGTAACACCGTCTCCGGCAGCACCGTAGTCCTTTACGTTTATCGCTGCTTGGGCATATGACGCCGGTATTGAGGTCATTAAAATTGTACACGCAGTTAAAAGTCCTGAAAATTTCTTAAAATTCAAAGCCTATGCCTCCTTAATCATTCTTCTGTTTCTGACTGAATTTCTGTCTGAATTTCTCTTGTATAATATATCGGCTTCACAGAGCCGGTTCCATTCCACAAAAAGCATCTTACAGTGTAAGACTTGCTCAAATCCTCAAGCAAAACCGTACCTTTAATCTCTTCCGCTGTTTCCGCACTGCTTATAATTGTATCTATAAGCTTTCCTGTATCGTCATAAACAGCGGTTATCATAACATCTGTATCAACAATGTCATATGCAGTATAGACGGCGTTTACAGTGCTGTCGCTCTGCTCTATTGTAAGTGATTTTACAGTATCATCAGAAATTGGCTCAAAGCCTCTCCATCTGCCGTTTATAAACACACTCCCCAAAAAGTCGGTGGGACTGTTATGAAAATACCTGCTGCCCTCTGATGCCTCCGTTATATATGAAAGCTCCAAGCTTAATCCGTACAGACTTCTGTTATTATACACTGAAGCAGCGTACTGATTATCACTAAGCAGAAAATCGGCATAGTTACCGTGAATATTTATTCCGTTCTTTTCACCTGCTAAGTTGACACTGACTGCAAAACCGCTGATTTTGTTATCTCGTACAGTAATATTGCTGCAGCCTTCAGATACCTCTATACCCTTTGCAAGTACGCTCTGCTCTGCCGTTTCATTATCGGTAATAATTGAATTTCTGCTAATACCGCTGTCCGTAACATTCTCAAGCAGAAGCATTTCTTCGTCCTCCGCAAGAATATTTTCCAAAACCTGCATATTTCCGCTATAGTCCAGCTCCGACACATCGGATATAGTGACCGCTGTATTACAGATATAGTTGCCTTGCAGCATCATATTATTTACGCCTCTGATATTAACAAAGCAAATTCCTTCTCCGCAGGACAGACCGTCCGCGGCTGCACCATACCAAAATTTATTGCTGTTTATGTATATAAGCTCCTCTTGCTTGTCTCCGCCGATTTTGAGCATTTCAAATTCTGCTTCCTTACTGTTAAAAACATTGCTTTCTATCTTTACATTTCTGTTGCCGCCGCAAAGTGACAGCATTGACTGTTCCGAAAACACATTGCCTGATATCCTGATATCATCACATTCGCCGGCTGTCATCTGTACTCCTGAAAGCTGACTGTTCCATACACTGCTTTGGTTGCACGACTTTAAATCTATCTTGCCGCCCGATATCATACAGCTTTGCAGTGTTATCCTGCCGCCATCTGCCGACAAAAGACTTTCAAAGCCTGAAATCAAGCTGTCCTTTATCGTAACATCACCGCCGCACACCTTTACCGCAGTACCCTCTGCCGCCGAAGCTGCGCATAAAGAAACCGTAACCCCTGTGCAATCAGCAGAATCCAGAATGGCTGCAGATGATTTAATATTCTTAAGTGTAATATTTTCTGACGCACTCGCCGTAAGCACCGTACCGCTGCCGGAAAATTCAAGACCGTCAATTACCACTTTATCGGCTTCATTTATACTAAAGCCCGCTCCGTCTAAAATCAGCTTTGTACCACTGCTGCCCGTAAGCGTTATTCCGCTTTTTAAATTCACCTGATTTTGTATCAGATATTCACCCTGCGGCAAATATACAACTGTTCCGCCGCAGGAATATGCAGTTTCAACAGCATTCTGAATTGCATTTGACGCATCATCTGATGCATCGTTTAATGCTCCGTAATCCAGCACGTTGATAATGTCATGGTCGATATTAAGCTCCGCCGTCTCAAGTCCCTTGCTGCCAACGTACACTCTATAGCTTCCGCCCAGATATTCGCCGCTCAAGGTCGGTTCATCAAGACTAAATTCAAAGCTCCCGTCCAAATTGCTGTCAAATTCTCTGATATAGTAAATGCTTTGGTAATCGCCCAGCGTTCCCTTTGGTTTTATAACCTGCAAAGTAATCTTTTGCCCTACATATTCTTCAGGAATACTGCCGGAAACAGTTACCGTATTCGCCGAAAACTGCGGCTTGTTAAGCTGTACTTGCTCTGCAAAAGCTGCCGCTTGGAGTAGTAGGATTGCCGATGCAAATATAGTAATAAATTTCTTCATAATTAATACTTTCCGAAATACTTCCATACTCCCGGCTCGCCCGTCTCAACGCAAACCGCTCCGGTATAGCCTTCCATATCAGGAGAATTGAAGTAGATAATCTGTCCTGCCTGCCAATAACCCGAGGTTGGAATATCGCCTATTGCATATTTTCCGTCTGCCTTATAGTTGTCGTAATATTTTACAATTCCGCCGCCCTCATTCGTAAAGCCCGCACTTTCAAATATGTTATCGCTAATCACAAAATTATGCTTTGTTTTTGTGCTCGTATTTCTTGTGTAAACATCTGTTTCAAAGCCTTTTACAATATTTCCCGAAATAATGCTCACCGCAGGATGAGAGCCGTCTGACTGAATTACATAAATTCCATTTGTGCCTTCGGGCTGTTCTGCATAGGTTTCAACAATATTGTCCTTAACTGTAAGCTCGCCGCGTTTATTGGTTACGCCGACATCCAGTGCATTAAAGGCTGCAGAAAGTGTCTTATCAAAAATAAAATGATTTGCAGTAACCTCGGTGTATCTATTATTATTTGCACGTTGATTTAAGCGTACATTCACAAAATTATTGTTTTTATAAATAATCTTCTCTGTATTATCTCCTCCGCAGCGACCTCCTGCCGCACTTGTGTTTACAAAGGTATTTCCAACAACGGTAATGTCCTCGTTTTTAATACCCTGTGAGGAGTTAAAAATTTTGAACAGGTACTGGTTATCAACGTCCGAATATACGGTATTTCCGCTAAATACTGTTCCTCTGCAGAGGAAGAAGGTTACAATTCCGCCGTTATTGCAGTTATAAACAACATTATCGGAAACGGTGGTGTAATAAGTACCCTCAAGGTCAATTCCGACATCGTGTGCGTGAGTTACTACGTTATGTGAAATAGTAAGGTTTTCACCCATAGCACCCCAAATTCCGCCGCCGGTTACATTGGTTACTATGTTGTTTGTAATAACAATGTTTTTACACTGTCTGTCATTCTCCGGCTGACCGTCTTTATTATGGTTTGCGTCTCCGCCCCACCATGCGATTCCGTGACCTGTGTTTTCTATTCTGTTTCCGTCGATTACTACGTTATTCATATAATTCAAATAAATGCAGCAGCCTGAGGTATTGTACTGGTTTCCTTCTTCTCCTGAGCCGCCGTCACAGACATTATCAATAATAAATGCACCCTCAGGGAAATCTGTGCTGCCCTGCTCCTGCTGGCTGCCGGCAACCGTTGCAATATTAATCAGACTGCATTTTAAGCCTTCGACACGGACATTATTACAAAACCTTGTATAAACCGCTCTTCCTAAGACTCCGCTTTCGTTAATCACCGCAAAATTTTTAAGTGTTATATTATCATCATACTCACCTAAAAAAACTCCGGCAGTTGTTGCACTTGAAGTAGCCATAGTAAAGTTACGCAAAACAAATTTCGTTGCCGCACCCGAGCCGAGAACCGTAATTCCCGGAGCAAGATAAATCGGTGAAGTTAAAACATATGTTCCGGCAGGAACATATACAGTAGACCTGTCATATGCACTTGCTAATGAGTCAATAGCATTCTGCAGTATATCGGTGTCATCGGTTACACCGTCTCCCGCGGCACCAAACTCTAAAAGGTCAATATAATTTGAATCATCTGTATAGCTGTATGCAAAAGCTGTGTTCGTAAAAGTCAAGCACATGCATATAATAAGCCCTATACAATATAATCTTTTTTTAATCATATATGCTCTCCATTTATAGTCATAAAGAATTTGCAGCATACCGGCAAAATGCCGGTATACTGCCGTTTATTTACTCTTGTCCGTCGTTCTGATGCTCGGTCATCCAAGCCTCAAACTCCTTAATTCCGCCACGTTCATATACATCCCGCGACTGCTCAATTAAATCCAAGGCTTCTTCCTCTGTTGCAGCATACATAGCTCTCTGCATAAGTCCGCCGTCACCTGTCTGCATAAGAGTTAAAATGTCATCGTATTTTTCATATTTCATTGCAACATAGTTAAGCGAATAAACATCATCAACCAACAAAAGCGGTGAAGCCTCTTTTGCTCTTATGTACGCTTTATCCTCGTTCGGGTCAACTCCGTATGTGCTTTCGCCGTATGCACTGATATAGTTATTAAGTCTTATAACGCCGTAAAGTCCTATACCCTCTTTCTTTAAAGAGTTTGGATCCTTTTCGTATTTTTCCTGCCACTCAGGCGTAAGTCTCGGCTTTCCGTCCACCATAGTATAGTGAACACCCTCAATACCGTAACGGTTTAAAAGCATACCCTCTTCGCTGTTCATAAAGTTAATAAACTGCATAGCCTTTTCGGGGTACTTTGTATTTCCGCCAATCATAACAACGCCCCCAAATGCACCCTTTCTTCTTACCTGTCCCTGTGAATAAGGCTCACCGTCAAGGTTCATGATAGGTCCGAGCGGAAGATATTCCATTTCAGGATTGGTTGCATAAAGAGTCCCTGTAAGCTCCTGCTTCAGTTTTGTATAGTGACCGCCCACGATTGCTACCTTTCCTGTAGCCATCTTTTCAACTGCAATGGCACTGGTCTGCTTCTGGCACTCAAGGTCAAACAGACCTTCCGAGATAATCTTTCTCATAAACAAAATCTGGTCTTTATATCTCTCTGTATTCTGATACAGCTTAATCTCGCCGTTTTCGTGCTTGAAGGACGAGAACATATCACGCTGAGATACATAAGAGTTGTAGAAAGGCTCATATGTCCAGCCGCCATGCCATGTACCTGACACAATTACGTCTTGACCGTTAATATCCTTAAAGTTACCTGCTTTAATCTTCTTCATAAGCTCATAAAGCTTTTCCGAGCTGTTGACCGATTCAGGTGCAACACCAAGTGCCTCTAATATATCTTTTCTTGCATATACATTATAGGCATTATTTGAAACATCCGCCTCCGTTGCCGCAACACCTGTAGGGAAGAAATAATGCTCGCCTTCAAAATTCTCCGGCTCAAAATCGTTTTCCAAAAAGTCCTTATCAAGAGTTGACCATGCATCTTTAAGATTAGGACCATACTCTTCAATCAAATCGTTAAGCGGAGTTAAAAGACCCTCGCTTGCCGCCTTTTTTATAGCGATTGTATGTGAGTTATGTGCACCCTGGAACGGTGCATTAATAATATCAGGAATATCGTTTGTGGCAAATGCAAGATTCAGCCTTTCGATTTCTGACGTTGTGCAGGCGAGATATTTAATTCTTACGCCTGTTTTTTCTGCAATAACGTCTGCAACCGGATTATGCTCAGAATCCACACCTGACGGAAGCTCACTTCCCTGCCAGCAGTTTAAAAAGGTTAGTGTAACCTCCTCACCGCTTCCAGATGTTTGCTTTGTGCCGCAGCTTGATAAACAGCCTGCTGTCATTACGAGCGACATTACCGCTGCCAAAGTCTTTTTCCAATTTTTCATTTTCATCACTTTCCCTTCTGTTATTTTTTAATTATTAACCCTTAACCGAGCCTATCATAACACCTTTTACAAAGTATTTCTGCAGGAACGGATAAACACACAAAATCGGTGCTGTCATTATGATAATAAATGCGTTTCGCAGTGCCTCCGGCGTCGTTTTACGCAATACAGCCTCGTCCACCTGTTGCTCTGAAACTTCGGATAAATCCAACTCATTAATCAGCTTCTGCAAAAGCGTTGCAGCCGGCTGCAGCTTTGTATCCGTTATGTAGAACGAACCCGTAAACCACTCATTCCACTGTCCCACCGCCGAAAACAGTGCAAGTGTTGCCAGAATCGGCATCGACAGCGGAAGATATACCTTAAAGAATGTCTGCATCGGCGTTGAACCATCAATATATGCCGCCTCTTCAAGGCTGTCCGGAATGGTGCTGAAATAGGTTCTAAGCATAACCAAATCGAAAAATCCGTAAATTCCCGGTAAAATATAGATTAAGAAATTGTTAAGCAAATGCAGCTGACGATACAAAATATATGTCGGAATCATACCTCCGCCCACAAGCGTTGTGAAGTAGAAAAAGAAGGTAAATCCCGTTCTTCCCCAAAGCTGCTTGCGGCTTAAAGCAAATCCTACCGTCGCCCTCAGGAACAAATGTACTACCGTTCCTATAACCGTTCTTAAAACAGATATGGTGAATGCATTAACAAGCTCCTCATTTTTAAACGCTTCCTTATAATTATCGAGAGTGAATTTCCTCGGAAAGAAATATATTCCGCCCTTCATGGCGTCCATACCGTCGTTAAAGGACAGTGCCAGAATGTATATAAACGGGTAAAGCATGGCAATACACACTATTGCCATTACCACAAAGTTAATTGTGCTTCCGATTCGGTAAGCCGTACTTTTGTCATTTTGCATTTTATCTCCTCCTTACCAAAGCGAAATTTCCGAAACTCGCTTACTGATTGCATTAGCACTGATTACCAGAATAAAGCTGATAACCGACTGGAAAAGTCCTACAGCGGTTGCAAGGCTGAATTTTCCGCCCTTGATACCAACCTCGATTCCGTACACGTCAAGCACATTGGAAAGATGCGAGTTTGCCGCATTGGACATAAGATAAATCTGGTCAAAGCCTGCATGCATCAAATTTCCTACGCTTAAAAGGAACTGAAGCACAATCGTAGGCAGAATACACGGAATTGTGATAGACCAAATGCATCGCATATGACCTGCTCCGTCCACTCGTGCCGCCTCGTAAAGCTCCTGGTCAACACCCGAAATCGCCGAGAGATAAATAATCGATGACCAGCCAACCTCTTTATAAATCTGGGAAATCAGTACCAGAGGATAAAACCACCCCGGCTCACCCATAAAGAATACCGGCTCATAACCGAAACTTCCTCTTATCTCATTGATAAAACCGCCGTAGGGTGACAGGAACTTATTCATAATCGAAACGATAACAACCCACGATACAAAGTGCGGCAGATAAGATATTGTCTGCATCACACGCTTGCTTGCACTGTGCGTAATCTCATTAAGCATCAGAGCAAATATAACACCTGCCGGGAATCCGAAGCACAGCTTCAGGACGCTGATTTTTACGGTATTTAATACCATATTCCAAAACTCGGGATTGGTTATAAAGGTTTTAAAGTACTTAAACCCTACCCAATCGCTGCCGAAAATACCGTCTGCATAGCTGAAATCCTTAAAAGCAAGGGTAATTCCGTACAGCGGAATATATTTAAAAACTATGTACCACGCCGCCGCAAGCATTAAGAAAAAATATAAGCTTCGATAACGGTCAATTTTAACTAATGTTTTTCTGAATTCTGATTTTGCTACCGTAGCCTGTGCGGTCGGTGCACCTCGTTTTCTCACTGATAATCAACCTCTTTCATTGTATAAATCTGCTTTATATTAATTATAACAGCAACAAATTTTCTGCAAAATGGATAAAAATAGGCTTGCATATGGATAAATTTTATTTATCAAAGGAATTGCGGTATTCCGTCGGCGTCATACCCTTGCACCTTTTGAATATACGATAAAAATACATCGTGTCGTTAAAGCCTACGCTTGTGGCGATAAATTCTGTATTCATATCGGAATTTTTAAGCATACTGCACGCCTTTTCAATACGCACATTCCTCAAATATTCGGTAAGCGTCATGCCAACCTGCTCCTTAAAAATTGTTGAAAAGTAGCTGTAATTGATATTAAAAAATTTAGCAAGGTCGGTAACAGAGATTTTGTTCATATAATTCTTCTCAATATACAGCTTAACCTTGTTCATAACCTCGCGGCAGTCAAAGCTGACAGTAAAATTCTTCTGAATATTACAGATACGCTCCAGCATGACATTGATAAATTCCTCAATCTGCTCGCTGTTTTCAAACTGTTCAAGATTGTCCACGTTCATGTAGTTATACTCGGAGGAATTTATAACATAAATCGCCTCATCACAGCTGTTTAATGCAAGATTTACAATGTTCATATACACATAGAATATGTATTCCTCTGTCACCTTACAGCCGGCGATAATATTGTGAACCACAAGCTTTGCACCCTCGCTGTTGCCTTCTTTTAAATGCTTCTGCAAAATTTCAAATTTTTCGGCAGGCATATTAAATTCGCTTTTTGGAATATGCTTGCTGCACCAAAATATCCTGTTCGCACCACCAATAAATTTGACGTGCATCGCCTTTTGTGCCTCGAAATACAAGTCGCGTACCAAATCATCATGAATATGGCTTACCGAAACGCTGATATTCAGATTAAGGCTTGACGAAACCGCGTTATACATCTGTGTAACAAACTGATTAAGCTTAGCCTCAAGTGTAAGCTCATCCTTGCCGCGTGCAATGATAATCATTCTGTACGCATATTTCAAGTCCATTAAAATATCCGTGTCAAGCTCACAAATCTCGGCAACCTCCGCAATAACGTTCTTCACGCCGTATTTTAAAAGGTCGGTCTCCTGCTTGTTAAAACCCGACTGCTCATAGCTGGATTCCTCAATCTGCAAAAGAATGCAGCCAAATAGCATACCTTCATAGCCGCGGCTTTCCTTAAAGCTCTTTGCTGTACTTACGCTCTGCTGTAAATCCGTACCGAAGAAAATCCTGTTCATGCTTACCTCGGTCTGATAATTTTCACGTTCATTTTTGAGCATACGCTCCATTACCGATACCTTCAGGCTATGCTTGTTTTCCTCATATTTGCTGAAAGCCTTTAAAAGGGCATCCTTAAGCTCCTCCATATCCACCGGCTTTAAAAGATACGCAACAACTCCGAGGCGGATTGCTCTTTCTGCATATGTAAACTCGGAATATCCGCTTAAAATTATAAAGCGTACATTCGGATAATTATGGGCAATCTCCTCTAAAAAATCCAGCCCGTTGTCCTCCGCCATACATATATCGGTTATAACAATCTCAGGCTGATGCAGCTCCATTAAAGCCTCTGCCTCAGCAATATCTTCAGCCTCAAAAATCTCTGAAACAGGTAACTCCATTCGGCTGATTTTGGCAGCAACACCTTTGCGTATCCACTTTTCGTCATCACATATCATTACCTTATACATCAGGATTCTCCTTTATTTTAAATTTAAGTATTACCTCTGTCCCATCGTTTACGCACGAGCGTATTTCCAAGCCGTAGTCTTCGCCGTATGCCTTAATAAGACGGTTATTCACATTTTTAATTCCGATTCCGCCCTCATAGCTGTCAGGTCTTTGCACAAGGCTTTCCTTAAGGTGCGAAATAACTTCCTCACTCATGCCGCACCCGTTATCCTTAACGGTCACAACCAAATCGCCGCCGCACATAGCGGCTTTAATCTCAATCAATCCACTTTTTCGTCCCGAAAATGCATGCTTTACGGCATTTTCAACAACGGGCTGCAGAGAGAATTTTAATATTTTCACCTTCATAACCGCCTCATCAGCGTCTAACAAAAGCGTAAACTTATCGTCAAATCGAACGTTCTGAATTTCGATGTAATATTGGATATATTTAAGCTCCTCCTCAAATGAAACCCTGTCATTTTCCGAGGTTTCGGTCGTATAGCGGAACATTTTTCCCAGCTTCTGGCTCATATCCGCCGCTTTTTCCGAGCCTTCTATATACGCAATCTCGCTGATAGACTCCAGCACATTATATAAAAAGTGCGGATTTATCTGGAAGTAAAGCATTTTAAGCTCGGTATCACGCACCTGCAGCTTTTGCTCGTAATTTTCATAAATCAGCTCGTTAAGCCTTGTCGACATTGTATCAAGAGTATCATTGATAAGCGAAAATTCGTCATTTCCCTTATCCTCTGCGTTCTTTGAAAAATCAAGCTGTTCAATCTTCTTTATTTTGCCGATAATTCCGTTAATTCTTTTCGAGAAGGACTTCATATAAAATCCCAACACCATGATAATTGACAGAATTACAACGCCGAACTGCAGAATAAAGGGCAGCAGCTCACTGCTTGCACTGTTTTTGATAAATCCCTGCTGCATACGGCAGAGTATGTAAATATTCTTGTCCCCAATCCTGCGGCAGCTCAAAAAATCTCCAAGCTCAGTATTGGCAGACAGTGTCTCCGCACCTTCCTTTGCAACCATATTTTTCAAAAACAGCGTATTCTGACCGTTCTCCCAGATAACCTGTCCGTCGTCCAAAAAAACAATACAGTCCACAATTCCCTGCCAGTCCTTTGGAAATTGCTTTCCTATAATTTTTTCCGTATACAAATCCAGCCTGAGCATTCCGTCCGGCTCAGCATACTCCCAAATACCGGTACGCACCGGATAAACAGTGGAAATTATAGGTATGCCTCTGCCGGAGGTTTCATCCGCAAACCAAAAGCTGTACCTGCCTTCAACATAGCTTTTTTTAAACCATTCCTCGTCACTTACCCTTGCATATGAGTATTCCGAAGTATTGGTTGCGTTTTCCGAATAGACTGCACATCTGAAAATCTGTCCATCATGCATAAGCCCTTGCATATATGTGGAAGAAATATCAAAAACACTGCCGGGGTCCGGCTCTTTAACAAGAGCCGCAATATCCTTATCAGTGCGGATAACTCCGAGTAACTGCTCGTACTGCTCAAGCTGATGCTCAAGCGAGCCTACATATTGCTCAAAAACCGTATTAAAATGCACGGTAAGATTATTCTTATAGCTCAAGCCCACGATATTGTAGTACATATTGCTTATAAGAATTGACGGGAACAGCATTGTAAGAAGAAAAATGAAAATCATCTTCTTTACAATACTGCTTTTTTTCTTTGTAATTTTCATATTATCAACCTTCATATCAAAATCTTACCTTTATTATATAAAATCAGATTTTTTTGAGCAATATTTTACCCGAAAATATTGCTTGTAAATTTATGTATAAAATCCCAAAATGAGGCTGCCACATTAACAGCCCCATTTTTAATTATTCAGTACTTACAGCGACAAATCTACGGAATCCACTATCGGCTCCATACCTGTCAGACTGTTCCAAACAAAAGCTCTTGCAACCGTAGCTCCGGAAATCTCCGAAATATCAAGCTCTGCCGATAATTTCTTAACCTCTCCCGACGCTCCTACGCCTGTAAAGCTCAAACTGCCGCTGCCTGTGTCAACCGCAACGCCCAAAAGCTTATCGTTTGTATCATAAACTGCTACAATAACCTTTGCCGCAAGCACTCCGTCAGTGAACGCCTGCTTTTTAAACTGTGCAGTAACCATGCTGCCGTCAGTACTCTTTGAAATATAAAGCTTCTCTGAAACTGCCTTTGCAGGGAATGCTGCTGTTTCTGCTGTCAGCTCGGTAAGTGCAGTATCAATCATGTTCTGAGTATAGAGTGTATAAGCAGCATCATCTGCAGCTGCACCTGTATAGTCCGATGTCTTGTTGTTATAAGCTGACCAAGCCGCTGCCATCTTTGCCTTTAAGCTGTCAACGTCAGCCTGAGGATGCTGTCCAAGGTCTGTCCCTACAGCTGCTGCATCCAGAAGAGCATCTGCTGCATCCAGTGCCTTTTTGAGCTGTACCTTTTTCTCGGTAACAATGCTCATCTTGAGATTATCAATGTATAGATTATTTCCATTTAAGAAGTTTGTTGCAATCCACACATCGTTTATAGTATCTCCATCCCAATATTTGCAGTTATTATTATAGTTTATGTGCTGATCCTTTCCCGCAAACCCGGAGTGACCTGCATATGTTCCCGAATAGCTGAAGGTCTGAGTATCGCAAAGCTCTTCTCCGTCAAGATAAACTGTCACGTATCCGATTCCTGAAGTTTCAGTCGGATATACGCTCATAATCTTAAGATTGTGCCACTTTGGATTTCCGTCCTCTCCCAGAAGAGACTTGTTAACACTTACAGTGCTTCCGTCACTTGTAGTTATTGTAGTTATTTTCCCGGTTGTTGCACTTATAGATATCCGTACAGGAGCACTATCACCTGCTCCGTTTAAATAAATGTGCGAAGCATCCCCCGCGTCCGAAGAATAGTCAGAGGCAAAATCAATGCTCGTTTCAACTATTGTTCCGGCAGGAATACCGTCCAAATAATTCTCACCATTCAGTTTTCCCCATTTGTCGCGTACCGGAAAGAACGCCAGTCTGTTGGTACCGCTGGAAGGTCGTGTGGTTGACAGACAATAATCATCTGTATCAGCAGCTCCGTATACACCGTTTTTTGCCACCAGCTCCGTGGTTCCTCCGTATGTCAGCCATTCCTGAACCTGTGAAAACTGTCCGCCGATATTGTCCATAAAGGTCGTATCATTAAAGTCCTCTGTAATATCCTCAAACAGCTTTATTTCGCCTGCCTGCAGCTTTTCAAGCTCTGCCAAAAGTGCGTCTGCCTCGTCCGCTACCGCTGACTGTGCAATCGGCATTCCTGTTCCTGCAATTATTGCCTTTGCAGCGTCAATCTTTGCCTCAAGTGTTGCAACTGCTGATGCACCATAATCATCGCCGTATGCTTCGATTTCTGCCTCAGCGTCATCAATCGCCTCCTGAAGCTCTGAATAGTCAGGCTGTGCAAGCTTTAGGTTATCTACATATAAAACCGCAGGACTCCAATTTGTTCCTATATTTGCAAAATCTGCATGATTTTTGGAAAGGTTTGAAAAAATCACTCCCCAAACGCTGTTGTTATCCCAAGGAATTGCATTAGTGCTTGAATTATAGTCCGATAATTGCTGGTTTTTATAGTTACTTCCGGCTCTTGAGCCTGTATATGTACCCGACCAGTTAAAGGACTTTGACAGAATCACTTCATCATCAAGATAGAATGCGATTCTTCCCGTACCGCTGTTTACACTGTCGGTAACAGTACCCTCGTCATAGACTATCACAGTGCTCAGCTTGTGCCACATAGCATTTCCGTCCTCATCAAGCAAGGATATGTTGTCTATGTCATAATTTGTTCCGTACACACAAATATTTGTAAGCTCTTTTCCTGTACCACCAATCTGGACATATGTGTTGTTCTGGTTAAGTCCCAGCTTAATCTCGCCGTTTTCGGCATTGGTTGACGGTGTCACCGCAAAATCATAGGATATCTCCATTGCCATTCCTGACGGATAGGTTTCATAATAACCCCATGTTTTGCCGGGAACAGCTAAGCCTTGGTTATCGGCACCCTGATTCGGATAAAATCTAACCCAGTTAGAACTTGATGATGAATTGGTAAAGCTCAACGCATAATCTGTTTCTGCAGCGGTTTTCCCTGCAACTCCGTTTACCTGAACAAATGAAGCATCCTTCCATGCATCCTGCTCTGTCCATCTTTTTCGTCCCCAGTCCGAGCCTGTCGGTATTGAGGCTGTATCACTGAAATCCTCTCCGATGTCCCCAAAGAAGCTCGCCGGCTCAGCAGCAACATAGGTTACATTCACCGCAGACGCTGCCAGCACTGATGAAATTAAAATACTTAATAATTTTTTGCCTTTCATTATTATACCTCCTTAAAATATCTATCTTGATTTTACTTTATTGCCGAATTATTTCCAATGGATAAATTTTTGTTTGCACATTAACAAAATTTTGTTTAAAAATCATTAACAATTAACAGCTTATCCCACAATCGTTTCGGTAACGGTGTCAATCGTATACGGAAAGTCGTCAGCCGAATGAATATATTCACTAAAAAGTCGCAAATCCTGCGAGGACGCCGCGGCGTATATGATGTAGCGTCCCGGCTCGATAACACGCTTTTTAAGGGTTGTATTAAAATACGCAAGATTTGATTTAGGAACAACTATTTCTGCCGTCTCCGTCCCTCCCGGCTCTATTTCCTTTGTTTTATAATAAGCTATAAGCTCCTTTTCGGGACGCGAAACATATGAGCGTGCCGATTTAGCATAAATCTGGACAATTTCTTTTCCGGGAAATGTGCCGATGTTTTTGATTTTCAGCGAAATTTTTATATCATCGCCTTTAGCTTTTATATTCAAATCCGAATACTCAAAATCGGTGTACGAAAGTCCGTGTCCGAAAGGAAATGCAATTTCGCCTGTGTGCATATCGTAATATCTGTAGCCTACAGCCCACTTTTCATCATAAAGCACTTTGTAGCCGTCTCCCGGAAAATCAATATCGCACCTTAGCTTTTTCGCAAAGGTCTCCGGCAGCTTTCCGCATGGGCTTACCAAGCCGCACAGCACATCGGCAATCGCTTTGCCGCCGCCTTCGCCGCCCATCCACATTTCTGCCACTGCGGGAACAAGTGTGTGCCATACATGAGCTGTAATTCCTGAGCCGTTCTCCAAAACCACAACCACATTTTTATTTAAAGAAGTTATCCTTTCAAGATAAGCAGTATAATAAGGGTCAATTCCGCCGCTCGGTCTGTCCGCTCCCTCAGTGTCAAGTCCCTCCTGCGTTCCCATAAACACTATAACGGCATCTGCACTTTTTATCTCCTCCGCCTCGGGTATTCTCGCCGGCATAAAGTCAAAAATCGACCTTGTCTCCAACGCGGAGGAATATCCCTCAACATATGTAACCTTTACGCTTTCTCCAAGGTTTTTCTTTATGCAGTCAAGCGGAATATCTACATATTCAGGGTGCGGATACACTCTTGCACTTCCCATACCTCTGAAAACGGGTTTTACTGCATATTCACCGATTACAACGATTTCTTTGCACTTTTCGGGCGTGAGCGGAAGAAGGTTATTGTCATTTTTAAGTAAAACAACGCTTTCACGTGACACCTCTCTTGCTATTTCGTGCAAACGGTCGCGGTTATAGGAAATTTCCGACCTTTTTACATTTACCGCAAAATCAATCAGCCGCGATATTGCTGCGTCAATTTCCGCCTCGGAAATTTCGCCCGCCTTTAACGCATTTTCTATGCTCGGCTTTGTTATATCGGCGTGCGGCATCTGCAAATCCAATCCGTTCTTTAATGAATATGCCGGATTTTTTACAGCGTGCCAGTCGGAAACCATTATTCCGCCATATCCCCAGTCATCACGCAGAATGTCCTTCATAAGATGCTTATTTTCCGAACAAAGCATGCCGTTCACTCGGTTATATGCACACATAAGGCTTGTCGGATTTGCCTCTTTTACCGCAATTTCAAACGGCTTTAAATAGATGTCCCTTAACGTGCGTTCGTCAACCTCAACGCTAACACCGCCGCGGTCCGTCTCCTGATTGTTCGCCGCAAAATGCTTAACACAAGTTCCTACGCCGAGCTTCTGCACTCCTCTTATATAAGCTGCGGCGATTTTTCCGACAAGATACGGGTCTTCTGAAAAATACTCGAAATTTCTGCCGCATACAGGCGTTCTTTTGATATTAATTGCCGGACCTAATATGGCGTCTTTTTTATGCTCTATGCAGTCCTCGCCAAGTGCCGCTCCCATTTTTTCAATAACTGCATCATTCCACGTAGCCGCCATGGCACTGCCACACGGAAAGCAGGTGCAGTTTTCCTCCTCGCCGTCTTCAATTCGCACTCCCAAGGGTCCGTCTGCAAAGGTTATGGCAGGAATACCGAGCCGCTCACACGCCGCTGTATCCATGCTCGCCGCACCCTCTAAAAACATTATCTTTTCCTTTGTTGTCATTTGCTTTATCAGCGATTGAACATTCTTTTTCATAAATATATCCTTCCTTTTTTAGTTCACTCTTAAAATACCAAGCCTTTTTTTCACTGTCAACAAAAATTCTAAGTTTCCAAATATTGTCCATAATAAAACCGCTATTTCGCAATTTTTATCTATTGTTTGCAGAGTATACAACTATACTTTTTGGGAAATAATTATAGGATAAAGCTTAGGAGGAATAATATGGATATACTAAAAGTTATACTGACGTCACTCTTGTCTGCTGTTGCTTTGCTTATTACCGCAAAAATAATGGGACACAAGCAGATAAGCCACCTTGATTTTTTTGACTATGTTTCCGCTATTACCATCGGCTCGATTGCGGCCGAGCTTGCCACCGAGCTTGAAGAGCCGTGGAAGCCGCTTATTGCTATTGCAGTCTACGGCGGAGTTTCTGTGTGCTTCAGTGTCATAACGAGCAAAGTCCCGCGGCTCAGGAAATACATCAACGGCACTCCTACAATTCTTATGAACAACGGTAAGCTCTACCGCAGCAATATGAAAAAAGCCAAGCTGGATTTAAGCGAATTTATGGTTATGTGCAGACAGTTGGGATATTTTAATCTTAACGATATTCAAACCGCCATTTTTGAATATAACGGCAAGCTCACAATCCTGCCCTCAAGCGATAAGCGTCCCTTAAATCCTGCCGACATAAATTTAACCCCAACGCAAGAGCAAATCTGCACCGAGGTTATTATGGACGGAAGAATTTTAGACGAAAATTTAAAGCGAATGGGACTTGATACAACATGGCTTGAGAAACAGATAAAGGCTCAGGGATATCATAATGCAAAAGAAATTTTTCTCGGAGTTTGCGACCCAAATAACAAGCTGTCGCTTTTCTCGGGAGAATAAGCATCAAAAAAAGAGTGCATCAATCAAAAAATGGTGATGCACTCTTTCTATTATTAGTTTAAGTATTTTATTAATCTAAAAGATTTTCCAGAAGGTCAGTCTCGGAAATTTTATCTTCGCTTGCACGCAGAGTTTTTATTTCAAAGCTGCCAAAGCGAAGCTTTATGCTGTTTTCTCCGTATGAAGCTGTTACCTCGCATTCCTTCTCGGTCGGATTGAACAGACGAATTATATATCCGTCGCCGTTTTCCGCCTTTTTGAGCGTTGTCATATTCACGCTATTATCCGAAAGAGCAAACGGAGATTTCGGCAGCTTGCCTACGCCTGTAGGATAGAAGGACAAAAGCATCGGCTGCATATTAAATTCCTGTGCCGTAATCGGTGCTTTTTTGAGCATTTCCTCTCTTTCTCCAACGTCAAAACGGAAGGAGAAATCACGCTCGCCCTGCTCAATATAAGGCATATATCTGTCCTGCGGCATTGTTACACGCTCCGGCAGAGGGTGTGCACAGTAGCTCGCAGAGCGAAGAAGCGTAATATTCAAGATTCCGTCGGTTTCATCAAACGATGAGCCGTAAACACCGTTATTCGATGCAATCAATGCCTTATCCTCCGAACAAACAGCGATATATTTCTGCGAAACATTTTCCTCAAGTCCGCCCTTAAGCTCTTCACGACCATAGGCATGCTCACCAAAACAAGTGTCCGCAAAGCCTGTAGGAACAGCAAGCTTTACCAGCTTCTGCTTTTGATCCCACACAATACGCACGTCAATTTTCAGTCCCTCTTTCTCGGACATAATATATTTTACAACTGCTCTTGAGCTTTTATATCCGAAAACTGCCTCCACCGTCACACGCACGTCTCCGCTTTCAATTACGTGAACCGCCTCTATCGGTGCGTCGGTACAACAAAATTCCATCGTCTCATCGGGAGTAAGCAGAGTAAATTCTCCGATTTTGTCACGAAATGCCGTAACCGTCATACCCCATGGGTCATAGTTATCGCCGTATACATCAAGAGAAAAAGCTCCGCCCTTAACATAATTTACTCCGTTTTGAGCAAAAACGTCCACAAGACCTGTTTTCTTATTAATTTCAATATGCTTATCGCCGCGTTTGAAAATATAATGAGTTTCATTATTCTCAAGCGTTGGCGTAGGTTTCTGTTCAATAACGTCAAAGGCACAGTCAAATCTGCTTAAGCTCATTGGCTTTAGTGTTGCGTTGAATACTACACGCTTTCTCCACTCCAAAGGTACGGTGCTGTACTCCTTTTCGCACTGTGACGGCACAACATTTCCCGATTCATCATATACTCTCGGCATCAAAAACTCTTTATTCCAGTTCTGGTCCCAAAGCATAAATTCACATGTGAAATCACCGCTTATCGGATACGGATACGGGTTATATGCAAACATCGGAATTTTATCCTCATCTGCCTTTTTCTGTCCTGCCGACAAAGCAAAAAATGCTCTTGCCTTAACGCGGCTCAAAGCTTCAACAGCGTGATCCAGCATGCGAATTGCCATTTCCTCGGCAGGCTGAATAGACGAGCCGGGCAGCGTATCATGGAACTGAATTGTGAGTATGTCATATAAAGCCTGTGCAAGCTCCTCCTTCGGGTATTCCATAAGCCCCTGCGAGCTTGCATGCGAAGCCATTATTTCCGCCATAAAATATGTATTTTCCGCAAGCCTGTACTTCTGCTTAACTCTGACCTGACTTGTATAGCAGCCGACTGCCCAAGGATTTATACTCTCGGCAAATTCAGGCAGCTCATGCTTTTGCTTTACCTCTTTAACATATTTTTCGGGAGTTGACTGAATAAGCTCTACTCCGTCCTTTATAACCTCAGAGCTAAGCTTTTCTATATCGTCCAAATCCTTTTTGGAAGGACCTCCGCCATGATTTCCTATTCCCCAAAGACACAGGAAGAAATCGTCCTCGCCACACAAATCAATATACTCGCGTATTTTTTCTGCGGCTCTTCCCTTTTTGGAATTATAGTCGCCGTGTATGCGGATTCCGACAACCTCCGAGCCGTCATAGCCTACCCACTTAAATTCGTTTGACGGCAGCTTTATAAAGCGGTCTCCGTCACCCGGACGCATGAACAGGTAGCCTTCGTAGCCTGTCTTTTTCAAAATCTGCACTAAACCTCGTGAATGTCCAAAAGGGTCAACATTCACCGCAACAGTCGGCACAACGCCGAATTTTTCCAAAAAGTAGGTTCTTCCTGCATAAATCTGACGCACAAAGCCTTCTCCGCTCGGCAGGTTGCAGTCGGGCTGCAGATGCCAGCCTCCCATTATGTGCCACTTTCCTGCCCTTACAAGCCCCTTTATACGCTCAAAAAGCGGCATGTCATATTCCTCTATCCATTTATATAAAAGTGCCTCATTGTGACAGAACACAAAATTATCATACTCATCACAAAAATCCGCCGCAATACGGAAGGTAGACAGAGCTTCCGCTGCTCCTTCCTCCCATTCCCACTGCCATACAGGGTCTAAATGTGCATTGCATAATAAATGTAGTTTTTTAGCCATAAAAATCTCCCTCCGCTTTATGCATTTCATCAAGTAAATTATACTGCAAAATACAACTTCTATCCGCTGTATTATAACACACATGGCATTATTTGTAAACGGTTATTTTTTACGTTTTATTGTAAAAATTATACTTTATGAAAAAAGAGAACACATAAGCGTGTTCTCTCCAATTTTTTTCTTATGTCATATTTTAAATATGCCGAATGCATCAAGCACAGACGAAATCAAAATTAACACAATACAAATAGGTGCAATATATTTGATAACAACCGAGAAAAGCCTTTTTCTCTTAAAGACTGCCGAAGTCTCAACTTCATCAATCAGTGTTTGCGGCTTGATAACATATCCGATAAATATACAGGTTAAAAACGCAACAATCGGCATTAAAACACTGTTGCTTATAAAGTCAAAGAAGTCAAGGAACTGCAATCCTATAATGGTCACATCACTCCAAATGCTGTAGCCGAGTGATGAAGGAAGACCTATAATGGCAGCACCCACAAAAACTATCGCACAAACAAGCTTTCTGCCCAACTTAAACTTATCGCAAATAATAGATACAACCGTTTCCATCAGCGAAATCGACGAGGTCAGTGCAGCAAACAAAACAAGCAGGAAAAATGCAATACCTATAAATGTTCCGCCAGCCATAGACTCAAAAACCTTTGGAAGTGTTACAAACATAAGGCTCGGACCTTTACCAAGTGCCTCCGGGCTTCCGCCTGAGAACGCAAACACTGCCGGAATAATCATAAGTCCTGCAAAAAAGGCAATTCCTGTATCAAAAAGCTCAATCTGCTTAACAGAAGACTCCAGATTTACTTCCTTTTTCATATATGAGCCGTAGGTTATCATAATACCCATAGCAAGCGACATCGAATAGAACAGCTGTCCCATAGCCGCAAGGACGGTTGTTGCCGAAAACTTTGAAAAATCAGGCAATATGTAATATAAAACACCATCCATTGCACCCGGCATAAATATCGAATAAATTGCAATAAACACAGACAGTACAACCAAAATCGGCATCATGCATTTACTTACCTTTTCAACGCCCTTTTCAACACCGCAAAGCACCACCACCGCAGTTATTGCAAGAAATATCAAAAACCAAAGAACCGGCTCTGTCGGCTGTGATATAAAGCTTCCGAAAAATGCATCATTTGCAGTATCTAAAGCTCCGCCAACCAAAAACTCATACAGATATTTCATAACCCATCCGCCGATAACCGAATAATACGGAAGAATTATCGCAGGGACAATCGCAGCAAGATATCCTATAAATGAATATTTTTTGTTAAGGGCTTTAAACGCACCAATTGCACTAAGTCCCGTTTTTCTTCCCAATGCAATTTCGCCCACCATAAGAGCAAAGCCAAAAGTAACAGCAAGGATAATATAAACCAACAGGAAAATACCACCGCCGTATTTTGCAGCAAGATACGGGAATCTCCATATATTTCCCAATCCCACGGCAGAGCCTGCCGCTGCAAGCACAAATCCGATTTTACCGGTAAAATTACCTCTCTTTTCGTCCGTCATAAAACTTACCTCCCTAATTTCATTCCTCCGATACAGGAACTATCGTATTTCTATTATATGAAAAAGCACTTAGCATTTGCTAAGTGCTTTTGGAGCTGTTGAGCGGGCTTGAACCGCCGACCTCATCCTTACCAAGGATGTACTCTACCATCTGAGCTACAACAGCACAACAACATAATTATAATACATTATCTCTATTTTGTCAAGACTTTTTGCAAAAGAATTATAACTGTTGTCGTATATTCTTACTTAGCTATCGCTTCATAAATTTTCTTCATAGCAAGTGCGTCCTCTGCCTGTGTTCCGGCAGATTCACAGATAATCGTCGGACCGATATCCCTTTGTGCCATAACTTCCGCCACAAAATCAAAATCCGGTCCAAAAACGGTATCACTGAAGGTCAGATGCTTTTTCTCCCCTCCCTTTGTATACTCGATTTTGCTGAAATGGCTGTGGAAAACCTTCAGACGCTCTATCCCCAGCTTATTTTCTATAGCGTCAAAAATCACTTCAAAATCCGCCTTGGTTTTAAGTCCGCCCAGAGTTCTTGCATTTAAGTGACCGAAATCTATGCACGGAAGAAAGCTTTCATCAAGTCTGCAAAGCTCCATAACCTCATCAAGATTTCCCAGCTGATTGATTTTTCCCATAGTCTCTATGCACAGACGGATATTTTCAAAGCCGCCGTTTATCATTTCCTGCCTCGCAAGAAGAAGAGTCTTCTTGGCATATTCAAGTGCCTCCGCCCTCTCCATTTTGCCAATCGCACCGCTATGCACCACAACACGCTCGCCGCCGAGGTACTTTGCAAGCTGTGCCGACTGCAGAATATAATTGATTCCGCCGGCACGCTTTTCCTCGTCCGGCGTTGCAAGGTTTATATAGTACGGCGAATGTACGCTCATAATAATATTATTTTCCGCTGCCTCCGCTGCAATTTTTCTTGCCGTTGCCTCGCCGCATCTTACTCCGTTTCCGCACTGATATTCATATGCGTTCAGCCCAAATTCTCTGAGCCATTTTGGCATTTCCTCCGACGCCTTATGCCCCTGTGCATAAAAGCTGTCGCTATTTCCCGCTGCTCCGAAATTCGCCTTCATATTTTTCCTCCAAGCTTCTTAAAATTTCCTCTGCCACTTCCGCAATTCCCTTATCCTTGGTGACCTTGATTTTTATATCGCAGTTATCATAATACGGTTTTCTCGCATTAAATCTTTCTAAAATTTCCGTCATTGAGCTGTCCTTAATAAGCGGTCTTGTTCCGTCGTCCGCACCCAGTCTTGTCAGAATTACGTCCTCCTCCGGCTCAAGATTGACAATCACGCCGTTTTTTCTAAGCTCGGCAATATTTTGGGTGTTTAAAACCACACCGCCGCCTGTTGAAATCACAGCACCGTCATACTCTGAAATACGCTCTATAACCTCTGCCTCAACACTTCTGAAATATTCTTCACCGCTTGCTGCAAAAATTTCCGATATGCTCATGCCGCACTGCTGTTCAATCATGCTGTCACTATCCAAAAAGGTCAGCCCTTGTTTTTCTGCAAGATAAGTGCCGACAGCAGTTTTTCCGCTGCCCATATATCCTGTGAGTACAATATTCATACTTTAAATACCTCTTTTTGTATATCTTTTGAAATAGAATCGGGAATATCAATTCCCGTAAACAGGCGATATGCCAAAATCCCCTGAAAAATCAGCATTCCAAGTCCGTTAACCGTCTTTGCTCCCAGCCCTTTCGCACTTTTTAAAAGCACCGTTTCGGACGGGTTGTAAATCATATCGACAACTGCGGTATTTTCATCAATCACCGACAAATCCGAAAGAGGAGACATATCCTTATTTTTTCCCATTCCTAAAGTTGTGCAATTTATAACAATATCATAATGTCCGCGTGTTTTTTCTGTACTTATCTCATACCCTGTGCAGGCTTTTACATATTCCCGAAGCCTTTCCGCCTTTTCCGCTGTACGATTTATCACAGTTATTGATGCGGCTCCGATTTCCGCCAGCTTAATTGCTACCGGCTGTGCGGCACCTCCCGCTCCAAGCATAAGAATATTTGCTCCTTCAGGGGTTATTCCGCAATTTAAAAGGGACATATAAAATCCGTCTGCGTCGGTGTTAAAACCGATAAGCCGACCGTCCTTGTTCACTACTGTATTTACTGCACCGTACCGCTTTGCCTGCTCCGACACCTCATCTAAATACTTCAATATCTCAAACTTATGCGGAGCTGTCACATTAAAGCCGCAGATGTTGTCCTCCCTAAGCTTTAAAACGCCCTCGCCAAGCCTTTCCGGAGGTATCTCTATCGCCTCATATCTGTAATCGGCATTTACCTTTTCCGATATAAAATTGTGCATAGCCGGCGAAAAGCTGTGCGACACCGGGTATCCTATTATTGCAAGTTTTTTCATTAGCCCTTATAATCCTTTAACACAAATTTTTCTAACTTTCTCTTTATCTCAAAAAACGGAGTTTCTTTTGCCTCTATCGGGTCTACCATGACCGTTAAAAGTCCTGCCCGTTTTCCTGCATAGACGTCAGTGAAAACCTGGTCACCAATTAATACAGTATTTTCACGCTTAGCTCCCAATGCACGCATCGCACGCTTTATTCCGAAAAGCAGCGGCTTTGCAGCGTCATGTACGTAAATCGCACCAAACTCCTTTGCAAACCTTTCCACTCGTTCTTTATGGTTGTTTGAAACAAACGCGTATTCTATACCTGCATTATCAAGCATTTCAAGAAAGCCCTTTGCAGCCTCATCAGCCTTTGGCACAGTATAGCTCACTAAGGTGTTGTCTATATCAAGAAGTGCAAATTTTATATTATTCTTCCTGAAAAAGTCCTCATCTATGTCCCTTACGGAATTAAATTTATAATCGGGATAAAATCTTTTAAACATACAGCCCCTCCGCTCTTATACATAGGAATATTTTAACACAAAATCTTTCCCATGTCTATAACCTAATACTATTTTATTCTCAAAAAGCACATCGGTTTAAAAAAGTTATTTTTTCAAAAAGCGGTAATTATATTCGTTTTTTGCGGCAAAATAGCTAATAGGAATATCAGCGAGGAGATAAATTATGAAAAAAACAGTACAGGATTCTTTTACACAGCAAGTTCAGATTCTGACACAATCAAGCATGAACGGTTTCGGCAGACTTTTCGGTGGGCAACTCATGCAATGGATTGACATTGTTGCTGCGGTTACTGCAAGGCGTCACAGCGAGCGAAATGTTACCACAGTTTTGGTGGACGGACTTGAATTTAAAAAAGCTGCACGTGCGAACGACACAATAGTTCTTACAGGCCGCATCGCGTACGCCGGAAAAACCTCAATGGAGGTATGTGTGAACACATATATTGAGCACCTTGACGGCAGCAAAAGCCTTATAAACAAAGCACACGTTGTTATGGTTGCACTTGATGAAAATGACAGACCTACCGAAATACCGGAGCTTGAACTGACCTGCGATGAGGATCGTGCCGAATGGCAGGCAGCACTTGAGCGACGAAAAAAAAGAAGCAAGCTTTAGAGCATGCTTCAATGTAACTATATCAAATATCTTCAAACGTCTGCAGATATGCCTCCCGCTTATGTATGCTACACATTTGCAGGAAGCTCAGTTTTAAGCTCGGCAAGATGTGCGTCCTGACCTGATTTTACCATTTTAAATACGCCGTTTTCATAAACGCCCTCCGTTACCGAGGCATTTGAAACCCAATCAATATCCTTCATACCATCAAAGGATATTCCCTGCCACGCACACTGCGTTACGCGTATCGGTGTTGCATGAGTGGCAACAACAACGGTTTTGCCTTCATTCTCCTGTGCGATTTTTTCAAGTGCCGAAGCAATTCGGCAAGCCATCTCCTTTGTCGTTTCTCCACCTGTGCAGCCGGCATTTCCGATGTCATTTTTCCACATGCCAAACTCTTCGGGATATTTCTCCCAAAGAGCGTCAAACGTCTCGCCGTCCCACTCTCCTGCGGAAATTTCACGCATTTGCTTAACCGGAATAACCTCCAAACCAAATTTGGCGGCAATATGCTCCGCCGTTTTATAGGCACGTTTTAAGTCGCTTGCATAAACTTTATCTACCTTATAATTTTCGGCAATAAATTCTGCAGTTCTCTCTGCCTGCTCGTGTCCGAGCGGCGACAGCTCAACATCAAGATGTCCCGCAAATATGTCGTCCAGATTTGCCATACTCTGTCCATGGCGCACCAAAAGTAGTCTTGTCATCATTTTTCCTTCTTTCAAACTTTTTCCGCAGAAAATTATACCACATTATTGCGAATAATGCAAGAGGCAAAACAATCTAAATATTCTCTGCAAACAATTTTGCAAGCTGAACACAGGCATTTAAGTCATCAACGCTTATCATTTCGGACGGAGAATGAATATATCTTGTCGGAATGGAAATTCCGCCTGTTTTTACTCCCTCGCCGGTAAAATGTATTACTCCTGCGTCGGTACCGCCGTCAGTCATTATTTCAAGCTGATACTTAATTCCGTTATCCTTTGCAAGACTCACAAGGCTTTCTCTCACCTCGCGGCTTGTTATAACCGAATAATCCATGACCTTAACAGCCGCTCCCTCACCGAGTCTTACCGCCATCTTCGGAGCTTTTGGCGTATCACCCGTATCGGTAATGTCAACAGAAAGTGCATATTCCGGCTTTATTGCATAAGCCGCGGTTCTCGCACCGCGAAGTCCGACCTCCTCCTGCGTTGTGAAAACAAAATACAAATCGTTATCCGATTTCACATTTTTTAGCGTCTCTATCAAAACATAGCAGCCGGCTCTGTTATCAAGTGCCTTTGAAATAACTCTGCCGTTTTGCACATAAAAATCACCCACAAACGCCGCCATATCCCCGATTGAAACCAGTTTTTCCGCCTCCTCACGCGATGCGGCACCGATATCAATATACATTTTTGACATCGCTCTTTTTTCGTTTTCCTCCTCGGTCCCTATCACGCCGATTGTACCATTTTCAAAGCGTACCTTTCGGTTAATGAGGTTTCTTAAATAAAGACCTCCTACATCGGAAAACCGCAAAAACCCCTTTTCATCAATAAAAGTAACCACAACTCCGATTTCATCGCAATGTGCAGCAAGCATAACCCTTTTGCCGCTGCCCTTTTTTCTTGCAACAAGATTTCCGAGTGCGTCGGTATATATTTCATCGGCATAGCCTTCTACTTCAGCTCTAATAAGCTCCGTAATTTTCTCTTCATTTCCGGAGGGTGCGTCACACGCTGTCAGTTTTTTTAATAACTCCATTTATTTCATTCCTTTCCTAACGCTTCATCGATACGGCTTAAAAACATTTCCGCAACATCACAAGCTGCCTTAATATCCTTTAAAGACGCCAATCCGCAGGGCGAGTGAAGATATCTGCATGGCACAGATACCGACGCCGTTTTCACGCCGCCGCGTGTAAGATGTATTCTGCCGGCATCGTTTCCGCCCGCGGTAGTACGCTTGTACTGCACCGGGATACCCACATTTTTTGCTGTATCGTAAAGCCAGCTGCGAAGCTTTTTGTCCACAATCGTTGTGCGGTCCATGAAGGTCACAACCGCACCCTCTCCCATAGAGGTTACATACTCATGCTCGTCAAAGCCGTATACGTCACTGCAGGTGGTTGCCTCTAAAACAAGAGCAATATCGGGATTTATCCTGTGTGCCGCAACTCTTGCTCCACGAAGTCCGACCTCCTCCTGTGTTGTAAAGCAAAAATACGTGTCATACTTTACCGGCTTTTTGATAAGCTCCAAAAGTATTGCACATCCGGCTCTGTCGTCTATAGCCTTTGCTTTCACGGTATCCTCGCCGAGCATTTCAAACTGCGTGTCAAACGCAATGTAATCGCCGAGCTTCACCTTTTCCTCCGCAGTTTTTTTGTCCTTTGCACCGATATCAATAAAAATATCGCGAACTCGCGGCACAGACTCTCTCTCCGACCTTTTCTGAAGGTGTATCGCCTTCATTCCGATAACGCCCTTAACCTTATTTTTACCGATAACAACCTTTTTGGATATTATAACGCGTGTATCAATTCCGCCGACTGTTTTGAACTCGATAAATCCCTTGTCAGTTATTCCGCTGACGATAAATCCGACCTCGTCCATATGTGCAGACAGCATTATCCGCTTTTGCCCATCGCCTTTTTTCAGTGCAATGAGATTTCCAATTGTATCTGTTATGATTTCATCGGCGTAAAGCTCAAGCTGTGAGCGTATGAAGGCTCTTATCTCGCCCTCGTCTCCGCTGACGCCGTTTAAATTTGTTAATTCCTCTATAAGCATAACCATTCCTCCATATCTGCATCAAGCTTCTGCACAAAAAACGTAAGAAGGTCGCACACCGCCTTAACGTCTGAAACCGCAACGGTTTCCACGCTGGTGTGCATATACTTAAGCGGAATTGACAAAAGCCCCGTCGGGATTCCACTGCGTACAACCTGCATCACCCATGCATCAGTGCCCGTATTTCCGCCGTCAACATCAATTTCGGTTTTTATGTTATACTCTCTTGCAGTGTCCATAAGCCTGTCAAATATTTTCGGATGAATATTCGGTCCGCAGGTTACAACTGCACCGCAGCCAAGCTCATATGCACTATAGGAATTGTCCGGCGTTACTCCGTGACATACATCAACAGCGATAGCAATATCGGGGTTTATGCGGTACGCCGCAGTCATTGCACCAAAACCGCCGACCTCCTCCTTAACCGCCGCTACAGCGTATACATCAACATCAAGCTCAAATCGTTCAAGATTTTTAAGTACCGTAACAAGGGCAGCAATGCTTGCACGGTCATCAAGAGATTTTCCGGAAAGCTGTCCCGACAAAAGCTCACCTGAGGACTGAGACAGCGTAATGCTGTCGCCAATCGAAACAAGCTTCTTTACTTCATCTGCCGAAAGTCCTGTATCCACTGCCATATCGGTTATTTTGGAGCTTTTGTCCGCCTCTCCTCCTGCTTGCAGATGAGGCGGTTTTGCTCCGATAACTCCCTTTATATCACGCTTTGCATGAACAATAACCTCGCTTGACGGCAAAATACGCGGGTCAACTCCGCCAACATTTACTATCGTTATAAATCCACGCTCGTCAATATCCTTTACCATCAGCCCGATTTCATCGGCATGTGCTTCAAGCAGCACCTTTTTCGCATTCTGCTTTCCGCATTTTTTTACCGCCGTTACGTTGCCCATATCGTCGATATATACCTCGTCAGCATAAGGCTCGAAAAGCTTTTTTATTTCCTCGTTTATGCGATATTCAAAGCCCGAAATGCCACGCATATCGCTTAATTTTTTTATCAGCTCTTTCAATTTAAAACTATTCCTTTCTTAAAGCTCGCATACCAAGCTTCTGAATAAATTTCCTCTCTCCTCAAAATTTGAGAACATATCAAAGCTTGTAGACGCCGGAGACAAAAGCACCACATCTCCGCTTTTTGCCATGTCGTGTGCAGTTTTTACAACACTTTCGTAACTATCGCAATGTATGATTTGCAAATAATTGTTTCCGCCTGCCTTCATGACCGCCTGCTCTATCTTTTCCGCAGTTTTTCCTATTAGGATAAGTATTTTTACCTTTTCACAAATCGCAGGTCCTATCTCATCATACGGGATGCCTTTATCCTTGCCTCCTGCAATCATTATTACCTTATCCTCAAAAACCTTAAGGGTATTTATGCTTCTGTTCGGGCTTGAATCAATCGAGCTGTTGTAATAACGCACTCCGTTTACTGTCCGCACCAGCTCTATTCTGTGCGGTACGCCGCCGAAGGTTCTTGCAACCTCCGCTATAACCGCATCGTCAACAAGTCCCTCAACAGCTGCTATTGCCGCCATATAATTCTCCACGTTATGCATACCGGGAATTTTTATTTTCGATATATCAAGAACAGCTTTGCCCTCACGCATAATCTGCCCATTTTCAAGACATACATACGCCTTTTCCTTTGACGAAAAGTCAACACATGTACCCTTTGCCTCTTTTCCGATTTTTGCGGTTTCTTCGTTTGAGGCGTTTACAACCAGCTTTGAGGTACCATTCTGATACAGCATTATGTTCTTCTTTGCGTCAATATACTCGGCGTAATCCTTATGCACGTCAAGGTGATTTGGGCTTAAATTTGTTATTACCGCAATCTCAGGCGATTTTCGCATAGTATGAAGCTGAAAGCTTGACAGCTCCAGTATCACCCAATCGTTTTCACTCATCTGCTCGGTTTCGGTAAGCAGCGGATTTCCTATATTTCCGCCCAGCCAGGTTTTGTATCCCTGCTGCGTCATCATTTTATGAATAAGCGTTGTAGTAGTGGTTTTTCCGTCACTGCCGGTCACTGCGATAATATGAGCCGGACAGATATCGAAAAATACCTCCATCTCACTCGTGATTATGCTTCCTTTTTCCTTTGCCGCCAAAAGTGCCGGGTGGTCAAAACGCAGTCCGGGAGTTTTGAAAATAATCTCACCGCCCAAGTCGTCAAGATAGCTCTCTCCCGTTATAAGCTTAACTCCCAAAGCAGAAAACTCGTCATAAATTTCGCCGAGCTGCTCCTTGGTACGCTTATCATACGCCGTAACATTAGCCCCCAGCTTTACAAGATATTTTATAAGCGGACGATTAGAAATCCCAAGTCCGATTACAGATATATTTTTATCATAAACCGTATTTTTAAACTCATTAAGATTCATACATATCCCTCCATTTTATTGTATGCTTTTGTCAATTTAGGGATAAAAATTAAATTTTAAATTTCTTAATCCAATTTAAAATTTCATCGTATTTCATTTCTCCCGATGCAACAGACAATCCCAAATTAACAACATCCGAATTTGTGCAGCTCATTTTAATTCCCTCGGCTTCTAAAAAGGTCAGCATCACATATACACCGATTCTTTTATTGCCATCAACAAAGGCATGATTTGATATTAAATAAAATCCAAGACCGGCCGCCTTTTCCTCTTTTGTTTTATAAAGCTCCTCGCCGTCAAATGTAGCATAGGCGTTATTAAGAGCACTTTCTAAAAGGTCAACATCTCTGACCCCAACACTGCCGCCCGTTTCCTCGGCAATCAGTTGATGCAAAATCAAAACTTTTTCCTTATCAATTTTTATCATTTTGCCAGCTCCTCAAATGCAGGTTTAAATCTCTTCATAATTCTTTTAGCTGCCACATCAATTTTTTCATCATCGGTAATATCAAAATAAGAGTTTGATTCAACATCAATGAGTAAAAATTTAGGTTTGTTATTTTTGAAAATAACAGCCTGACCTTTACTTTCTGCAACCTTAGCAACCTTTGAAAAATTCTGATTTGCTTCTGTCATAGTTGTAATTGTTTCTGTATTTATATTCATATCTTACCTCCTATTTTTTATACAATAAATATATCCTACAATTTATTATATACAGATTGTAGGATATTGTCAACCTAATTTAAAAATGGCTGAATAATTTTGCTAAATTTAACTTGATGAATTTAATCTATGTTTGTTTAGTTAAAACTTTTAATCCATGTTACCAGAGAGTTGTGATAGATATTTTCTAAGACATCTTTCCTCATCTGTTCTGTGACAGGTCCGTTACGTTTCATACGCTCCAGTATTGCTTCTTGAAGTTCTTCAACTGTCATTTCTTCAAATGATTTATTACGTTTTAAACCGGGGTCTATTTTAATTTTAGCGGATTGTTTCTTTTCCTCTGCTTTTACTGTTTCTGTAATTTGGACCGTTTTCGCAGGATTTAGTATCTCTGCAGGCTCTTCATTAACACTGAGTTTTATTGGCTGACACTGTTTTGTAGAACTTGCTGCCGGCAACCAAATTTCTCCGGAATTTGCCTTCACGTTCACAGAAATATTCCCATCTTTTACAAACACGTGCACTCCTGAAAGTCCACCCACATATTCTTCCGCATTTTCTGCCGGAAGATTCATCATAAAATCATCATCGCCATTGTTCACGGTCACAAGCACAGATTGTCCGTTATAATTTCTCGCAAATGCATACTGACCATTTGTCAAAAGCAGTTCCTTATAATCTCCGTAGGATAAGGCTTTTGCCTCCTCACGTATGGTTCCCAATAGGGAAATCAAATCTGTCAGATTATTTTTCCGGGTAGCATTCATGTACTGTTCATAAGAAATAGCAGGTCTTAAAGAATCATCGGATCCTCGTTGTTTTTCTCCCTCAATACCAAATTCCGAACCGTAGTAAATTGAAGGAACACCGGGCAGAGTATACAGCAGAATGTGAACCGGTATAAAATGTTTTTTGTTATTTAGCTTTGTATAAATTCTCTCCACATCATGGTTGTCTGCAAAATTGTATAATTTAAGCCCGTCCGCCCTATTGCCTCCCATCTCATACAAACGCTTCACTGTGTGTGCAATTTCAAAATAGTTATGGTCATTATGTCCGGAATATAGTGCCTTATGCAAATGATAGTTGGTGACAGAATGCAATGTGTCTCCATTTACCCAACGAATATAATCACCATGAATAACCTCACCCATAAGCCAAAAATCAGGCTTGACTTCATTAGCAACCCGACGCATCATCTGCATATAACTAAAATCTAACACATCTGCGGCATCCAAACGAATTCCGTCAATATCGAACTCCTTCACCCAAAAACGAATAACATCGCTTATATACTCTCTAACCTCAGAGTTATGCTGATTCAACTTAACAAGCAAGTTATATCCGCCCCAGTTATCATACGAAAAGCCATCATTATATTCGTTATTGCCGTTAAAATTTACATTGCAATACCAATCTATGTACGGTGAAGATTCCCTATTACGCTTAATATCCTGAAAAGCAAAGAAATCACGCCCCGTATGATTGAATACACCGTCTAAAATTACCCGTATTCCCTGTTTATGGCATTCTGTTACAAATTCGGTTAAATCTTCATTCGTGCCAAGTCTTGTATCTAATTTTTTGTAATCGGTTGTTTCATAACCATGTCCCACAGATTCAAAAAGAGGACCAATATAGAGTGCATTACAGCCAAGTTTTTTAATTTGTGAAACCAATGGGAGCAAGGTGTTTAATCTATGCTCCGGCTTTCCATAAAAATTTTGTTTTGGTGCTCCTGTCATTCCCAACGGATATATGTGATAAAATATCGCTTCATCATACCAAGCCATATGTATTCCTCCATTTCATATCAAAAGCATTATATCACATACAAACAAAAATAACAATATTTAGAAAAAAATACATTTGAGCTTTACAACAACAAAAACAGCGACACATCTCATTTTGATGCATCGCCGTCCTTTTTATCTTTTTTGCGGAATAGTTATATACACTGTGCAGCCCTTACCCTTTTCAGACTCCACATCAATGCCGAAGCCCTTGCCGTATTCCATTTCGATACGCTTATGAACATTATAAAGTCCCACATGCTCGGTAGAATCCTCATCATTCATAAGCCGCGTCTTAAGCTCCGAAAGAGTCTCACTGCTCATTCCGTTGCCGTCATCTGCAATGCTGAGCTTCAATAATCCGTTATCCACATATGCCTTTATATGAATATGCAGAACAGTTGCGGAGGAAACAAGCCCATGATACACAGAATTTTCTATAACCGGCTGAACAATCATTTTTATAATCTCAACGCCCAGAGCCTCCTCTTTGGTATCAAAGCTCAGCTCGACTATATTTTCATAGCGAACATTTATAATCCTGATATATTTTTTGCATTCATTAAGCTCCTGCTTTAGCGTAACACGTTCCTTTTCCTTCAGATTATACCGCAAAAGACTGATTGTTGCCTCGGAAATATCCACAACCTCATCAAGTCCTTTTTCCGCGGCAAGGCTTCGTATACAGCCGAGTGTATTATACAAAAAGTGTGGATTCACCTGGTCCTTCAGCATATAAATACGCATCTTGTTAAGCTGTATCTCAAGCTCATATAGCTGCTGCTGACCATAAAACGCCTTTTTGGTATATTCCTCAATACCGTCCAGCATACTATTTATATTTATTGCAATAGTCTGAAACTCGTTCTTTCTCGGCAGCGAAATCCTCTTTTTTGCCGAACCGTTCTGATTATCCTTAAGCACTGACAAAATCTGTGTGACATCACTTAATATGTATCGCTTAAACCAGTAATTTATGATAAGCAATGACAAAATCAGCAACACCAGCACCATAACAAGCATGAAAAACAGCATACGTTCAACAGCACCTGAATACTTGTCAAAGGGCTTGCTGTAAAGGTGTAGTCTGCCGTATTTTAATTCTATGCTGTCAGCATACATATCCTCGGACACCTTTGTACCAACAAGCTCGGCTGTCTGGGAAAGCTGAACAGTTCCATTCTCGTCCGCAATCACAATCTTATCAACAACATCATAGCTTGCCTCGCGAATATCGCGTATTAAAAGCTCCTGCGAATATACAAAAATCGCACTTCCTATCCGTTTCTTATAATAAAAGTTCTGCCTGTCTATCTTATAAATCGGCAGAACATAGGCAAAAAAACCCTTTTCCTCTATACCGTCCCGCTCCGTAAAAAATTTAAGCTCGCCGTTAACATCCGTTCCGTCATAGCCGTAAATAATCCGTCTTGCACGTGCAGTTATATCGGTATTCTGCCAGTCGGAAAGAAAATCATAGTAGCTTCCCGATATATCCAGAACGGCAACATATTTTATGTCCTCATCAACCTCACGGTATGCCTTTAGAAGGTTTGTCATGTCGCTGATGTTTTTTCCACGTGAGCTATCATCTCCGTCTAAAAGCTCCTGTAAATTCTCATTATAAATCACATTTTCCGAAACATTGACAATCCTCTGCATACTTTTATTTATATTCTTCTCAACACTATTCAAAGTATAGCTGTAAAACTCACGGCTTTCGCTAAGTGCAGGAATCAGATAGGCTATTGCCACATAAGAAAATAAAAGCAAAAAACACGCAGCCACAACTGATATGATTGCGTAAAAGCTTTGCCGTATACTTTTATTCATAAGCACCATTCCTTCTCACGCTATTGGGAGTCTGGTCGTAATACTTCTTGAACACCTTGTTGAAATATGAGCCGTTGGAATAGCCCACCTCATTTCCTATTTCAGAAATAGTCTTCTGCGTTGTCAGCAAAAGATGCCTCGCACGCTCCATTCTGAGCTTTGTAAGATACTGCAGAAACGACATATCATAATAGCGATTAAAAAGCTGTGCAACATACCGCTCACTCACATAATTTTGACTGGCAACATCTGCAAGCTTGATATCCTTATCATAATTATCGTTGATGTACTCCAGCAGCTTTTTAAAGATTTCACTCTGCTGATTTTCCGAGCCGGTGTCCGCCGGAAAAGCATGTCTTATTCTTTCCAAAACACGTTCAAAATCCTCACGCATAATCGGCTTTAAAAGATAGTCAAACACCCCGCTTAAGATTGATTCATGCATGTATTCATAATCATCATAGCCGCTGATTATGACAACAAGCGTGTCAATTCCCATGCTTTTAATTTCTTGTGCAACCTGTAGTCCCGTCATTCCAGGCATCTTAATATCCGTGAAGAGGACATCTGCCCCTTCAACGGATAAAAATTCTATAACCTTCTGCGGATCAGATGAACGCAGCACAATTTCAAAGTCAGAAATGCCGCCCAAAAGCCGTTCGATATCTCTGACCGCCCAAATTTCATCGTCCAGAATAACAGTACTCAGCATTAAAACCTCTCCTTAATAATGTACCGTGATGCTATCATTATCATATGTTATATTATAACCCAAAACCGTCATAATTTCAACAAACGGTATCATAAAAAATCTGTCTTTTTCTATGCAGATTGCCGAAAGTGTAATTTCTCTATCGTTTAAGCGTGCATTTTTTTCGCCCGGTTTCAAAACAATTTCATTCTTGGTATCGGCCTTAAGAATTACACTTCCATCGCTTTGCGAAACCATTGCCATGTTTACAGCCTTTAAAATATCCTCGTTTATCGCAATCAGCACATCGTTTTGTATATATTCGCAGTTAGTCATACGTACAAGTGTATTGTTTACGCTAAGCTGCGGCATCTTTATCTCATTTTCCAAAATTTCTACAGCCTCTATTTCAAAATCACCGCCTGTAGTATTCGGATAAAGACGAAGCTTTTTAAGCTTTCCGTGCCAGCCCGGACGGCTTCCCGCCGGAAGCATCCAGCCACGCAGGAAGCTTTCATAGGAATATCCGTTAATAGTGTTTTCCTCGCAAAACTCCGGCTCCTCCTCTGTTGCAAACCATACTTTAAACTGGTCAAAATCATGGTTTTCAAGACGTATTGTAACACGCAGCGTTGAGGCATTGTTAATATCAATACCCTCTGAAAGCTCTAACGTGAATGCACCGTCCGCCTCTGTATGACCCGTTATGGTATTCTCACCCTTGACAAAATTTGAAATACCGCTGTTTGCCTTCCAGCTTTCTACGTCCTTTTCTTCCTTAAAATACCAGCCCTTCAAAACCCTGTCGCTTGCATGAGGTGCCAAATAGCACGTCTTATACAAAACGCGATCGGTATTATACAGCTTACAAAGTCTGTCAAGCTGTGCTCCCTCGGGCACAACATCGCTATGCTCGTTTTGAAGCTCAAGTCCCTCTTTTACTGCCTCAAGATAGTCAAATCCTGTCATAGGCGTCGGCATAAAATAGTGTCCCTCGCCATATTCATTCCAGTTATCCAAAACCATCATACGCGATGCAATCTTATCCTTTTCATAGCGTGAATGATGCTCACTTCTTACCCATTTTATCAGCTCGGTAAGCTCCTTAGGCGGAATATAGTATCCGCTCGCACGCCCAATCCACGGCTTATCGTCCCATCCTATCGAAACGGTCGGAACAATATCCAAAACGCCGTAATTATGCTGCTTTGTAAGAACATCCTTCTGTTGGTCGATGGTAGAATCCGTTCCCCATGCATAGGAGAAAACATTATCAATACCCATGCTCTTAACCTCTAAAAATGCGTTTTTAATACGCTGGTTAAGTGCCTGAATAATGATAACACCGTCAAATCCCGCCTTTTTACACTCGGCGTCCAGATACTCCATTGCCGCACGGGTATTTTCAGGAGCACCAAAGTGGTCGCGGAGTCCCCAGTGTGTGTATATATAAATTACCGGCTTGTTATCTATTACCAAAAATTCCGGCTGTTTAAAATAATATTCAATCCAATACGGGACAAGATTTTCATAAAAGCCCTTTTGTGAGGTCTTACTTGCACCGTTTTCCCACATAAATGTAATTTTTAAGTTATCTCTGTATTCAGCATTAAAAAATGCGTCAATAGCTGCTTCTCTCGGCTGAACAGCACCCTCAAGCCATTCTCTCGGTGCATACCAGCAGAAAATCTCATACTCTATGCCATGCTCGCACAAGTATTTGATTTCCCAGTCAGCCTGCTCAATATTTCCCTCGTCATAAAAACCGTTATATGGCTTACGCTCCGGGAACGGGTTTATTTTGTCCCAGCCAAAGTGACCGCCCTCATGCCAGATGGAGCACGCCATCATTCCCACGTGAATGTCATCGCGACGTACCGGCTTGGGCTTCGGAACATAATCGGACGGAATCGGGTCCGGGCAGGAAACCTTTATATTATCTACCCAAAGCTCGTCTCCGCTTATAAATTCAATCTTTTCGGGAAGGGCACATTTAATCTCACATCTTACCCTTCTGTTCATTTTAATTTCGGCAACGCCGTTTTTATATTCTATTCGGAAAAGCGACCAATACGCAAGGCTTGTATCGCCGATACGCTCATTATTTGCAAAAACCCCGCTTTTATCCGCTTTTATTTCAAGCTCTCCCAGCTTAACCGAAAAATTATCGGACAGTGTCATAAACTCTGCTAAAAGTCTGCCGTCCATCTTAGGTATATCCTGCGACAGACTTGCACCTTTTTTCATATAAAGTGCATGGTCATAAGGAACTGAAAGTCCGGCTTTTTTTCTTATGTACATATCGCCGTCCGTCTTCCAGTCGCCTTTCGGCAAATTTCCACCGCCGTAAAGAGCAAAATTTTCGTTAATCAGATACCCCTTGTAGCAGCGTATAAAATAAATACGTGCTTCATAACAATTCTGCTTCGGTGTTTTAATCGTAACATGCTTAACGCCTCCGGCGGTGAAGGGGATTTCTGCCGCCGGATTACCGTTAAGCTCACAGCTGCATATGCCGCGGTCCAAATCAATGATGATTTTTAACCGCCACATACAGTCCTTATCATATTCGCGGATAAATGTATCATTAAGATAAAATCCGCTTTCCTTAGTGTTAAAATCAATAAACGGTGTATCCTCTTCATCAGAAAAGCTGATAGAAAATCCGCTTTTCTCCATATTAAGCATTATTGCGGTTTCATATATCAAAACACCGCTTTTTTGCAGCGGAAGCGTACGCTTCATGCTGTTCGCAAATCTGTCATTTTTGCTTTTCAGCTGTATATACCACGCACCGTTCTCCGGCTTCGGCTTTACACTGCCGCCCCTTGCATCTATATCCCAACTTGTTATATAACGCGAAATGCTGTCATCTATAAGATACATCGTTTCCATTGATTTTTACCGTCCTTTTATCCTTTTTACCTTTTATTGTTTTTATTTAATAAGCATCTTCGGTGCACAAGGAACATTATTTCCTGCTGTCCACCACATTGAATAAATGCTTGTTGCAGCGTCCTTATCGGTATTTAATATATCAATAAACTTTCCGCTGTTAACATCGCTTGTGTCCTGAGTATAGGTTATTTCTCCCGGCTCAACTGAGCTAAGAGTTCTTGTTCCTACCTTTAAGAGCTTTCCGTCCTCGTCATAATATGCAACATAGCATACAGGCGTAACTGCAGCCTCAGTCGGATTATAAACGAGCAGATTAAATCTTGATCTGTTGCTTACTGCCTCGTCAAGTGCTATATTAGCATCATCATATATCGCACCGTAAACAGTGCCGTCGCTCCATGCACCATCAATAAAATGTGCTGTTTTATATGCTACAAGCACATTATCGGAATATGCCTTCTGAGTATCTACCATAAATGACGCAATATCTCCGCCGTAAACATTGTATACGCCCGTAACCTTTACCGCAAACGGGAGCGAATCATATATTTCGTCCAGCTCGATATCGTAGGTTACAAAGGTATTATAGCCTGAATATGTTACTGTAGGAGTTCCCGTTACAACTTCTGACAAAGCCAAATCCGAAAATTCTGCGTCAAAGATTATCTCGTCCGCATCAATTCCGCCTGCGTCTACAATAGGCTTACCCATATCCTTGTTTGCCTTAAAAGCAAGAATAAGCTTTTCTGCACCTGTTTCCTTATCAACGCTGCAGAATGCACCTCTTGATTCAACAGTCAAATCCGACGGAATTACACCTAAGTACATATCATCGAACCAAATTGTTGCGTCGCTGCCTGTCGAGTCACCTCTCATTGAAAATAACTGATAGCCCGTAACATTTGACTCATCAATATTTGCATAATCTGCCCACTTTGTTGCCATATTGAATTTAATCATGGTTTCAGAAAATTCTCCCTTTGTTACAGGAAGACCATAACCGAGATATATAACCTTGCTCTTTGAAGCATCGTCCTCAATATAGTTTATAACCAATCCATAGGTTATTCCAACGCCATCAATATCCGACATAACATTTGCCTTGAACACGATGTCCTTATCATAAGGAAGATAAGTTGTGAAATCCTGATTCAGCGGATATTCCGGAGTTGCAACTCCGCCCGCCTTTATTGAAGCATTTCCCGAATTTTTAACACTCGTATCCAATTCAAGAGTAGTTCCTTGAACCTTTCCCCAAAAATCAAGGCTTTCGCAGCCTGCGTTTAACAGTAAGTTACCGTATGCCTTTGCCTGCTCTATGCTCGGGAAGGTCAATGTAACTGCTCCCGGCTTGCCGTCTGCATTCATATCAATATGCTTGCCCCAAATATCCGATACATGGTTTACTGTCATACTTATCGGCAATGTCGGGTCATTTTCTGCAGTATACGGAATTTTAACTGTTGTGGTTTTAGCCTCTGCGTCAATCATCGCAGTAGGAGCACCTGTTACTCTTACACCTTCAACTGACAGGTTTGGAGTGATAGTGGTAACCACGTCAAAGCATACGTCCTTATTGAAAAAGCCCTTTTCAACACCCGAAACACCCATTGCTGTTCCAATCTCGTCATTAAATACAAGATTTATGTACTCATCGTCCATGCTGTAGCTTTTTAAAGTAATCTGAGAAATAACATCCTCCTGTGCAGTTGCACTTTTGTTTCTGCTGTCTCTGTAGTCTGCACTTGTGTATGGTGCAACCTTGTTCGTATGATTAAGAATACTTGCACCGTCAACAGTGTACTTTTCAGGATTCGGTACCTTTCTTATAGTCAGGTTATCTATCCACAGATTAATTTTCGGTGTAGATGCGTTTTCGTTGGCACTATGAACACCAGTCATATACAATCTCGGATTTGCAACAGTATTTCCTGCCACAAAAACAATCGATTTATACTGCCAATCCGAATGCCTTGCAATACTAAGCTTTCCTGCTGAAGCTCCTCCGTTAAAAACATATCTGTAGTAGTCCTCGTCGTTTACAAGTGCATTTCCTGCGAAATTCTGCACTGTGAGTCCCGACCAGAGTCCGTCCGGATAGTCAGCATCTGCAGACTCCTGCTTGAGCCAGAAGGACAGATGATAAATCTCACCTGCTTCAAATGTTACTGTCGCCTCTTCTTCGCTTTTGTAATTCACGTCAAATCCCACATTAAAAGTAGAACCGTTTCCGAAATCAGAAATTTTGAGCGACTTTGCTCCGTCCCAATATTCCTCTGTATCAATTGTCATTGTACAGTCTGACGGTGGGGCATCACCCAAGCCCCAGGTACCAATGGTTTTGTTTTCAAAATCACCGTAGCTTATAAGGCTTCCGTACGGTGCGGTGTCTGCGTCAAATTTATCTGCCGCATATGCCTGCACTCCCGTTAGCAGCATTGATAATGCCATTACCGTACTAAGTAGTTTTTTTAACATAATGTTTCTCTCCTTTTCTTTGTACTTTTAAGCCGACTTCGTAATATCAGCTTAAGACATCAACATTATATCAAAACAAAAGTCAAGCTTTCAACAATTTGTTGAACTTGTGCAAAATTTTACATTAATTGTTCCCATTTTTACATAAATTCGATAAACTTTTTGTAAAAAAATTGTTTTAATAAGTCATTCAAAGCATTTTTATCAAGCAAAAAAGGGCATTACTCTGCCCTTTCTACTCACTCAGGTTTGATTACCGATAATACGCAATACTCATTGTCAAACTGCTGAAGAAAACGTTTTTTTACGTCCTCAAAGGTGATTTTTTTGTATTCGTCAAAATAATCGAAGTAGCTTATATCCAAAAATGACATAGACAAAAAGCTGTGTGCATACCCTTCAATATCATTGTACGAACGGATAAAGTCTCCCCAGATAATTTTCTTTATACGCTTAAAATCGTCCTCACAAAGACCGCTTTCTCTCAAGCCGTCAACATATTTTGTAATTTTTTCATATACCGCCTCGGGATTTTTGCTTTCTCCGTCAATTGCGGTGTAGCCGTAGTCAATCTGCGGCGAATACTCAAATGAGAAATTCTGATTTATAAGTCCCTCGTCATAAAGCTCGTTATACAGCTTTGAGCTTTTGCCGAACAGCATCTCGACCAAAATCTCCATTTCGATTGATTTTTTTAGCAGCGGCTTTCCCGAATACCCAACGTCGTTATCCTTCCAGCCCATCATAAACATCGGAGTTGCCACGCTTATCCTCTGCTCCTTATATTTTCCCGCAACCTGCTTGGGCTCTTCGGGATAAATTCTCTTTATCTCCTCGGTAAAAGGCTCATTATTCTTTATGTTCCGCTCAATAATACGCAGAGTTTTCTCCACATTAAGGTCGCCTGTTACAAACAAGGTCATATTAGACAAATTATAGAAGGTATTATAGCATTTATAAAGCAGCTTTTCGTCAATCTCGGCGATGCTTTCAACTGTTCCTGCAATATCGAGCTTTACGGGATTGTTGTTATACAAAAGTCCCAGGAAATTAAAGAACAGCCGCCATGGTGCATTATCGTCGTACATTCTTATCTCCTGACCGATAATTCCCTGCTCCTTTTCCACGCTCTCCTTGGTAAAATACGGAGACTGGACATAGTCCAAAAGCGTTTCGAGATTTTCATAAAAATGTCTCGTTGCAGAGAACAGATATGCAGTCATATTGAAGCTTGTGAAAGCATTTGCCTCGCCGCCGAACTTTGAAAATCTGTCGAACACATTGCTTCCGTCCGGCTGGTCGAACATTTTATGTTCAAGATAGTGTGCAATTCCGTCCGGCACCTTTGTAGCCTCTGCTTCTCCGGGAACAATAAATTCCGAGTCCACCGAGCCGTATTTTGTGCCGAAAATTGCATAGCTTGAGTTATAGCCGGCTCTCGGCATTATATAAATATTAAGACCGCTTTCATGCTTTTTATAATATACGCTTTCGCCGGTCAGCTTATCATATATCCTCTCCATTACTGTTCCTCCCTTCCCGTAAGAAAATAGACGGTATCAAGCTTCACGTCGCTCATTGCATCTACGGCATCTGCCTTGGTTACCAGCTTAATCCGCTCTATGCACTGGTCAATATCGGCAAAGGTTTGTCCGATTTTTTCGTTCAGATAGAAGGAAATCATGCTGTGCTGGTCGTCATAATAGGAGGTCAGGCTGTTTATCAAAAAGCCCTTACTCGCCTCCAGCTCAAGGTCAGTAATATTACCCTTTTTCATTTCATCAAGCTGTGCCATGATTTCGTTATACGCCTTTTCAAAATTATCAAACTCAATACCCGCGTTTACCATCATAATTCCCTTAAATTTATCCAGAATCGAGCCTGCATAATAAGCAAGACTAAGCTTTTCTCGCACATTATTGAACAGCTTGCTCTGTGCACCGCCGCCAAAAATCGCATTTGCCACCAAAAGTGCAAAATAATTCTCGTCGGTAGGCTTCATGTCGGTCAAAAATCCCATTGAAAGCTTTCCCTGGGTAACATTTAATTTTTCCGTTATATTTTTCACCTGCGAATTACGGCGAAGTATTGTGCAGGACGGCATTTCGGCTTTTTTAAACTCAAAACCCTCTATACCTTTTCTTATTTCAGCTTCAAGTTCTCTGATATTTGCATCTCCGCATACATATATGTCAATCGGCGAATTTACAATGATTTCCTTGTAGTATGCATAAACCTCCTCGCGTGTGAGTGCTTTCATATCCTCAACATATCCAAGCCTTGGAATTTCAAAGCTGTCGCCCCTGGCCATTTCCTCCTGACAGCGGTAGTTTGCATAAATACGCTTGTCGTTTATGATATTTTCAATTTTTGTGATTGAATTTGCCCTTTCCTGCTCAAAGGAATCCTTGTCAAATTCATCGAGGCTGCCGAATACCATAGACATCATCAGCTTTACAACTCCCGCCGCAAGACGCTCGCCGCGAGGTGCGTATTTGTCCGAAATAGTTTCAAATTCAAAGCAAAGCAAATGGTCGTCGCCGCGTTTGCCTATTCCTGCAGAAAATTTCGCACCGTATAAATTTTCAAGATACCGTGCAATCTCCTGCGAGCTTGAGCAGAGCTTGCAGCCACGCTTTAAAATATGTGGCAAAATTGCATTCTTGGAGGCGTCCTCCTTCTTCAGTTTTCTATGAATATACATTCCCATTGATGTTGTCTTAAGCTTATCCATGGGAATATAATTAAGTCGAATATTGTCATTAATCGGAATAACCTTTAACATTCTCCTAATCTCCTTTTTCTATAAACTCCTTTACCCATATAATATATTTTAACCTACAATCAGAGTAATGTCAATATTATCCAACATAACTTTCTATATCTTCAAAGGATAAATCTCTGTGCAGGGCAAGATTTATACCGTTTGCAACGGTTTTTGCCGCCCTTTCTATAACAAGGTCGATATCCTTGGGTGTAACCATCATATTTCCCACATTTTTCGTAAGTGCCTTGTGTATTATCTCTCTTTTATCAATATCTGAAAAGCAGTTGCCGAGGCTCTCGCTGTCGCCCAGTGCCATGTCAATGCTGTCCGAGGCAATGGTTGCCGCGTCCACAACGGTAGGCACGCCTATTGCAATCACCTTCGCACCGATGCTTTCTTCATTTATTCCCTCACGCTTGTTTTCAACGCCTGAGCCGGGATTTATTCCTGTATCGGAAATCTGCACCGTTGTGGATATTCTGTCAATACTCCTTGATGCAAGAGCGTCCACTGCGATTACGATTTCCGGCTTGATTTTGTCTGCAACGCCCTTTATTATATCGGTAGTTTCAATGCCCGTCGTCCCCAAAACTCCGGGCACTATCGCACATACCGAGCTGTAAGAATCATCAAGAAAATCCTTCATATGTGCCTTGATATGATTTGTAACCATGAGCTTTGAAACCACCTGCGGTCCCAGGGCATCGGGCGTAATCAGCTTGTTTCCCAGCCCTACAACAAGCGTTTTCGTATTTTCAGTTATATCGCAGATTGCACGTATTTGCTCCGAAACCGCAATACATGCCTTTTCATACACCTCGTTTGAAAATTTAAGTCCCGGTGCTTCAATCGTTATATATTTGCCGATTGGCTTTCCCAATATCCGCTCTCCCTGCTTGTTTTTTACCTCGATAACAGTGACGGCAACACCGTCTTCTTCATATTCCTTAACATCAATTCCCTCTAAATGATTTTCCTCCGCTTTTTCCTTGCTGCACATCTCGTGTGCTTCAATCGCAAGGTCTGTTCTTATATTTTCCATTTCAAATCCTTTCTGACGTACCTTAAAACGTCTGCGACTTCATTATGTATATTTTCGGTAAAGCGTATAAAAACTATTCCTCAATTTTTTCCGAAAGCTTTTTTATCGCACGCTTTTCTATTCTCGACACATATGAACGCGAAATTCCTAAAATTTGTGAAATTTCCTTTTGCGTTTTTCGCTTTTTATTGCCCAGACCATATCGCCAGCAAAGTATGTTTTTTTCATCGGGAGTTAAAACCTCCCCCATCGCACTATACAGCTTTTTGATATTGATTTTCAACGCAATCATATCGGAAATGTCCTCGGTGTCGGCGGGCAAAATGTCCGAAAAGGTCATATTATTGCCCTCCTTATCGGTGCCGATACATTCCTCAAGCGATATGTCGCCCGCGGTTTTCTTGGAAAGCCGCAGCATCATTAAAACCTCGTTCTCGATACACCTTGCAATGTATGTCGTAAGCTTGGAGGTTTTGGTCATGTCAAAGGTGTTGATGCCCTTTATGAGACCAATCGTTCCGGTTGAAACCAAATCATCAAAATTGTTATCCGCCGCATATTTTTTCGCGATATGTGCAACTAATCGCAGATTATGCTCTATCAGTACATTTTTCGCATTCTCGTCACCCTCCGCCCATAGCTTTAGCCAGTGCTGCTCCTCCTTTGGCGAAAGAGGCTTGGGAAATGCGTTTCCACCGCCCACAAACCCTAAAAGAAGCATCACATTCTGAAGTATTTGCATTATAATTTCCGACATAAGCTCACCTCAGATTATTATATGCCGCAAATGACCTCCGCGTGCATGGCTCTCTGTCCGAAAATGCATACAAAAAGAGGACATTTTTATATAATGCCCTCTTCTCTTTTTGTATTACGTCTGTATACTGTGTGTATTATACACACGTATCACTTTTAGCACAGCTTTAAATGGCTTAAATACGCAAAACAATCTCAAATTTTTATTTCATTGCTTCCTCGATAGCAACTGCAACTGCAACGGTCATACCAACCATTGGGTTGTTACCTGCACCGATTAAGCCCATCATTTCAACATGGGCAGGCACTGATGAAGAACCTGCGAACTGTGCATCACTATGCATTCTACCCATAGTATCTGTCATACCATAGGAAGCAGGACCTGCAGCCATGTTATCAGGATGCAGTGTACGTCCTGTACCGCCGCCTGATGCAACTGAAAAGTATTTCTTGCCCTGTTCGATACATTCCTTCTTGTATGTACCTGCAACCGGGTGCTGGAAACGTGTCGGGTTAGTTGAGTTACCTGTGATAGAAACGTCAACGCCCTCCTTGTGCATGATTGCAACGCCCTCACGAACGTCGTCTGCACCATAACAACGAACCTTTGCTCTTTCGCCGTTTGAGTAAGCTGTTTCCTTAACGATTGTCAGCTCGCCTGTGAAGTAATCAAACTTTGTCTGAACATATGTAAAGCCGTTAATTCTTGAAATAATCTGAGCAGCGTCCTTACCAAGACCGTTTAAGATAACGCGAAGGTCTTCTTTTCTTGCCTTGTTAGCTGATCTTGCAAGACCGATAGCACCCTCAGCAGCCGCAAATGACTCGTGACCTGCCAAAAATGCGAAACACTTTGTTTCCTCTCGGAGCAGCATTGCACCGAGGTTTCCGTGACCGATACCAACCTTTCTGTCGTCCGCAACAGAGCCCGGAATACAGAAGGACTGAAGACCTACACCGATTTTTTCAGCCGCATCAGCAGCCTTTGTGCAGCCGTCCTTGATAGCGATTGCAGCACCGACAATGTATGCCCAGCAAGCGTTCTCAAAGCAGATAGGCTGAATACCCTTAACTATGTTATATACATCTATGCCCTTGTCGTCACAGATTTTCTTTGCTTCCTCGATTGAAGAGATACCATGCTTCGCAAGCTCTGCGTTGATTTGGTCAATTCTTCTTTCATAACTTTCAAATAATGCCATAATCTTCGTACCTCCCCTTTATTATTCGCATCTTGGGTCGATAAGCTTTGCAGCATCATCAACTCTGCCGTATTGACCTGAAGCCTTTTCGAGTGCTTCGTTTGCGTCCATACCTTTTCTGATCATTTCCATCATTTTGCCGAGGTGAACGAACTTATAACCGATAATTTCGTTGTTGTCATCAACAGCAATCTTTGTTATGTAGCCTTCTGCAAGCTCTAAGTAACGGGGACCCTTTGCAAGGGTTGCATAGGTTGTACCGCACTGTGAGCGGAGACCCTTACCGAGATCCTCAAGACCTGCACCGATGGGAAGTCCGTCCTCAGAGAAAGCGGTCTGTGTGCGACCGTAAACA
>JAGBHE010000046.1 GCA_017935675.1 Clostridia bacterium | reverse complement strand
TGGCATAAAAAACATCGACGCATATCTTGATTACTGGCAAAAGCTTTCACGGGAAAATGCGGAACAGCTTAAAGATTTCGAATATTATCCCTTTGCATATATCACATCCGATGGCGGTAAGTATTTGTATAATAATTCTACGAATATGCCAAGTCGGTTCAATGAAAATATTATTATTCAAGTAAATGGAATTGCCATTGATGAATATATACTATCAGATATATATAATCCGGGAATTTATTTTGATGGTATCAATCAGAAATATTATAAATCCGTATTGATTTTCAGTAATAATCCAGATCATACTCCTGTTGATCTTCTTCTGCAAAATGAAAAGGGTGAGAAGTACAATGAAACATTATATGCTGATTTTAAGTATTTTATCATTCCATCTGCATTAAATGAAGATGTTGCTATTGTTGAATCTGTGAGCATGGAAAACACTTATTTCTTTGATGATGATAAAAACGATCTGTCATATTGTTTTATTAAGCGTATTGATTCTCAGAATAAAGAAATGGTATCACAGATACTAAGCAAAAGCAGGAAAAATGTGATTATTGATCTGCGTAATAACGGCGGAGGAAATATTTATAGCTTAAAAGAGGCTCTTGCGCCCGTTATAAACGAGTCAACCAATTACGAATGCAAATGGTATGTTCCAGCAACAAAACAAAATATTAACGCTATATATTTCAGCAAATTGACCGACAGAATTTCTGCACTAATAAATAAGCCTTACAGCACCGTAATGTCTGATGGGAGAGAAATGCTTCTATTTACTGAAAATATGGAAGTACAATCATCGGCAGCAAAACAACATAATGTGTATGTTCTTATTGGTCCGGAAACTTGCTCAGCAGCAGATCGAATTGTAAACATATTTTTGAAGCAGCCAAACACGGTTGTGGTTGGAAATAATACAAGCGGAGAAGGTTTAGGCGGACCACCAATAATGTCTGCACTACCACAAAGCCGCATTGCCTTTTCGTATTATGCTTCTTACTCTAACGGAAGTAGCAATAACTCTCTTACGGGAACAGCACCGGAACATTACATTTATGATGCTGATTATGAAGGATATCTTTTATGCAATGAAATGTTTAAAAACGGCATTGATGGAAACACCTATGAAAACCGCCTTAAATGGGATAACGTCCTCATAAAAACACTGGAACTGATAAAGGAAGATGAAAATGACAAAGGAAATAATACTGCCGATGAATGAGATAACGGACAGTATAGAAATGCTGCATGAAAAGCCGAACAAAGGAATGCCGATATTCACATGGATACTTGTTCTGCTTCTGGCGGTTACGCTGACGTGGTGCTGTATCGGTGAGATTGACTATTTTATCAAGGCAAGCGGAGTTGTCCGCCCGGGTGAAAGCATCAGCACCATCAGCAGTCTTATGACGGGACGTGTTGAAATGCTGAACATTTCCGAGGGGGATTATGTGAAAAAGGGCGATTTGCTTTTCAAGCTTGACGTTGCTGAGCTGGAACAGTCACTTTCCGCTTACGAAGAAGAAAAGCTTCGCTTTGAAACGGAAAATCTCAATCTGAAAAAGCTTGAAGAAAGTATT
>JAGBHE010000045.1 GCA_017935675.1 Clostridia bacterium | reverse complement strand
GGAATAGAAAAGAACCCTGACCCCACGGATACAAATCCATTCAGATACTGCGGGGAATATTATGACGCTGAAACACAGAATATCTATCTCCGAAATCGGTACTATAACCCGGCAAACGGAAGATTTATGACGGAAGATCCGCACTGGAATGTAGGCAATATGATTTATGGGAATAAGAAATATGTAGAAGATGAGGTAAAAATTCCAGATGTGAATGCGATATTACAAAGTAGTAATTTATATGTGTATTGCCGGAACAATCCTGTTAAATATGTTGATCCGAGCGGTGAAACGGGGACCGAGGTTGCGTCTGTATTGCTTTGGGATGCTTTTGTCGGCGGAGGTGTAAACAAGGATTATACATATTATCGGGATTTTTATACCACTTTTTTCTCATCATCTATTTTAAATAAAGAAATTAATAAAAATTTTGAAACTTTTAAATCATCCGGAAAAGATAGCAGTGCTATACCAGGATCAATTGCCTTTTATGGCAATGACACAAATCCTAATGATTTGGATTTGCATTTAGGGGTTGGAAAAGCTGATTATACAATGGTATTTGAAAAGAAAACCGTCACAAAAAGATTTTTATGGATAACATGGACTGAAACTCAATATTCCGTTACCGTTACAATTAGCGATACATATGATTTCGATGAGTATAGGGAAGGTGTATCAATAAGTAACTGGCTGAATAATTGGGGGTATGATATGCAGAAAAAAGGTCAATTGACACCTTTTTTCTGGACTTACCAATTTACGAAAGGGTTGTAAATAATGAAAAATAAGGCTGTTTTAACTGGTTTGCTATTAGTGTTACTTTTGACATCATGTGCAGGGGCTAGCGACTGGAGCTATAAGTTACCTAACGACTATGAGGTGTGGAGAATCAATTCTAAAGACATTATAGTAAAGTATGTAGGTGATAAAGCAGTTGAGACTGAAATTCCGTCTTTTGTAAAAGAATTTTCATATGATGACAGATATGTATGTACTAGAAATATTGAGTCTATTGATGAAAATGATATTTTTTCTGAGGAATATTATATTCTTGATACTGGAGAGCAAAAATTGTACGGACCATATGAGACTCAGGAGGAATTCAAGTTGGCAATTGAAGAAATGAAAATCTCTTTAGTGAAATGGTATAGGACATCACCTGACCCTAATATGATGGAAAACTCAAGATAAAAAGTGTTTTTATCATAACACATGGGGACGGTTCTCTTGTGTTCGGAAAATAGGAATTAGAGAGAGAACTTTTTAGGTATTTCAAGCAATTTTTGTTGGCAATTTCAATAAGGGCTGATAATCGGTTATTCAACTTTTTCAGTGGTAGATTGTATTTCCACTGAAAAAGTTGAGTGGAATCCATCGTTTTTAAATGCATGGGATATCCTGATTTGGCTATATTTCTATAACACAAAGTGTGTACAAGAGAACCGTCCCCTTGTGCGCGTCCTCTTGCGCAAAATTGTGTGGATTTTATCAGTGTGAGTACCATTATGTTATGTTTGCTGAATAAAAATATGGTTGGGAGTTATTACAATGAAGAAAACACTTATAGCTTTTACTGTTTCTATATATGTATTTTTACTTTTTGCTATTTTATCTATTAAATTTAAATATATGATAGTTGTTGCCGGTGCAGCCTTGGGTGCTACACTGATTACATGGATAGTTAACATTGTTACTGCTATAAAAACATATCGCAGTGGTACAGATATAGATATGCGTATGATAATAGTATATAAATTTATACAAATTCCATTCTTTGTCTGTAATTTTATATTATGGACTTTGCTGGGATTAGCGATGATGTTTAATCCGATAATAATTATTTTTATTATGATTATCCCTGTTGTAATTATAAGTACGTTCTGTATAATGATGTCCACATCAATATATACAATTTTGTATCTGCGAAGAAACAGTAAAGAACAATTAATTAAACATAGCAGGCTTCACGCATTTTTGCAGTTGATGTTTGTGTGTGATGTTATTGACTGTTTTCTTTTGAGAAAACAAATCATGTAGAGTTTAAGTTCCCACTATAACATAGTGGTCTCGAACCGTCCCCTTGTGTTACGAATTTAACTGAAATTTTCAGAAATAATTTCTGAAAAACTATTGACAATACGTATAAAAATGCGTATAATATAGTTGAGGATGACGAACAAATGAAACGACAAATCTTATTAAAACTTTTTACAAAATCCGGTTGGCGAATACTTCGGGAGGGTGCAAACCATACTATATTAACAAATGGTGAAGCCGTTGAACCTCTGCCGAGACACCGGGAAATTGACGAAGAACTCGCAAGAGACCTTATCAGAAAACATGATTTAAAATAAAGGAGCGATTTTTATGAAAGGTGCATATCCGGTAATTATCAACAAAGAAACTTTGGTTGTTTATGTCCCTGACTTCGATATAAGAACGCAAGGAACAGATATTGAAAACTGTATCGAAATGGCAAGAGAAGCCATTGGACTTTCGGGAATTTCTTTGCAGGACATTGGGAAAACTATTCCTGTTCCGTCTTATGAGTTGCCCGAAACCAAAGAAAACGCCCTCGGAACATTCGTCGATGTTGACTTCGATTATTATAGGCAACTCGAAGATAACAGAATGGTAAAAAGAAACTGCACAATCCCGAACTATCTCAATGTTATGGGTGAAAAAGCAGGATTTAACTTTTCTGAAGTGCTGAGAACCGCACTTATGGAACGCCTCAATTTAAGATAAACAGAGCAGCCGGAAAAGGTCGTTTTCTCGATACGAGATTTCGACCTTTTTTATGTGTAACACAAGGGTACGGTTCATAAAACTTGAAAAGTCGTGAGTGATTGCCGCAGCACAAATGGATTCAAGTGTTATTATTGCCATGCAATAGTTTTATTGAAAACTAAAGTTTTCAGTGGTATTTTATTTGCCGTTAAACTGTGCGGAGCACAGTTTAACGGCAAATAAAACTGCCGCAGCACCCCTTTTGAAATCATATAAGCTTTTCCATAATTTTATTGCTTCTCTCGATAAACTTTGTCATCTGTTCTGCCGGAAGAGGCTTATTGCACAGCATGGCAAGGTCATAGATATGGTCGGAAACAAGTGCGCAGTCTTCTTCGGAAAGCTCAGGGAGCTTTTGGATAAGACTGTTATTTTTGTTGAGTACAAGCGTATATTCATCCTTGAACATTCCTGCCATAGCTGCCATCTGCTGACCGTAGGCTTTGTACATTTCCTGCATTCTGCGGCTTTGCTCGCCGAGAAGCATAACTGCCGGGATAGCGGCATTTTTAAGGGACTGAACCTCAACCTTTGTTTCCTCGGGCACTGATTTTTTTACAAGCTCTATAAGCTTTGCATTATTATCATCGTCCTGCTTTTCCTCGGAGTCGGAAAGATCGGAAACGTTTGAGTCGACTCTCTTGAACTTGACGTTCTCATTTTTCATTTCGATAAACGACATAAACTGCGTATCCATCATGGTGCCCAGCTCAAGCACCTTTATATCCTGCTCCCTGAACAGGTTGATATACTGAGACTGCTGATTTTTATCGGAGGTATAGTAAACATCCTTATTGTCTCTGCCCTCGAAATAATTCTCAAGGGTAATATATTCTCCGTCTGTCGTTTTATAGATGATAATATCTTTAATCTTTTCATAGAACTTTTCATCACGCATACAGCCGTATTTTATAAAGATATTTATATCGTCCCAGTATTTATTGTAATTTTCACGTTCGTTTTTAAATATTCCCGTAAGCTTGTCTGCAACCTTTTTTGTAATATGCGCTGAGATTTTCTTTACATATCCGTCATTTTGCAGGAAGCTTCTCGAAACATTGAGAGGCAGGTCGGGGCAGTCAATAACACCCTTGAGAAGCATCAGGAACTCGGGAATAACCTCCTTAACATTATCGGCAACAAACACCTGATTGTTAAAAAGCTTAATCTGACCTTCGTTTACTGTAAATTCATGATTGATTTTCGGGAAATACAGGATACCCTTAAGGCGGAAGGGATAATCCACGTTAAGATGTATCCAGAACAGGGGCTCGTTAAAGTCCATGAACACTTTTGTGTAAAATTCCTTATATTCCTCGTCCGTGCATTCGGAGGGTTTTTTCATCCAGAGCGGGTTTGTATCATTGATAGGCTTCGGAGCCTCCGGCTCCTTTTTCTCTTCTCCGTCTGCGGCTTCCTCAGGCTTGTCCTCCTCTTTTTTTACATCTTCAAAATATATTTCAACAGGGAGGAAGGAGCAGTATTTGTTCAGTATGGAGCGTATTTCATACCCGTTTTTAAATTCCTTCCCGTCTTCGCCGAGATACAGCGTTATTGTTGTACCCCTTGTTTCTCTGCTTCCGTCGGAAAGCTCGTATTCAAGACCGCCCTCACATACCCATTTCGCCGCCTTTGCACCGGGAAGATATGAAAGGGAATCAATTTCAACCTTGTCCGCAACCATAAATGCCGAATAGAAGCCGAGGCCGAAATGACCTATTATCTGATCGGGATTTTTTTCATCCTTATACTTTTCAAGAAAATCGTTTGCACCTGAAAAAGCTATCTGAGTAATGTATTTGTCAATTTCCTCAGCTGTCATGCCTATGCCGTTATCGCATATTTTCAGTGTTCCAGCCTCGCTGTCAACGATTACATCAACCTTGAAGCTTTCATCACCGTCAAGCTGTGCCTCGCCTATTCCGGCAAGCTTTTTCATCTTTGTTATCGCATCGCATGCATTTGAAACAAGCTCTCTTAAAAATATATCCTTGTCGGAATAAAGCCATTTTTTTATAATCGGGAAAATGTTTTCCGAATTTACGGAAATGTTACCCTTTGCCATTTAAAAGCACTTCCTCTCATAAACTTGTTAAAAATTGTTTTCCTATATTTTAATACTTTAAAGATAATTTGTCAAGATTTTATTAGCACTCTTAATTAATGAGTGCTAATTTTAACAATTTGTTCACAGATACAAAAAATCTGCATCGGTTGCGATGCAGATTTTTTATCAGAGCGGATTAACAACAGACAATGCCGCGCGGTTTTCATCAAACAGCTTCAGGAAGCGTTTTTCAATAGCCTCAAAGGTGATTTCATCATAAAGCTTTTCAAAATTTGTATAAACCGCTCCCGCCATATACATGTTGAGAAATGAATGTGAAAATTCCTCCACATCATTGTAGCTCCTGATATAATCGCCCCATATAACCTTTTTTGCGCGCTCATATTCTTCGCGGCAAAGTCCGCTTCCGCGCTTTTCGGCGAGATACGCAAGTATTTTTTCAAATACAGCCTTCGGATCGGAGGATTCGCCGTCCACGGTCACATGAGCATAATCCGGCTGCAGGGTATAATCAAAGGAAAAATTATCGTTTATGAGTCCGTTATCGGAAAGCTCTCTGTAAAGCTTTGTTCCTTTTGAGAAAAGCATCTTATTCAGTATGGATACTTCTATATATTTTTTAAGAAGTCTGTCACCGCTATAGCCTGTGTCGGTATCCTTGAAGCCAATCATAAAAAGGGGTATTGCAACGCTGAGGCTTTGCTCAACTATCTTTTTGCTTATGGTATCCGGCTCCTCCGGATAAAGCTTTTTTATTTCCTCATCAAAGGGAGCGTTGTTTTTTATTCCGTCATCGATTCGTTTTTCAATGGCGGAGGGGTCAACATCTCCTGTCACAAAAATCATCATGTTTGACAAATTGTAAAATGTGTTATAGCATTTATAAAGAAGATCGGCTGTTATATGACTTATGCTTTCCACGGTTCCGGCAATATCCTTTTTTACGGGATGGTTATGATAGAGCGCGCCGAGAAGATTGAAAAATACACGCCATGTACCGCTGTCGTCATACATTTTTATTTCCTGACCTATGATTCCCTGTTCCTTCCGGACACTTTCCTCGGTAAAATAAGGGCTTTGTACATAGTCGAGAAGTATTGACAGGTTTTCCTCCATGTTATCCGCTGCGCTGAAAAGATATGCGGTGGTGTTAAAGGAGGTGAAAGCGTTTGCATTTGCGCCGAGCTCCGAGAATTTGTCAAAGACATTGCTTCCGTCGGGCTGGTCAAACATTTTGTGCTCTAAATAATGGGCGATGCCATCCGGCACCTTCGTTATTTCGCTTTCGCCGGGAACAACAAATTCGGAGTCTACAGAGCCGTATTTTGTGCCGAAAATTGCATAGCCCGCAGAATAGTCCTTTCGCGGCATAATATATATGTCAAGACCGCATTCATGCTTTTTATGATAGAGCGTTTCGCCCGTTACACTGCTTATTATTCTGTTCATTTGGCATCGGCTCCTTTCAGGAAATATACTGTGTCAAGCCGGATACCGCGCGCTGCCCGGACGGCGTCGGAAACGGTAACCTTTTTGATTTTTTCTATGCATTCTTCAAGGCTTATTCCTGTTTTAAGAATACTTTCGGAGAGGCTGAAGCTTTGCATTGCATACTGGTCATCAAGACAGGATTTGAGTGAATTGACAATCGCGTTTATGCTTGAAATATATTCAAGCTGAGAAATATCACCCTCCTTGACTGCCTTCAGCTGGTTCAGTATTTCGTCATATGCCTTCTGATAGTTTTCAAATTCAATACCGGCACTCACCATCATAACCGATTTGTACCGCTCAAGAGAAGAGGAAGCATAATAGCACAGACTAAGCTTTTCACGCACGTTATTAAACAGCTTTGAGTGCGCACCGCCTCCGAATATGCTGTTAGCTACCATCAGAGCGTAATATTCGTCGCTCGTACCGTCAATACCCGTTGTAAAGCCCATGGAAAGCTTGCCTTGAGTTACGTCAAGCTTTTCCTCGACATATTTTACATCTGTGTTTTTAACAAGGATTCCCTGCTGCTTTACGGTGTTTCCGCTGAAGCTTTCCCGGGGCAGGGCATTTTTAATAAGCCCGCAGGCTGTATCTTCATTGCAGTCTCCGGAAATATAAATGTCGATACGTGAACTGAAAATAATTCTTTTATAGTATTCATAAAGAGATTCCCGGTCAATTTGCTTTGCGTCCTCGACCGTTCCGTAGGAGGGAACGGCATAATCAGTACCCTCGAACATTTCGGCGGTGCAGCGCTGCATGGCATAGGTTCTCTTATCATTTTTCATGCCTTCAATTTTTTCAATCAGGTTTTTCTTTTCCTGCTCCGTGTACTCCTGAGAAAATCCGCCGTTTTCCACTGCCGGCTCAAAGAGCAGAGACATTATAAGGGCTGTCAGCTTTTCAAAAAGCGGCTCTTTTTCAGGTGTATATTTTTCGGAAATTGATTCGATTGTAAAATATAAAATCTGGTCCTCGCCCTTTTTGAAGCAGCCGCTGCGAAGCTCCGCACCGTAGAGATTGTCAAGATATTTTTCAATCTCCTCGCGGGTTTTGCAGAGCCTGCATCCACGCTTCAGAACACTCGGCAGCAAAGCGCCGTATGACGCGTCATCCTTTGTGAGGGGCCGGTGGATATAAACACCGACGGTTGAGGTTTTCAGCTTTTTCATAGGTATATAATGAAGTGTTATACTGTCATTTATTACAGTCATAATACCGTTCCTTTCCTGGTCTGATTACAGTCCGGATAAAACCGGACGGGAAACCTTTGCATAATATTATACACCGGAATTTTCCAAATGTCAACAGCTATCCGACATATTCTTCTATTTCCGTTAGCGTCATACCTTCCTGCAGGGCAAGATTGATTCCGCCGGAGATTGTTTTTGCACATCGTTCTGTTACAAGGTCAATATCACGGGGCGTCACAATGAGGGGCTGCAGCTTTTCATCCCTGTTTTCTCCGAGAAGGGTCATGGCATCAACTACTGTCGGAACCCCGATTGCAATAACCGGAATGCCAAGCTCCTCTTTTGAAACGGCATTCCTGTTATTTCCGACTCCGGCGCCCGGCTGAATTCCGGCGTCTGAAAGCTGTACGGTTACTCCGATTCTTGAAAAATCCGCTGCAGCCAGTGCGTCAACAGCTATTATCAGGTCGGGTTTAAGACTTTCGGCTATGCTTTTTATCACCTCGGAGGTTTCCATACCGGTTGTCCCCATAACTCCGGGAGCTATGGCGCATACGGAGCTTACGGAATCCCCGAATATTTCGGGAGCGTGTTTTTTCATGTGATGCGTAACCATTATTTCCGAAACGGTTTCTGTTCCAAGCCTGTCCGGTGTTATGTTTTCATTGCCGAGACCGACTACAAGCGTCAGTGTACCGCTGTTTATCTGCGCAAGCTTTTTTATTTCTGCGGCAAGAGCTGCGCAGGCGCTTTCATATGCCTGTGTTGAATACTTTATTTCAGGGACTTCAATTGTGATGTATTTTCCTATGCTCTTTCCGAGGGTGCGTGCGCCCTGCTCGTTTATGATTTCAACGGTTGTGACGCTGAAGTCATCGTGTTTTTCCGTTCTTGAAACAACGCCTTCAAGCTGCTCCGCTTCTCCCTTTGTCAGCTCGTGAGCCTCAACTGCCAGATCTGTTCTGTAATACATAAATAAAACCTCCGTTTTCTTATTAATTAAAGATACCTGTTCATATTCAATTATTTGCGGCAGAAAGGGTTATTATTCATCTGTTTTAAGAACACAAATATATTTTTCCTGCTGTGCTTTTATGCATAATAGTAGTAAACAACGGCTTAAATAAGTTTTTTTGTGCATTTGTGTAAAAACGGCTTTTGCACGGTTGACTTTTATTTTTTGACATGATATAATCAATTATATCTATATAAGTGCGGAATTTTCGCGGGAGCTCTGTTATCAGATTAATATCCTGCGCGGGAAAGGGTAATATATTATGGTGAACGGAAAGCAAAGAGCATATCTGAGAAAGCTTGCAAACGGTCTTGAGCCTGTATTTCAGATAGGCAAGGGCGGAGTTACGGACGTGATTGTTGAGCAGCTGAGGCTTGCGCTTGATTCGAGAGAGCTTATAAAGGTGCATATTCTTGAAACGGCACTTCTTGATACAAAACAGACATGTAATGAGCTTGCGGCAAGACTTGACGCTGTGCCGGTGCAGGCTATCGGTTCAAAGTTTGTACTTTACAGGCGCAGCGACAAAGAAAAAAACAGAAAAATTGAAATTCCGGGGAAATGATGTATGGGTAAGCTTGGAATAATGGGCGGAACGTTTAATCCTATCCATAACGCTCATCTTGTTATAGCGCAGTTTGCCCGTGAGGAGTACGGGCTTGACAGGGTAATGTTTCTGCCGAACGCCGTACCGCCACACAAAAAATGCGCGGATACCGCTGATGCCGCACTAAGGCTTGAAATGGTCAGGGCCGCAATTGACGGAAACGACAGCTTTTTTGTTTCCGATTACGAGGTTACGGAGGGCGGTCTTTCATATACGGTTGATACCCTGAGGCATTTTACCCGCGTCTTCCCGAATGACAGTTTATATTTTATAATCGGCGGAGATTCTTTGCGGGATTTTCCTAAATGGCATATGCCGGAGGAGATTGCTTCTCTTTGTACACTCATTGCATATCCGAGAGAAGGGCTTGATATGACTGCTTATGCTGATGCGCTCCGGAAACAGTACGGTGCCGGAGTAGCTTTTGTTCATGCTCCGAGACTTGATATTTCATCGTCGGATATAAGACGGCGCTGTGCACAGGGAAAGACTATACGTTATCTTGTGCCGGACAGCGTGAAAAAAATAATAGAAAAAAGTGGTATTTATGTAAAGTGAGTTGATTTTAATGGAAGAGGTTATTAAGGATTTATTGACAAAAAAAAGATATGATCACAGCATGGGCGTTGCAGTTATGGCGAAGGAGCTGGCACAGAGACTCGGTGCTGACCCTGAAAAAGCGTATCTTGCAGGTGTTGTACACGATATAGCAAAGGAGCTTAATCCGTCGGAGCTTTATGATTACTGCGAACGCAACGGGATTGAAATCGGGCTTATCGAAAAGCATAATCCGCAGCTCCTGCATGCACCGGCAGGGGCAAGAATGCTAAGAAGCTACGGTATCTGTGACAATGATATAGAAAATGCGGTAAGGTATCATACCGTAGGACGCGAAGGCATGAGCCTTTTGGAGCGTATAATATACCTTGCGGATATGCTTGAGCCGTCAAGGAGCTTTGACGGCGTGGAACAGCTCAGAGAGCTGTGCAGCAGGGATTTTGAAGCGGCGTTTCTTATGGCATTGAAGCGTTCAATTGAATGGAATCTTGAAAAGGGATGTCTGATACATGAGGGGACTCTAAGAGCTTGGAATGACCGACTTTTGGCAGGAGGTGAAAGCAAGTGAATTCTGATGAAAAGGCAAAGCTTGCCGCAAAGGCAATGGAGGATAAAAAAGCAAGGGATGTTGTAATTCTTGATGTGTCCGGCAAAACAAGCATAGCGGAGAAATTTGTGCTTTGCTCATGCTCCTCCGGCACCCAGGTTAAGGCGTGCGCAGACAACACTGAGGAACTTCTTGCCGGGGCGGGAGAAAGGGTGCATCATATTGAGGGGTATGCCGGCGGCAACTGGATACTTCTTGATTTCGGGGATGTGGTTGCTCATGTTATGACTGAGGAAACACGAAATTTTTATGATATAGAGAGACTTTATTGAAACGGAAGGAATGGAAAGGTAATGGGTTACGATTTTAAAAGGTTTGAAAAAAAATGGCAGGATAAATGGGAGGAGCAGGGTGCATTTCATGCGGAAACAGCCGGTGATAAGCCGAAGTATTTCGCCATGATTGAATTTCCGTACCCCTCCGGAGCCGGACTTCATGTCGGTCATCCGAGAAGCTATACGGCGCTTGATATAATTGCGAGAAAGCGGCGCATGGAGGGCTATAATGTCCTTTATCCCATAGGCTGGGACGCTTTTGGACTTCCGACGGAAAACTATGCTATAAAGAACAAGATTCATCCGAAAATTGTAACGGAGAAAAATATTGCTAATTTTAAAAGACAGCTTAAAATGCTCGGTTTTTCCTTTGACTGGACACGTGAGGTAAACACTACGGATCCTGAATACTATAAATGGACGCAATGGATTTTTCTGAAGCTGTTTGAGCACGGACTTGCATATAAGCAGGAGATGCCTATTAACTGGTGTACGGGCTGTAAGGTAGGACTTTCAAACGAAGAGGTTGTAAACGGAGTCTGCGAGCGCTGCGGAAGCGAGGTTGTACAGAGAAGAAAAAGCCAATGGATGCTCAGAATAACGGAATATGCACAGCGCCTGATAGATGACCTTGACGACCTTGATTTTATTGAAAAGGTTAAAACGCAGCAGAAAAACTGGATAGGCAGAAGCGAGGGCGCAGAGGTTACCTTCAAGCTGTCAACCGGTGATGATATGGTGGTTTATACAACCAGATGCGATACGCTTTTCGGGGCGACCTATGTTGTACTCAGCCCGGAGCATGAGCTTGTGGATAAGGTATGGGACAGCATTGAAAATCCGGAGGAGGTTTCGGCATACCGTGAAGCGGCTTCAAAGAAATCTGAATTTGAGCGCACGGAGCTTGCCAAGGACAAAACAGGTGCGCCCCTTAAGGGAATTTATGCGGTAAATCCGGCAAACGGAGAAAAGCTTCCTGTCTGGATTTCAGACTATGTACTTGTTACTTACGGCACGGGAGCAATTATGGCAGTGCCTGCCCATGATACGAGAGACTTTGAGTTTGCAAAGAAGTTCGGACTTCCTATAAGAGAGGTTGTCGCAGGCGGAGAAAATGTGCAGGAGGAGGCATACACAAATGTTGCTGACGGAACTCTTGTAAACAGCGGATTTTTAACGGGTATGACTGTTAAGGAAGCCATTCCTGCCATGATAAGCTGGCTTGAGGAAAAGGGACTTGGAAAGAAAAAGGTAAACTTCAAGCTTCGGGATTGGGTATTTTCGCGTCAGCGTTATTGGGGCGAGCCGATACCTCTTGTTTACTGCGAAAAATGCGGCTGGGTTGCTCTGCCTGAAAGCGAGCTTCCTCTGACGCTTCCCGAAATAGATACCTTTGAACCGGGCGAAAACGGTGAATCGCCGCTTAAAAAAGCGACTGACTGGATAAAAACAACATGCCCGCACTGCGGCGGACCGGCTGAAAGGGAAACAGATACAATGCCTCAATGGGCAGGCTCAAGCTGGTATTTTCTGCGGTATATGGATCCTCATAACAGCGAGGCTCTTGCCGGCAGTGAGGCGCTCAGGTACTGGTCTCCCGTTGACTGGTATAACGGCGGTATGGAGCATACAACACTGCATTTGCTCTACTCAAGGTTCTGGCATAAGTTCCTTTACGATATCGGAGTTGTTCCTACGAAGGAACCGTACATGAAGCGTACATCTCACGGCATGATTCTTGGTGAGAACAATGAAAAAATGTCAAAGTCCAGGGGAAATGTTGTCAACCCTGATGATGTTGTAAACGAATTCGGAGCCGACGCATTCAGAACCTATGAAATGTTTATCGGAGCCTTTGACCAGTCTACACCATGGTCAAATCAGGGGCTTAAGGGCTGTTATAAGTTTCTTGAACGTGTATGGAATCTTAAGGATATGGTTACTGATGAAAACACATATTCCGCAGATTTTGAAAAGCTCATGCATAAGCTTATAAAGAAAGTCGGCGAGGACTTTGAAAGAATGAAGTTCAATACCGCTATTGCTGCGATGATGAGCGCCATAAACGAATTTTATAAAAAAGGCAGTGTGACAAAGGCGGAGTTCATAACCCTGCTGACGCTGCTTAACCCTGTAGCGCCTCATATGACGGAGGAGCTTTATGAGTCATACGGAGACGGAAAGCTGCTTTCACTTAAAAAGTGGCCTGAGTATGACGAGGAAAAAACAAAAGATGATGAAATTGAAATAGTTGTTCAGGTAAACGGTAAAATCAAAGATAAGCTTATGATTTCTGCCGGCTTGTCACAGGAAGAAACGAAGGAAGCGGCTCTTGCTTCCGACAAGATTAAGCAGGCTGTTGAGGGGAAGACTGTCGTTAAGGTTATTGCAGTACCCGGCAAGCTTGTAAATGTTGTAGTAAAATAGTATTATGGGCTGTCGCCTTTAGAACAGACCGTTCAACGGCTAAGACACGAAAATTTATAGTTAATGCAGAAATCCGCGTTTTGCTAATTGTCGTTTGTTCTGCATCTAAACTTGTTCAGCCCGGGCAGGGGGTGCTGCTTAACGCAGCACCCCCACACTGTTTATCAGAAAGGGAAATACTATGAAAAAATATGAACTTAATATGAGCAGCGGCAGCATATTAAAGAATATAGCCCTTTTTTCTGTTCCGCTTGTTTTGTCAAGCATTTTGCAGCTGCTTTATAATGCAGCTGATATTATCATAGTCGGTAAATTTGACGGAGATAATGCACTTGCCGCGGTAGGCTCCACCAGCTCGGTTATACATCTTCTGATAAATGTATTTATGGGGTATGCCACAGGCTCCGGTGTTGTTATATCAAGATATTTCGGCGGCGGAAATGCAGCCGGAACAAAACGCGCAGTCAGCACCTGCGTGTCGATGTCTGCGATATTCGGCACAGTGCTGATGGCTGTGGGAATCATCGCGTCAAAAAGTCTCCTGAAGCTTATGGCATGCCCGGAGGACGTGCTCGGCGGGGCTTCGCTTTACATGAGAATTTATTTTGCCGGCATGCCTGCCTTTATGCTTTATAACTTCGGAAGCGGTATCCTGCGGGCTGTGGGAGACACAAAGCGGCCGCTCAGATATCTTACCGTTTCCGGTATTGTAAATGTTTTGCTTAATTTGTTTTTCGTAATAAAGCTGCATATGGGCGTTGCAGGTGTTGCAGCGGCAACGGTTATTGCCCAGTGCATAAGCGCGTGCTGCGTTATCCGCTGTCTTGTAAAAACGAAGGAATGCTACAGGCTCGACATAAAAAATCTGAGGCTGCATAAACATGAATTTGCCATGATGACAAAAATAGGACTCCCGGCGGGGATTCAGGGAAGCCTGTTTTCCTTCTCGAACGTTATAGTGCAGTCCTCCATAAATACCTTTGGTTCTACTGTCATGGCCGGAAATACTGCCGGCTCAAATGTGGAAAACTTTGTGTATGCGATGCTGAGCTCTGTTTCTCAGGCGGCGCTTACGTTTACGGGACAGAATTTCGGAGCGGGTAAATTTAAGCGTATAAAGCAGGGAATGTGGACGTGTCTTGCTATTGAGCTTTTTGTGATTTTTTCGGTTTCATCCGTTGTCGTGCTCGGAGCACATCAGATACTGCGAATTTATTCGGATGACCCGGCGGTAATAGATGTTGGCGCAAGAAGGCTTTCGGTTATATGCTTTACTTATTTTATATGCGGCTTCAACGAGGTTCTTGTTGCTGTTCTGCGCGGACTGGGCAGCTCTGTACTGCCGATGGTGACTTCGATTTTTGGAATATGCGGACTCAGAATTTTATTTATAATGACTGTTTTCAGACGTATAGGCAGTCTTGAAAGCCTGTATTTTACTTATCCGCTGTCCTGGGGCATAACTGCCGCAGTTCACGGGATTCTTATTGCAGTGCTTTGGAAAAGTCTGATTTCCCATCGTACGCTGTAGCTTCAGACACAAGGGAACGGACTGCACCGGAATGGAGATTTTTATGGAAGAAATACTCAGACTTGAAAATATAAAAAAATCATACGGCTCTGTCATCGCTCTTGACGGAGTTTCCATCTCAGCCGGAAAAGGCGAGTTTGTAAGCTTTCTCGGCCCATCGGGCTGCGGAAAGACAACAATGCTCCGGATAATTGCCGGGCTTTCCCGTGCAGATGAGGGGCATGTTATTTTAGAGGGCAGGGATATAACAAAGCTTCCGCCGGAAAAGAGAGCGGTAAATACCGTTTTTCAAAACTATGCCCTTTTTCCGCATATGACTGTTGAAGCCAACATAGGCTACGGGCTCAGGGTCAGCGGCGTGAAAAAAGCTGAAATAAAGGAAAAAACAGCCCGTATGCTTGAGCTTGTAAGGCTTGACGGCGTTGAAAGAAAATACCCGTCTCAGCTGTCCGGCGGTCAGAAGCAAAGGGTTGCTATAGCCCGGGGGCTTATAAACAGTCCTAAGATTTTGCTGCTTGACGAGCCTATGGGTGCCCTTGATTTGCAGCTTCGGCGGCATCTCGGCGAGGAGATAAAAAGAATTCAGAAGGAAAGCGGGACTACTTTTATATATATAACTCATGACCGTGACGAGGCAATGAATATGTCTGATAAAATGGTTGTTATGAAGGACGGGCGTTTTGTTCAGGAGGGAACTCCGCAGAGCATTTACGACAGCCCCGCAAATGTATTTGTCGCCGGATTTATCGGACTTTCCAACATACTTCACGGGTCGGGGCTTTCAGGAAACAGGATAAGCATTTCCGGAAGGACAATTAATGTCGGCTTTGAAACCTCGGAAAATGAGAGCATTGATATTTGTGTGCGTTCGGAGCATGTGCTTGTTGCCTCTGCCGAGACGGAGGGCGGCTTTCCTGCCGTGCTTCGCAGCAAGTCGTATTCCGGAGGTTTTTTGAGACTGTCCTGCGTGCTTGAGAATGGGGAGGAAATTACCGGTGTGCGCGAGGATAAATGCTTTGATATAAGCCCCGGTGAAAGAGTATTTGTACATATAAGCGGAGCACACTGCACGCGGCTCGGAGGTCAGGCCGTATGAAAAAAGGATTTTTTGCGGCTTTGCCGATGTATATTTTCACTTTGTTTTTTGTGGCGGTGCCGCTCATATATCTTGCCGCTCTCAGCTTTATGGAAAGAAACGGGGTATGGGGTGTTGACGCATCATTTACTCTTGATAATTACAGGCGTATATCAGAGCCGGCATATTACGGAACATTTATATTTTCACTTAAGCTTTCGCTTATAACAACGCTGGTTACAGCTCTTATCGGGTATCCGTTCGGTTATCTGATGTCCAGGTGTGAAAACGGAAGGCTGAGAGCGTGCATGCTTTTTCTTGTTATATTGCCATTCTGGACAAATGCTCTTGTGAGGATATACGGATTTATAATACTGCTTCGCGGAAACGGGCTTCTTTATTCGTTACTGAAGCTTGCGGGCTACGGCGGGGAGCAGCTGAGCTTTCTTTATACCCAGCCGGCAGTTATCCTCGGCATGGTATATGCTTTGCTTCCGTTCATGATACTTACTGTATATTCCTCCTGCTCAAAGCTTGACCCGACGGTTCTGGAGGCGGCAAGGGATCTGGGAGCGTCGGGCTTCAAGGGGTTTGTTACCGTGACGCTTCCGCTGACGGCGGATGGTCTTTTATCCGGGATAATGCTTGTTTTTATCCCTTCCATGGGATTGTTTTTCATTTCAGACCTGATGGGCGGAGGAAAGATAATAATACTCGGAAACCTTATAAAAAATCAGATAATGACAGCGCATGACTACCCGTTTGCTGCCGCGCTGTCCGTGATGATGCTTATTATGATGCTCGTATGTCTCGGCGCAGTAAGGCTGTTGCTGGGAGGCGGCAGAAAAAGAGGTGAGACAAGGTGAGACTCAAAGCTGCGGGGAGGATTTATATATGGCTGGTGCTGCTGCTTATGTATGTGCCGATGCTGCTTGTTATAGTGTATTCCTTCAATGAATCAAAGCTGAGTACTGTCTGGGCGGGCTTTTCTCTTAACTGGTACAGAAAGCTTGTGACAAACAGGGAAATCATGGAGGCGCTTAAAAACAGTCTGACAGTAGGTCTGCTTTGCTCATTGCTTTCAATGATAATCGGAACCATAGGAGCTGTGGGGCTTGACAGATGCCGCGGCAGGTTGAATTCGGCAGTCAGCGCCTTGTCGGTTGTGCCGCTTATGATGCCGGAAATAATAACGGGGCTTGTTTTCTTGCTGATGTTTTCGGCGATCGGTCTTAAGGCAGGGCTGCTCACACTTGTGCTTGCTCATTCCTCCTTTTGCATACCATATGTTTTTATGACAGTCAAAGGCAGTCTTTCGCTTTTTGACAGAAGCACGGAGGAGGCAGCACGGGATCTCGGCGCGTCGGAGGCAAGAACTTTTGCTGAGATTACCATGCCTCAGCTTTTGCCCGGAATTGTGAGCGGAGGTCTTTTATCCTTCGCAATGTCAATGGACGATGTTGTGATAAGCTTTTTTGTGACCGGACCGAAGACAAATACTCTTCCGATAAAAATATACTCGCAGATGAAAATGGGAGTTACGCCTGAAATAAACGCTCTTTGTACGCTGATGTTTCTTTTCACGCTTGCAGCAGTTATTCTTTTTGCGGCAGTGACAGATAAGCAGCGCAAGAAAATGAAAAATTAAAACAAGAAAAAAACAGAGCAAGGTCGTCTTACTCTGTTTGCTGCATAATAACCTTACGTTATTATGTGAAACCTTTGATTAGTCAACAATGAACTTTCTGAGAGCTTCAATAAACTCATCGCAGTTATCATCATGTACCTCGACCTTGATTGGTTTTGACAGATCAAGACTGAAGATGCCCATAATGGATTTTGCATCAACAACATATCTGCCTGATGTCAGATCAACGTCAAAATCATACCTGCTTACGATGTTGACAAAATCCTTTACATCATTGATTGAACTAAGTAACAGATTAAATGTTTTCATAACTTGTTCCTCCTTTAGTTCTTTGTATTATGCAGACTGTTTTTTATCGTCTGCACTTATATAATACACTGTTTTCGGAATAAAGTCAAGGATTAAAAACATTTATTTTAATTTTTATGAAATTGTGCTAACATTCTAAACCGCAAAGGCACATTTTGCGTTTATTTCTATAAAGTTCTTAAAAACAGGGAACTTTTTTACTGATTTATGTATTTGTACAGAACGAAAAACAAAAAAAGAAAGGCTGATTCGGATATATGAAGACAGCGGCATTTTATACCTTGGGCTGCAAGGTTAATCAGTATGAAACTGAGGCTATGGCGGAGATGTTTAAAAAAAGGGGTTATGAAATCGTTGATTTTTCAGAGCCTGCTGATGTATATGTAATAAATACCTGTACCGTTACCTCAATGAGTGACAGAAAGTCAAGGCAAATAATACGCAGGGCAAAAAAGCTGAATCCCGAGGGAATTGTTATTGCTGCCGGCTGCTATGCGCAGGTGGCGCCCGACGCGGTTATGGATATTGAGGGAGTAAATCTTGTTGTCGGGACTCAGGGCAAAAAGAACATAGTTGACGAGGCGGAGAGGCTGAGGTCTTCGGACAGAAGCTGTCTTGTCAGCGATATTTCAAGGCGTCACGAGTTTGAAGAAATGGAAATTTCCGATTATGAGGGAATGACAAGGGCGTATATAAAAATTCAGGAGGGCTGCAATCAATTTTGTACCTACTGCATAATACCCTATGCAAGAGGCCCGATAAGAAGCAGGGAGCCTGACGAAGTAATAAAGGAAGCCGCAAGGCTGGCTGAGGACGGGTTTTCCGAAATTATACTTGTAGGTATTCATATTGCCTCCTACGGACTTGACAATAAGCGTTCCTCTCTTTCCGATATAATACTTGAAGTTAACAAGCTTCAGGGAATTAAAAGGATACGTCTGAGTTCTATTGAGCCTATGACCTTGAATTCGGAGTTTATTGAAAAAATAAGGCCGGCTGATAAGCTGTGTCCTCATTTTCATCTTTCACTGCAATCCGGCTGTGACGAGACCCTTGCCAGAATGAACAGGCGGTATACAACTGAGCAGTATGCCGGTATTGTAAGAGCTATCCGGACGAATTTTCCGGGCGCCGCCATAACAACGGATGTCATGGTTGGTTTCCCGGGAGAAACAGAGGAGGAATTTTTAAAAAGCGCGGAGTTTGTAAAGGAAATGCGTTTTGCGGATATCCATATTTTCCAGTATTCAAGACGCCCCGGAACACCGGCGGCAGATTTCCCGGCGCAGGTTTCTCCGGAGGTTAAGGAGCGGCGAAGCAAGCGCATGGAGGAAATAAAAAGGGAAAGCATGTCCCGTTTTCTTAACAGCTTCATAGGACGTGAGGCAGAGGTGTTATTTGAACAGCCTGTCCATGGCAGGCCGGGAATGTTTGAGGGAAAAACAGCGAACTATATAACTGTACGTGTAAAAACAGATAAGGATTTGTCCTTCCGGTATGAAAGAGTTATTATTGAAGCTGTAGAGGAGGATGGAGTAATGGGCGTGCTTTTGTAATAAAAAAGAGCAGCGGGTGCCGCATAGCGCAGCACCCGCTGTTCTTTGTCACCGCAGTGCGACAAGCTTATTACAGATATATTCCTGTATTATTTCTTCCACAGCCATCGGAGTGACGCGATTTCTGATAAGCATATCCAGAAAATCGTCCGCATCGCTTTTTCTGTAGAAAATATCATTAATCTGTTTTTCTTCACCGGTTGCTGTCCCGTCCGGAAAACTGCAGGTTTTTTTTACGATAACGCCGTACCTTTTCAAGTCGGAATATCTGCTGCACAAAAGCTCCTCTGTCATGTAGTATTCAATTGTCATGTCGTAAGGTATATTTTCCCCTGCTTTTTCTATGTACGTACCGCATAAGCTTGATGTCACATTTACACCTCCCGTAATTTTCGGAAAACAAGTTCCAATAATTTACAACTATATTATAGCTGAAATTTATATGGTTAGTCTACGCTAAATGCACGACAGTATATCAAAAATATCCCCATTATCGGCAAAGCCGCGCCGAATTTTATGAGTACCCGTATAGAATGCTGTCGGAAAAACATATTAAAAATATATTGCTGTCATATGATTTTTTTAATCAGAAGCGTTGCTCCGATTTAAAAACGAGCTTGACTAAGTGAATTTAGTATGATATAATGAGTTCAGGAGATGATAGAAATGTTAAAATTTATATGCTATCCCAAATGCACAACATGTCAGAAAGCGAAGAAATGGCTTGATGATAACAATATTGAATATGAGCTTCGCGATATAAAGGAAAACAAGCCGGGATATGAAGAATTAAAGAAGTGGCATGAAAAAAGCGGATTGCCGCTGAAGAAATTCTTTAACACAAGCGGGCTTTTGTATAAATCGATGAAGCTGAAGGACAAGCTGCCCGCAATGAGCATGGAGGAACAGTTAGAACTCCTTGCCTCTGACGGCATGCTTGTTAAAAGGCCGCTCCTGATTGACGAGGATTTTGTGCTTGCAGGTTTTAAGTCAAGCGAGTGGGAAGAAAAATTAATACGGTAAATAACACACAGCAGAGGAGAATGAAAATGGAGCTATATCAATTTTTTAAAAGCATTATTGACGAGGACAGATGCGCAGTTGTAATCTGTGACTTGAGTCACAGGATTATTTATATGAATCCGGCTGCATGCGAAAGATACAGTAAGCACGGCGGAGGTTCCTTAACGGGGAAAAGTCTGCTTAATTGTCATAACAGCAAATCAAATGAGATTATTTTAAAGGTGATAGAATGGTTTAAAGCGGATAAAGCCAATAACCGGATTTATACATTTTATAATGAAAAAGAAAACAAAGATGTTTATATGGTGGCTCTCCGCGGGGAGCAAGGCGATTTAATAGGCTATTACGAAAAGCATGAGTATCGCAATCGTGAGACAGAACCACTGTATAGGTTTGAATAAAACAATGATTAAAGAAATTAATTTAAACGGTACAATTGTCAGCTACAGCATGCAATATAAAAATGTTAAAAATATAAACCTTCGTGTAAAACCGGACGGAACTATTTATATTTCTGCAAATAAAGGAGTTCCGCAAAAAGTTATTGAAGAATTTATGATATCTAAAGCTGATTTTATACTTAATACATTGGAAAAGTGCAAAAACAGATATTCAAAGCCGCCGAAGCAATTCTTTTCGGAGAAGGAGATTTGCAGCATTGTACTTAAGCTTTGTGAAAAGATATATCCTTACTTTGAAAAGCTTGGTGTTGAATACCCGATGATTAAATTCAGGCGAATGACGTCATGCTGGGGAAGCTGTCGCCCGTCAAAGGGCGTTCTGACCTTTAACATTGCTTTGATGTATGTACCCATTGAATGCATCGAATATGTTGTCGCCCATGAGTTTACACATTTTTTGCAGCCAAATCATTCAGACAGGTTTTATGAGGAACTGGCTAAGGTTATGCCTGATTGGAAATCGCGCAGACAAATGTTAAAGGAAACATTAATTCGATAGGTGAAGTTTGGAAAAAGATAATCGGCGCATCTCACCGCCATCAGCGACTTGAAGTATAAACATACGTCGGCGTCGCCTCTATCGGTAATCTGCTTGCTTCTCTTTCTCCAAACGGCATTGGTGAAAGGAGTTCGGAATATAACAATGAAAAAAACTGCCTGTATTATTTTAATGGCTGTAATGCTTATTTTTTTTACAGCTTGCGGACAAACTAATGAAAAAGTGCAGGAGGCGGAAAACATGAAGCAAGCAAGCTATGTTAACATTACAGCAAAGCAAGCAAAGGAAATTATGGATACGGAAAGCGGATATATTATTCTTGATGTCCGCACAGAGGAGGAATTTGAGGAAGGACATATCCCGGGTGCAATTTTGATTCCCGATTATGAAATTAAAACAAGAGCAGAAGAAATTCTGACAGACAAAAATCAGCAGCTTCTTGTATATTGCCGGAGCGGCAGACGAAGCAAGCTGGCGTCCGAAGCATTGCTTGATTTGGGCTATACCAATATCAAGGAATTCGGCGGTATAATAGATTGGCCGTATGAGGTTGAAAAGCAGTCGGATTAATCAGCGTCTTGGAACACAAGGGGACGGTTCTCTTGTGTTCTTGAAATAGAAATACAAGCTAATGATTATTGTTAAAATAGTATATTGTTTCAAGGGAACAGGACGGAAGAATATAGCATAATACCTAAAAGGCTTTGGTTTTTTTCCCACTTTGCAATGATTTTTGACCAAGATGTAAATTAGTATTTACTTTTAAAATAAATTAAGTTATAATTAAAAGCAAGATGTCCCTCGCCTTCTCCGGCGGCGGATGCCACTTACTTTTTTCAGAGGGAGATACAATCTCCCACTGAAACATTGAATGACGGGGCAAAGCCCCTTATTGAATAATATCAGAATCGATCCATCGTTGCCCTGGGACAGGAGGTCTTGTCCCGAACCCTTCGTTAAGAGGAAGTTATTTTAAGATACAGCAACATATGATATGGAGTAGAAAATGGAGTTATTATTTAAAATTGTTATTTGTGATGGTGATGCCGCTGTTTCGGAAAACATTTATAAACAGGTTCTCGAAGCAGCCGCTCAAAATGATTGCAAGTGCCTGATAACGCAGCTATACAGCGGAAAAGAATTAACAGACTTTTGTAAGGATAACTCTGTTGATATAATTTTTATGGATATTGATATGCCGGATTCGCTGAAATCCGGTAATGTTAAGGAAGCAAATATGGAGAGCTTTAATGCGGTAAAGCAGCTGCAGGCGAAGTATCCCGAAACAGAGTTTGTTTTTGTGAGCGCTTATGAAGAGCTTGCATATCAATCCTTCCGATACAGACCATTTTCATTTGTAATAAAACGCGATTTGCATATGCTGAGTGAGGATCTCGGCGTGCTGTTCAGAAAAATCAATGAACGTAAAACCGGTAATTCTTTGTTTCATTTAACGGTTGGGGATAAAACATATACAATTAATACATACGAGATTGCTTATTTCAAAAGCGATAAGCATTATACACGGTCATACACCGAGGGCGGAAAGGAAAAATCATACCGTCTGGCAATAACCGACGTGTATAAGCAGCTTAAGGAATTGAACTTTATTTATGTTCATAGGAGTTATCTGGTGAATTGCAAATACATAAAATATTTCGACACACAAAATGTTATATTGCTGAACGACCTTATCATAAGTGTAACCCGTGACGAAGATAAGCTGAGGGAAGCTCAGGGAATTTTCGGAAGATACAAAAGGAGCTTAAGATGATAAGTTTATTTGGAGTCGGTATAAATGTGCAGGAAATGTTTATGATAGGGTGAAGCAGACGGGGGTTTGATATATGATATTCAAATGCTGCAATAAATATTAAATGAATAATTTTAAATGCGTTCGTACATAGTGCGGACGTTTTTTTTGAAAAAAATAAAAAATAATTGCAGTTCGTGCCTATATATCGTATTTCGTGCCAGGCAGCATATTGCCAGACAGAGAAATTTCTGATATAATATAATTATCAGGAACAAAATATTGAAAGGCTATTATCTTTATTGATGAATAAGCTATATAAAAAGCATTAAAATTATTTTTGCATAAGAAAAGGGGTGATTCCGTTGGGCAGAATAAAGGGAAAGAGGATGATTCTGGTATCCTGAGCTATTATGGCTGTCTCGTTAAGCGGCAGCCCCTTGGAGTTTTTGAATTTAGATATAGAATGAACAAATTTGTATATAATGTGTGAAAGAGATTTCTAAAATGAAAATTAAACGCGTATTATCTATATTAGCTGTATAATCTGCTTTTGCTTTATCAGCTTTGGCAGACAGCAGCACATATTATGATAAGCTTATAAAGCTTTATGATGCGTTTGAAGCTAAATATTCATATGTCGAGAGTATTACACGAAAATCATTTGATTTACACTATGTTAATTATTCAAGCGGTATCAAATATACAAAAGAGGGCGGGAAATATGAATGTCCTGACATATATATAGACGCTCATTCAGGTACACCGCTACAAATATCGAACAGGAATATAACTGTCAATTGTATGGGTCAGATAAATTACGGTATCTTAGTTAATTCCGTTACACTTGTTCCGTATGATATGTTTTCCGCATTAGGCTGCAGTACAGAGTTTAATAAGGACAGCATGGTATGTAAAATAAGCGGAAACAATACGGTTCTTGAATTAATGCCGGCTTTAATCGCCATGCGAAAAAATGAAAATGACGGATACTATGTACCCTTGGAAAAACCGGCGAGATATATTTACGATACATTGTATGTACCTGTCCGTGCCGTTGCACAACAGCTTGGTCTTTCTGTCGGCTGGGACGGTGATGCATACAGCGTTATTTTAGAAAAATGCAATGATGCAGCGTCTGAAACGATTCTTTATGTAAATAAAATGCCTGAGCAGGTTTCCTGCAATAAATTCATTTTAACCGGAAGCATTTGGGATAAAGCAAGCAAATCATATGTTTACATAAACGGAGAGCTTGCGGAAACGGCTCAAATTAATGAAGAAAAAAACTGGGCAAAGGAAGTTAATTTAACAGACGGTGAAAACAAATTTGATATTACCGTAAAAAATGATAACGGATATACATATACAGAAACAAAAACGATAAAATATGTTCCCGTAACACCGGAGGATAAATCTGAGGCTCCCGTATTTTTAAGACTTGACTGTCCGCAAAAAACAAAGTCATTCAGCGCCGAGATAAGAGGAGTTATTTCAAACTTAGAGCACGGTGTAAGCATGACTGTCAACGGACATAGGTTTGACCTTTCCGGTGAACCGTACAATATGTTTATCTTTTTCTTGCCTTTGAATGAAGGAGAAAATGTGTATAAATTTGTACTTACAAACAACCACGGTCAGACAACGGAAGTGACAAAAACAATCACATGCACAAAATAATTTTAAAGGAGATAGACGATTATGAAAATGAAAATTGCATTGTTTTCTTGCGTATTAGCTTTTCTTTTCGGCTTATGTTCTTTTTCTTATGCAGACAGCGAAGTCATGCCATATAAAAATATAAAATGGGACATTAGCGATAATGGATTGTTGACGATAAGCGGCGCGGGAAAAATACATGATACCGAATATGACCTTGAGCAAAGGAAGGTTCTTGTGCAGCCGCCATGGCTTGAGGATGATATAAGATACAAAATAAAAGAAGTTATCGTAAATGAGGGTATAGTTTACATAGGTAAAGGTGCATTTTCAAATTGTGAAGGTCTTCAAAAAATAACTCTTCCGGAGAGCGTATCGGAATTGGGGGAGGGAGCGTTTGCCGCGTGCCGTCAGCTTGCAAGTATTGTAATACCATCTAAGGTAAAAACAATTCCGAAACGCTGTTTTGCAGATAATATAAATTTAAGATATATCAGCTTGCCGGAGGGGCTCACATCCATAGAATATGGAGCTTTTTACTGGTGCGATAATCTTGCATATATTGAGCTCCCCGATTCATTAAAAAACATAGGTGAGGATGTGTTTTCGGAAAATTTAAAGCTTAAGGAAATACGTATTCCCCGTGATGTAACAAGTATTCCGGATTATGCATTTGCCAAATGTCCGGAGCTTGAAAGGGCAGAATTGCCTCCCGCTTTAAAAACAGTAGGCACATGTGCCTTTGAGGGTAACAAATCTCTTACGGAAATTTACCTTCCCGATGGTGTTGAGGAAATTGGAGAATGTGCCTTTGCAAAATGCTATCAGCTTGAAAAGCTGTATATTCCCGAAAGCGTCAAAGCTATAGGAAAGGAAATTTTTCTTATAAGTGACAAAGCTGTTATTTACGGATTTAAGGATTCCTATGCGGAAAAATATGCAATGGATAACAATTTAAAATTTGAAGCTGTTACCGAAAGTATGTATACCGAGCCTGATTATTCTGTCAAGCGTTTTCTTAAACCTGAGGATATTCCAAACGCAAATGAAAAAAAGCCTGTTATTTCCGTAACATCGATTAACGGACAGCTTGATATAAGTATTGAAGGCAGCCCGGTTGAATTTACCGATGCAGTACCTTTTATCGATGAAAATGCAAGAACCCTTGTTCCTGTCCGTTCGGTTTTCGAGAGCATAGGCTGTGATGTGCGGTATGACGAGGTGCTGCAGGCGGTTAACATTGTGGGTAAAAATACAATAATAATGATAAGTCCCGGCGTAAAAACGATAATTGTTGATTACAGTGCTTTCCCTATTGATACTGAAGCGCAGATATTAAACGACAGAATATTTTTGCCTTTAAGATGTATTGCTGAAGCATTGAAATATGAGGTTGAATGGAAGGACTTGTAAATATAAGTACCGGAACACAAGAGAACCGTCCCCTTGTGTTCTGTAAAGGAGTCGATTTATATGAAAATGATAATTATTTCGCTGATCATTATATTATCTGCATTTTTCTCAAATGCAGTATATGCAGATGACGGAAGCTTCGGAGATAACATAACATGGTCGCTTAATGATGATGGTTTGCTTACATTGAGCGGGCACGGAGCAATGTATTCTCCCGATATAGGTGAACGAACATCTTATGAAAGCGTCTATCCGTGGCTTTCGGACGGCAGAAAAGACAAAATAAAAAAGCTTGTGATTGAGGAAGGAATTGAAAGTATTTCACAGGGTGCTTTTTGCGGATGCGGAAATCTTGAAGGTATTGCTATACCGGAAAGTGTAAAGGAAATTAAAAGCGGTGCGTTTGCGTTATGCAGTAAGCTTTTAAGTGCAGCCTTGCCGGAAAATGTCATATCGGTTCCGGACTCGTGTTTTAACGGGAATCTGAGTATGCGGAGCATTAGTTTGCCAGGCGGCTTGACTTCAATAGATTTCTATGCCTTCAATCAATGCAAAAGCCTTGAATATATTGTGCTCCCGGACGGTGTTGAGAAAATAGGACGCTGTGCTTTCAAGGAATGTGAAAGGCTTAAGGAAATCCGCATACCGGAAATGGTTCAGATGATAGAATACGAGGCTTTTTCCTCCTGTCCGGAGCTTGAAAAGGCAGAGCTTTCTCCCAATCTGAAGGAAATAGGTGAAGAAGCTTTTTCTTATGATAAAAATCTTACCGAGCTGTATATTCCTGACGGGGCCATGGAAATAGGCAAGCGTGCGTTTGCTTTGTGCTATAAGCTTGAACGGCTGTACATACCTGAAAGCGTTGAATTAATAGGAGATAATATTCTTGTCGGAAGTGACAATGCCGTAATATACGGCATCGCAGGCTCTGCTGCGGAAAAATATGCGGTGGAAAACGGTATTAAGTTCGAGGCAGTTACCGAAAGCCTTTACGTAAAGCCTGATTATTCAGTCAAGCCTACGTATAACACGACCCTCACAGAGCCGGTGAAAAAGCCTGTTATTTCCGTGACATCAATTAACGGACAGCTTGATATAAGTATTGAAGGCAGCTCTGTTGAATTTACAGATGCAGAACCTTTTATCGATGAAAATGCAAGAACCCTTGTTCCTGTCCGTTCGGTTTTCGAGAGCGTAGGCTGTGATGTGCAGTATGACGAGATGCTGCACACGGTAAAAATTGAGGGTAAAAATACAATAATAATGATAAGCCCCGGCGAAAAATCGATAATTGTTGATTACAGCGCTATCCCTATTGATACTGAAGCGCAGATATTAAACGACAGAATATTTTTGCCTTTAAGATGTATTGCGGAAGCATTAAACTATGAGGTGGAATGGCAGGACTTGTAAATATGAGTGCCGGAACATAAGAGAACCGTCTCCTTGTGTTGTCCCCTTGTGTTACAATTGAATATTTTAAAAATCAGACGATAGTTTCTAAAAAGAGATTGTCGTCTTTTTATTCACTCACTTTTGATTTTCTTGCGGCAAATCAGAGGGAACGTTTCCTTATGTTATTAAATAAACTTTATTTTATTTTTGTTTCAATTATTTAAGAATTTGTGTTAATATTTTAATTGATTTAGTTTTTCAAAAATGTTATAATGTTTACAATATAGTATAGCTTATTTTAGTATTTTTTTAACAATTTCAACAAGAAATACTGAAGGGAGATGATTTTTTTACTGCAACGACGGTTATTAAAGCTATAAGTCAAAAAAGTATGTTGAAGTTGAATGCAGAATAATGAAAGATGAGGTATAAGTAATGAATATCAATAAAAGAGCAATGTCAGTTTTACTTTGCGCTGCGTGTTTAGGGTTAACAGCCTGTGGAGATAAGACCAGTGAAACAACAAAATCTGTTGATATTATAGCAGATGAAAATGTATCTGCACCCGGAGAATTACCGGTAGTTAAAAAACCTATTGAATTAACTATTGGTGTAATGGGTTCACCAAAAATTGAAAATTATGAAACTAATGCATTTACCAAATTTTTAGAAGAAAAAACAGGAATCAAAATAAAGTTTTATCAGTTCCCCGGAAGTGGCGGAGCTGAGAAACTAAATGTTATGCTTTCATCAGGAACAGAGCTTCCGGAAGTGATTTGTGGTTTCCAAATTTCCAAGGCGGATTTTTTAAGGTACGCTCCGGAAGGTACTTTTGTCGATCTTGCTCCATATATGGAAAAAGAAAGCTTTTGGTTTAATGATGTGAAGAAAAATACAAAGATAGAATATCTTGATGGTTGGCTCAGTACAGCTAATGGTGCAAAATATTTCATGCCACATATAATTGAACAAGATGGAAATGTGTATGGCGGTAAAGCATTCATTAATAAGAATTGGCTTGACAAGCTTAACTTACCAATGCCTGAAACTATTGAAGATTTCAAAAATGTTATGACAGCATTTAAAACGATGGATCCAAACGGGAACGGAAAAGCTGATGAAATTGCATTTACCGGCAGTACAGGCGGATGGAATGAAAAACCTATAAACTTTTTGATGAATTCATATATTTATGATGATTATAATGATGGATTTGTAGTAGATGATCAGGGTAAGATTTCTCTTAACTATGTGAGTGATGACTATAAGCAAGGACTTAAAGAAATATCTGAAATGGTTAAAGATGGAATTGTAGATGTTCAATGTTTAACACAAACAAATGATACACTAAGAGCTCTTTGTTCTGCAGATGAAGAATTAGTTGGCGCATTTGCTTCAGGTTCTCCTGACAGCCTTTTCCCATCGGGAGATGAAAGATTGATTCATTATGTTGCATTGCCTCCGCTTAAGGGACCAAATGGAAAAGCTTTTGCACTAAAATCCGATTATAATGTAGCTTGCTCCGGTGTTATTACGAAATATTGTAAACACCCATTGGCTGCATATCGTCTGTTAGATTTTATGATGTCGGAAGAAGCATCACTTATGACGAGATATGGAGTTAAAGGACAGGATTGGGAAGAAGCAAAGGAGGGTGATATTGCAGCGTTTGGAGATCTTGGATATGAAGCTAAAATAATATCGCATGTTGCATATGGTGCAGTACAAAATTCTAACTGGCATCAGTTGAATCCTGCGTTCAGATCATCTGCACAAAGTGACACAATTGCTTGGGATGGCGATCCGTTAGACGGTGAATATTTTAAAGCAAAAGCACTGGGAGCATATTGGGGTAAAGGACCTGAAGAAGTATTCTCTACTCAAAAAATGTTATTGGATTTAGAAGAACAAGAGGAATTCGACAGAACCAATGCAGAAATCAAGCAATATGTAAAGGAACAAATCGCATTATTTGTTACCGGCAAAAAGGATATTGATACTGATTGGGATACTTTCCAAGCTGAATTAAGTAATCTTTCTGTTGAGCGTTATGTTGAATTGGCACAAAAAGGATACGAGGCATTTAAGGCAACAGTCAAATAGGCATTTGAGTGGATTGGTAATTTTGTTGCCAATCCACCAAAATACGGCATTGGTTTATTTGCTACAAAGGAGCAGTATTAATGAAAAGAACATTAGATCTACAAAGCAACATACACACAAAACCTTTAAAAAAGAGAATTCTCGAAAATTGGGATTTGTATTTGTTGTTAATTATTCCGGTTGCACTGTTGCTGATTTTTTCGTATTACCCGATGTTTGGATTACAGATCGCATTTAGAAAATTTAATGCATCAGGCGGTATTTGGGGGAGTCCTTGGGTAGGCTTGGACAATTTTAAAAGACTTTTTACTACTAATAAAATTGTTCAGGTTTTTATAAATACAATAAGAATTTCAGGTTATCAAATATTAGTTGAACCTATCGTTACAGTGACGTTTGCACTAATGCTGAACGCAGTATTTTCATCGCGTTATAAACGATTAGTACAGACAATTTCATATATGCCTCATTTTATTTCAACAGTTGTAATGGTTGGTATTTTACGTCAGATATTAAATAACAGAATTGGTATTTACGCAATAGTATGCGAACAGTTGGGAATCAATGCAGTAGATGTATGGTCACTGCCGGAAGCATTTCCGCATTTATTTGTTTGGTCAATAATATGGCAGAATCTTGGATGGAATTCGATAATATATATAGCAGCTCTTTCGAGTGTTGAGCTTGAATTATATGAAGCGGCTGAAATAGATGGTGCCAGCAGATTTAAACGTTTATTGTATATCGATTTTCCAACAATTCTTCCTACTTTTGCAGTGTTATTCATTTTAAAAGTAGGCTCTATGATGTCAATCGGCTATGAACAGGTATTGTTGATGCAGACTCCATTGAATTTGATGTATAGTGAAATTATCAGTACATATTCTTATAAGATTGCTTTAGAACAATCATCTGATTATTCATTGGGAACAGCGATTAGTTTGTTTAATTCAGTAATTAATTTAGTGCTTATATATATCGCTAACAAGCTTTCCAAAAAAATCAGTGGGATCGGCTTGTGGTAGGGAGGAGCAATTATGAATAATAAATATAAGAATATTAGCGTAGAGGATAAGATATTTTACTCCGTAATCAATGTAGTGATGCTGCTATCACTGCTTGCGGTGCTGATTCCGATAATACAGCTTGTTTCATCTTCCATATCTGAACCGAAAGCCGTTTACAGGGGCAAGTTATGTTAATTTCGAAAGGGTTTAGCTTGGATGGGTATAAAGCTGTTTTAAAAGATGGAAGTATAATGACAGGATATATTAATTCAATTTTTTATACGGTAGTCGGTACCTTTTTATCTATAGCAGTAACAATAATGCTCGCATATCCTCTTTCCAGAAGTGACCTTGTCGGAGGAAAAATTTTAATGGCTATGGTAACCTTTACAATGCTTTTTGCAGGAGGCATAATACCAACATATATTCTTATGAGGAATTTACACTTAATAAATTCCAGGTTGGCTATGATACTTCCGGGAATGCTCGGAGCATACAATGTTATTATTGCAAGAACCTTTTTTGCAAATTCGATTCCGAAGGAACTTTTGGAAGCAACAAAAGTCGATGGCTTGGGAAATATTGCATTTATCATTAAAATGGTAATTCCGTTATCAAAATCAATTATAGTTGTTTTAGCATTGTACTATGGTGTTGCAATTTGGAATAATTGGTTTTCTGCGTATATTTATCTTCACGATGTTAACAAGTATCCTCTTCAATTGATACTAAAAGAAATATTATTTGGAAACAGTACAGATATGAGCGCTTCATCAGGCTCCAGTGAAGAGGTTGGACTTGATGCTTTATCTGAGAGCATTAAATATGCATGTATCATGCTTTCTTGTGTACCTTTATGGATTGCATATCCTTTCTTACAAAAGTTTTTTGAAAAGGGTGTTATGATAGGATCAATAAAAGGATAATCAGGTTTTGTTTTTTATGAATAGTTTCAGAAAGGATGTTTTTACTATGCTTCAAAATAAAGTTATAAACAAAATTGTTGCTGCAACATTGTTATGTTTTGTTCTGAATTGTTTTTCTTGTTGTGTTCCGGTATTAGGTGATTCAGATTGCTCATTTAATTTTGATGATGGAACGCTTGATGAAAAAATATTCAGTAATGAAATGTTTGCAGTTGAAAATAAAAAAATAAAAGCAATTACTTCCGAAAGCAGCTTTTCAATTCCTGATATAAAAAAGAATAGTTCAATAGAGTTCAAACTAAAACCGACAGAAAGCGGTTATATTCCTAAATTTAATGTAAAAATAGGAAATGCGTCTGTCTCTTACATAAATGATAATCGAATAAGCAGCTCCTGGAATGATAAAATAAGCTTGTATAACAGGGTGACGGGCGGAAACGCTGTAAGCAGTGTATTTGCAGATGGAACGGGTAATACTCCGGAGGGTACTTTTTTCCCTGATAAAGGAGAGGAATACACAATCAGATTTGATTCTTATGAAAATATTCATTATTTCTTTATTAATGGAAATCTCATTGTCAGCGGAGCTTGCGAAGGGATTTTGAATGAATATAATGCCGAGGTTATTTTATATGGTGCAGCTGATAAAGTATATATAGATGATATTACGGTTAAAGAACTGAAAAGTAAACCAAACACCGGCGGCGGTAGTTTTGAAGAAGATACAGAAACAGATATTGTTGGCAGTACATATTTATATACATTTGATGATGGATTACTCCCAAAGGAGTTTTCATCTGATAATTTTTGTGTTGAGGACGGAAGACTAAAAACAATAAGTCCAAACGGAAGCTTTACACTAAAAGATTTACACAGAAACGGTTACGTGGAATTTAATATTGAAGCCGCAGCTGATTGCACTATTCCTGATTTAACATTTTCTCTTAGAAACGGCGAATTGGCATATACTTCAAATGCGGCTGTTGACAAAGCTTGGGACGATGTATTTAAATTGAGAAATGCTGAGGACAATTGGTCTCAAATTGCAGAATTGTGGAACAGCGGAAAAGGTTCATTTTTCCCTGAAAAAGATGGTGGTTACACAATAAAATATATGGTTGACGGTGACACATACAGTTTATTCATAGATGGTGTGTTAAAGATGAGTGCAGATTGCCCGACGGTAAGCAGTAAGCAAAGCTTTGATATGACAATTATTTATGGAGATGGTAAGGGAGCAATAAAAAATGGTATTTTTTACTTAGATGATATTGTTGCCTCCGGTATTTATCCCGAAAAAGAATGTGGTATACCGAAATTGCCTGAATTATCGAATGAAAAAGAAACAGAGCTTTATTTTCAAGGATTTGATGATACCTTGTTAAATAAATGTGATGGTATTGATTATAAAGATAATGAAATAAACAATGGAATTTTGTATGTGAAGTCAGGGAATGGTTTTGTTATTCCTTCTTCATATTCCAATCATAGATTAGAAATGGATATGAAATTGGAGAAACAAGAAAAATTAAAAATAAAATATGATATGAAAAAGAATTTATCCGGCAGTAAATACGAAATAATTTATGAGGACTCAGATACAACAATACCCGGTTCAAAATGGACTTTTTCGAAAAAGGACTCGGATGGTAAAATAGAGCTTGCAGCTGTTAACAGAGATGTTGACGACATTGTTTCATCAGAATTCAGAAATATAGCTATTGAGTGCTTAAGTAATACAATAGCAGTGTTTGTTGATGGAGAATTAGTCGCTGATGCTCCTTCTGCAATGTTAAAAGGGGTAGATTACTCGTCATATTCGTATACTGAATTTTATCCATACAGATCAACCGAAGAGGATGAGGTGGTTTTGGTTGATAATATCCGCTTGTCAGGTTATCAAATGGATGTTAATGATGCGGTTAGCTGTGTAGGACAAAAATTTTTTAATGATGGAAAACAAGTTAATTCGATATCAGAATTAAGGCCGGGTAAGGTTAAAGTAGAAGCAAACATTTCCAGTATCGATATGAATAATATAAAAAATGTAACGGCAATTATGGTTATGTTTAAGGATGGATATTTATCAAAAGCTATTGCGAAGCCTGTATCTTTGCCGAAAATGAGATTTTTACCTGCAAAAACGATGAAGGTTCAGCTTGAAATGGATGTTACCGAAAAAGATTTATCAGGGAATAATACTCAATTTGAATTTTATGTTTGGGACGATATTAATAATATGACATCCTGCGGAGGTTTGTCAAAACTAAACCAATAGTATTATTTATTGAAATGGGGATATAGTTATGAAAAAAAACAGAATAACATTATTCGCAGCACTATTAATTACAATAATTGTATCTGTGTTAAATACGGCATATGCCAAAGTAATTAATGAACCACAGATTGATTCAAATAATATGATTATAGTATCAGGAAAAACTGATGCCGGATATACGCCTGTTACAATTAAAGTTTATGAAACTGGAAAAGATATTACTAAAGTTGATTTAAACAATATTTCAGACACATATTATTTTATCCGTGAAATTACAAGTAATTCTAATGGTGATTATGATTTTCAAATACCTGTAAGCGGTACAGATAAATATTTTAATATTTGTGTAAAGGAAGGTAAATCTAAAATAACAGAGACAAATGTGCATTACACAAACAGCATTGCTAATGAAGCTTTGCAAATGATTAAAAATGCAAATGATAATTCAGAATTAAAAACAGCTTTAGATAAATTTTTGTCCGGAATTAATTTTGATTTTAGTTTATATGAAAATAAAAAAACAGAAATTGAAAATTCTGAATTCTTTTATAAAATAATTCAAAATTCTAAAAATACAGAAGCAAAATCAGCTGATGATTTCAAAAAATATGTTGAATATGCAACAGTTCTGTATTCTTTATCAAATTCTCAAAATATTGATGATTTTAAATCAATATTTGATGATAATAAGGATATTATCTTTTTGTATAGTCCTGATGTAAGAGATTTATTTAATAATTGCACCAATGAAGGTGTAAAAACATCCGTTATTAATAAGGTATACAATGTAAAATCTAATGAAAATTTGTATTCTGATAAAAAAGAATTTAACAGTTTTTTGCAAGACACAATAATTTTAAGCAGTTGTGAAGAGAATTTAGGGTACAGTGCGTTTGATGAAATAATAAGTTCTTTGTCTAAAATTTATTCAAATGACAGTTCTTTTAGTAACAGTGTAAAAAAATATTATTTATTTACAAATTCAAAGAAAAATGAAGCAGCAGTTGAAATCATTGGACATGAATTTGATAGTGTTGAAGCTGTTATTAAAAGATTTGAAGAAATAATTGAAAATATGACATCGTCTGAAAAAGCTTCAAATAATAATTCGGGAGGAGGTTCGGGCGGCGGAGGATTTCGTTTTTCAACAGGTAAAAATATTCCTGTTTCTGAAAATGTAAGCAAAGAAGAAAAATCGGAAACTAAATTTATTGTTAATATTCCTGATTTGACCGGTAAAGTAATCGTATTTAATGATTTGGAGGATGTCGACTGGGCTAAAGAAAGCATATCAAATCTTGTTTCTCGTAATATTATTAATGGTAAACAGGAAAATTGTTTCGCTCCGAATGACTGTGTAACTCGTGAAGAATTTATAAAAATGCTCGTTTGTGCAATTGGTATTAATGGCGATGAGTACAGGTGTTCATTTGACGATGTTGAAGACAATTCGTGGTATTATAAATATGTTGCAATTGGATTTAATAATGGAATTATTAATGGTGTCGGAGATAATAATTTTGGATGCGGTGAATTTATCACAAGACAGGATATAGCCGCAATGGTTGGAAGAGTAATTAATAAAATAGGTATTAATGGATATTCCGAAAATTATGATTTGTTTGCAGATGATAATAATATTTCAGCTTATGCAAAAGATAATGTCTATAATTTGAAAAGACTAAATATTCTTAATGGTAAAGGAGATAATATGTTTGATCCAAACGGATTTACAACCAGGGCAGAAGCCGCAAAGATAGTCAGTGCAATGATAGACAATATCGAAAATTTCAATCAAAAAAAATAAATTGAAATTTATTTATCCAATGGGGGAAAGAGAATAATGTATAAAAAAATAATGGCATTTGTTTCAACTATATGTATTTTGTTTTCTACATTAACATATGCAGAAGATGAATCATTGTATTTGTCTGATAATATTATTGATATGACAAGCGGTAATGCTGATTATCAATATAATACTGCAAATGAATTTTTAGAATGCTTAGAGATAATACAAGGAAATGAAGACAAAAATTCTGACAGATATTCAAATATCAGCCGTGGGGATTTTGCTGTTTTAACTTCTAAAATGTTTAAATATTATGTTAGTCCTTCGAAAACCTCAGATGTTTTTAATGATGTAAAGAGCGATTGTTTTTGCGCAGCTGAAGTTTCTGCATTAAAAGCGATGAAAATTATCAGCGGAGATGAGAATAATTGCTTCAGACCGAATGACCCGATTATGTTAATTGAAGCGATTAAGATGATTTCTGCCGGATTGGGATATACATATTATGCAGAAAATAACGGAGGTTACCCTGATGGTTATTTTTCTGCTGCGACACAGGCAAATTTATTGGAAAATATTAATATTTCATTGAATGATAAATTAACTAAAAATGAAGCTGTACTATTATTATACAATGCACTTAATGCTGATTTTTTTCAAACAAAGGTATCAGGAGATTCTCTGAAGTCAGAATCTGTGAATAATGAGAATGTATTATCTGAAATTCATGATGTTTATTATGTAGATGGAATTATCAAAAGTAACAAGATTACAAATATAAGCTTTCATGAAACAAATCAGAATACTATCGATATAGAAAACCTGAGCTTAAATTGTGATGATATTGATGTTAAGCAGTATCTTGGATACAATGCAAGAGTTTATTATAAAAATGATAATAATTTTCAAAATGTAATATATATTATGCCTAAAAAAATTAACAGAGAGTCAGAGATTTCAGATGGTTCAAATGCCGAATATATATCAGATTCCAATGAGATAAAATACTATGAAGAAAATGGCCGTGCAAAAAAGATAAAACTTGAAGATAATTTCAAATTAATTTATAATAACAAATCTGAAGGTGATTATAACAGTATTTTACAGAAGCTTGACAGATGTAATATCAGATTTTTAGATAATAACAATAATGGCAGATGTGATGTTTTGTTTGTTACTGAATATAAAAATGTAGTTGTTAAATCTATAAATATTGAAGATGAAATAGTATATGATATGTACTCGGCAAGTAATAATTGGGATTGGAGTAATATAGCTTCTGATGCTATATTAAATGTTACTGACACAAACGGTAATACAATGACAATGTCAGATTTGCTTCCGTGGAGAGTTTTGTCGATAAGTGAATCAAATGATCGTGAATATATAGAAATAATTGTTTCAGACAATTTTGTTTGTGGAACTGTTTCAGGTTCAGCCGATGACAAATATATTATTGACGGCGCAGAATATGAAATATCTGACGGATACAAAAAAGCCGGAAATCAGGATTTGTTTGTTGGACTGACAGGAACATTTTGTCTTGATATCAGCGGAAGAATAGCTGCGGTTTTAAAAGAAGATGACGGTGCAATCAAATATGGATTCTTCATAAGTGCCCGGGAAGATGACAGCGAGGATGTCTGTCATATTAAGCTTTATTCACAAGATGGTATTTTACGTAATTTTGCATGTGCAAACAAAGTCAGCAATGGTAAAGAGCTAATTAAACAAGAAAAATTATTCGCTCAAATCAAAGATATTTGTGAACAGTTAATAAGATACAAAACGAATTCAAATGGTGAATTAATCAGATTTGAGCTTATGTCTGAGGAGCCTGTGTTTAATAATGTCGCGGATCATAATGGTTTTTATCAATACAAGGAGGAGGCTTCAAGAAAATATAGAAAATCAGTCAGCACATTTAAAGATGATTTTCTGGTTAATAGTCAAACGCTGATTTTTGGAATGTACCCCGCTGTTGATGATGACAAGAAATATAGAAAAATGGAGCTTGGTAACCTGATTAATGATAACAATTATGTTGTATCAGCTTACACTGACAAGGCTAATCCATCTTTTGCTGATGTTATTTGTATAAAGTTTTCTGACGATTCAGAAAGTTTTGATTGGACGCCATTCGCCATAAATAAAATAACTGCAAAAATAAATGAAGATGATGAAATAATAAACCAAATCAGCGGATATAGTGCGGAAGGATTTATAACTGTTGAAACAAATGACGAATTTTCGGTTTTGGAAACTGATATTGAAGAGGGAGACGTTGTTAAAATCAAACGCGATTTTAATGGAAAGGTCGCAGATTTAATAAAGATTTATGATAGAAGCACTAATTCTATGGCGGGCGAAAATTCGGGTTTTAATGAAAAGAACGGTTACCATATTATATACCCATATGCAATAGCCGACAATACATTAAAATACACCGAAGGTAATGTTATTAATGTCAAAAAGGAAAGTCAACTTAAGCAAAAACTCATGAAATCAGCTGTTATTGTAAAGGAATCCTCACAAAAAAATGAAACCTATACAGTAGGAAATCTAAACGATATTGTAACATATTCAGATGATGAAGAAAACTATTCAAAGATTTTTATGTTCAGCAATTACGCTGAGGCCAGATTGATAGTTATAATAAATAGGGAGTGATAAAGAGTGAAATTTCAAATAGGAAAATTAATACTTTGTGTTTGTATGACTGTAATATCTTTGAATCTTAACATTTCTCATTCAAATGCTGAAATGAAAACAGAGGAGTATAAATGGTCAAGGGCTTATTTAGGCGGCGGCGGTTATATTACAGGTATAAAAATTCATCCTAATGAACCAGGATTAATGTATGCGAGATCTGATGTTGGCGGATTATTCAGATGGATTCCCGAAGAAGGAAGATGGCTGCAGCTTATGGATTCAATGGGCGCAAAAGAAAGAAATCAATATGGAATTGACGGAATGGCGCTTGATCCCAATGATCCAAATGTAATTTATGTTGCCGCAGCAAAATATCAAAATAAGAGTAATATCAGCGATGTTTATAAATCATCAGACAGAGGAGAAACCTGGATTCGTACAAACCTTAATAAAGAGTTTATTGGCAATGCACCATATAGATGGGCAGGTGAGTGTATAGCAATAGACCCAAATAATTCAAATGTAGTTTATGCCGGTTCACGCTCGGAAGGATTGTATAGAACAAATGACGGTGCTGAAACCTGGGAGCAAGTTTCAGATATTCCTTCGGGAAGAATACTAACTGCAGAAGAATTGCCGAATATGCAAGTTTCAAGCTATGCTACAGGTACAAGAAGTGTGGTTTTTGATCCTGCTTCTGAGAAAAACGGTGTTTCTCAAATAATATATGCAAGTGTATTGGGAGAAGGTATTTATCAAACAAAAGATGCGGGAAATACATGGAGCTTAATGGATGGAAGCCCTAAGCTGGTGGCCAGAATGGAAGCCGCCTCTGACGGAACAATATTTATGACTACATTCGGAAATGGTGTAAGAAAATATAAAGATGGAAAATGGATAGACATTTCTCCAATTACCGAAGATTCGGATTCGAGATTTTGCGGATTAAGTATTGATCCTAATAATGAAAAAAATATTATTGTATCTGCATGGGACAATATACAAGATCCTACTTGCTTACCGATTTATCGTTCAAAAAATGGTGGAATCAGTTGGGATACTGTTTCTGTTACTGCTGCGAATAATAGAAAGTTTGCGCCTGGTTGGTTTCCTGAATGGTTTTTCTTATCTGCCACATCACAGGTTGCTTTTGATCCGTATAACCCGGGGCAGGTTTATGCAGCTGATTGGTATTCTGTTTGGAGAACTCCGAATATTTGGGCTGAGCCTGCTGATAGTACACAATGGTATGCAGAATGCAGAGAACTGGAGACAACATGTATGCTTGGACTTGCAGCTCCTACCGTGGGTGCTAACCTATTAAGTGCGGGAGCTGATGTCGGACTAAACAGACATATTGATTTATCTGACTCTCCTAAAACAGGTTCGCTTGTAAGTTCAGTCGTTTTTGGTAATGCAAATAGTGTTGATTTTTGTGAGTCAAATCCAAATTATGTGGTTGTAACAGCATCGAAATTTCATGATTCTGCCGGAGTTTTTGCTGTTTCAAGTGATAATGGTGAAACATTCACGGAAATTAAAGCTCCAAATAACGAGCGTAATGGCAGGGTAGCCTATTCTGCCACGGATATAAATAAGATTGTTTGGGTACCTCAAAGCGGAGCACCGATTGTAACAACTGACAGAGGGCAAACCTGGCAGAAAACAAGCG
>JAGBHE010000044.1 GCA_017935675.1 Clostridia bacterium | reverse complement strand
TACCCATGAACTGTCTGAAAAGCTCCATAATATACGTAGGCACTGGAATTGAACGCTGTGAGCTTCTGCTTTTCGGAGTATCAATCAAAAGCTTTGTTCCTCCGTTTTCACATTGTACACGCTGAACGGTTCTTCTGACGGTAAGAATGCTTTTTTCAAAGTCGATGTCGCTCCATTTCAGTCCACAGACTTCTCCCACACGCAGTCCTGTATAGAGACTTAGCATTATGCAAAGGGAGTTTCTGTTCATATTCCGCATAAGATGACTGCACAGCTTTTTCTGCTGAGCATCAGATAAAAGCGTCATTTCAGACTTGTTTGTTTTTGGCAGAATCACGTCCGCAAGCGGATTTCCGAATCCATGCACACGGCTGATATACTTTGTCATAGATTTGAAAACGATAACGATGTCCGACACATATTTAGCCGAAAGACCGTTTTTTAGTTTCTTTTCGATAAATTCATGTACCGACTGTACTGAGAGCTGCTCATAACGTAGTACACCGAAACAGGGCAGAAGGTGCTTGTCCGCCTTCATTCTGTAATTAGCGTAGGTGGAGCTTTTTACTTTCAGCCTGACCGCCGAAAGCCATTCCTCAAAAAGCTCTCTGACCGTCAACACTCCCGATGAAACAGCCTTTATTGGCTTGGATTTCAGCGATATAAGCTTGATTTTTACCTCCTGATAGGACTTTCCGTAAACCGAATGGTATTTAGCTTTTCCTGTGTTATCGTACCCGACCTTGTATCGCCCTTCCCAGCGATTGTCCTTGCGTCTGTAAATGTTTTCTCCCTTGCGTGACATGTTATACCTCCCGAAATTTGACCAAAAACATGACGGATTTTAATCCTTTGATTTAACAGCATAATCTACAATAAGCCATAAAGATAATTGTGCAAACTTACAAAAATCATTTGATTTTAGTGAAAATAAATAAATTAATATTGAAACTGAATAAAGTTTATGTTATAATAAACCAGTAAACAGATGTCGCAAATTATTGAAATTTGCGGCATTTTTCGTGCCTTGACAATTACAGTCAGCTATGATAAAATAAATCAAAAGTTTTTTGGTCAATTTAATTTTAACATTTGTACGGAAAGATATTGCCGCAGAAATCAGCATATTTGCCGCAATTTCAGGAGGTGAGATTATGCAGAAATTGACGCTCAATGTGCTGTTATCATTGATTATTCATAGCAAGATTACAGGCAAGGGTATGACTAGTAACGGACGTCTTTATGTTATGCATATGGAGAGTATTGTTGATCATGATAATAAAAGCATGACATCCGATGAAAGTATTCTGAATAAATTCAATAACGAAGTAACGCACCACGAATCCTACCGCAAGCTGGAGCGCTTTCTGAGTCGGTTTATAAAAACAGGAAAGGGCTATCCATACGGACTTTTCAGCTTTAATAAGTTGGAGAAATCAACGGATTACAGGCGATTTATCCTTGCAATTAGCGACTTCATTAACACTGTTATTGATACGGAAAAGCTAGTGCAACTTGTGTATACCCTAATTGAAATTCTCAGACAGGATATATCAATCACCACGATTTTTTACGGTGATAGGTTTATCCCGAAGGAGCGCTTTTTCGGCAGTTTTGCTCACCCGAAGAAAATCTGTGCGGAGTCACTTTTGCTTGGACTTCTGTATCACGTCCATAAAAAT